>NZ_BLZO01000098.1 GCF_014132355.1 Okeania sp. KiyG1
TAGCCATAGGATAAGCAAAGTGCTAAACTTCACTTGATTGGCTTATCTTATGGCTTATTTATTAAGAGCTTATGAAAATTAACTATCATATCATCAAAAAATCTATGAAAGTCCTAATTCCTTAGTTTATAAAGCTACTTTAAAGGAAAATAATAACCCAATTATTCTCAAAATCCTCAAAGAAAACTACCCAATTCCTTTAGAACTGATTCGCTACAAACAAGAATATGAAATTACTCGTTCTTTAAATGTAGATAGTATTATCAAAGCTTACGATCTACAAAGATATGAGAATAGTTTAGTAATACTCTTAGAAGACTTCGGTGGTCAATCTCTAAAATTACTAATATCTCAATCTCAATTAAACTTAGAAAACTTTCTAACCATCGCCATTAAAACAACAGAAAGTCTAGCAGCAATTCATAAATCTAATATTATCCACAAAGACATTAACCCCTCAAATATTGTCTATAACCCCCAAACAAAACAACTCAAAATCATCGACTTTGGCATTTCTACCCGTTTATCCCAAGAATTTCTCACAGTTGTTCCCCCCAATCAACTAGAAGGAACCTTAGCATATATCGCCCCAGAACAAACAGGTAGAATGAACCGAGGTATAGATTATCGTAGCGATTTTTATTCCCTGGGAGTAACTTTCTATGAACTTTTAACTAATACAGTACCTTTTGAAACAACAGACCCCATGGAGTTAGTTCATTGTCATATTGCCCAACAACCATTACCAGTACATCAACTAATTCCCGACATTCCTCATTCTATCTCTAACATCATCAACAAACTATTAGCAAAAACCCCAGAAGAAAGATATCAAAGCGCTAGGGGAATTAAAGCAGATCTACAAACCTGTCTAGAGCAATTCAATACTTTAGGAGAAATTTCAGACTTTCCTTTAGCAACTCAAGATATTTGTGAGAAATTTCAAATTCCTCAAAAACTCTATGGTAGAGAACAAGAAGTCGAGCAACTATTAACAGCATTCGAGCTAGTAAGTCTGGGAAAAACTGGAATGATTTTGATTTCTGGTTATTCAGGAATTGGTAAATCTGCTTTAGTCAATGAAATTCACAAACCTATTACAAAAAAACGAGGAAAATTTATAAGTGGAAAATTTGACCAGCTCCAGAGAGATATTCCTTATTCAGCAATTTCTCAAGCTTTTCAAGAGTTAATCCGTAAATTGCTCAGTGAACCAGAAACTACTCTGCAAAATTGGAAAAATCAACTATTAGAAGCTCTAGGAAATAACGGTCAAATTATTATTGATGTAATTCCCGAAGTTGAAAAAATTATCGGTAAACAACCACAAATTGAACAATTAGAAGCTACTGAAAGTCAAAATAGATTTAATTTATTCTTTCAAAGATTTTTGAGTGTTTTCTGCAAAAAACAACATCCTTTAGTAATCTTTATTGACGATTTACAATGGGCAGATTTAGCATCTTTGAACTTAATTGAGCAATTAATGTCAGATGATGAAAATCAATATTTTCTTTTAATTGGAGCATATCGAGATAATGAAGTTAGTGCTACCCATCCTCTAATGTATACCTTAGAGAAAATTAAGACTGCACAAGTACCAGTTAATGAAATTACCCTTTATCCATTAAAAATTAATCATATTAATCAATTAATCGCTGATACCCTAAGTTGCTCAACAGAAATTACTAAACCTTTAGCTGAATTAGTTGCCAAAAAAACAGGAGGCAATCCATTTTTCCTGACTCAACTGCTGAGTTCTTTATACCAAGAAAAATTCTTAGTCTTTAACCCCATAAACAACAAGATGATCGACAAAGTTATTGGCAATGGGATATAGAAAAAATTGAAAGAGTTTCTATTACTGATAATGTAGTTGAATTGATGGTGGGTAAAATTGAAAAATTAGATGAAAAAACTCAACAAGTTCTTAAATTAGCAGCTTGTATTGGCAATAAATTTAATTTAGAAATTCTGGCTATCGTTAATAATAAATCTCAAACAGTAACAGCTAATGAATTACAATCTGCTTTAGATGAAGGGTTGATTTTACCGCTAAAAAATAACTATAAAGTTCCTTTACTATGGAATCCAGAAGACTTATCAAATAACCTCTCGCAAAACTATTTTGAATCCTCAAAATATATCCCCTACAAATTTTTACACGACCGAGTACAACAGGCAGCTTATTCTCTGATTCCAGCAGTAGAAAAAAAGCAAGTGCATCTACAAATAGGTCGTCTACTGTTGAAAAATATTGAAGAGGATGAGTTACAGAAGAAGATTTTTGATGTTGTCAATCAACTAAATCAAGGGTCTAGTTTAATTACCGAACAATGGGAAAAAGATGAGTTAGCGAAATTAAATCTTCAGGCAGGTAGAAAAGCAAAAGCTGCAACAGCTTACAAAACAGCATTAGAATATTTAGAGACAGGGAAAAAATTATTAGCAGAAAATAGTTGGGAAGAGCAGTACAAATTTACATTAGAACTTCAAGTAGAAACCTTAGAAGCTTTGTACTTAAATTATCAGTGGGAACAGGTTGAAAAACTATCTACAACTATTCTAGAAAAAGTCAACAATATTCTCGATAGTGTCAAGATTTATGAGTTAGTAATCTTGTCTTACTATGGTCAATATCAGCCGCAAAAATCTATAGATATTGCTTTAAAAGTTTTAGAAAAACTCGGAATAAAACTCTCTCAAGAATTGGTTAGTCAAAGTGCCATAAAAAATAGGATTGAACAACAACAGAAATCTTTAAAGTTTCTATTAAAAGGAAAAAACATTGAAAATTTAGCCAATATGCCGAAAATGACCGATCCCTATAAACTGGCAGCTTTCTCAATAATGCAGTCAGTTGGAACAGCATTAACAACAAGAAATTTTTCTCTGCGGATTGAAACAATCTTAATTCAGCTTAATCTCTGTATTAAATATAATAATCCTCCTGAAGCTGCTACTACTTATAGCTTATATGGAGTACTTCTGTGTGGAATAATCAAAGATATTGATTCTGGATATCGGTTCGGAAAACTTTCCCTCAAATTATTAGAGAAAGATAATATAGATCAATTAGAATCTGTACTTATCAATCAATATTACGGAAATATCTGGCACTGGAAACAGTTGCTGAATGAAAAATTGTCGCGAGAAAAGTTACTAAAGAGTTTACAAAAAGATATCAATCTAGGAAACAATGAACATATTTGTTATCTTGCTATAGCTTATTGCTTTATCGAGTTTTTTGGAGGGTGTAATTTAGAAGACGTTGAACGGGATTATCGAAAATACAGCAAGTTAATCGCAAAAACTCATCAAGAATATTCTATAAATTATATAGAAATCTGCAAAAATATTGTTTTAAATTTAACCACTACAGAGCAACACAAATACTATCTATTAATTGGAAATTCTCAAGATGCAGAAGATAGAGCAATGGAAATATATATTAATCAAAAAACCCATGGTTACTATTTACTTACTACTTTGGCAAAACTTTAATTTTATATCTCTTCAAAGATTACATTCGAGCTTTTAAAAATAGTCAATATGCAGATAGATATGTTGCTGGAATGATCGGATATTTATGTACCCCGCAGCATAATTTTTACTACTCTCTTGCTTGTCTTGCTCATCACAATAATTGCGACATAGAACAGCGAAAACAATTACTAGAACAAGTAGAAAAAAATCAAGAGGATATGAAAATATGGGCTGGTCATTGTCGTGAAAATTTCCAGCACAAATACGATTTAGTAGAAGCAGAAAAAGCCAGAATATTAGGACAAACTTTACAAGCAGAAGAACTGTACGATCGCGCCATTCAAGGAGCAGAAAAATATGAATTTATCCATGAAGAAGCTTTAGCTTACGAACGAGCAGCAGAGTTTTATCTCGCCCTTGACAGAAAGAAAATCGGTCAATTTTACTTAAGAAATGCCCATCATTGTTACATCCGTTGGGGTGCTAAAGCTAAAGTAAAACAGTTAGAATCAGAATATCCTCAGTATTTATTAAGAGTAACAAATAAAAAAAATTAAAAGGTATTAATCCAACCATTTCTACTTCTGGTTCTGATGGAGAAATTCTCGACTTAACAACAGTTATTAAAGCATCTCAAGCAATTTCAGGTGAAATTAATCTGGAAAAACTTTTACACAATTTAATGAAAATTGTGATAGAAAATGCCGGGGCACAAACAGGGTTTTTAATTCTCAATCACGAAGATAGTTGGGTTATTGAAGCTCAAGGAAAAATAGATAGCGATGAAGTGATAATTTTACAATCAATTCCTATAGAATTTGTAGACCCAGAAACATCAATTCCGATTTTACCAACCACGATTATCAATTATGTACTCCGCAGTCAAGAAAATATTGTTCTCAAAGATGCAGCCAACGAAGGACAATTTATTAATGACCCTTATATTATTGCCAAAAAAACTAAATCAATTCTCTGTATTCCATTAATTAATCAAAATCAATTAAGAGGAATTGTTTATTTAGAAAATAATTTAACTACAGACACATTCACAGCAAAAAGAGTCGAACTATTAAAAATATTATCCGCTCAAGCTGCAATTTCCATTGACAATTCCAGACTGTATCAAACCCTAGAACAAAGAGTCGAAGAACGCACAAAAGAACTGTCTCAAACCTTAGAAATTCTCAAAGAAACTCAAGCAGAACTTATCTTTGAAAATGACCTACTAAAAACTGCCGAACCTAGCTCTAGTTTTGATTATCAAGTAGGAGGAAGTTTGCCCATGGATGCTCCTACTTATGTAGTCCGACAAGCAGACCGCACTCTCTATCAAGCCTTAAAAAAAGGTCAGTTTTGTTATATTTTGAACTCCCGACAAATGGGTAAATCTAGTCTCATGGTGAAGATGATGCACCATTTTAACCATGAAGGATATCATTGTGCTGCTATAGATTTAACCCGCATCGCTGATGAAAATGTAACGATAGAACAATGGTATAAAGGATTAGCCGTCGATCTATTGTACAGTTTTGATTTACTAACCACAGTTAATTTAAAAGCTTGGTGGAATGACCGATTAGATATTTCTCCCTTACAAAGATTCGATAGATTTATGCAAGATATTTTATTAGTTGAACTGAATAATAACGAAAGTCAAACTCCCAAAAAGTCTTCATTTTTATTGATGAAATAGATAGTATTTTAGGCTTAAAAATTCCCGTGGATAGCTTTTTTGCCCTAATTCGGTCTTGCTACAATCAACGAATGATCGATCCAAAATCTAGATATCAGCATCTCACCTTTGCCTTGTTTGGGGTAGCAACTCCTTCCCAATTAATGACTGATATTAGGAGAACCCCTTTTAATATCGGTCAAGCAATTGAATTAGAAAGCTTTAAACCACATGAAGCACAACCTTTATTATTTGGAATAGCTGAAAAAGTTAGTAATCCTCAAACTATTCTTCAAGAAATATTAAACTGGACGGGAGGACAACCTTTTTTAACTCAAAAACTATGTCAGTTTATTCGTAATTCAAAAATACCCATTCCTGTTAATGGTGAAACAGAATGGATAGAGAACCTAGTACAAGAAAAAATTCTGACAAATTGGGAAACTCAAGATGAACCAGAACATTTAAGAACTATACGCGATCGCATTCTTTACAGTCCAAACAAAACCAAACTTCTCACAATTTATCAACAATTATGGGAGGAAAAAGAGATAGCAAGCGTAGATATTCCAGAACAAAAAGAATTATGTTTGTCAGGACTAGCAATAAAGCAAAATGGGTCGCTAAAAATTCATAACCGCATTTACGAATTAATTTTTAATCAGCGTTGGATCGAGTGCAACCTGGGTTCAAAAATTAATAATTAACAATTAATAATTAATAATTACCTATTCTTTTAAAGGAGAGGATTTACTCATTCGTTCCTGTTATAATCAACGGAATATTAACCCAAAATATCAGAATTTAACATTTAGATTATTTGGAGTAGCAACCCATCCGACTTAATATCAGATTCCCAAAAAACACCATTTAATATCATGTCCGGTAGCATCGGTATTGTATAGAGAAGGTAAGGAAGAAGGAAGAAGAAAGAAGGAAGAAGGAAGAAGTAGGGGCGTTAACGATAGTTATGCGCAAGCTTTCGGCCGTTCACCCCTACAAGAGAAGGAAAAACCTTATATGGCGCTAGATATTTCCCCAACTTTATACACAAACGATTGCGTTCGGACATGATATAATATTAGTAAAACAATTCAACTAAAAGGCTTTCAACTCCACGAAGCAAAACCTTTATTGCAAGGCTTAACAGAAAAAATTAGTAATCCAGAAATAGTCTTAAAAGAAGTATTAGCTTGGACAAACGGACAACCATTTTTAACCCAAAAAATTTGTAGACTAATACGCAACTATTCCGCAGCTATCCCCACTAATAATGAAGCCAAATGGGTAGAAAAATTAGTGCGAACCAATGTCATAGAAAATTGGGAAATACAAGATCGGCCAGAACATTTAAGGTAAGCATTCAGCTATTAGCAGTCAGCTATCAGCAATAAGACCCTGTGCTTAAGGATGAGGTTTACCGAATAATTAATAATTAAATAATTAAATAATTAAATAATTAAATAGTTCAGGTTTAAAGCCTCCCCTTTCAAGGGGAAAAAAGCGGTCGAGGGATGGCGAGGAAACCTGCGCCATATCCAATCGACCAAGAGAATAAATTTTTTCCTTTTACTCAATCCTCTTCCTTTTAGGGAGAGGTAATTATCAATTATCCATTATCAATTATCAATTATTGAAAGCAGTTTTCATTTCAGTAGACCACAGTAGGGACGCCCTTATGCAACGTCCCTACAAGGTTTTGGTTATGGCGATGTGGTTCATAAATGAGCAAAAGCGCTGTAAATGAATATAGACTTTGGAGTTGACTTTTGTATCAGGTTTTTCGTTTCTCAATTAATAAAGTCTTTATCACTCACTAAAAGCAATAGCTGTTAACGTAGTTCCGACCATAGGAGGCTAGCTGAAGTTCGCAGTTCCGACCATAGGAGGCTAGCTGACGGCTGTTTGCGCAGCAGTCCGCAGGAAATGCTTACCATTTAAGAACGATACGCGATCGCATTATTCATAGTACACAGCCAAGGAATAAACTACTGCAATTGTATAGACAAATATTAGTAGAAGGGCAGGTGATGGCCATTGATAGTCCAGAAGAAAAAGAGTTGTTGTTGTCAGGGTTAGTGGTAAAGGAAGGGAGAGTTATCAAGGTTTATAACCGTATTTATGAATGGGTACTTGATAGTAATTGGGTAGAGATGGCCGAGCTTACTTAGGGGATTAAATTCTACAATTTGGCCGCATCAATAAGGCTTTCGGTAAATTTCCGGGGACGATATAAAGTTTATATAAAGTTGTCTAAAAATCATATAAACTTTATATAAAGTTTTGGGGTTGTATTTTTTTTTTGGTGCAAGTATCGTTGGTAATAACTCAGAGAACAACACTCAAAAGAAGTCAGGACTTACGCACCAACCGCCATATTTAGTAGGGGTGAATGGCATTTGCGTTCCGCAAAGCTGTCGCTAACGCCCCCTACTGATAGCGTATTGTCAATAATTTGCGTAAGTCCTGAGAAGTATGTTCTTTGTGCAACTGGTTGGTCTTGGCAGCTATAATAATTGCCTTCCCCATCATATTGAGTGGATACAATAATTTTATAGCAAATCACCTTAGATATTGACCAAAATAAATGCTCTAACTCAGTCAGGGATTATTTTTCACTTTTGACTAGGGCAAAGTTGGTATTAAAAATAATTATCTTTATTTATCAAAAAATCTACTTAAGCAGTTGATATTGACATCACGGTAGCTATCCGATCGTGTTGCAGCAAAATTAAAACACTTAAAACACTTTAAATACCCCAAATTAATTAATCTATGGTACATCTCAAAGCCAAGGAAAAAGGGAAATTAACAGACCAGAACCCTGGTGGTAAAACAACTGAAGAGGGAGGAAGTATGGCTATGTTAGCGACCTTGACTCCCTCTCCCGTGGCAGTAGCTCCAGGAAAAGGCAGAAATCCTCAGAAATTGGAGAAAGAGGATATAGAAAACCAGTTTTGGCAGGTATGGTGCGAGCATCGAGACCGACTTTATCGTTGCTGTCTGAGATTGATGAACTCTAACCAGACAGATGCGGAGGATGCTCTGAGTGAGGCCATGCTGAAAGCATTAGAACTGGTGCAGAAGTTCGCGGGGAAAATTACTAATTTGCCAGCTTGGTTGACAACCCTGACTCGCAATTTATGTCTCGATCTCATCCGCAAACGTTCTCGGGGTGCTGTGGGTGTTGATGATATAGAGTGGGTTGGTGATAGTGGAGAAATGGGAGTTGCTTCGGCGGTGGATTTGCCGGAGCAGGTTTTGGAGAGGGATGAGAGGTCAGTAGTTATTCGACGGGCGATCGCTTCTTTGCCCGAATTGATGCGGGAAACTTTTATTTTACATTTTTATCAAGAGCTTTCTTATCAGGAAATAGTCGAGCAGCAAGGGATTTCAATAGATTGTGTTTACAAGCGCATCTCCCAAGCACGGAAAAAGTTGAAGCCGATGTTGAGGAGTTATTTTATTGACATGGATGGGTCAGTGTTGGGCACGGAGAGGGAATTAGGCGAAAGCAATGAGTCGTGCGAGAAACAGGAAGATTTGGCAAAGGTGTCGGTGCAGGAGATATCGGCAACTCCTGGGGTGTCTGGGGAAGAGCAGAAGAAGGAGGAGTCGGAAGTTATGAGTGCGGATATTGCCCCTGAAAATACCCAGGGGTTGGAGACTATGACGGTATTGGTATCGGAAGAGTGTGTTGAGGTGGATGGGGAAGGAGAAGGTGTTGAGGCAGAAAAAATAATGGTGGTAGAGAGTTCAGAAAAGAGTAACCCAACAGTCAAATTAAGTAGGATGTCAAAAAAAACAGACACCTAAATTAAAGAAAAACAAAAGGACAAAAAAAGACAATCAAAGAAATAGGAAAGGTAATAATGGCAGTGTTGCTAGCAATAACGATTAGTCTAGCAGCCATACCTACTCAGAGTGCGTCTGCTGAAGTTGGAGTTGATGTAAGTATTGATGTAAATCAGACGATAGATCAGATTCTCGGCCTGTTTAAGTTTGAAGGAGAGCGGTATGTAGTTGTAATCAACAAGACAGATGATCTGCTATACAGATCGGGAGCATACAATGACTCAGTGAACTGGCCAGCGGGAGACGTGCCAGCACTGACAGCAAATCAAACGTTAATACAAGGAACGCAACCAGCAGATACACATTCATTTGCAAATTATAGATAATAAAATCTGGATACAAAGAGATGGAATAGAGGAAGGTATTGCTACGGACTTAATGGAAGCTGGCATTCCTAAAGAGCAAATTGTCCTGGGTTTAAAGCGGAACATATTCGCCCTTATACCGAATTTGCAGTCAAATAGTATTCCATCTTACTAATGTGGAGCGATATAGCTGCCGCTAGGCTCCGAATGGCGCCAATCATTCACACAATTTGTTAGGTTAAGCGCTAGCGCAACCCAACAAATATTCCTAATGTCAGTACTTTGGTAAGCATTCAGCTAGCTCGCATTTCCGTTTGTCATGCTCCGCAAACAGCAATCAGATGCATGAACTTATGCAAGCAAGAACTAAGGTTAGGTTATAGCCAATTTCATTAATGAATTTTAATTCTCCTTGGTGGATAATTCCCCTCTAGTATGATAATGAGTTAATAACAAATAGCTGATAACGTAGTTCCGACCTTATGAGGCTAACTGATGGCTGACTGCTGTTAGCTCCGCATTCCGCAGGAAATGCTTACGTACTTTGCTAGTCAACTAAAGCATGAATCAGAATATCTGTGAGAGATTTTTGCTTAATTTCATACCAAAACTTCGTGTCAACAATATCACACTTTGCACCAGCGTTGACGAGATGATCGTCTAAGAAAGTCAAACATTCTGTTGTTGCTGGATCTTCACCAATTTGTAAAAAACTAATTCCTAATTCATAACTATTTTCTGTACCTGGAATCAGGTCAATTTTTTCAGTAGCATTAATAATTAAATTTACCAAAGCTTCTTGTTCATCAGAAATTTTATCTACTAATACTAAAATAATATCCCCATTTGTAGTTTGCTTTGCATCTCGGCGTTGAAAATAGTCATCAATAGCATCTTCTAGACTACTTACTACATCTATTATTTCTGGAGGATTTTTTAGTTGAAATAGTTGAGCTAATTTTACAACTTCTGTATTTGTATGCTTGAGAAAAGGACTAGAAGCAAGATAAACAGTGATTCCATCATCATCTAATGTTTGACAATGCTTGGCTAAATCAATAATTTTTATTTGTGCTGCAATCCAATCTTCATAGTACAGATTAGAAATAGACCAGCTTTCAAAACTTCGAGCAAAAATAAATGTGTAGTCTCGATTTTTTAGTAATGAAAGATTATCAGACATAGACTTTTACCTAGAATTTTAGTTGGGAGCAATATTGTTTTTTGTACTTATAATCAAAATAGTAACAACTTAAATAAGTATATGTCTATTAAATTAATATGAAATTATATCATGTTCGGATAAAAGCGTGATAAAAAAACTGGCGTTGCTGAATTGAAGTACGAATGCGCGATTGTTTGGTTCTCGCCTTCGCCCCCGCGCATCCCCCGTTCAACAAAAAGCGCAGCAACATCTGGCTTCCCCCGATCCTGCGGGGGACGGGAGGGGATCAAGGGGGACTTTTAGAGTTTTATTCCCCCCAAAATTGGCTTGCTCGGGGGGCCAAATCATACCCAGAATCAGCAACGCCAAAAAACTTTCTCCTTTTCCTTCTCTTTCTTATTTCTTCCCTCCTGACTTCCCCTCCCCTCCTGGGAGGGGCTAGGAGTGGGTTGGGAGGGGTTAGGGGTGGGTTGTCTCCTACCCTCACCCATAAGACTTTTTCAGCAAATCCTAAATAGGTATTAATACTGTGACTGCATAGCGATTTGGAGATAAATATTTTTCAGCTAAATTGAGTAATTCTTTTGGTTGAAATGCTGCTATTTTTTCTGGATAAGCGATCGCTAACTCTGGATTTGCTATAGTAAAATAATAACCATAAAGACCTGCTAACTGTCCTGGACTTTCAATGGAAAACACATAGTCATTACATAATAAACGCTTACACCTAGCTAATTCTACCTCTGAAATTTCTTGAGTCAATAACTCATAAAGGCGATCGCCAATTCGTGCCTCTACTTCTGGAATATCTTTCGGTTCTAACATAGCACTAATTGTAAATAAACTTGAGTCTTGCTGCAAAGAGAAACTGCTAACAATTCCTTGCACTAAACCTAAATCTTCGCGCAATTCTCTAACTAACCTAGAACTTCTACCATCAGCTAATAATATTGAAAGCAAGTCTAATCCATAAGCATCATCTAGCTGTTCGACTCCAGGTCCCATCCAAGCCATCATTAGACGACCTTGTTCTAATCTTGGCAAACATATTTCCTGGCGACGAACTTCAGTTATTAACGGTTCTGCTGCTATTTCAACTCGCGGACAATGAGAACATTTTTCCGCAAAACTTTCAAAAGCTGCACTAACTAATTCTATTACCTGGGTTTGCTCTACTCCCCCAATAACCACCACTGCCATATTCTCTGGTTGATAGTGATAATTGTGAAAACAACGCATTTCATCAACCTCTCGCTCTCTCAGAAGTTCTGCTGTCCCCATAACTGAACGTCGGTAGGGATGATATTTGTAAACATTCTCCATCAATGCTTGAAAACCTACCGAGTCAACACAGTCCTCTGATTGACGAATTTCTTCTAATACCACTTCCCGCTCTCTAGCAAATTCTGATTCTGGTATGGAAGCACGCAATAATATTTCTGCCAATGGATGTACCACTTCTTCTACATATTGGGCAGCAGTTGTAATAAAAAAATGAGCATAGTCGTGACTTGTAGCCGCATTTGCTAGTCCGCCACGATTTTCAATTATTTGATCAAAGATACCAGGACCTAATGTTTCTGTTCCCTTAAAAATCATGTGTTCTAGGAAGTGAGCCATACCTGACCATTTATCCGGTTCCTCCCTAGCACCTGCTCTTACCCACACATCTATAACCACTGCTGGAGTAGCTGAAATATATTGATGAATAATTGTTAGACCATTATCCAGCTTGAAAACATTAGCTGGAAAATCAGGAGTAGAAGTTCGTACAGACAATTCTTTTAATAATTAAATTTGGGCTGAAATTTTATATGTATTAAATTTTGATATCATATAACTTTTTATACAAAAGTTTGTAACATTTAATACAATTGAATCCGTTAATTAATTCCTAGTTTCTCCTAATATCATGTCCGGATGATTAGTGATAAAAAAAACGGCGTTGGTAATTTGAGGTATGATACCATGTCCGGATAAGAGCGCGATAGAACTCCGTGACCTTTACCGAAAAATTGTGGGTATGCGCCTCCCCTTTTAAGGGGATAATAAATAAAAATTTTCATGAATTTGTCAATCCTCTTCTTTTCAAGGAGAGGTAATTATTCATTATTCATTATTCATTATTCATTGTTGAACCGACCAAAAAACTTTCTCCCCTCCAGGGAGGGGTTGGGGGTGGGTTTCCTCCCTCCAGGGAGGGGTTGGGAGTGGGTTTTCTCCCTCCAGGGAGGGGTTGGGGGTGGGTTGACTCCTGACTCCTGAGTTCCCCTCCCCTCCAGGGAGGGGAGGGGCGAGGGGTGGGTTGACTCCTAAAGAATTAAGATTAATATCATACACGCGCTTTACCAATGCCAAAAAAACTTTCTCCTTCTTCTTCTTCCTCCCCTCCAGGGAGGGGTTGGGGGTGGGTTTCTCCCCTCCAGGGAGGGGTTGGGGGTGGGTTTTCTCCCTCCAGGGAGGGGTTGGGGTGGGTTTTCTCCCTCCAGGGAGGGGTTGGGGGTGGGTTGACTTCTGAGGACTCCGTCGTTATTTATTTATAACTGTTCAACCGGACATGATATAACTACTCTAATCTTCTCTACTCCCCCGCTCCCCTACTCCTGAAAAAGACTTTTGAGCGCAAACCCTAAGTATTCAACCAAATACGATATAACAGGTCAAAAAAACAAAAGCGTAGTCAAATTTCCAAAAATGATTGACTACGCTGAAAATTTCATTTTATAGTTTTATCTCATTGACATCTCCAGGAGTTGAAACACCCTGGATTCTGTGGTTAGTCCACCGCAAATGGGACGGGGCGTTTAAAGTGCGGAATTTACTTCCGCACACAGCCCCTCATAAATCAACATTACGCTCCCCTTTTGTTCCCCCCTTTCAAAGGGGGGTTAGGGGGGATGGAGAGCACAGGTTTTCAACCAACGTTGAGATAAATCTAGATATTATACACCGGTACTACCAAAGTTCACATTAGGAACATTTTGACCACCAAATGTGGCGATCACAGCCGTTTCACCAGGAGCAGGAAAAGTTTGAGTAAAGATTCCTGCCTGATCTGGGTTTAGTTCTTGCCGAACTGTATAAGCATCATCTGCTAAGTTTGAGAAACCGTAATTACCGTTAGCATCACTAGCAACGAATATTTCATCAGCATCTCGAACAGAGTTGTTGTTTTGGTCTAAGTAAACCACAATACCACCAATACCACCTTCGCCAGGGTCTAGAAAACCATTACCATTGAGGTCTTCAAAAGTTATCCCACTAATTGCACCAGTACCAGCAGAAGGAAGAGCTGGAGGTGGTATAACTGGTGGAGTAGTGCTGTTGCCAAAGTTGACAAAATTAGCATCATCCCCTGCAAACAGAGTTAGAGTTGGGTCTTGGTTAGTTTGGAATAGACCAGCTGGCTGAACTTGGCGGACTGTATAAGTGCCAGGAGGTAACTCATCAAAGTCATATACTCCCAGTGAATCAGTAATCGCAGTACGTTCCTCATTGTCTAAAATTGAGTTATCATTGCGATCGAGGAATACCGTAGTACCAGGAATACCATTCTCTCCTGGTTCTAGGAAACCATTACCGTTGATATCATTGAAAACAACACCACCAATACTAACAACAGGAAGAACAGCTTTTGGTAGTCCTGTTGGATTGTTGGCAAAGTTAACAAAGTCAGCATTATCCCCTGTTGCCAAAGTAACAATGACTGGAGCTGCAGGAGTAGAATCAGTGAAACCAGGCAGCGGTTCCTGACGAATCACATAAGTTCCTGGAGACACATTGGAAAGATCGTAGCGACCAAATTGATCGGTAAGCGCAAATCGTTCGTCACTACCTCGTTCCCCATCCTCATCAGCATCTATATAGATAACCGCATTAGGTAGTTGAGGTTCACCTGGATCTGCCTGACCATCTCCGTTTTCATCTATGAATGCAATACCAGAAATATTACCAAAACCAGGGGGAGGAACTATCGGAGACTGTCCAAAGTCAATTTCCACATTGGAGTTTTCAAACTCATCAACAGTAATTGTGAGGTCTGTTGGAGTAGTAGAAGTAAAGTTGTCCGGAACTGGATTCAGACGTAGTGTGTAAGTACCTGGCAACAAGCCAACAATTGCATATTCTCCATCTGTATCTGAGAAGGTATTAGGCTCAATATCGTCATTATCAAGAATACCATTTTCATTGATATCGACATAGATACGGAAACCAGGAGCACCCCTTTCTACAAATTCATTAGGATCGAGGATGCCATTACCGTTAGTATCGTTAAAGTCTTGGATACCATTACTGTTAAAGTCTTCAAAAACAGTTCCAGTAATCAAGGTTTGCGGTTGGTTACCAAAGTTGTAGACAACACTGTCGCCTCCCACACTTACCTCTACTGGCGCAGTAGTCTGGGTAAAGCCAGTACGAATTACTTGTCGAAGCGGAAATGAGCCTGATAAACCTGATGTATCTAGACCATAAGTACCACCAGGACCACTAATTTGGTTTGGTTCAAAGCCTTGTATTTGTCCATCTGTGTGCACATCTAGGAAGACCTCAACCCCAGGCAAACCAACTTCCCCTTTCAGAGGTTCAAATAGTCCGTTACCGTTATTGTCAGCAAATACAATTCCACTAACAGTATCTCCCCCTGGTGCTGTGACGTTAACACCAAGGTCAATATCATTTAGACTCTGACCGAGGGGAAGATTAATTGGAGTGGGTGAGATATTGGGATCTGGTGGTACCGGACCAACAGTAACGCTAATATCGGGGTTACTGCTAGTTAAGAATAAGTTTTCTTGCAGAACAACATCAACTGTGTAATTCCCTGGCGTTAAACCATTAAAGACATAACGACCATCAGGATCGGTGAAAGTTTCAGGTTCGTCTGGATCGAGTGTACCGTCGCCGTTTAGGTCTAGGAAAACTTGAGCAGTTGGAATACCTGCTTCCCCAGACCCTTGAGAACCACTGTTGTCGCTATCAGTGAAGATTACACCACTAATGCTAGTGTTGGGGTCAAAGATACTGGTATCACCGAAGTTATAAACGACAGTCTCACCTGGAACAACAGGAACAATAGGAGTAGGAGTAGTGTTAACAAAACCAGCAGGTGGTGTTTCTCGTACTCTGTAGTTACCTGGTGGCAAGGCAAACACATATTCCCCGTGAACATCTGTAAAAGTAAATGGTTCATTAGCTTCCGCTAAACCATTATTATTCAGGTCTACAAAGATTTCAACACCTATAAGTCTTGGTTCATCTGTGTCTGCTTGACCATTACCATTACGGTCATCAAATTTAACACCAGTAATTATACCCGTGCTATCAGTATTGACAATTGGGGGAGGAATTGGTGTAGGAATTGGTGTAGGACCTGGGAGAGGAACTGGAGTTGGAGGAGGGGGAATTATTGGTACATCAGGTTGGTTGCCAATATTCACGAAATTAACGTCGTCACCCCCAACTATAGTAATTACTGGATCGGGAGTAATTTGGGTAAAACCTGGTTGTTGAACTACCCTGACTACATAAGTATTAGGTGCTAAACCTTCAAAACTATAGCTACCATCTACATTTGTAAAAGATGCAGGTTCATCAGGGTCTAGAACTTGGTTATTATTGATATCGAGGTAAATAGTGAAACCGCCAAGACCAGCTTCATCTGGATCTACTGCATTGTTGCCATTATTGTCACTAAATGTAGTACCAGCGATTCTACCTGTTGTTGTGACTTGACTGGAAACTCTGGTCGCTTCTGTTGTAGGATTATCAGTTACGCCAGTATCAGTAGGAGCGTCAATATTAGTATCAGTGGTTCCTTCTGCTGTGGCAGTATCAGTATCAGTAGTTCCTTCTGCTGTGGCAGTATCAGTATCAGTAGTTCCTTCTGCTGGTGCTGGTGCTGCTGGTGCTGGTGCTGCTGGTGCTGGTTCTGCTGCTGGTTCTGCTGCTGGTGCTGGTTCAGGTACTGGAGGTGGTTCGGCAATTAAAGCATTACCAACATTGAAGACAAGAGGAGCATCACCTTGCAGAACATTAATAGGTGCATTCAAAGTAATTTGTTGATCTGGAGTAGTTTTTACGAAACCTGGTTGAGGTATTTCTCGTAGAAAATAAGTTCCTACAGGAGGGTTAGTAAAGCTAAAATCACCAGTAGCATTTGATATTGCAGCTGGTTCTGTAGGGTCTAATATATTGTTGCCGTTTTGGTCTAAGTAGAGGGTGAAGTTAGCTAAACCTGGTTCTCCTGGATCTAGAACTCCATTTGAATTAAAATCGTTGAACTTATTCCCTATTAAGTCACCCTGAAGTAAAGGGGTGGCAGGAGAGCTACCAATATTAACAAAGTTAACATCGTCTCCACTGGTGACTGCAATGACTGGGTCTGGAGTTGTTTGAGTAAATCCTGGTTGAGGTACTAATCTGACAACATAAGTATCTGGTGGTAGAGTATTAAAGCTGTACTCACCTTCACTGTTAGTAATCCTGAATGGTTCTTCTGGGTCAAAGATACCATTTTCATTTAGGTCTAGATATACAGTAGAGTTTGATAAACCTACATCTCCTGGGTCGATAGCACCATTGGCATTGTTATCTACAAAATTAACACCAGCGATTACATTTCTTTCAGCATTACCAAAGTTAATACCAGATAAAGTTCCCCCACTAGGTATATCAACAGTCCGAGAATTAGTTGTCAGATTAAATCCTACTTGTTCCTCTGCTTCCCGAATAGTCACGCGAGTTGATGTAAGATTAGGTAAGAAGTAAGCACCATTACTATCAGTAATATCAAATGGTTCACCCACATCTAGAATGTGATTACTATTGAGGTCTGCATAGATAGTAAAGTTTGGAATTCCAGGCTCGCCAGAATCTAAAATACCATTAGCATTAAAATCGAGATATTTAGTTCCTTCAACATTACCAGTCCCGCTAGGAGTAACAATACCAATATCTACAGCTATATTTGGTGGTGTTTCTTCAAAACCAGTAATTATAGCTACTGAATTAGGAGTTGTTCTTGCTTCGTCTGGTTCCCTGATAACATCAATGTTGTATTGGCCAGGGAATACGTCTACATAGGAATAAAAGCCAAATTCATCTGTAAAAGTGCTGGCTTCCCCTTCGTCTAAAATGCCATTTCGGTTGGCATCAAGGAATACTTGGCTACCAGAAATTCCTGGTTCTCCAGGGTCACGGACACCATTAATATTTACGTCTTCAAATAATACACCACTAATATTACCTCTACCTGGTCCAACTATAGGTGGAGGTGGAGTGGGGTCTGGAGTGGGAACTGGTGTTGGGATACCTACCCCACTACCAAGAGCTATCCTGCTCTCTCTGACCATACTCCCACCGACTATGCTCACTGGTACTGGCAGTGGTGTAGTTGAAACAGTGCCACTGGGTGGAATCTGTCTGACTGAATATTGACCATCTACTAATCCCAAGAAGTTGTAGACACCATCTGGACGACTAATGTTAGATAATTCATTGGGATCTAGAATACCGTTATTATTCTGGTCTAGATAGACTGTAACATTACCTATTACTGATTCCGATGTATCAAAAATTCCATCACCATCTGTGTCATTAAATGTGACACCTACTATATTACCGCTCCCTCCAAGTTGGGAGCCTCTTCTTATTTCATTCACGTTCTAACTCCTCCACCATAAATTTATGCAAATAGCGATTTATATTTAAGTGACATACTCCCACCCCAACCTTAAGGTATGACGTGGGCTTCTCGTTTCCCAGTCCCGGTACCCCGTCGGACTCCACGAGCTTTAAAGACGTCTGGGCCCTACCGCCCTATTTTTTATATTTATCGCTGCATTCAAACAGATACATCAAGTCCGGCAATTCCCTGCAAAATCGGGAAAACCGTTCATAGCAACGTGACGGCAGAACCATCAACGCAGGCGGTATCGCACTAACGCGCCGCTTCACTAACGCAATGCTTTGAGAAAAATTCCCAAAGCGCCATTCCAATATCTCGGCATTGAGTGACCAATAATACAGATATACCTTAAATCAATATGTTGCTTATAACCGCTCAACTAAACTTACTCAAAGGTCTGAAAGTATAGTCATTCGTAGTGGGTCAAGCACTACAGGGTTAAACGGCAAACCCTTTATTCCCTGGTCAAAAACATCGGGAATTACTTTTCTAATAATATTCAGAGAAGTTTTCGCTTTCTGTATTTACCCCAATAACGAGTAAAGCTAAAGCGCAGACGCTGAGGATTATATCAGGTTGACAAGAATGTGACAATTAGATTAGAAAATAGACTAGAACATTTTATTCTTAAGGCCATAAACAAAATTTAATTATTTCATCTCTAGTAATATGTAGGCACCGCTCAACTAAACTTACTCAAACTTACTCAAAAGCCTGAAAGCTTAGTTGTTCGTAGTGGATCGACCACCACAGGGTTAAACGGCAAACCCTTTATTCCTTGGTCAAAGACATCAGGAATTACTTTTTAATAATGTTCAACGACCCATTTACATCTGCATTTAATAATTTATTTTCCCTGGTTTTATACAATCCTCTTGTTACTCTTTTTCCACTAAATTTCGGTTTTTTCTCTCCATATTTTGGTAAATCATCCCCATCTAAACAGCTTGATTGAGATGTATAGGATTCTTCTGTTATTATTACTTTTATTCCTCTTAGTTGGGCTTTATATCTTAACATCTCTATTAACTTATAGTGAGGGATATTCACAAATTGTTGATTGTTCTTTTTTCCTAATTTTATTTCTTGTTTCCAGGTCTGATTCTGCCCAATGATTAAGATTCCTATTTCATGGTTTACACACCAATCTATTACTCTTTTACTTGCTGTATGGAGATAGTTTTCTACTCGACAATTTCGTTTCGTGAGCCGACATGAATGTGAGTTAATTTTTTAACCGATGAGAATTACATCTGATTATGGTTGTTTTTAATTGAGATTGTAAATAAGAGCGCTGTTTATTATAAAAGGTGTTAATTGCTTTTAATGGTCTGCCTTTAATCAACAGAGGTGATAGTTCCTGTTTGATTTGTAGTTACAGCTATTAAGTTATTTACTCCTAAATCTACTCCAGCTAATTGTTTATTTTCTGTTGTTTCTTCCGCTTTTTCATAGACTATTTCCACTATATAACAGCTACTTTTGGGAATAATTCTTGCCTCTATTATTTCTGTCTGTGAAGTGGGGATTTTTATTTCACTCATCGACAGATGACAAATTCCTTTTTTTAAGGCTTTTTTGTAAATTGATTCATCTGGGTAGGGCAGAATATTTCGACCTTTTGTTTTGTGTTTATATTTGGGAATTTTCGGTTTTCCTAAAAATTTATTTGGGTGTTTTTTCCACTCTCTTAAAGCTGAAAAATAACTTTTCCAAGCTTTGATCTAATTTCCTAATAATTTGCTTACTTACCTTGGTAGGTAAAGCTTTATAATCATAACTTTTAGATATCTTGTGATAAAGTTCATTAAAATTTAATTTCTTTTGAGCGGCAAAGAAATATTGACGATAATAATAGTTACCTAAATTAAACAGATTTTTCGACAAAAAGCCTTGTGGTCAATTTCTGACCACAAATAATGCGATTTAGCGATCGAATGACGTTCAACTAGCTTCATACCTTAACTGTAGCTGATAACGACTCAATGGATAGACAACTGAGCAAACTTACTCATTTTAGTTTTATAGCTATAGTTATGAGTAAGTTTGAGAAACTTTAGACAAGTTTTTGCTTTCTATATTTACCCCACCTAAATCAAAAAATAGGGGGGTAATTATGTTGTCGGGACGTTATCAATCTATGACAAGTTCCAATTTCAGAGAAATTTTCTCCTATTTCCTGAAACCTTAAGAAAATAGGTAGAAATTGACTTAAATATAAATATCAAATCAAAACAATTTTCTCTGTTTAATCCTCTTTTAACCAATTGCCTACAGGGTATGATTACTAATGCTACTTAGGTGAAAAGGTTAATTTTTCAACCTAAAATTTAGTAGGCATCTTGTAATTCATAGAACTCTGGAGAGATATAATCTTTACGCAATGGCCAACCAACCCAATCTTCAGACATCAAAATGCGTTTCAGATTAGGATGTCCTTCATAGACAATGCCATACATATCATAGGATTCCCGTTCTTGAAAATCAGCCGATTTCCAAATCCAGTAAACAGAAGGAACTCTAGGATCGTCTCTGGGCACAAATACCTTTAAACGTATTTCTTCTGGTTGGTCTACATCGTCGCTGACCTTAACCAAGTGATAAACACTCACCAAGTCTTCTCCGGGACCTGCATCATAAGCACATTGACATTGTAGATAATTAAACCCATAAGCATATAAAGCTGTAGCCAAGGGAATTAAAAATTCTCTGTCAACTTTGATCATTTCTACTCCCAGATGATCTGGTTCTAGAGACTCATGCTCAAAGCCATTTTCTGTCAGCCATTTTGAAGCTTTACCTGCTTCAACTATTGGAGCTTCTGACTCACTCACGACTTACCTCCTCTTTTTGTGTAGCTTGCAGTGCTGGTGGTATTGGCATACCTATTGCTTCTGTTAATTCTTTTGGTGGTGTTTCCCGGTCTGATGTCTTGAGATAATTACCATTCAGAATTGGTTCAACCACTTTCATATTGTGTTTAACAGTGTGGTAGCGATGTACCTGCTGCAATTTAGCCCGTTCTTGCAAAGATTCATTGGCAACTTTTTTTCTCAGCTTGATGACGGCATCAATAATTGCTTCTGGACGTGGTGGACAACCAGGAATATAAACATCTACTGGGATTAATTTGTCTACCCCACGGACTGCTGTTGGTGAGTCCATGCTGAACATTCCGCCAGTAATTGTACAAGCACCCATGGCAATGACATATTTAGGTTCTGGCATTTGCTCATAAAGACGTACCAAAACTGGGGCATACTTCATAGTGATTGTACCTGCAGTAATCAACAGGTCTGCTTGCCGAGGGCTAGACCGTGGCACTAGGCCAAAGCGGTCAAAGTCGAATCTAGAGCCAATCAGAGCTGCAAATTCAATGAAGCAGCAGGCTGTACCATATAGTAGAGGCCACAAACTAGAAAGTCGTGCCCAGTTGTAAAGGTCATCAACTGTAGTTAACACAACATTCTCTGATAGTTCTTGAGTAACCTGGGGAGATTGCTCAATAGGATTTATAATTTTTTGGTTTTGATTAGGACTTAAGACCATTCCAAAGCTCCTTTACGCCACGCGTAGACTAAAGCAACAACTAAGATTGTGATGAAAATTAGGGCTTCTATAAATGCTAGAAGTCCCAATTGATGAAAGGCCACTGCCCAAGGATACAAAAATACTGTTTCTACATCAAAGACGACGAAGACGAGGGCGAACATATAATAACGGATATTGAATTGTATCCAAGCTCCACCAACTGGTTCTACACCAGATTCATAAGTAGTTCGTCGCTCTGGGCCACGAGTTTTAGGCCGCAGTAGTTTAGATGCAGTTAAGGCAATAACTGGAACTAGGCTGCTAATTAGTAGGAAGCCTAGAAAATATTCGTAACCACTAAGAGTAAACACGATTAACCTACATTTCCTAAGTAACTAGGACTTTTATCTTTGAACATTTTGACACTTTCTTGTTAAGGGTGCATCTCAATGCGTGAATAAAGCCAAAAATTTATCGCTTATAGGGAACAGGGAATAGGGAATAGGAAAAAAGTATTCTTGCAAATTATGAGATGCACTTCTAGCTAAATTAGAGATTATAACGAGAGATTATTTTTTTAGCGATTGTTACCGAAAAATTGGGTTTAAAGCCTCGCCCTTGTAGGGCGACTTTTTATTTGAGCATGCAAGTGAATTGAATATATGCTAAACTGTTATTAGTTGCCGGGGGCACTCGGAAACTCTAAACGGACGTGGAGGGAAGCATCAGACTACCGCCAAGGAAGCAGCACCCTGTGTTAGCGACAGCTATGCGAAGCAAAGCGTCAACCCGCCGAAGAGCTACGGCTCAGTAGGAATCCCCGTGCCTTTAGGCCGGGGAGGATGTCAAAATTGTGCTGTTTAATTGTTCATAAATTTAAGATGAAACGATCCAGTAGGTTGGGTTGAGGGACGTTAGCGGAGCTTATCCGTTAGGATAAACCCAACAGCAATCTTTCTCCCCTACTCCCCTACTCCCCTACTCCCTAATGCACCATTTTAGCTGTGTCGGTCCAGTAGGGGCGGGTTCCGCGTTAAGGTAATGGTGTTACAAATTATTCAGATCAACGCGCCCCGGCCCCAATAATCTCATGCACAGCTTTAGTTGTGTCAGTCCAGTAGGAATAACGAAGTCAGAAGTCAGAAGTCAAAAGTCAGTAGGGGCGTTAACGATAGTTATTTTTGTAACGGGGATTTGATCAAGGCTCCACAAATATTTCCCCTTAAAAGGCGGAGTGGCTCGACCCAATTATTTTGATAAATCACAAATTAAAATATGTAACTATCTTTGCGTGAATTTGGCATAACCTTCATCAGGCCAGATACATAAGCTTTTACCAGTCCAATTTTTAAGTCAAATGTCAAGATAAAAAAGCTAAAAGTAGCTCTCACCAGTCGGGTTGCAATCATTTTTCAATACCCATCTCCTCGAATTGCAACAATTCTGTAATAATAATTAAAGATGTTCTCATAATCGCTATTCAATTTTTTGGAACTATGAGCGAGCAAGTAACTGAGGCCACAGATGAACTGGATCGGTATGAATGTCGAGCCTGTGGATATATATATGAACCGAAGAAGGGAAGTTCTACTGGTAATATTCCGGCCGGAACTGCTTTTTCAGATTTGCCCCCTGGTTGGCGTTGTCCTGTTTGTGGAGCGATTAAGGTTCAATTTGTGAATGTTGGACCAACTGAAGGTCCTTCCGGATTTAAAGAAAACCTTGGATATGGTTTTGGTGTTAATACACTCACACCAAGCCAGAAAAATATCCTAATTTTTGGCGCTTTAGCCGCCGGATTTTTGTTTTTCTTGAGCTTATATGGTTTACGATAAGATGGCCTTAACAGCCTTCTCCTCACGGAGACGCTGCGCAAACGGCTGGAAGTCAGAAGCCAGGAGTCAGTAGATTTTTTTGGGCGCGATTGATGGGAGTAGCTGGCTCCTGGTTGGAAGCCTTGCCGGGTATAAATTCCCACCATCACCCGTGGTGTCCACAATTGGTTGGGGTTTTCTAGAGACGAAGTGGCCTGTCAAAGACTATCCCCACGAACATTGATTCTGTCTCCAGAATTGCTGTCTCCTGAGTCCTTCTTCAAGGCTAATTAATGATTTAATGTGATGCATTCAATAGTAAAGTTCTGGAAACAAATTTTCATAATACTAGCAGCAGTTATACTTTGTAGTGGCTGCAAAAATGCCTTTTTACCTGCAATAAGTTACAATCCCTGGGAGATAATTCAACTACCAACTGAGGCTAAGTTGTTTGATATCGGATTTACAGGCAATCCTGACCATGGTTGGATTGTCGGTGGTAATGCTACTCTCTTAGAAACTACTGATGGTGGTAATACTTGGCAACCTAAAAGTATAGATATAGAAGAAGAAAAAGCTCGCTTGACTTCTGTGAGTTTTAATGGTAATGAAGGGTGGATTTTAGGGCAGCCTTCTTTACTTCTACACACGGATGATCAAGGAGAGTCTTGGACTCAGATTCCTCTCAGCTCTAAATTACCAGGTGCTCCTAATACGATTATTGCTCTTGGGCCAGATTCTGCTGAGATGACTACTGATGTAGGAGCTATCTATCGCACAGAAGATAGTGGCCAACATTGGCGTGCTCAGGTAGAGGATGCTGTGGGAGTAGTGAGGAATATTTCCCGTTCTCCTGATGGTAAGTATATTGCTGTTTCGGCCAAGGGTAATTTTTACTCTAGTTGGGAACCAGGCCAAAGAGCTTGGACTCCTCATAATCGTCAAGACTCTCGCCGTTTGGAAAATATGGGGTTCAGTGATGATGGTGGTTTATGGCTATTGGCACGAGGAGGCCAACTGCGGTTTAGCGATCCAGAAAATCCTGAAGAGTGGGGTGAAGCTATTAGTCCAGAATATGCCACAAGTTGGGGTTTATTAGATTTGGCTTATCGCACTCCTGATGAAATTTGGGTTTCTGGTGGTAGTGGTAATTTACTTCGCAGTGTTGATGGCGGTCAGACTTGGGAAAAAGACCGTGATGTAGAGAGTGTTCCAGAAAATTTCTACAAAATTGTTTTTATTAACCAAGAAAAAGGTTTTATTCTTGGTCAAAGAGGAACTGTGTTGAAATACAATGGTTCAGCAGTTTCAGAAGCAGCGTGAAACTCAATACAATATTCAGAGAAAAATTCTTCCTCATAATTTGAATTGGGTAGTATTACTCAGATGGGAAAAGCTAATTTCTTGATGTTGTTTGAGTTACTGAAAATTTCGACTGGATATGTTAGAATCGATCCCGTCTAACTAACAGATAAAAATAGCAGATGTTAAAGAAGGCAAAAAGTGAGTCTGTCTTTAGCTATTAACAAAGAAAAAAAACTCAAACCATTAATTTAGTTATGGGGTGAGGTATTGAGAAAGGTTTTAAAACTATCACATTTAGATGATAGTTAGAAATAAATTTGGAGGAGAAAATTAGATGGCAGGCGGCAATACCGGTGAGCGTCCTTTTGGAGATATCATCACAAGTATTCGTTATTGGGTAATACACAGTATCACTATTCCAGCTCTGTTTGTTGCAGGTTGGCTATTTGTAAGTACAGGTTTGGCTTACGATGTTTTTGGTACACCTAGACCTAACGAGTATTATACTGATCAAAGACAAGAATTACCAGTTGTATCAGACCGTTTTGAAGCTAAAAAACAAATTGATGAATTTATTGGTGAATAGTTGAAAATTTAGGAGATTTTTATTATGACTAGCGGAAATCCAAATCAACCAATTAGCTATCCAATTTTTACAGTTAGATGGTTAGCAGTTCATACCCTTGGCGTGCCTACAGTTTTCTTTTTAGGTGCCATTGCAGCTATGCAGTTTATTCAAAGATAGGAGTATATTATGCCTTTAGATCGTAGTGAAAATACTAATAAGCAGCCAGTAGAATTAAACAGAACTTCACTCTACCTTGGTTTATTATTAGTATTTGTTCTTGGTATTCTGTTTTCGAGTTATTTCTTTAATTAATTCGGAAAGTAAAACAGAGAAATTACTAGGTATTTAAGTCACCCTATTGGGGTGGCCTATTTCTAGTAATATTGAGTAGAAAGTTAACAAGTATATTGTTGGCAAATTACCTTATAGGTAAAAATTTTTTAGCACGAAGTAGTTTTGAAATAATGAGGTGAAATATTATGATGTCCGAACCAGGTAGAATTCCTTTATGGTTGGTTGCTACTGTTGCCGGAACTGGCGTACTTGTAGTTGTTGGTCTTTTCTTTTATGGTGCCTATGTTGGTGTAGGTTCTTCTTTATAAGAAAGATTTGAACTTTGATTTTGTTAAATAATCTCACTATTTTTTAAAGTGGGATTATTTTTTTTGAGGTTCATAGATGAAGTTAAATTTCACAATCATTAGTGACAAGTTACCCACTTTTTAGGATAGTTAGGTATGGCAGTCGCCACTATAACTATAGTTAGGACATCGGGTAATTATATAGTTAGGACATCAGGTAATTATGATGATTTATGACGCGAGCAAGATGCTCGCACTAATTGTCAAACAACAACCTGGCAGTTCCTAAGTGACAAGTTACCCACTTTTTAGGATAGTTAGGTATGGCAGTCGCCACTATAACTATAGTTAGGACATCGGGTAATTATATAGTTAGGACATCAGGTAATTATGATGATTTATGACGCGAGCAAGATGCTCGCACTAATTGTCAAACAACAACCTGGCAGTTCCTATCCGGATGATATTATAAGAACTGTCCAATAGCTAAAAGTCTGATATTATCGGTTTTTTATTCCCCCTTCCGGAACTGTTGCCAGATGAGCTGCGCACAGCGCTATATTTAGGCAATTATTTAAAGATTGAGAAACATCAATGATACCTATGGATTTGTATAAAGGTATGTCCGATTTCTATAATAGCTTTGTGCAAAAGAATCGGAATTACAAAGCAATTGCTACGGAGCTGATCGAAATTTTCGGCGATCGGAAAGACATCTTGGATGTGGGAATTGGGACTGGTTTGCTTGTAGAGCAAATTCTTCTGTTGCGACCTGAACTCCAGATATCCGGGGTGGACACGAGTGCGTCTCTACTTGCTCAAGCTCAAGAATGCTTAGGCTCCCGAGTCGATCTCTACTGTCAAGATGTGGTCGATATGCACCTCAACAAGATGTTTGATCTGGCCTATTCTCGTGGTGGTGCGTGGGCTTTTGTGAATGATGGTGATACCATTTTACTTGCTAGTCACATCCTCGATCTTGATGCGATTCAGAGGAGTTTTGAACGTATTGCTGGACACTTACGAGACAGAGGGCAATTAATTATCATCTCATCGAATTCTAATCATAGCAAATGCGAGAATTTGGATGAGGAAGTCTCATTCCAGAGAACCGTTACCAAGAATTGGATTGATGGAGAGCAATATCTTAGTCTTGATTACACTTGTCATCAGCAAGGGAGTCTTATCGGACAGCAAAAGCTGCGAATGCGATTACTTGAGTTCGATGTTGTCGAAGAAATGCTGAAATCGGCAAATTTGCGCTCGGTCTCCGTTGGAGATAACCAGTACCATATCTATCAAAAAGAGGTTTCTGAATGAGTGAGTACTTCAATCTGATGAAAGAGACATCCCAAGCAACGGATGTGCTAATCGCTGAATATACTGAGAAGTTAAGCCCAGAAGTGCAGCAGCTTCCTATGAAACGTCATGGTCATCCTCGATTACGAGACCTCCAGATCCGAACAGGTTATGAGATTAACGGAGGTCAAAACTGGAAGGAGATTATTCCCGTCTGTGCAAGTTTTGAGATCCTCAACTGTTCGACTTATGTTATCAACTGGTTTCTTGATGAGAAAAATGGGTATGATAGCACCGATAGTAAGCGAAAGCTAGTCATCGCAGGGTTCCAACTGAGAGAAGTTGCTCAACAGATCCTAGAGGATTATGGCATGACTTCGCTCTTAACGCTCCTCAGCAAAATCAACCATCAAGTCTATCTTGGTCAGAGGATGGACATTCACGATCTACAGGTTTCTAAAGTGAGTGACTATCCAGACTACGACCAGTTTCTAGCAGCGTATCAGCAGCGATGTAGATTGCTTTCAGGTGTGTTCTACGGAAGTTGTTTCTTTGCAGGATCGATCGTTGCAGAGCAACCTGACGAATTGCTGTATGAGATGGGTGCTATCTATGGTGCAGCTACTCAGGCGGCTAATGATTTTGGTGATTTTGCATTGCCTGTCGAGCGTCTATCAAAGCTGGAGAAACCTTATCAGGATCAATTTTCGGACTTTATCAATGGAAAACTAACGTTGGCAGTGTATCTGATGACTCAAAGATCCAACGAGCAAGAGCGGGAGCGACTTGAAGAGTTAAGGTCTAGTACCATTGATGATAATTCCTATCGCGAAATTCTAGAGATACTGGTCAACAAAGGTGTATATGCTGACTGTCTGACTTACCTCAAGCATGAGCATAAAAGATGTAAGACGATGCTCTATTCTAAAGAGAAAACAGTACATCGAGACACGGTTGCTTCAATTTTAGTGAGAATTACCTCGAACAAGTTCCTGTCACAGCTCAGAAAGAACATCGAAATGTTTAGCATTGGATAATACTTTTGCTATTCCTGTATGATATGATTTGGTAGCACGTCCTAAATTTTCAACAATGAACTCTTTTACTTTAGCTAAAACAATTGGTTCAATTTATTGTGTAGGTCGTAATTATGCCGATCATGCAAAAGAGCTAAACAACCCAGTTCCGAAAGAACCGATAATTTTCACAAAATCCCCTGCTTGTGTTGTTCCATTTGAAGGAAAGATATTTTTACCCCTTAATTTAGGGCGATGCGATTATGAAACAGAGATTGCTATCCAACTTGGCGCTGATTTGTATCAGGGGGATGTAAATCAGGTTTTACAGGCAATTAGTAGTGTTGGTATTGCTCTAGATTTGACTCTTCGTGATCAGCAAAATGAGTTGAGGGCGAAAAAGTATCCTTGGGTTCTAGCCAAAAGTTTTGTAAATGCTTGTCCGTTGTCAAAGTTTAGGAAGTTGAATGATGTCACAGAAATAGAAGAACTGGAAATCAGACTTGAAATAAATGGTGAAGTTCGCCAACAAGGGTCTAGCAAACAAATGTTATTTTCTATTCAAGACTTGCTCTGTTTCATTAGTCAGCAGATACCGCTACGTTCGGGGGATATTATTTTAACTGGGACTCCACCTAATGTTGGGCCTCTCAATAATAATGATTATTTGGTTGCTTTTCTGAATGGGGAAGCTATTGCGGAGAGCTGAGATTATTAGAAATTGATTAATTTTAAGGCAATTTTTGGATAAGTACCAATTATATCATATCCGGTTGAATATTTATAAATAAACATAGGGGCGAACGGGCTGCCACT
The DNA here is from genome assembly GCF_014132355.1 of Okeania sp. KiyG1. Classification (GTDB taxonomy): domain Bacteria; phylum Cyanobacteriota; class Cyanobacteriia; order Cyanobacteriales; family Microcoleaceae; genus Okeania. The sequence continues at coordinate 29,101 of NZ_BLZO01000098.1, forward strand.
CAGGTTTTTAGAATAATTTGACTATTTATATTATAGCATTTTACTGTTTAATTATCTGTTTGAATTAGTTAAAATAACAATATTCTATGGGTGAAAACGAAAATGACATTCGGGTGCAACATTTTTCTCTTCTCAAGTCTAAGTATAAAGCAACTAAATATCAAAATTCATCTCCTTTAAGTTTTCTATATCTCATACTTAGAAGAGTTGATTTTGGCATTTCAATTACAGACTTAGAGTTTCAATATTTAGAAGCAAATCAACTTTTTAAAACTATCAAACTAATTAAGTCAGGATTTACCTCAAAACAATATAAGAAAACTGAGTTTCAAGAAGCATTTAAAAATGAGTTCTTGGCTCTCAAAACAAAATACAAAGTACCCAAAAATTTTGGATTTTATTTTTTACATCCACTGCTTTTTAAACTTGATAGTGAAAAGATATTAACTAATTCAGAAATTAAATTACTTGAAGATTATAATCTTAACGAAACTTTAGCGATCGCTAATCAAATCCAAGAGTTTGCCAAATTAAAAGCTATATACCATGCTACTAAATATCAATATTTTTCCCGGATAAATTGTTTCGTATTCTGAAAAAAATTGACTCATCAGAGACATTAAGCGCAGAATAATCTAATTGGTTATCGAATAATGGTTTCTTGGAAACTCTAGAAATTTATTCGGAGCAGGAGAAACAAAAACAAAGAGAGGCTGAAGCTAAGTTTGCAAAACTAAAAGATAAGTATCAAGCTACTGAGTATCCTGATAAATCTGTCTCTAGTCCGTTATTTTCAATATTGGAAAAACTAGAAACAGAAACTATTCTTGATAAATCAGAATTAGATTTGTTACAAGAAAATCAACTAACTGAGGCGTTTTCTATTGCACAGAAACAAAAACAAAATAAGGAAAATGAGGAAAATGAGGTTAAAAGATTAGAAGATGAGTTATTAGCTCTCAAAGCAAAATATAAAGTACCTAAAAATGTGGAATATAGTTTTTGCATAAACTACTTCTTAAACTTGATACTAAAAATAAATTAACTAATTCAGAAATTAAATTACTTGAAGATTATAATCTTAACGAAACTTTAGCGATCGCTAATCAAATCAAAGAATTTGCAAAATTAAAAACTATATACCATGCTACTAAATATCAAGATTTTTCCCGGATAAATTGTTTTATATTCTGAAAAAATTGACTCAGCAAAAAATTAAGTGCTGAAGAATCTAATTGGTTATCGAATCATGGTTTATTGGAAACTCTAAAAATTTATTTGAAGCAGGAGAAAGAAAAAGAACAAAAACAAAGAGAGGCTGAGGCTAAATTTGCAGAACTAAAAGATAAGTATCAAGCTACTAAATATCCAGATCGATCTATCTCTAGTAAATTATTTTCAATATTGAAAAACTAGAAACAGAAACTATTCTCGAAAAATCAGAATTAGATTGGTTAGAAAAAATCAATTAACTGAGACACTTTCTATTGCGGAGAAACAAAAACAAAATAAGGAAAATGAGGAAAATGAGGTTAAAAGATTAGAAGATGAGTTATTAGCTCTCAAAGCAAAATATAAAGTACCTAAAAATGTGAAATATCGTTTTTTACATCAACTACTTTTGAAGCTTGATACTAAAAATAAATTAACTAATTCAGAAATTAAATTACTTGAAGATTATAATCTTAACGAAACTTTAGCGATCGCTAATCAAATCCAAGAATTTGCCGAGTTAAAAATTAAATACTGTGCTACTAAATATCCCGATAAATCTATCTCTAGCCGATTATTTTCAATATTAGAAAAACTAGAAAAGGAAACTATTCTTAAAAAATCGGAATTAGATTGGTTAGAAGAAAATCAACTAACTGAAACGTTTTCCATTGCCGAGAAACAAAAACAAAATAATGAGGAAGTTAAAAGATTAGAAAATGAGTTTTTAGACCTCAAAGAAAAATATAAAGTACCAAAAAATGTGGAATATAGTTTTTTACATCAACTACTTTTTAAGCTTGACACTGAAAATAAATTAACTAATTCAGAAATTAAATTACTTAAATATTATAATCTTAACGAAACTTTAGCGATCGCTAATCAAATCCAAGAGTTTGCCGAGTTAAAAATTAAATACTGTGCTACTAAATATCCCGATAAATCTATCTCTAGCCGATTATTTTCAATATTAGAAAAACTAGAAAAGGAAACTATTCTTAAAAAATCGGAATTAGATTGGTTAGAAGAAAATCAACTAACTGAAACGTTTTCCATTGCCGAGAAACAAAAACAAAATAATGAGGAAGTTAAAAGATTAGAAAATGAGTTTTTAGACCTCAAAGAAAAATATAAAGTACCAAAAATGTGGAATATAGTTTTTACATCAACTACTTTTTAAGCTTGACACTGAAAATAAATTAACTAATTCAGAAATTAAATTACTTAAATATTATAATCTTAACGAAACTTTAGCGATCGCTAATCAAATCCAAGAGTTTGCCGAGTTAAAAATTAAATACTGTGCTACTAAATATCAAGATTTTTTCCCGGATACACCATTGTTTCCTATTCTGAAAAAAATTTACTCAGCAAATTTGTTAAGTACAAAAGAATGTAATTGGTTGTCAAATAATAGCTTCTTGGAAACTCTAGAAATTTATTCCGGTCGGGAAAAACAAAAACGAAAAAGAAAATTTGCAATACTCAAGAAAAAGTACAAATTGACTGAATTTGAAGATTCATCACCTGATAGTAATTTGTATGAAATTCTCCAAAAAATAGAGCAATTTGAGCTATTAACAGAGGCAGATATTGATTGGTTAAAGTCATATAATTTGACTGAAATTATTAAAGTAGCTGAAGAAAAATATTTAGAAAAAGATTGGATAAGACTCCAAGATAAATATTTAGCTACAGTCGGGGTATTAAAATTCGATCCTTTCTACAATATTCTTAGTAAACTAGATAAAGGAGAGCGATTAGACAAATTAATGTTTACTCAGTTAACAACTGAGAATTTGCTAACTCCTGGTAGTAAGATTACAACTACTTATTATCAGATTGAGGCTGATTTTTTTGAGGATGAATTTAAAAGAACTAAAGATAAATGGCTAATCCCTAAAATTAGTAGTTACTGGCGTAAAGCAAATAAATCATTAAAAGCATTAGAAATTACCAGTAAAAGTAAAGTCAATTTAGAGAAATTAAAAGATAAAGACCTTAAGGCTAGAATACTTGTAACTAGAGGTGCTGCTTTTAGAGATGTTAGGCAATTAAATGAGGCAAAAAATCTTGCTTTACAAGCTCATAAAATTGATTCTAAAAGTCATCATCCTTGTACTTTATTGGGAGCTACTTGTTATGGTCTAGGAAAATATGGAGATGGAGACTATTGGTTTGAAGAGGCACAACAAAGAGGAGCTGATATAAAAGACATTGATAAAGAAATTAAGCGATTAGTTAAAGAGACTAGCAACAGGAAGAAGCGAAAAGAAATTATAGAATATCTACTGAAAAAGATAAAAGGAAATATGCTTGGACTAAAAAATATCTATAGCATTAATCAATATCAGCTTAGGCGGTTTAATTAATTAATAGAAAGTAGATGATTTTAATAGTTTTGTGTAAGTGGGATGGGCATCTTGGCCGTTATTGATATTTTTGGGCAGGCAGGATGCCACTTATATTCATCCCGCCTCTCAGTAATGCCTTAATTAGTGGTTATAATAGGTAGAAAATGATAGATATTTTTATGCAAGGGTAATCTCTTAGCAACCTATCTCACAAAGGAAAGAATTATTCTCATAAATTTTGAGTGTTTCTTAGTAATATTAAATCAAGTTAAACACTTATTATATAGTTGAGAGTAGGGGAGTGGAGGAGTAGGAGAATAGGGAAGATTAAATAGACATCTCCAATAATAAAAAATTAAATCAATTATTGTACATAAATTATCAATTACTTCCCTATTTTTATACTGATTTTTATGTTACAAATTGAAGTGCGGAATGTGGGATACAATGTCCCTACTCCCTCTTTCGGTAGAGATGTCTAATATTGAAGTAATTATAGAATTTCAACAGATATTATATAATCAGATTCTATGTATAATTAACCGGATTTAATATCAAACAATTATTTCCAAAATTCTATAAAATTATAATTTAGTAATCGCAATTAATTATTGATATTTATTATGAACTTAGTCACAGCTTTAGGACTACTAGCAGGCAGTTTAACCACTATTTCATTTTTACCTCAAGTTATCAAAACTTGGCGCACTCGCTCCACAAAAGATATCTCCCTAGAAATGTTTGCTATTTTTTGTTCTGGTGTATTGATCTGGATAATTTATGGCATTTTGGTTAAAGATGTACCAGTGATTTTTACTAATGTTGCTACACTGACTTTAGCTTCTCCGATTTTGTGGTTTAAATTAAAGTATAAATAACTCAATATATAGGGATAATATTTTAGTGGTGAGATATTAGAGACTTTTGTTTTAGGGAATAGGGAATAGGGAAGAAGAAAAAAACGAATACATAATAATAAGATAAATTCTATATTCTATACTTCAAAGGAACACCTCAATTCTCACATCTGATTCCTGATTGCTATACTTCTCAGAAAAAGTATTGATTTATAATTGTTTTAGGATTTTGTAACTGGTCAGTTATTTCTGCCATCCTGCACTAGGCTATTTATTAGGAGTCAGGAGTTAGAAGTCAGAGTGAATAGCTTCAATACCATTTTTTAGGTTGGAAATTATCTTTTTTGCCAAAGGGAAATCTGCTTTTCAGGGCGAATGGCAATTTGCCCCTACTGCCTTTATTATTCATAAAATTCTTTTTTAAATTGGTATAATATCAAATTGATAAATGTTTGCTACAAATATCTAGGGTATTTCTTAGGAGTCAGGAGTCAGGAGTCGTATGGGAATGGCTTTAATACCATTTTTAGGTCGGAAATTATCTTTTTTGCCAAAGGAAAATCTGCTTTCAAGGGCGAATGGCCATTCGCCCCTACTGCCTTTATTATTCATAAAATTCTTTTTTAAATTGGTATAATACCAAATTGATAAATGTTTGCTACAAATATCTAGGGTATTTCTTAGGAGTCAGTCCTCAGGAGTCAGAAGTCAGAGTGAATAGCTTCAATACCATTTTTTAGGTTGGAAATTATCTTTTTGCCAAAGGGAAATCTGCTTTTCAGGGCGAATGGCAATTTGCCCCTACTGCCTTTATTATTCATAAAATTCTTTTTTAAATTGGTATAATATCAAATTGATAAATGTTTGCTACAAATATCTAGGGTATTTCTTAGGAGTCAGTCCTCAGGAGTCGTATGGGAATGGCTTTAATACCATTTTTAGGTCGGAAATTATCTTTTTGCCAAAGGAAATCTGCTTTCAAGGGCGAATGGCCATTCGCCCCTACTGCCTTTATTATTCATAAAATTCTTTTTTAAATTGGTATAATATCAAATTGATAAATATTTGCTACAAATATCTAGGGTATTTTTTAGGAGTCAGGAGTCAGGAGTTAGAAGTCAGAGTGAATAGCTTCAATACCATTTTTTAGGTTGGAAATTATCTTTTTGCCAAAGGGAAATCTGCTTTTCAGGGCGAATGGCAATTTGCCCCTACTGCCTTTATTATTCATAAAATTCTTTTTTAAATTGGTATAATATCAAATTGATAAATGTTTGCTACAAATATCTAGGGTATTTCTTAGGAGTCAGTCCTCAGGAGTCGTATGGGAATGGCTTTAATACCATTTTTTAGGTCGGAAATTATCTTTTTTGCCAAAGGGAAATCTGCTTTCAAGGGCGAATGGCCATTCGCCCCTACTGCCTTTATTATTCATAAAATTCTTTTTTAAATTAGTATAATAACTGATAACTGATAACTGATAGCTGATAACTAATAACTGATAACTGATAACTGATAACTGATAACTTATAACTGTTTAAGTATGTCTACTAATATATTTAATACTGAACGTTTACTCTTCACTCCAGCAATACCTGAATCTAATGCTATTCCGATTATTTTTGCTTTTCCTAATGAATATACTGTAGGGATAACTAGCCTTGGTTATCAGATTGTTTGGGCAACTTTGGCAATGCGTTCCGATCTACAAGTTAGTCGTTTATTTACTGATATTAATGAACCTCTTCCACAGGAAACAGAATTATTTGGTTTTTCTGTTTCTTGGGAACTTGATTATGTGAATATTTTCAATATTCTGGAATCTTTAGAAATTCCTATTAGAGCTAAAAATCGTTCAGCAAAAAATTATCCAATCATATTTGGTGGCGGACCTGTTTTAACGGCAAACCCTGAACCTTTTGCTGATTTTTTGATGTAATTTTACTGGGGGATGGGGAAAATTTATTGGCAGATTTTATTGAAGCTTATAAAGAAATTAGGGGTGCTGAAAAACAAGTACAATTAAAACATTTATCTCAAGTACCTGGGGTTTATATTCCTAGTCTTTATGAAGTAACTTATGAAAGTGCTGATGGTGCTATTAAATCTATTGAACCTATAGATAAAGATATTCCGGCTTTGGTACAAAAACAAACTTATCGGGGTAATACTTTATCTGCTTCTACCGTAGTGACTGAAAAGGCTGCTTGGGAAAATATTTTTATGGTAGAAGTGGTGAGAAGTTGCCCGGAAATGTGTCGTTTTTGTTTGGCAAGTTATCTGACTTTGCCGTTTAGAAGTGCTAGTTTAGAAGGGTCTCTTATTCCAGCAATTGAAAAGGGATTAACTGTTACAAAACGTTTGGGTTTATTGGGTGCTTCGGTAACTCAACATCCAGAATTTGATAGTTTACTAGATTATTTGAATCAGCAAAAATATGATGATATTCGGTTGAGTATTGCATCGGTTAGAACAAATACGGTGACGGAAAAATTAGCAAAAATTTTGAGTAATAGGGATACAAAATCAATTACTATTGCTGTAGAAAGTGGGAGCGATCGCCTACGAAAAATTATCAATAAAAAGTTGGAAAATGAGGAGATTATTGAAGCTGCTGTTAATGCTAAAGCTGGTGGTTTAAAAGCAATTAAATTTTATGGAATGGTGGGTTTACCAGGAGAGGAAGTAGAAGATTTGGATGCTACTATAGAAATGATGTTGGCTTTGAAAAAAGCTGCTCCTGGTTTGAGATTAAGTTTGGGATGTAGCACTTTTGTACCGAAATCTCACACTCCTTTTCAATGGTTTGGAGTCAACTCTCAATCAGAAAAAAGGCTGAAGTTTTTGGAGAAACAACTACGCTCAAAAGGGATAGATTTTCGCCCAGAAAGTTATAAATGGTCGGTAATACAAGGGTTAATTTCTAGAGGAGATAGAAGGTTATCTAATTTATTAGAATTGGTAAGAAATTATGGAGATTCTTTGGGCAGTTATAAGAGAGCTTTTAAGGAGTTGCGTGGGGAGTTACCAGAGTTGGATTTTTATGTTTTTAATGATTGGGAGTTAGAGCAAATTTTGCCTTGGAATCATATTCAAGGACCTCTACCAATAACAACTTTAAAGAAACATTTAGCAGAAGCTATGGCAATTCATAATTTAGAATTTAGAATTTAGAATTCAGAATTTAGGAGAGAAAAAGAAGGAAGAGGAGAAGACAATTTTTTATCCCACATTCCGCACTTCAATTTATAACATTAAAAGTAGTATATAAATCTGTAGCTTAGTAAGTATTTATACTATGCAAATCATCTCAATTACTTTTTTCGTTCATCAAATTCTGAGTAAAAAATTTACGCATAAATACTTACTCTTATGATGACTCGATCGCGGCAGCTATGATTTTCTTCTAAAATTCTGTCTCCAGTATAGCTGACTCCTGACTCCTGATTCGGTTGCTACATTTTGTGGTGCGGAATGTGGGTTTTATCACTTATTAAACGCACATGATATTCTTTTCAAGAGGATGATTGAGAAGCAGGGAAATTTTGAAACAAAGTTGTGAATTTTTGCCTAAAAATAATATCTAATGAAATCTAATGAAATTACTTTTTGTTTGCAATTATACCATTTCTCAAAAGTATTGCTACATTTCCTTGATAGTAGGGAGTAGGGAGTAGGGAGTAGGGAGTAGAATTCAAAGATATCTTATATCCCACATTCCGCACGTCAAGAGCGTAACATTAAAAGTAGTATATAAATCTGTAGCTTAGTAAGTATTTATACTATGCAAATCATCTCAATTACTTTTTTCGTTCATCAAATTCTGAGTAAAAAATTTACGCATAAATACTTACCCGATCGTGTACTCAATCGTGACAACTATGATTCTCTTCTAAAATTCTGTCTCCAGTATAGCTGTCTCCTGACTCCTGATTCGGTTGCTACATTTTGTGGTACGGAATGTAGGTTATATCTTTGTTTAATGCCGATAATCGTTACAAACATTACTGAACCATTATTACTACTTAATAGCTAAAGTCGCATCGGAAGTATAGCATTATTTTTGGGAATTGCAATTACTTAATCAAAACTATAGCTTATTTTCTCCTAGCAAAAACAAGCTATTAACTTGTAGCTTTGCCTCTATTTCTAGAAGCAAAGCGATATGTATTAAAGTTTGAGTATGAATTATCTAGGAAAATCACTACCAATAAATATTTAATTGTATTATCTATTATTTCTGTTAGAAAATAGGTGTCAACAGAAAAGCACAACAACTTTGATCTTTAATTCCCCATCCCACAATTTGCCCATGATTATTAATAGATCGTGCTTCCTTAAGAACCCAACCCGAGGACGGATCGATCAAATCATTTAGGTCTTGCATCTTATTAAGACTATCCCAAATAAAAGCTCTTTTAGCCCATCCTTCTTGCTCTGTATTTATTAGCTTGTCAGAATAACCAACTATTACACCAGAATCATTAATACTATGAGCTTCACTGTCAAAAAATTGTAAATTGACATTATTAGAAATAGTACCAAGGTCTTGAAATTCCTCACTGTTATTCCACAAGAAAGCTCGGTTATTGTGTTGAGGTACAGAATAAAAACCGATCGCTTGACCAGACGTATTAATATCTGAACCTAAAAAACCTGGTAATTCTTGGATATCTTTATCACTATTCCATATAAAAGCTTTGACGATTAAATCTGAAGAAACAGAATAGCCTGCTACTTGACCAGAATAGTTAATTGCGTATGCACTACTTTCTATATCATCAGAAATACTAAGATTTTGTATGCCTTTTGTCTCATCCCAAATAAAAGCTTTCCGTTGACCATTATTAGTGACAGAAAAACCTACTACTTGACCAGAATTATTAATACTATAAGCCTCACTCAAATTGTTACTTTTAGTATCAAGGTAATATATGCCTTTTGTCTTATCCCAAATAAAAGCTTTCCGTTGACCACAATAATATTCAGAATAGCCAACTACTTGACCATATTCATTAATACTATAGGCACAGCTAGAATTATTACCAATAGTACCAATATCTTGCATACCTTCGTTAGAGTCCCATACAAAGGCTTGTTTTTGACCTATATCATTAATTGAATAACCGACTATTTGAGCAGAATCATTAATATCTTTAGCTACACTTATATCACCTCCAAGTGTTCCTAAGTCAGTCAGATAGTAGTAAGAAGCAGCAGTAGGATTTAATGGTTTTACACTGGGCATCAGTAATTGTGCTGAGACTTGGGATGGTTTAATTTTATGATTTATAGATAGAGGTAAAATCATGGTTATTTGTTTTGTAATTTATTAGGGATTATCTACATTTTTGTGTCACTACTTATTAACCAAGAATCAAAGAAGTAATTACGTTCAACTTCACGATAAATCAGCCATTTCTATTAGTTTCTTTTGATACATTTTTTTGGACACCATGAATATTGTTAACTTGAAAATTCCATCACTCTACTTAAATAATATCATAAATTAATAAGATTTTTCTAGCTAGACTTACTGTATATATTTACTTAGTATTCATCAAACTAGCAATTATTTTAAATTGGTATTACCAAATCTTCATAAGATAAATTTGTCAAGAATATATAACTCTATATCAATTACAAGTATGCAATATTTCTAAATTTATAGTGGTAATGTTCGATTTTACTTAAGCTTTGACATTCGGACGTGGCGAGCTATGCATTATTTATCTATACAATTTTTTTCGATAAATCTGTAAATTGAATTAGTATTTATACATTCTTAAAAAGAGAAAAAGTATAACTTAAGTTAGTATGAAAAAAAAATTTTGTATAAGAAAAGACAAATTATGCTTAAGTATATAAACTTATTTGGAGAAAGTAAAACTTCTGGGAATGAAAAACTACTCTAACTTCAGAAATATTGTGGTATCAGATTTAAGTATTTTTGATAAGTTTTTAACATTAACTTTTACTTCCAGTCTGAGACGAGAACATTAACCACCAAAAAACCAAGTAGAGCTGCAACTTCAGGACTGTTAAAATAGCAATGAAGTAGCCCTTATAGTAAACAATAATTATGATAAGCTTTGAGGATTAACGAAATGTCCGGCAGAATTCCCTCATCCTCTGTAGGTTAGGGATGAATACCCGACCAACAAATAAACCGCAAAGCGTCCACATTTTGTCATCCTGTGTTATGATAATTGACCATCAACCCTAGTTCACCTGAAACTATTGTATAGAGCCATCAAAGTCAGAATCTATCCCAACCCTCAGCAGTGCCAAAAACTAACTCAAGTCATGGGGGCAGCCAGATGGCGGTGGAATTATGCTTTGAATTTGTCCAATCAAACTTACAAAGAAACAGGTAAAGGGTTAACTCAAATAGCTCTCAATCAAGTTTTACCATTACTCAAAAAATCAGAAGAAACTGCATGGCTAAAAGAGTGTTACTCACAAGTTTTGCAGTCCACAACCCTGAACTTAACTAAAGCTTTCAAGAACTTTTTTGAAGGTAGAGCTAAATACCCAAGATTCAAGTCCTATCATGGCAGACAATCAGCCCAATATCCTCAGAACTGTCAGGTAGTGGAGAATGGGGTAAAAATCCCTCAAGTTGGAGTAATCAAAGCATCTATTCATCGGCTATTTGATGGTCAACTAAAAACCGTAACCATTACTAAAACACCAACCCGAAAGTATTACGCTTCATTGTTATTTGACACTAAACAAGAAACTCCGGAAGTGGTTGTTACAGGTAAGGTTATCGGTATAGATTTAGGCTTAAAAGATTTTTGTATTACCCATAATGGAGAAAAAGTATCTAAATATGCTAATCCTAAACACTTCAAAAAACATCAAAAAAACTTAGCTCGAAAACAGGCTAAATTAGCCCGTAATAACATTGGGAGTAAATCAAGACAAAAAGCTCGTAAGCTAGTAGCTAGAGTTCACGAACGTATTAGCAATACCCGCCAAGACTTTCTACATAAATTATCTAGAAAAATTGTCAATGATAATCAAGTAGTGGTTGTGGAGAATTTGAATATCAAGGGTATGGTTTGTAATCATAACTTAGCTCAGGCTATTTCTGATGTGGGATGGGGAATGTTTATCAATTTTCTTGACTATAAACTACAGCAAAAAGGCGGTTTATTGGTTAAGATTGACCGTTTTTTCCCTAGCTCTAAAACTTGCTCTAACTGTCTGTATCAAATATCGGAGCTGCCATTAGATATGAGAGAATGGACTTGTCCGAGTTGTCGTACACACCACGACAGAGATGAAAATGTGAGTAAAAACATTAGATCAGAAAACATTAGACAACTATACGGTCTTGGAAGGACTGCTGCTGTTCGCGCAGCGTCCCGTAGGGAAGGAGGGGAAGTAAGACCAAAAGGTGGGCGTAAGTCTGTCTTGAGGCATTCCCCTGTGAGTTCAGAAGCCCCACAACGTAGCAAGTTGAGGTAGTTCACGAATGTTGCACTTTCGGTATTCAACGTTAATTAATGCACCAGTTGAAGTTGTTTGGGAATTTCACGAACGTTCCGATATTTTGCAAATCCTGACACCGCCATGGCAACCAGTCCAAATTATCCGTTGTCAAGGTGGACTAGAAATAGGAGCAATATCAGAATTTAAGATTTGGCTCGGTCCAATTCCTGTGAATTGGGTGGCCGAATATACGGAGCATGAAAAATATCGTCTGTTTACTGACGAACAAAAAGAAGGGCCAATGGCTAGCTGGACTCATCGTCATCAGTTTAGTGAAGAAGATGGTAAGACTAGGTTAACTGATGCGATCGCATTTTCTTTACCGGGAGATTGGTTAGCGGAATCTTTTTTAGGTTGGTGGGTAGATTCTCGACTAGAGGATATGTTTCGGTATAGACATGATGTTACTAAACGGGAATGCGAGTAGGGGAGTAGGGAGTGAGGGAGTGGGAGAGTGAGGGAGTAGGGGAGAAGTAAAGATCGGAATAATTATAGCAATGGGCGCTGGTATATTTACAAATTGCAGAAGAGGCCAAATAGCTAAAATTCTTATATTGTCGGCAATTTATTTCCCTGTATTTGTTCTTAGAAACTATTTACAAAAAAATCAAACCGAAAGAGAGCATTGACTTAATCAACGAATAACGATATAATACGTTAAAAAGCATACCATTAGATAGAGTGCCCTCAATCTCTATGAAATCCATCAGAACCAAACTCAAATTAAATAATCAACAAAAAACTCTGATGGCTCAACATGCAGGTTATAGTAGATGGTGCTACAACTGGGGTTTAAGTCTATGGAATGCTGCATATATTGATGGTTACAAGCCCAACTCTCGTAAACTCAGAGAGGTTTTTACCAATCACACCAAACCACTCTACCCCTGGATGAAAAACTTATCATCTAAAGTTTACCAATATGCTTTTATTAACTTGGGTGAAGCATTTAAGAGGTTCTTCCAAGGCTTAGGTAAACGCCCAAGGTTTAAAAAGAAAGGGAAGTCTGATTCATTCACCATAGATAATTGTGGAAAACCAATAGAATTAAATGGATGGAATCACAAATTACCTTTTATTGGTATAGTCAAAACTTATGAACCAATTGAAGCAACAACAAAAAAAATAACAATCAGCAGACAAGCTGGTGATTGGTATTTAAGTTGCAGCTATGAATTTACTCCGACCTCAACACCAAAAACCACAGAAGTTGTAGGTGTAGATTTAGGAATTAAGACACTAGCAACACTAAGTACAGGTGAAGTATTCAAGAGTATTAAGCCTTACAAAAAAGCGCAAAACAGACTGGCTAAATTACAACGACAACTGAGTAAGAAAGTTAAGCATTCAAGGAATTGGTACAAAGCAGTAGTCAAGCTAGCCAAACAACATAGACGAGTAGCTAATATCCGTAAAGATGCACTTGATAAATTGACAACTTACTTAGCCAAAAACCACGGCACTGTTGTGATAGAAGACCTAAATGTGTCCGGAATGTTAGCCAACCATAAGCTAGCCAAATCAGTTAGCAGATAGTGATTTTATGAATTTAGAAGACAGCTAGAATACAAGTGTCAATGGTACGGCTGTGAATTAGTAATAGTTGATAGATTTTTTCCATCATCAAAAACTTGCTCTAATTGTGGTCATGTACAGGATATGCCTTTGAATGTCAGAACTTATGACTGCCCAGAATGTGGTTTATCCATTGAGAGAGACTGGAATGCCTCAATTAATTTAAGAGATGCGGTCGGCTTGACCGTCAATGCCTGTGGACGGAGTGCTGCCGACAGTTCCGGTGGAAGCAGGAAGTAAACATTAAAATGTCACGCTATGTGACGTTTTATGTAGGTTTTATGAAGCAGTTGTTAAGAACAATAGCTCTACTACTAGGTATAATAGCTCTTTTTAGTATCAACTAGACGGGGTTTCTTGCACAATTGCTACTCAAACCCCAAGCATTGTAAACTTTAAATTAATTGTCTGATCCTGGAGCCTAACAAAGATGTCCTTTGATATTGAGTCTGCTCGCAATATTTTTCCCAAAACACTTTCTGCGGATGTGGTGCCTGCGACACTCGCCCGCTTCAACCAGTTGATTGTGGAAGACAAACTAGCACTGATCTGGTTTGCCTATCTGGAAATGGGGAAGACATTGTCAATCTCGACCCCCGAGCCTGTGAATATGCAATTTGTCAGCAGTACCCTTAGTCAGATCAGGCTGATGAGTTTTAGTGAGCAATCGCAATTAATGTTTGACCTAGCTAGCCGGACAGACCGACCCATCTGCCGTCTCTACGCTACCTGGTCAGTGAACATCAAACTCGGCTTCTGGTTCCAATTGGGCAAATGGATGGAAGAGGGTCTTGTAACCCCTATTCCTAGGGAATATAAGCTTTCAGCCAACGCATCGGCAGTCCTTCAAGCCATTCGAGTTGTCGATCCAGGTCAACAAATTACAATTCTGCGTAATGCAGTGGTGGATATGGGCTTTGAACCATCAGAGTTGGGTGCCTACAGCCCGGTGGCGGAGCCCTTGGTTGCTCCCAAAGCCATGGCCGAGCGCACTCCAATTACAGCCATTCCCGGTGTTGAGAGCCAGATCGTTTTGCAGTACATGGATAACCTGAATGCCAATGACTTTGATGCGCTGATCCAACTCTTTGCCCCAGATGGGGCCCTGCAACCGCCGTTCCAACGCCCGGTTGTGGGACATAATGCCCTATTGCGCTTTTTCCGGGAGGATTGCCAAAACATAAGATTGCTGCCTGAACGGGGTATAACAGAGCCTGACGAAGAAGGCTACACTCGAATTAAGGTAACAGGCCAAGTACAAACCCCATGGTTTGGCCATGATGTGGGCATGAATGTAGCATGGCGATTCCTGCTTAATCCAGAGAACAAGATTTTCTTTGTGGCCATTGATTTACTTGCTTCTGCTCAGGAGTTGCTGAACCTGGCATCTTAGCTTGACCTCTCATCGGTTCGGGTGCAGCTTCTGTCTGTGATGTCTCAGATAATGCGCTCGACTCTATCAAGGGTGATTAACTGTTAAACTTAAACTGTAGAAAATAGTTGTAAAATTTACACTCATTGTTGTAATATTAAACAGGTACAGGACTTAAGATGAATTATAGTGGGTGAATGCGACTTGTTGACAGACATATTATTAACCGAACACATCGGTATTGGCAGGTGTGTGATGAGTTAGCCTTTAAGTCGAAAAACTTGTACAATTTAGCTAACTATTATTGTCGTCAGCATTTTTTCAGGTCCTCAAAAAGTCTGGATTTAACGAAACTATACCACGCCACCAAAGATAGCGATGCCTATAGATCATTACCAACTAAAGTATCAAAACAAATAATCAAATGTTTGGTTGCAACTTGGCGTGGTTATTTTCAGGCAATCAAAGAATGGTCAAAACATCCAGGGAAGTTTTTAGGTAAACCTAAAATACCAAAGTATAAGGACAAAACCAAAGGTAGAAATGTAGTTATATATTCAAAGGAATCAGTCTATAAAGCCCCTCTCAAAGATGGTATTTGTCACTTATCCATGAGTGATATCAAAATACCTGTAGTTGTGGAAACTGTAATCGAAGTCAGGATAGTACCTGCTACTAGCTGCTATATAATTGAAGTAGTCTATGAAAAAACACTTCAGCCACAAATACACTCAACATCTGTAGCCGGAATAGACTTAGGGATTGACAGATTAGTTGCTCTATCTACAAACAAGCCTGGTGTTAAGCCGATGCTTGTTAATGGGAAGCCACTAAAAAGTGTTAATCAGCTTTACAACAAGCGTAAAGCTAAGTACCAAAGTCATCTCAAAGGCAACAGAAAAACTAGCCGTAAGATTGAGGCGTTAACCTATCACCGAAATCGTTTTGTGGAGAATTATCTGCATAACACCAGTAAATTAGTTGTCAATTATTTAGTGACTAATAATATTGGTACTGTAGTCATAGGAAAAAATGAGAACTGGAAACAATGTGCAGATATAGGCAAAAAAAACAATCAAAACTTTACCCAAATACCCCACTCAAAGCTAATTCAACAGATAACTTATAAATGTCAACTAGCTGGGATCAAAGTCATTGAAACGGAAGAAAGTTACACCAGTAAAACTTCTGCACTTGACCTAGAATTGCCATGTCAGCAGGAAAATTATGTGGGAAAACGAGTCAAACGTGGTTTATTCAGAAGTGCAACAGGTAAAGTGATTAATGCCGATATTAATGGCAGTATATGCGATAATCAGAAAGAAATTCCCAGGGGCTTTTACTGTCGAGGGAATAGTGAGCTGTGCCGAGAGCGCCTGTATTGGTTAATCCAATATCAAGATAAAAGCTCAGATCGATTTTCTACAGTTTTTTTCGTACGGTCTCACCGCTCTCTTGATCGGCGTTCCCATGGTGAGGAGAGCGCTCTTATCAGAGCCGCTCCGCTGTTAGCGCAGCTTTGCGAAGCGCAAACGCCGGGTTCCGACCGCGCCTGCGCACAGCGCTATAACTAGCGATTAGCTTTTAGCATTTCCGTTCCGGTATGCTTTGCAAACGCGCACATTTACTGCTAACTGCCGATGGCCGATCGCTTACTTAAATGCAAAATAGCTTATCAATTTACTTATTAATTATTAATTGTTGAATGTAGCTTGTTGTTGATTTGATATTGTAGAAGTATCTGCTGTTAATAAAGGTGAACGTACAGACAAATAAATTAATGGACCTAAAAGTGGAACTAATGCTATCCAATACCACGGAGATTTTTTCATTCCTCGCCTACTCATATCATCTTCTAACAAAGTGGGAAATAATAGACACAACAGACAAAAATCTAAACTCATTACATGAATAAATCTACTGGTTTGCCACTGTTGAATAAAATCTCCCCAGTCGCCATTTGTCAAACCGTATATTAGTAATAAAATTGTACCTACTGTTAAAGCAATTCCTAAAATTCGAGAATCTAAAATATTTAAAAATAAGTTCTTTTTTCCTGAGAAATTTGGATTAGGTTGACGCCATCCTAAATAGGGTAAAATAGCAAATGCTCCGACTCCAAATGATAATGTCGAAAATAACCAAGCTGGTGTTTTTTGTCCTCTGCCATCAAAGAACATTAAACAACTGTAAATCAACGGCCATATTCCCATAATATTGAATAGAGATACAATCAACGGATTGATATTTTCCCATTGACCTGTTGATAATTTTTGGATTAATTCTAAAGTATCTGGTTGGTCAGGAGGTGCTAGCATAAATGCGTAAGTGCTAAACCCAATCCAAAGTAACCACAAAGCTATTTTTTTTAACATAAGTTGTTTGATGAAATCTTTTTCTTGCTTTGTTGAAAAGTCAAATTATTTGATGGAATATGATGAAATTTACTGTTGATTTTGCAGCTAATCGATAACTTAATTTTCTAGTCAAACCATTGATTTAATTTTAGTGGATAAAGGTCATTTCAGTTATCAGTTATCAGTTATCAGTTATCACTAATCCTGCAATAAGGAGGCTTGAAATATGGAATATTCTATTTTTTTTTGTCCCCTTAAAAGGGGAGGCTTTACACCAAAATTTTTCGGTAAAAAATTATCCGAAAAAACATAATAAATCAAGGTAAAAATCTATCTAAAGCTGACTTTAAAGCTTCAACTTCAACATCAATATCTCCATCTTGAGTTGCCCGGGAAATACAATCAGATAAATGGTTATCTAAAACCATACGAGCGACTCGGTCCAAAGCACCACGAACTGCAGCTATTTGTACTAAGACATCAGGACAAGGACGACTATCTTTGATCATAGTTTTAATTCCTCTAACGTGCCCTTCAATTCTTGATAATCTATTCACTAGACGTTGTAGGGATTCTTCACTATGAACATGAGGATGAGCAGAAGAGTGGTGGCTATGTTCCGAATTTGACTCTGCCTTGGCTTGATTATGAGGTAACTGTTCTTTTTGTTGTTCCTGAGATAACACCATAGATTTTGAGTATAATATAGTTAGGATTAGGGTTATTATAACACCAATCCCACTCAATTAGTCAATCAAACTTTAATGCTATGAAATTGTGCAAATTTTCTCAAATAACTGCCAAAATAACTTATCAATTATTGGCCATTTTTGTTGTTTTTACTTTAATAGTTACTTGTCTACCAATAGCACCAGCAATGGCAACTTCTAAACTATTTAAAGGGTTATCGAATCCTCCCTTAGTAGCATTGCAAGGTATACCAGAGAATATCAATACTAGAAATAGTAATAGTTTTGTGACAGAAGCAGTCAATAAAGTTGGTTCAGCCGTGGTAAGAATTGATACAGAACGACTAATTACTCGCCCTACTAATCCTTTTTTTGAAGACCCATTTTTTGAACGTTTTTTTGATGACAACTTAATGATTCAACCACCTTCACAAGAATTGTTAAAAGGTCAAGGTTCGGGTTTTATTGTTGACTCGAAAGGTATAATTTTAACCAATGCTCATGTAGTAGATCAGGCTGACAAAGTTACTGTGAGTTTAAATGATGGTAGACAGTTTATTGGAGAAGTAAAAGGAACAGATGAAGTTACAGATTTAGCCGTAGTTGAAGTTGATACAAAAGGTGAAAATTTACCAGTAGCAGCTTTAGGTAATTCCGACTTAGTACAGGTAGGAGATTGGGCAATAGCAGTAGGAAATCCTTTGGGATTTAATAATACTGTAACTTTAGGAATTATTAGTACTTTAAAACGTCCTAGTTCAGCAGTAGGAATTCCTGATAAAAGATTAGATTTTATTCAAACTGATGCAGCGATTAATCCTGGAAATTCTGGGGGTCCGTTGTTGAATGATCGGGGTGAAGTAATTGGGATTAATACTGCAATTAGAGCTGATGCTATGGGTATTGGTTTTGCTATTCCTATCAATAAAGCTAAAGAAATTAAAGATGTATTAGCTCGTGGAGAACAAGTACCCCATCCTTTTGTTGGTATTCAGATGATTACTTTGACTCCAGAAGTTGCGAAGGAAAATAATAATGACCCCAATTCTGTTTTAATTTTGCCAGAGGTAAATGGAGTTTTAGTAACGAAAGTTTTGTCTGGTACTGCGGCAGAAAAAGCAGGCATTCGGAGAGGAGATGTAATTCTAGAAATTGATAATCAACCAATAGTTAATGCAGAGCAATTACAGAGGAAAGTTGAAGATGGTGGTGTTGGTCAAAAATTGCAGTTTAAGATTCTACGAAATGGTAGAGAAAAACAGTTATTTGTTGTAAGTGGACAAATGATTTCTTCTGCTCATGTAGTAGATAAAGTTGACACAGTAACTGTGAGTTTGAATGATGGTAGACAGTTTATTGGAGAGGTAAAAGGAACAGATGAAGTTACAGACTTAAAAGAAATCAAATATATACTAGCTCGTGGAGAACAACTACCCCATCCTTCTGTTGGTATTCAGATGATTTCTCTAACACCAGAAATTGCTAAAGAAAATAATGTTGACCCCAATTCTCCTTTAATTTTGCCAGAGGTAAATGGAGTTTTAGTAACGAAAGTTTTGTCTGGTACTGCGGCAGAAAAAGCAGGCATTCGTAGAGGAGATGTAATTCTAGAAATTGACAATCAACCCATCATTAATGCAGAACAATTACAGAGGAAAGTTGAAGATAGTAGTGTAGGGGAAAAATTGGAATTCAAAATTATCCGAAATGGTAGAGAAAAACAGTTATTTGTTGTAAGTTAACAAATGATTTCTTAGAATGTAGTAATACAGCAGATTCCAAGTATATGAAGTACAGATATTAATAATTGAATGTTTCCAGTGCGAGCATCTTGCTCGCGTGGGTGTACCTCACCAAGGTGGAATCCGTTGTATCTGTTAAGGCAAGAATAGTTAGGGAGCAAGATGCTCCCACTTTTGCCTTGATTTATATATTGATTTATCCATTCAACAAAAAGAATTAAAACTAGCTAAAGACTTCTATCGCGATACGTTCAACAATTATTAATTATTAATTATTAATTATTAATTATTAATTATTAATTATTAATTATAATGGATACCTTAGTTAAATATCGAGACACTATTCAACAGCAACTTCAGGAATATACAGAAATTCCTTATGCTTATGGAGATTTACAATGTCGTTTAATTATTAGCGAAGATAAGAATAATTTTTTATTAATTACTCAGGGATGGGAAGATGATTTACAAGTTCATGGATGTCTAGTTCATGTAGAAGTAATTGAAGATAAAATCTGGATACATCGGGATGGTTTAGAGGATGGTATCGCTTTAGATTTAGTCAATGCAGGTATTCCGAAAAATCAAATTGTTTTGGGTTTTCATCCACCAGAAGTACGTCCTTATACAGAATTTGCAGTTAATTAGAAAAATAAGCTTTTTTAATAGTAAATGGGGATGAAAAATGTCTGGCAAAGAAGAATGATAACTTTGTAGGGACGTTGCGTGCAATGTCCCTATTTAATTATTCGTCGGTATCTTTTAAGCTGATTAGTAAAGCAGATATACTAGATGTCATAGTTACTCCACTTTCAATAGCTTGACTAATTTTTTTGGCATTTTGATTATTGCTGATTGATAGAATGCTGAAAATAATTCCAGCAAAGATTGAGATTAATAATATTTTGAATGATTTAGACATTTTTTCCTCTTGTTTTTTTGAATTTATACTATTAGCTTAATTAGAAAATTTAGGATATAACAATAGAATATTAAAGAGTTAAGTAGAAGTTTTATTAAAGTATAAATAATCAAAAATGGTAGAAAAAAGATTAGTTTTGAATCAAAATAGAGCTATGTAGAGCCAGGTAGAGTTATGTAGAAATATGTAGAATTGTTATTGCCAGTTTGAATTTATCGAAATATAGTTATAGGTGAATCTATCGAAAAGGAATAGTTGATGATGGTAGATAAAAGTTACAAGGATAAAGAGGCTAGTTTTCTGGAAAAAATAGCTGATATATTGATGCTTAAAGATAAAAATAGGTTGGTATTTATCGAACGGTTTAAAAGAGATAATGATGATTTGAATAATCCAGCACTGGCTGATGTTTTATCAAATAATTTATTAGAAAATGCTAGTAAAAAAGCAATCCCAGAAATTGTTCTGCGTGACTCTTTGAGGACAATATTTAGAAAACTAGAGGTTGAAGGTTGTGATTTTGAGGGAGCGAAAAGAGATAAAGTTGAAATTGCTAAACGGTGGTTGCGTGAAATAGTTTATCGTTGGTATCTATTGAAAAATATGGCTGTTTCAACTAATAAAATGGGTCCGGTTATCCCAAGGGTTAGCAGAATGGATATGTGGCAATGTGATTCTAATTATCCTGGTAGTGTACCTTTGGGAACTGAGATTAAATTTGAGGTACAGTTGGAACGTCCGGGATATTTGACTCTTTTGGAAAAAGGTACTTCTGGCAAATTTTATTGTTTGTCGCCGTCGTTTCTTGCGCCTTCTCCTAGTTTTAATGAAGCGGGTGCAGTATCGTTACCAATGGAGGGAGCATTTAGAGAATCTTTTAAACTGAGTGGTAAACCTGGGGTTGAGGAGATAATAGTGGCGATCGCTCCGGAACGTCCAAAGTTAGATTGGTTGCCGAAACCAGAGCAACCACCTTTACGTCTTGAGGGAGAGCATTTGCAGGAATTTTTGGCATATTTTGAGGGTGAGTCAGATTGTACTTTGTGGTATATGGATTATAAGGTGGTGTAGATGTAGGGTGTGTTTAAGCGAAGCGTAATGCACCAGCAGAAATTCTTGTGATTTCTGAGAACGGGAGCTAGACACTGATTTTGCCACGGATGTACGGATTTATTGTTGCTACTGAGAGGTTTAAAACCTGAACTTTGAAGTTTTAAACCTCAACTGATTTAAACTTTTTATGTAATAGATAAAAAGCTGTAAAATCTATAAAATCAACTTATTAAAGTCTGAAAACCAGCTTGTCTGAAATGGCGATCGGAGGTTAAAGCTTGGGTAATATTTGCCTCACGCATAACTACAAAAGAAATACAATCTACTAATCCCCAAGATTGGTCTTGGTAACTTTTGTACAAAGCAAATCCTTTGTCAAATAATTGAGGAGTTAACCGAACAATTTCTACCTGTTGGGAACTCAAAAAGTGTTCGATTATTTCGGTCGCTTTATCTTTATAATTTCGCGCCAGAGCATTACCAATTTCTAGCAAAATGGCATCGGTACTTAATAAAGGATAGCCATCAAAGCGATCGGCTAATTCCCTAGCTTGTTGATGGTATCGGTCTCGCCTATTGATTAAAGCTATTACAAACGAGGTATCTACAAATGTTTTACTCGACACTTTTCTCTCCGCTCAAATACAAATCTAAATTAGCCGCAAAATCTTCTGGACCGTCTATTTGTATACTTTTCAATTTAGACATAAATGTAGATTCTTTTTTAATCGGTTTTGCATCTGCAAACTTTTTAATTAACCAGTAGAGTTCCTCGAAATATTCTTCTGAAATACTCTCAATTTCTGCGTAAATTTTTTCTTTATCGGTCATTGTTTTACTCCATTAAAAAAGCATCGTCTCTATTTCCCGAAAAAGGAATTGATAGGAATTATACCAAATTAGGTTCTCAAAAGTACCTTTTTCAAATTATTTTCTTAAAAGGAACAAATTAATATGTACAAAGTTCTACAAGCAATTTGTCAAAATGGCAATCTGATATTTAGCGAACAACTCAGTTCAGAATTAGAGGGAAAAAAACTTAAGGTTATTTTGGTAGAAGCAGATGTTATTCAAGATAACAAGGAAAGATTTTTGCAGTTAGTAGACGAATATTCTTTTGCTTTGCCAGATGACTATCAGTTTAATCGGGGAGAATTATATGATAGATAAAATAATAGTAGATACTTAAGAGTCAACTATGAAATTAAAAGATTTAGAACCCCAACTTTTGGCATTAACTCCAGCAGAAAAACTTCAAGCTATCCAACTTTTAGCTCACAGTTTGGCTAATATTTATTCTGGTATTGAAAAGACTCCGGGTGTTTGTGGTGGTGATGCTTGTATTGTTGGTACTCGCATTCCTGTGTGGGTGTTGGTGAATTATGGAAATTTGGGAGTAAGTGATGCTGAACTTCTCAAGTGTTATCCTAGTCTGCGTATTTCCGATTTAGAAAATGCTTGGGTTTATGCTGAAGCTAATACGGAGGAAATCAAACGTGCTATTCAGGAAAATGAGGAAGCTTGAGCTATGGCACGTTTATATGTTGTTGCTGTCGTCTATAGTTATCTGAAAAACCTTTGTTGTGCTACTTCTCAGAAGAATTTAACAATCCAACAATAAACAAAACAAATTATCTATTAACAAAAATAAAAGAAGTAAATCATGTTGAACTGGATAAAAGTATTCATTATTGGCGCGATAAATGCACTTATTTATTTCGGTTATTATGTTTCTATTTTACTTTTTACATTTCCTGCATTTTATTCGTTTATATAGTAATTCAAGGAATACGTTATAGATTTTTGAACTATCGTGCTAATAGACTCCAAAAGTTAGGTCGATATGATGGGGCTATTCCCATTGCCGAACAATCAGTAAAACTGGCGCAGCAAATCTGGGGGAAAACCTACTATGCTAAAAGCAAAAATGCTTTAGAAGCTATGCTCAACATCCTGGGAAAATTATACCGTATTAGTGAAAAGTTATTGTTATTCGGAAAAAAAAATAATTATAGAGCTGTAACAGTTGCTATTAACAACTTAGCAGAATTATATCGCTTAACTGGGCAATACAATAAAGCTGAACCTTTGTTCAAACAAGCTATAGAAATTGATAAAATTGCACTGCCAGAAACTTACCTAGACCTTGCTCACAAGATCAACAACTTAGCATTATTATACTCGGCACAAGGACGGTATAAGGAAGCGGAACTATTGTTCAAAGAAGCTCTAGAAATCTACAAAATAGCACTACCAGAAAATCACCCCTACCTTGCTAACCCACTAGGTAGCATAGCATACTTATACCGTACTCAAAGGCAGTACAATGAAGCCGAAACTTTGCTCAAACAAGCTCTAGAAATAAAAAAAATTGCACTGCCAAAAAATCATCCCTCTTTAGCCACAACTCTTAACAATATAGCATTATTATATAAGTCTCAAGGCCGATTCAATGAAGCAGAAATTTTATACAAGGAAGCTGTAGAAATCTACAAAACCGCCTTGCTAGAAAGTCATCCAGACTTTGCTAGCACTATAAGCAATCAAGGAAAATTATATAAGTCTCAAAGACGATATAATGAGGCAGAAATTTTATACAGACAAGCCATAGAAATTGATAAAATTGCACTGCCAAAAAATCATCCTGACTTAGCCATCCACCTCAAATACCTAGCAGAATTGTTAGTTGCAACCGATCGCCCCAAAGAAGCATTGAAACTGATGCTCAAGTCAAACAAAATTGAAGATATGACGATTAGACGAATTTTTGCCTCCAGTTCTGACAGCGATCGCATGGCCTGTATACAACAACGAGTCGTACCTTATCTTGGTGGTCTCCTCTCCTTAGTCTACCAATATCTCCCCCACTCCCAAGCAGCAAAACAAGCAGCATTAAATCTCGTCCTCAAACGGAAAGCTCTAACTGCAACTGCTCTTGCTGCTCAAAACCAAGCAGTCTTCAGCGATCGTTATCCCCAACTCCAAGAATTTTTTAGACAGTGGCGAGAAAAATGCAAGGAACTTTTAGCATTTACCTATGAAGTACCCCCACCAGAAAAACTGGAAGCTCACAAACAACAGTTAGCTCAACTGCAAAAAGAATGTAATGAGTTAGAAAGACAGTTAGCGCAAAAGATACCAGAAATTGCTATGCAGGAACAAATGGGCGACAGACGGGCAGTAGCTTCAGAGTTACTAGAGGGAGGAAAGTTGTTGGAGTTTGTGCGGTTTGATGTCTTTGATTTTCAGAATGATAGTTGGCAGGAGACGCGGTATCTGGCGTTTGTTTTAGCTGCGGAAAAACCTTCTGAGGTAGAAATGATGGATCTAGGGGAGGCAGAAAATATCGATCGCTTGATTTCTCTGTATCGAGAGTCGGTGATAGATTTGGAAATACAACAAGTGACGACTTTAGACCCATCATGGATTTATACAACCGAGTCTACCCAGGCAATTACATATAATTCCCAACCAGGTAAGAAACTACGAGAGGCAGTTTTTGATAAATTGCGGGATAAGTTAGCAGGTTGCAGTCATTTAGTAATAGCTCCCGATGGGGATTTAAACTTGGTGCCATTTCAGATATTGCCAGAGGATGATGAGACAACAATATTGCAGGATGAGTACAACATTAGTTATGTCAGCGTCGGGCGAGAATTATTGCGCCGTCGCATCAAAACTAAGGGTACAGCAAACGAACCATTAATTATTGCCGATCCTAATTTTGATTGGTCTCAGAATGATGCAGGTATTCGACAACCAGAGTCAAATATGGCTGTTTCTGATATGAATGTTAGTCAAATGTTTGGTACTCTTGCAGGTGTAGAATTTAAACGGTTGAAAGCAACTGCTGATTTTGCCCTAACTATTGGACAACAGTTAGGAGTCAAACCTTTCTTGCAAAATGAGGCAACAGGCGATCGCCTGCTCAAATGTAAATCTCCTAAACTGCTCATTGTTGCTACTCACGGTTATTACACCCAGAGATGGAGAGAATATCAGCGTTTGTTGATAGAATTGTTGATCTGTTCCCAGGAAAAACAAGCAGAGATATTAGTAAAAAATTATGGTTTCGTTGATGAAGAGTTTCTGGAATATATTGAAGAGTTTCTGAAATATATTGAAGCGTTGCAAAAAAGCGAAAATTTTCATAATGAAATCAGAGAAAAGTTGGGAGCGATATATTCTCTGGTGAAACAACAGATAAATACCACTTCAGCAAAACCTCCAGTTAATAACATGGAATTTGAAACCTTCAAACCAAACCGCCACCAAGCAAAAGTCGAAAACCCGATGATGCGTTCGGCGATCGCTTTTACAGGAGCGAACACCTGGTTTTCCGGCGGCAAACTACCCGAAAATTTCCCAACTATGGTATTTGCTCAAGATATTGCGGGTATTGACCTCTGGGAAACAGACCTCACGATTTTAATTGCTTGTCAAAGTGGGTTAGGAGACGTGCAAACGGGAGAAGGAGTTTTCGGGTTGCGTCGTGCATTTGCGGTCGCTGGCAGTAAAACATTAATAATGAGTTTGTGGAGCGTACCAACATTAGCAACTATGTTATTAATGGAGCAATTTTTAGATTATTTAAAACCAGATCTTAGTCCTGCGGAAGCATTTAAAAAAGCACAGCAATATATCATTAATGTCACGGTTGGAGAGTTACAAAAAAGTAAATTAGGTAGGGATATTTTAGCCGAATTAAAGTTAGGAAATAATCTAAAAATTGACAGTAAACCATTAGCTCATCCGTATTTTTGGGGAGCGTGGGTGTGTCAGGGAGAGTAAATTCAGTTATCAGTTATCAGTTTTTAAAGCCCCCTAAATCCCCCAAAATTGGGGGACTTTTAGAAGCAAATTGACTCTTGTTGCCCCCAAATTTGGGGGGCTAGGGGGGCAAAATTCAGTCCCCAATTCTGGGGGACTAGAGCAAGCAAATTGACTCTTGTTCCCCTTTTAGTAGGGACGTTGTATGCAACATCTCAGCCCCCGCGCATCCCCCAAAGTTGGGGGACTAGAGCAAGCAAATTGACTCTTGTTCCCCTTTTAGTAGGGACGTTGTATGCAACATCTAAGCCCCCGCGCATCCCCCAATTTTGGGGGACTAGAGCAAGCAAATTGACTCTTGTTCCCCTTTTAGTAGGGACGTTGTATGCAACATCTAAGCCCCCGCGCATCCCCCAATTTTGGGGGACTAGAGCAAGCAAATTGACTCTTGTTCCCCTTTTAGTAGGGACGTTGTATGCAACATCTAAGCCCCCGCGCATCCCCCAATTTTGGGGGACTAGAGCAAGCAAATTGACTCTTGTTCCCCCCAAAGTTGGGGGGCTAGGGGGGCAAATTTCAGATATCCTCTAAATATAATGGGATTTTGTACATGAATCAAATAGGATTATCATATTAATAACAGTACTTACGCAAATGCACTGCATATGGTGCATTGGTGCGTTACGCTAGCGCTAACACACCCTACCAATAGCACTGCATATGGTGCATTGGTGCGTTACGCTAGCGCTAACACACCCTACCAATAGCGTTCATGCGTAAGTCCTATTAATAAAAACAGACTTTCCCCTATAGAAGGTCTCTACTTGAAAAATAGCGGTAAAAACTATGAAGAAAAATCCCACTATCGAAGGCATCTATGAAATTTGCATCGGTATCACTGAAACCTTACCAATGATTCAATATTGGCAACAATTTGGCTATCGCATTGGCAAAACAGGAGAATTAACTGCTCCTACAGTGAAAAATTTGTATGGAGTCAATTCTAATCTGCGCTCAATTAGACTCGAACATCAAAATGCCGACCATGGTTTGATTCGCCTTATGACTTGGGAAAACCCCACTAATGAAGGTTTAGAAATGACATCCATGAAAGTTTTGGGCAACCGTTGGGGGACAACCTTAACTGCAGATGTTTTGAATATTCTTAACCATGCTGAGGATGCCTACTTAGCAGGTTTGCCAATTTGTATTACTTTTCCTGAGTGGGAAATAATTTACAAAACGGAGAAAGGTCGCCCGTTTATCGATCCAGCAGTGGGAGTGCGGGAAATGATGTTACTGCAACCATTAACACGTCAGGTATTGTTCCAACGCTTTAATTACACAGTTCCCGAATATGGCAAAATTAATCATAACTGTACTTTCAAAACTAGCCAATTTACCCATGCAGGTATGGTGGTGCAAGATGATAGCAAAGAAAAATTGAGATTTTATGAGGATGTATTAGGTTTGTTGCGAACGCGGGATGACTCAGAAACTACTTATGAAAGTTCAGCAGCAGGCAGGCAAATTTTTGATTTGCAACCAGGGGAAAAGTTTATAGTTACAACTTTTGACGATCCACGCTCCTCAATAAATTGGCAGGAAGCACGTTCTGGCAGAATGTATATTATTCGATTTCCTGAAGCAGTGAAGTTGAACAATTGTTTTGAATATTCGCGACCTGGTTGCTTAGGAATGTCTTTGTATACTTATCGAGTTAATAATATAAAATATTATTTTGACCGAGTTAACAATTCAGCAGCAACGGAAGTTACAGATATTATTGATAACGAGTTTGGCGAACAAAGTTTTTCTTTTGTTGCTCCTGATGGTTATTTCTGGAATTTAGTTAGTAAGTAGGAGGAGTCAGGAGTAGGGGAGCGGGGGAGTAGGGGAGCGGGGGAGCGGGGGAGTAGAGAGTAGTTAGGAGAAACGAGGAATTAATTAGGAAATAGTCGGATATATTTGTTCCTTGATTTTTCTGCTATCCCCCCTGCCTTTTATGCTAATTTTTTGAGGGTTTTCAACGTGATACCAGGCACTTTTTTCGCTCCTTTAAAGGCTAATTTTTTTGATCTGTCAGTGCTTTTATATTTAATCAGAAAGCCCTAATTAGGTATAAAAAAATGTTCCATCCTCGCCCCATCTCCCCACCTCCCCATCTCCCCATCCCCCATCTCCCCCACCTCCCCATCTCCCCATCCCCCATCTCCCCATCCCCCCATCTCCCCATCCCCCCATCTCCCCATCCCCCATCTCCGTGTCCTCAAGAACCCCATCTCCCCATCTCCCTTCCGCATTATTAAGGAGGTGTCTCAATTTGAGAAAAGATATACTGGAGTTAATAATCATTACATTTGTGAGTTTTACCATTAACTCTCAGTCCATAATATGAAACTAATCACATTACATCTTTGTCCTCTGATGAGCTTCGTGTCTCTATTAGGAACAGTCGCTCTTCCTGCTTATAGTCAACCTATTACTCCGGCAAATGACGGTACAGGAACTACCGTAAATCAAAATGGCAATCAATTTAATATTCAAGGCGGTACTCATAACGGCACTAACCTCTTTCACAGTTTCGGCAAATTTAACCTCAACTCTGGTCAAACCGCCAACTTCATCTCCACCCCAGACACCCGTAATATTCTAGGCAGAATTACAGGTGGAGACCCTTCCAGAATTAATGGCTTAATTCAAGTAATAGGCGGTAATTCTAACCTTTTCTTAATGAACCCCACCGGAATCATATTTGGCCCTAATGCGAGTCTGAATATTCCCGCTTCCTTCAGCGTTACTACTGCCACAGGTATAGGTTTCAACAGTAATAATTTCTGGTTTCAGGCAATAGGAACAAATGACTACTCAAATTTAGTAGGCAACCCCAGTGGTTACAATTTTAATGTCTCAAACCCAGGCGCAATAGTTAACGAAGGCAATTTAAGTTTAAATCCTGGACAAGATTTAACTCTAACAGGTGGTACAGTTATTAACACAGGTGAATTATCTACGGCAGGTGGTAATATCACTATTGCTGCAGTTAATGGTGGAGATACATTGAGAATATCTCAACCAGGCCATCTGTTGAGTTTAGATGTATCACCTACTTCTAATAATTTATCAGGGCAGTCAATTACACCGATGTTATTACCAGAATTATTAACAGGTGGTGACATACATCACGCCTCTTCTGTGGTTATGAATGCTCAGGGTAATTTGGAATTGACCGATACAGCAGGAGTAGCGATCGCTTCGGGAAATATTGATGTCTCTACAACTTCCCCCCTTTCAAAGGGGGGTAAGGGGGGATATAATATTGGGGGACAGGTAAATGTATTGGGCGATCGCGTGGCAGTTATCGATGCCAATATTAATGCCAATAGTCCAAAGGTCGGGGGCACAATATTAATCGGAGGCGACTTTCAAGGTAATGGAATTGTTCCCAATTCTCAGCAAACTTTTGTTAACAATAATTCAATTATTTCTGCCGATGCTATTAATAATGGAGACGGCGGTCAAGTAATAATTTGGTCAGATGATACGACTAATTTTGCCGGGAGTATTAGTGCTAAAGGCGGAGATTTTTCTGGTGATGGAGGCTTTGTTGAAATCTCAGGAAAAGAACAATTAATATTTGATGGAAATGTCAATGTTAGTGCAGCATTTGGAGAAACAGGAACCATATTATTTGACCCTAAAAATATCATTATAGGAGGGTCAGAAAGTAGCAACGAGTCACCGGAACAAAATGAAGATGATAATGTCACATTTTCTGTGGCAGAAATAGAAGAAATAGAAGGTGAAATTATTCTTCAAGCTGATAATGATATAACTGTTAATGAACCAATAGAAACTTCAGATGCAATAGAATTAAAAGCCGGACGAAATATTAATATAAATGCAGATATAGATACATCTCAAACCAATAGCAATATTTCTCTATTTGGTAACGACAATAGTGCAAATATTAATAATCGCGACCAAGGAGCAGGTTCGATTAATCAAATCGAAGGTACAACATTAAATTCCGGTAGTGGGGATATTACAATTAGACTAGGAAATTTAGGTGCAAATGGCGATATAAATTTAGCTAATTTAACTACTACTGGTCAACTATTAATCAATGCTAACCAGGGGAATATTAGACAAGTTTCTCCTAATTCTTTAATTACTGCCGATAGAGCAATATTTGAAACTCAAAATTCTGGTGGAATAGGTTTAGCTGAAGCACCTTTGCGAATAGATGTAAATAACTTAGAAGTATTAACAGGGGAACAAGGAGTATTTATTAACTCAATCAGTGATTTAACTATTGGTGGAGTTAGCGAAGAATTAACAGGAATTTCTACTAGAGGTGGTGGTAATATTGAACTAAATATTGATGGGAATTTTACTGCAATTGAAGAGGTAGTTACATCAGTTCCTGACAGACAACCAGGAACAATTACTATTTCTACTACTGGGAATATTGATACTACTGAAACCACACTTAAGTCAAATTCTGAATCAACTACAGGTGGCGATATTTCCCTCGCTGCTGATGGCAATATTCAAACAGGAGATATTAATGCTTCTACCATGGGTAATGATAGAGGTGGAAATATTACCATAAATAGTGGTGGTGAAGTTGATGCAACTGCAGGTGAAATATTTTCTGCCTCTTTTGATGGCGATGGTGGGAATGTTAGCATTACCAGTAATGGCAATATCAAAACAGGTTATATTGACTCTCGTTCAGACGGTAGTGGTAATGGTGGGAATATTACTCTAGAAAGTACGGGTGGTAATGTTGATACCAGTAGTGAAGAATTAGCTTCTTTTTCCGTTGAGGGAAATGGAGGAAATGTCAGCATTACCAGTAATGGCGACATCAAAACAGCAGATATCTTTTCTTCCGCAGGGGAACCATTAGATGCAGAGGGAGACTTAGCAAATTCATCACCATTCCAAACAAATAACACTGACTCAAATCAAACTCAGAGTACAAACGGTAGTGGTGGGGATATTACCCTGACAGCAGAAGGTATTATTGATACTAGCGCAGGAACTATCGAATCATTTTCTCGTCTGGGCGATGGAGGTAATATCAGCATCACTAGCAAAGGTGATATTACTACAGGGGAAGTTTTTTCCACTGCTGGCGACCCTGATGTAGGCAACTCTGTAGATAATAACCCTACCGAAACAACACAGACAGAAATAAATAGTGGCAATAGTGGTAATATCAGTATTGAAAGCACAGAAGGGGCAGTAACTATCACAGCAGAAATAGATACTGTTGGCGAGGCAGGAAATGCTGGAGATATTACTATCAAAGCTTTTGGAGATATTAATACTGAAAGTATTGAATCAAAAACAGGTGGTGGTAAAGGTGGAGATATAACTATTGAAAGTACGAATGGTACTGTTGATACTATTGGAACTGACACAGAAGCAGCAGCAGGAATATTTTCTGCTTCTATTGATGGAGATGCAGGAAACATTAACATTACTGCTGATAGTAATTTGACCACAGGTAATATTGACTCCACTTCAATTAATGGTCAAGGTGGGAATATTACTCTCGAAAGTACAGGGGGAAATATTAATACCAGTAATGGTGACATAGCCTCTAAGTCACAAGCAGGAAATGCTGGAAGTGTCACTATTAAAAGTCAGGGTAATATTAATACAGGTAATATTGATTCCCAGACACAAGCAGGCCAGGGTGGAGATATTACTATTGAAAGTACAGATGGAAGTATTGAAACCTTGGGAACAGGCCAAGATGTAGCAGGAATATTTGCTGCTTCTGAGCAGGGAAATGCAGGAAACATTACTATCAATAGTAATGGGAACTTGACCACAGGTAATATTGACTCCAATTCAATGAATGGTCAAGGTGGGAATATTACTCTCGAAAGTGTAATTGGAAGTGTTGAGACAAGGGGTGGTGAAATAGCTTCTAAGTCGGAAACTGGAAGTGCAGGAAATGTGACAATCAAAAGTCAGGGTGATATTAGTACAGGTAATATTAACTCTCGTTCAAACGGTAGTGGTCAAGGTGGGAATATTACTCTCGAAAGTACAGGGGGAAATATTACCCTTGAAAGTACAGGGGAAAATATTAATACCAGTAACGGTGACATAGAGAATGGATTATCTTCTTTTTCAGAGTTAGGAGATGCTGGAGATGTCACTATCATCAGTAGTGGTGATTTGACAACAAGTGATATCAACTCCCGTTCAAAAGGCAGCGGTAAAGGTGGGAGTATTACTCTCGAAAGTACAAATGGAAGTGTTGATACAACGGTTGGTAATATAGTGTCTAGGTCACAAGCAGGAAATGCTGGAAGTGTCACTATCAAAAGTCAGGGCGATATTAATACAGGTAATATTGATTCCCAGACACAAGCAGGTCAGGGTGGAAACATTACCATTGAAAGTACAGGTGGTAGTATTGAAACCTTGGGGACAGACCAAGATGTAGCAGGAATATTTGCTGCTTCTGAGGAGGGAGATGCTGGAAAAGTTACCATCACAGGTAATGGAAATTTGATTACAGGTAATATTGACTCCCGCTCAACTAATGGTAAAGGTGGGAATATTACCCTCGAAAGTCTTGCTGGAAATATTGATACCAGTGCTGGTGAAGTCAGGTCTTCTTCTCGTAGGGGTGATGCGGGAACTGTGAGTCTTACCAGTCAGGGCAATATTACAACAGGAAGTATCCTTTCTTTTGCAGGTCGAGGAACAGATGAAGAGGAAGACTCAGAAGATTTATCTCCAAACGAGAGTGGCAGCAGTAATGGGGGAAATATTACCCTCAAAGCAGGAGGAACTATTGATACTACTGCAGGAGCTAATGATAAATCTAAGTTAGAGTCATTTTCTCGAGAAGGTTTAGGTGGTAATATTACTCTGGAAGCTAAAGGTGACATTACTACAACTAAAATACTTTCCAGTGCAGGAGACCCCCAAGCAAGTAACCCTGAAGATAATGCTGATATCACACCCCTAACAGAAACAGAAATAAATGAGCGCAGCAGTGGTAATATCCGCATTGAAAGTACCGAAGGTGCAGTAACTACCACAGAAGAAATAAATAGCTTTGCCACTTCTGGTAATGGTGGCAGTGTAACTATTAAAAGTCGTGGCAATTTAACAATAAGTGATATTAACTCCCGTTCGGATGTTAATGGTCGGGGTGGTAATATTACCCTCGAAAGTACAGATGGAAATATTGATACAACTAATGGCGATCGGGGAATATCTTCTGTTTCAGAATTAGGAAATGCTGGAGATGTGACTATTACCAGTAATGGCACTTTGACTACAGGTGATATTGACTCTCGTTCAGACGGTATGGGTCAAGGTGGCAAAATTACTCTCGAAAGTATCGCCGGAAATGTTAATACAACTAACGGCGATCGGGGAATATCTTCTTTTTCAGAATTAGGAAATGCTGGAGATGTGACTATTACCAGTAGTGGCAATTTGACTACAGGTGATATTGACTCTCGTTCCAAAGGTAGTGGTCGGGGTGGTAATATTACCCTCGAAAGTACAAATGGAAGTGTTGATACAACGGTTGGTAATATAGTGTCTAGGTCACAAGCAGGAAATGCTGGAAGTGTCACTATCAAAAGTCAGGGCGATATTAATACAAGTAATATTGATTCCCAGACACAAGCAGGTCAGGGCGGAGATATTACTATTGAAAGTACAGGTGGTAGTATTGAAACCTTGGGAACAGACCAAGATATAGCAGGAATATTCGCTGCTTCTGAGGAGGAAAATGCCGGAAACGTTACCATCACAAGTAATGGCAATTTGATTACAGGTGATATTGACTCTCGTTCAACTAATGGTCAAGGTGGCAAAATTACCCTTGAAAGTACAAGCGGAAATATTGAGACAACAAGTGGTGAATTATCTTCTTTTTCTGAATTAGGAAATGCTGGAGATGTGACTATTACCAGTAGTGGCAATTTGACTACAGGTAACATTGACTCTCGTTCAGACGGTAATGGTAAAGGTGGGAATATTACTTTAGAAAGTCTTGCCGGAAATATTGATACCAGTGCTGGTGAAGTCAGGTCTTCTTCTCGTAGGGGTGATGCGGGAACTGTGAGTCTTACCAGTCAGGGCAATATTACAACAGGAAGTATCCTTTCTTTTGCAGGTCGAGGAACAGATGAAGAGGAAGAATCAGAAGATTTATCTCAAAACGAGAGTGGCAGCAGTAATGGGGGAGATATTACCCTCAAAGCAGGAGGAACTATTGATACTACTGCAGGAGCTAATGATAAATCTAAGTTAGAGTCATTTTCTCGAGAAGGTTCAGGGGGTAATATTAGTCTGGAAGCAAGAGGTGACATTACTACAAAAAAAATTCTTTCCACCGCAGGCGACCCCGAAGCAAGTAACCCCGAAGATAATACTGATATCACACCCCTAACAGAAACAGAAATAAATGAGCGCAGCAGTGGTAATATAAGCATTGAAAGTACGGAAGGTGCAGTAACTACCATAGAAGAAATAAATAGCTTTGCCACTTCTGGTAATGGTGGCAGTGTAACTATTAAAAGTCGTGGCAATTTAACAATAAGTGATATTAACTCCCGTTCGGATGTTAATGGTCGGGGTGGTAATATTACTCTCGAAAGTACAGATGGAAATATTGATACAACTAACGGCGATCGGGGAATATCTTCTTTTTCAGAATTAGGAAATGCTGGAGATGTGACTATTACCAGTAATGGCAATTTGACTACAGGTGATATTGACTCTCGTTCAGACGGTGATGGTCAAGGTGGCAAAATT
Organism: Okeania sp. KiyG1; assembly: GCF_014132355.1. GTDB lineage: Bacteria > Cyanobacteriota > Cyanobacteriia > Cyanobacteriales > Microcoleaceae > Okeania. Next base: position 64,312 of record NZ_BLZO01000098.1, read on the forward strand.
ACTCTCGAAAGTCTCACCGGAAATGTTAATTCTAGTCAGGGTAGATTATTTTCTTTTTCAGAATCAGGAAATGCTGGAGGTGTGAGTATTACCAGTAGTGGCAATTTGACCACAGGTGATATTGACTCTCGTTCAGACGGTGATGGTCAGGGCGGCAAAATTACCCTCGAAAGTCTCACCGGAAATATTAATACAACAAGTGGTGAATTATCTTCTTTTTCAGAATTAGGAAATGCAGGAGATGTGACTATTACCAGTAATGGCACTTTGACTACAGGTGATATTGACTCTCGTTCAGACGGTGATGGTCAAGGTGGCAAAATTACTCTTGAAAGTCTCACCGGAAATGTTAATTCTAGTCAGGGTAGATTATTTTCTTTTTCAGAATCAGGACATGCTGGGGGTGTGAGTATTACCAGTAGTGGCAATTTGACCACAGGTGATATTGACTCTCGTTCCAAAGGTAGCGGTCAGGGCGGCAAAATTACCCTTAAAAGTACTGGGGGAAATATTGAGACAACAAGTGGTGAATTATCTTCTTTTTCAGAATCAGGAGATGCTGGAGATGTGAGTATTACCAGTAGTGGCAATTTAACAATAGGTGAGACTAACTCTAGTTCAAAAGGTAGTGGTCGAGGTGGCAATATTACTCTCGAAAGTTTCACCGGAAATGTTGATACAACAGGTGGTGAATTATCTTCTTTTTCAGAATCAGGAGATGCTGGAGATGTGAGTATTACCAGTAATAGCAATTTAACAACAGGTAACATTAACTCTACTTCAAAAGGTAGTGGTCGAGGTGGGAATATTATCCTCGAAAGTCTCACCGGAAATGTTGATACAACAGATGGTGAATTAGAATCTTTTTCACGTTCAGGAAATGCTGGAAATGTGACTATTACCAGTAATGGCAATTTGACTACAGGTGATATATTTTCTTCAAGTGGCAACCCGCGAGATTCAAATAACGACAATAACTCCTCAGAAGATGGATCTGTATCAGAAGCAAACCCACAACCAACAGATAATTCTAATAATTCTAACCCTGGAGAAAATACCCGAGGTTCTGGAGGTAGTATTACTCTAATAGCTGAAGGTGAGATAAATACCACAGCAGGAGTCATCGAGTCATTTTCTCGTCGAGGTGCAGGAGGCGATATTAGTCTGGAAGCTAAAGGTAATATTACTACAAATGAAATCATTTCCTCCGCAGGAGACCCAGAAAATATTCCACCTACAAGGGAAAATACAGACAACACCAACACTACTCAGTCTCAGGTTGAATCAGAAACAGGTAGTCCTGGGGGCAATATTACCATCCAGAGTCTTGAGGGTAACGTCACAACTCAAGGAGAACTCATTTCCTATAGTAGTCAAGGAGATGGAGGTAATGTTAGTATTATCAGTAACGGCGATGTTAATACTGCTGGTATAGACTCCCGCGCTGATAACAGGGGTCGTGGTGGTAGTATTTCGATCCAAAATCAAACAGGTAGCATTGAAACTATCGGTGGTGAGTTAGCTTCTTCCTCCAGAACAGGTGATGGCGGTAATATAGAGATTACCAGTACAGATGATATTGTAATAGAAACAATTTTTTCCGAGTCAGAAGGTGATGGTAATGGTGGAGATGTGACTATTACAGTTAACGGCAATATCCAAATAGGAACTATTGAATCATTTGCTGGAGGTAGTGGTAAAGGTGGAAATATATCTATTACTGCAGATGGTGCAATAGATGCTAGTATTGGCGAATTAGTCTCTAGTTCCCAAACAGGGGAAGGTGGAAATATTACCCTCAGCGCCACAGGAGATATTAGTACTGGTTTTATCGAAAGCTTTAGCGGTGCGGGAGCAAGAGGTGGTAATATTACTTTGGAAACAATTAATGGAAATATTGATACCACTGTTGGGTTTTTAGGTGAGGAGGTAAATATTCCCACTGATGCTGATGTTTCTTCAGAAGATGTGGCGACTATCTTTGCACAGGAACGCGCAAACCTGAGTTCCTACGCTCCAGAGGGTACTGGAGGAAATATTGTGATTATTCAGCGGGGTCAAGGAGATATTACCACTAGCAATATTAGTTCTTTTGGCGGGGAAAGTAGTGGAGCTGTTAATATCAGCAACAATGACGGCAATATTAATACGGGTGTAATTTTTTCCACTGCTATTAATGGTACAGGCGATCGAATATCTATTGAAACTCTGAATAACGGCGACTTAAATATTAATCATATTGCTACTTATTCTACTGCTGAGGATGGTACTGGGGGTCAGATAAAATTGAATGCTAGTGGTACTGTCAATATTAATAACGTAGCATCTTTTGGCAATGCAGGTAGTGGGGATGTAAGTATTGAAAGTAATAGCGGTAGTATTAATACCGGGACTATTCAGACCCGCGCTCCCAGTGGCACCAGTGGTAATATTACTCTGAATACTTTTAGCACTCAAGGGGATATTAGAACTGCAAATGTTACCACTGAAGGTGGGGAAGCGGCTGGAACAGTTGAAATTATTGCTGCCGATGGTTCGGTTACTACTGAAGATTTGGAATCTATTTCTGAGTCTGGAAATGCTGGAGGTATTGATGTTCAAGCAGGGGAGGATATTGAAACTGGAGACCAAACTGTTGATAGTGCTGTTGGTGATAGTAATATTAATAACGAAGCAGGAGGCGATATTACTGCAGGAGACCAAACTGCTACTACTGAAGAAGGTGATGCCAATATTAATAACCAAGCAGGAGGCGATATTACTGCAGGAGACCAAACTGCTACTACTGAAGAAGGTGATGCCAATATTAATAACCAAGCAGGAGGCGATATTACTGCAGGAGACCAAACGGCGGTAACTAACCAAGGTGATGCCAATATTAATAATGAAGCAGCAGGGGATATTACTACTGGAGACCAAACGGCGGTAACTAACCAAGGTGATGCCAATATTAATAACCAAGCAGGAGGCGATATTACTGCAGGAGACCAAACTGCTACTACTGAAGAAGGTGATGCCAATATTAATAACCAAGCAGGAGGCGATATTACTGCAGGAGACCAAACGGCGATAACAAACCAAGGTAATGCCAATATTAATAATCAAGCAGGAGGCGATATTACTGCAGGAGACCAAACTGCTACTACTGAAGAAGGTGATGCCAATATTAATAACCAAGCAGGAGGCGATATTACTGCAGGAGACCAAACGGCGGTAACAAACCAAGGTAATGCCAATATTAATAATCAAGCAGGAGGCGATATTACTGCAGGAGACCAAACGGCGGTAACAAACCAAGGTAATGCCAATATTAATAATCAACCAGCAGGTAATATTACTACCCAAGACCAAATAGCTACCACTCAACAGGGTAATGCCAATATTAATAATCAACCAGCAGGTAATATTACTACCACAGACCAAATAGCTACCACTCAACAGGGTAATGCTAATATTAATAATCAACCAGCAGGTAATATTACTACCCAAGACCAAATAGCAATCACTCAACAGGGTAATGCTAATATTAATAATCAACCAGCAGGTAATATTACTACCCAAGACCAAATAGCAATAGGTGATACAACAAATATTAGCAACTTACCAGGAGGAGAACTTAACACTGGTGACATCATTCAAATTAGCCCACCTCCATCAACACCAATAAACAATACTTTGCCAGAACAATTACCTCAAATACCAGAAAACCAAAGCATTCCAGCAGAATCAAACCTAGTACAACCAACAACAACTCCAGCCATCCCCACAAATAACATTTTACAACCTAACAACCCAATCTCAAATCCGATCGCCACTAACATTATCCAGTCAATACAGAGTAACAGTACCATCAGCACAACCAATAATCCTAATCTGCCAAACAAAAAGAGCGATCGCCAACAAATCAACATCAACACCGACACCAAAACTGCTTTACAAAACATCAATATTATTAACAACACCCCCCTAACTGTTGCTGCTAACTCTCAAACTTTGACTGCCTTGGAGCAAAACCGGAACAATGAATTTACCGACCACTTTGGGGAAGACCTATTAACTCAAAATACATCCATAAAAAATATCCGGGAAGTGCTGACAGATATCGCCCGTGAAACAGGCAAAAAATCAGCAATTATCTATGTCACAGCTTACCAAGAAGAACTGCAACTGATATTATACACATCAGACAGCGACCCCATCCTCAAAACTGTGCCAGCAGCTCATCGCCAACAACTCATGGAAGTTGTGCTACAATTAAGAGTTAAAGTCACAACTCCCTCCCGTCGTAATAGTCAAAGCTATTTGCCACCAGCACAAAAATTGTACAATTGGCTCATTGCACCCATATCAGCAGAATTAGAAGCTGCTAATATCGATACCTTACTATTCAGTATGGATGAAGGTCTACGGACATTACCTGTAGCAGTATTACACGATGGTCAACAATTCCTCGTCGAAAAATATAGCCTCAGTTTAATTCCCAGTATCAGTTTAATGGATACCAACTACCGCCCAATTCAAGATACCCGAGTATTAGCAATGGGAGCAAGTGAGTTTATCAAACAAAATTCCTTACCAGCAGTGCCAGTAGAATTAAAAACTATTTCCCAACAGTTGTGGCAAGGTAGTCAATTCCTTAACCAAGACTTCACCCGTAATAACCTGCTAACCCAACGACAAAATTATCCCTATCCCATCGTTCACCTAGCAACTCATGCAGAATTCCGACCAGGTGCTATCAGCAATTCCTATATTCAACTGTGGGGTAACGAACAACTACAACTAGACCAAATGCGACAGTTAGGTTGGAACGATCCACCAGTAGAATTATTAGTATTGTCAGCTTGCCGCACCGCCGTTGGTGACAAAAATGCCGAGTTAGGTTTTGCCGGGTTAGCAGTAGCAGCAGGAGCAAAGTCTGCCTTAGCAAGTGTGTGGTATGTGAATGATGAAGGTACGTT
>NZ_BLZO01000099.1 GCF_014132355.1 Okeania sp. KiyG1
GGTTCGCGATCGCTCACTCTTTATCAGAATAATTATTATTATGAGAAAACATTTAATTCTTGGAAGGGGATTATATATTTTTAAACCCTTACCCCACAATACTTTTGAGGCGCTTGTCACCCCGTGAGCTATAACTGTTTAACCGGATTTGATATCATTAAGATGATTTGTTTGAGAAAGACTCAACTCTGTACCACACATTTTACAAAATTTGGCATCTATATCGTGGTTAGAAAAACCACAACCACTGCATACTTTTTTCTCTTTTTAGCTGTTTTTATAAGTTGTTTAATTAAACTCCAAGCTGAGAAGGAATTAAACTAATACCTGTTAATATCATTAAAACAGTTAATAAACGACCATTTTCTGAAGCAGGAGTGACATCGCCAAATCCAACAGTTGTCATTGTAACAACCGAAAAATATACAGCATCTAAAAAAGTCTTAAATGATTCAGAGTTAACACCATGCTCTACTTGATAAATTAAGCCAGAAAAGATAAAAATAATTGTAAATAAAGTAAATAATATTCTCGTCAGAATCACTCCATCTTCTGTATTAATCTGAAAATAGAAATTTTGAATTTGAGAAATCTAATTAGCCTGAGAATTCGCAACCATCTGATAAGTCTAATAAAACTCAGTTCTAAAATTCCTGGAAAAATAGGTAAAATTGCCAATAAATCAATAATAGAAAAAACTAAAAACAAACTTTATTTTTTTTTCTGCGCACCAGAATCTCAGTAAATATTCAATGGCAAAAATACTAAAAATAACACGATCTATTAGTTCTAGTTTGATAAAAATTTTATCTGGAATTGGATAAGTTTCGGCAACAAAGATAGCTGAAGAAAAGAAAATCAAAAATAGCAGAATAAAATTAATAGCTTTACCGATAGGAGTTTCAATATCCTCCAGATAAAATGCTAGAGTTTTTTTTGTGAGTTCAAGTAACATAATTTCTCATTTTCTGCTTGAGAGCATTCAAGAATTCAGAATTTAGAATTTAGAATTTAGAATTACCTCTTCTTATAAACTTAAGAGGATTGGATAAAAGGATTTTTTTTCTTCTCTTGGTCGATTGGATATGGCGAGGAGACCGCTCTTATCAGAGCCGCTCCGAATTGCGCCATCCCTCGACCGCTTTTTTCTCCATGAATGGAGAGGCTTTATACCTGAATTTTTCGGTAACTATCAAACTAAATTGTCATTATAATGTTTTATAATGAATGTGCCAATTATCTACAAATTACAGCACTTTTGAGGATAGTGAGGTACATTTATAAGACTATTTATTCCTATATTCTCTGTTGCCTGTTGCCTAGAACAATAAAACTTTGTACCTCATCCACTAGAAAACTGCTGTAATTATGTCTGACCTAGAATCAAATTTATCTGCTCTAGTTGCTAAGGTTTCACAATTGGAAAAACAACAAGTTAGTCTCAAAAGATATGTTGTTAAATTGAAACATACTTTAGATGAGCAGATAGAAAATTTTAATCATCGACCGGAAATACAAGATATCGAAAATTTACAGAAAAATTTTGTTGCTTTAACTCTACGTTTAGATGAATTATTAGCTTTAAATAATCCCATAAAATCAACTACAGAAACTCAAGATAAATCTCCGGATAATTGGCAAAAAACTGAAGAATATCAAAATCAATTAGTATTTAACCGTACTGATAGTCGTGATGTATTAATCGAAGCATTAGAAACAGCTCAAGCACGATTAATTATTGTTTGCCCTTGGTTAAACTTTAATAGTATTGATGAACATTTACTGAAGAAATTAAAGAATTGTTTAAACCGCAATTGTCAGATAGATATTGGTTGGGGATATTTAGGCGATCGCTTGAATATTGGCAAAGGTTGGAAATATAATGCTTTGCGAGATTTACAAGATTTGGAAGAAAGTTATCCTGGTCTATTTCGGCTGAAGTTGTTAGGAACTCACGAAAATTTCTTGGTGTGTGATGAGAGGTTTGCTTTTGTGGGGAGTCATAATTTTTTAGCTTCTGGCAATCAAAGTTTGGAAAGAGAAGTGGGAGTTTTGACGAGTGATTCAGAAATTATTCAAGGATTAATTAACCGTTTTGATGATGGTGAAGGTTTGGATGAGGTGGAAATTAATCGTAGATTTGCAGCAAGTGTGAAAAGTTTGGATGAGGTGGAATATTTGCCTGGAGTTATTGATGAAAGTGAAATGGAGTTTAGGGATTTTTCGATGGTGGTAGGTGAAGATGAGGAGGAGGAAGAAGAAGTGGAATATTTGCCTGGAGTTGTTGATGAGAATGAAATGGAATTTCAGGATATTTCGATGATGGTAGATGAAGATGAGCAGGAGGAAGAAGAGGAAGAAGAAAGTCAAGAACCTGTGGTTAGTGCTGAGGAATTTTTGCGTAGATATAGTGAAGGAGAGCGAGATTTTACTGGGATTAATTTGTCTGGTGTTGATTTGAGTGGAAAGTCTTTTAGTGATTCAAAATTAAATTTGAGTAATGCTAATTTTAATGGTGCAAATTTGAGTGGTGCAGATTTAAGAGACTTGAACTTGACAGGAGCAAAATTTCAAAGTGCTAACCTCTCTGAAATTAAGTTGTATTCAGCAAATTTAAGTCAAACTAAGTTTATTAATAGTAACTTGAACAAAGCAAACCTTTATAACACTAAACTAGAAAAGGCAAAGTTCAGAAATGTGAATCTCAGTGAAGCTAATTTAGAGTCTGCAAATTTTACTGAAGCTAACTTAAGTGGAGTTAACTTTAGTAATTCTCAACTATCAAATGATGCAAATTTCAGTAGTGCAAATCTCAAAAAAGCAAATTTGAGTAGATTAAATTTGAGGAATGCAAATTTTACTAACGCAGACTTGAGTCAAGCTGATTTGAGTAAAGTAAATTTATTAAACGCAAAATTTGAAGGAGCAAAGCTGCAAATGGTAACAATGAATCAAGCTCTTTGTAGCGAAACAACTGTTTTTCCAAAAGGTTTTAATTTTACTAAATTAGGTGTTTATTTTATTGCTCCTGCTGCTTCATTATCAGAAGTAAATCTAGCTGGTCGTGACTTGAGTCATGTACACTTAAGAGAAGCAAACTTACAAGGAGCAAACCTAAATTAAACTAATCTTAATAACTCCGATTTAAGTGATGCAAATTTAAGCAATGCTCAGTTAAAGAAAGCAAATTTAGTTAATACAAAATTTGTTGAGGCAAATCTTAAGAAAGCTAATTTGAGTAAAGCATCTATAAAAGGTGCAGAACTAAAATTAGCAGACCTGAATCAAACAAATTTTGTCTTTGCTAAATTACATGGTGTTAATCTAACAGCAGCAAATCTTAGTCAAACAAATTTTGCTCATGCCAATTTATATGATGTTAATTTAACAGCAGCCAACCTTAGTCAAACTGACCTAAAAAATGTACAAAATTTTAATCAAGTTAACCTTTGTGCTGCCAACCTAACTGGTGCCAATTTAGTCAGCTTATCTTTGTCTAATAATCAGACACTTACTGGTGTTAATTTAAGTGAAGCAAACCTTTGTGGTACAAACTTGAGTCACACTAATTTAAGTAATGCTAACCTAACTTTAGCAGACTTGCGTGGGGCAATTTTGATGAATTCCAATTTAGAAAAAGCAAACTTAAAAGAAGCAAATATAACTGGTACAAACTTTGGTGAAGGAAATACTAAAGCTAACTTGAAAGGCGCAACAATGCCAGACGGTTCAACCCACGAATAATATAAATAGTAGGTTGGGTTGACAAAGGAAACCCAACTAAAAAATTTGGTAGACCCCCATAGTAACGTTATATCAAATCAGGTAGCATCAGTGTAATTAGATAAAGAGGGTGGAGAGTTTGGATATATGGGTAGATAAAGAAAGATGTGGCAATGGCGCGAGGATGGAAAATTTTTTATACCGAACCCGAGCGGACTTGATATTAGAAAAATTATAGACAGAACTGACTCATTTTTCCCAGAAAAACACTATATATACCATAGTGCTATAGTTTTTCTCTACTATATATAGTGCTTTTGCTTAAGTCCTGATAGAAAAATTATAGACAGAACTTACTCATTTTTCCCAGAAAAACACTATATATACCATAGTGCTATAGTTTTTCTCTACTATATATAGTGTCTTTCCTTAAGTCCTGATAGAAATATTACAGCAGTCGCCATTATTATTAGGACATTCTCGCTCCTCTCAAATTGACAAATTTATTCCGTACTGCAAGTTTAACTTTAGACTTCAGATAGATGGGAATGCTCAACTTAAGGGAGCAAGATTCTCCCACTCTCATGCTCTATAACCAAAATAATTACAATACACTACACTACCAAAAATGTATCTATATACTTTTTTCTCTTCTCCTGACTCCTGACCAAAAAGTAAGGTAAATAGCTTCCTCTTTTAAGGGGATGAAAAAGCGGTTGAGGGATGGCGAGGTCCCCTCGCCATATCCAATCAACCAAGACAGCGGTCGTTAGCGGAGCTTTCCCGTAGGGTGGGATGGCGAGGAAACCTGTGACATATCCAATCGACCAAGAGAAAATCAACTTCAGTATTTTCCTAGCCTCCCTATTCCATGAGGTACTGATAACTGATAACTGATAACTGATAACTGAAATGACTTCTGACTTCATAACACTCCTCCTCGCTGAATTCTCTGCTGCTGTATAGTCTCCTTCTTAGCAAAAGCAGCATCTAATTGATCCAATAACTTCCCAATCTTTTCCTTTGCCTCCTCGCTAGTCTGAGGTTGCCTATTTAACCACGACATTGCCCTTCTTCGCCCATTTTGACTAGCCACAATTAAAGCACCCCAAGCCATAGCATTAGTTTCAGCTTGATTTACCCTTAAAGCAGCATCAACTCGACTACGGAGACGACCAGTATCATTTTGCAGTAATTTACCAATCTCATAAGTGCTGCTCACATTATTTTCAAACACACTGAGACTTTCTTGCCAACGACCATCAATTAAACCAGCCAAAACCTTTTGACTTGGACTTGCCCAAGAAGCGATCGCCTGAGCTTCCGTAATCTTGGCATGAAATTTGATTAAATCAAATTGAGCTTGTGCTTTTTCAGGCCATTGAGATTTATCCATTAAATTCTGTCGCAGAGGTTGAATTAAAGCAAAAGCACCAGACCATAAACCATTACGAGCTAATCTCAGAGTATCTTGATAATACCTATCTCCAATAGGAGCTTCTTGTAAAGAAATTTTCTCTAATTCAATCGGATTAAGTATAAACTTTCGTGGTTGAACCCAATAAATATCAAAATCAGGATCTAATCCCACAGTTTGCTCAACCACCAACTCTGGATCTCCTCCTCCAGTCATTTCCTGCCAGATGGGAGCTTGACCAGCAGAACTTTTCCATTCCAACATCGAACTCAAGTAATTTTTTTTGGGATTGTAATTGACAATTTGCCCATAAGGAATAGTTTTATTGTTTTGTAATCTTTGACCACTGACACTAAACCAAACTCCAGCAGTGGGAACTTTGCCTTGAAAACGACGTACCGTTGTTAAAGGTAAAGGTTTATTTGAGCCTTGGGGAGCAGAAGTAGACTTAATAGTAGATGAAATGACAAAAGACTCAGCAGGACCTTGGAGTGGTAAAGTATTAACTAATCGAAAATATGGTTTACTCCCTTCTCGTTGGTTAACAGACAAAATTGATTGATAGACTCGCAACTCTACTAATTTCCGACAAGGAGTTTCACAGGGTAAAGAAGCTCTAGAATCAATCTGCTTCATTACTGGCACTAATACATCTAAAATAGAATCTCCTGCTGTGCTAGGAAGAGAAAAAGTTTCTCCGGCACTAAACCCTTCCTCTTTGACACTATTCTTAATCTGGTCAAGAGTTTGCAAAGATTTATTCCCGGATATATAAAATTGAGTCCACTGTGGCAATAATTGATTAAACCAAACTATAGCATTAGGGTCAGAAATTAACTTTACACTAATCCATGCCCCCATTGCCATCAAACCAGAGCCACCAAATAATAAAGTTATCCCTACCCATTCAAGCATCCATTTTTTCCAAGGTAAGGATGTTAAAGAAAACTTTTGAGATTTAGATAATCTCCTCTGACGCCTAGATTTAGAGACAGAAGTTATCCGGCTAATTTGTGGAGTTTTCTTAGTTCTAGGATTATCAGATTTCTGAGCTGTTTTAGCAACTTTAGGAAACTTAGCTTGATTGTAACTAGCTTTAGAGTCGTAAATCTTCTTTTTCATCATCCTAGCAATACCTGCTCATAGCGCTGACCTTGAACTTCCCAAGTATACTCCGTTTCTATGAGCGATCGCCCATTTTCTGACAAACTCTGTCTCAACTGCTCATCCTCAAATAACCGACTAATGGCCTCTGCATACTCTGCTATTTGATTTGCTCTTAATGCTCTGAGTGGTGTATTTGCACCATCAACTGCTAGACCTTCTAAACCACGGTCACTGGCCACAACAGGTGTACCTGCTGCCATTGCTTCTAAAGTTTTATTTTTAATTCCAAAACCAGTACGCATCGGAATCACACAAACGGTCGCTTGATGTAAATATTCTGCCATGGAAGGTACGCGACCTGTAACTTTTACTCCTGGGTAATTTGAAAGTTCCTGTACTTCTGGTACTGGTCTTGCCCCTACCAGAGCTAAAGTTGTATCTGGATAACGCTCTTGTACCTTAGGTAATATTTCCAAAGTCAGAAAGCGAACCGCATCAATATTAGGAAAATTATCCATAGCTCCCACAAAAATTAATTGATGTCCCCCGGGGTCGTTACTTCGATAGGGAAATTGACTAAAATCTACCCCATTAGGAATAACTGATATTTGACTATTGGGGTTAAACTCTTGTAGTTGTTTCCCATCTTCCTCAGTTGTTGCAACTATACAGGAAAATTTTGAGCAGTAGCGTTTTTCATAACGAAGCAGTAAAGGTAGATTCAGTCTATCTCGCAATGGTTTTTCTGCTGTGCCAGTTTCTAACTGTTGCCTACAAGTACCATAAACCGAACTATGGACATTAACTAGAGTTTTTAGTTGTTGTTGCCATTCCGGGCGAATATAAATTTCATTCACACAATGTTCGCAAGTAATGGCCTCACATTTACCTGCTGCCACAAACTCATCCACCCAATTTTGCATTGCTGGAGAATATATAGAAAGAACACTTGGTGGAGTACCTTCAATCAGAAAATTACTAAAACGTCTTAGTTTTACTAATGTTCCTTTTGTTGGTTCTTGGGGGCGTGGAAATACGGCCAACTCTTCCACATAAGACCGCAATGAATCTATTTCTGAATCATTGACATCTGGAGACCGTTGTGTTACCAAAGTAACAGAGTGTTTTTGACTCAAATATTTGAGTAGATTAAAAGTTCTAACTTGAGTACCACCTCGGCTAGGAGGATAGGGAAAGGTGGAGGAAAGCATTAGGATTTGCATACAGTTAGTAAGTTCCTCTAGATTTTTCTTTATATACAGGTGATTTATTATATTTAATAACAATATTATATTATTAATTTTAGTTAGGCTCTAAATATTTTAATTTTACAAATAAATTTTATGGTGGAAAAATCCAAGATAGTTAAAGCATTAAAAAAACCCGATCTAGCCTTGAAGAAAGGTAAGCGTTTTCTAGCACATAATGTTGAAGATTTTATCAGACTTATTACCCAGCAACACAAACTTTCAGAAATAGTTAATCAAAAGGAAATTCGAGTAGCAGGCATGAAACGCACTGGGAATCATGCCATTATTAACTGGGTTAAAAGTCAACAGAATGGTGATGTAGGATTTATTAATAATGTATTAGCCAATCAAAACCCCTATCGGTACAAGTATGAAAATCTTCGAGATAAATTTCCAGAGCATAAATGGGCAATAGAAAATAACCACCAACAAGCTAAGGGAAACTTTATTAAAAGAGATTGTTTGATTTACAGCTATGAAGATTTTCCCCTGGAGCAGATAGCAAGCAATAAATTCGAGCGTAATCACGATCTATACTTAGGAAAAAGTGCTATGAGGTACGATTTACTTATTATTAGAGACCCTTTTAATCTGTTTGCAAGTAGACTAAAAATATCTTCTAAGGCGACACATTTTTTATCAGTAAATTCTCCGAATAAAACCATGATTGATTTATGGATTGATTATGCAAAAGAATATTTAGGAGAAACAAATTATCTCAAGCACAACAAAATTTGTATAAATTATAATCAATGGTTTGCTGATGTTGAATATCAGTGAAACATTGCTGAGAAACTGCAAATAGAATTTTCTGATGCAGGAATAGACCGGGTAACGAGTTTTGGTGGAGGTAGCTCCTTTGAAGGAAAACAATTTGATGGCAAAGCAACATCAATGGATGTCTTAAACCGATGGCAAAAAGTAGCCGATGACCCTAAATACAAGCAGTTTTTTAATCAGGAAATATTTGAATATTCAGAGCAAATATTTAGTCATATTCCCGGGGCTGAATCTTTAATGAATTAGGAGAAATAACTGTAACAATTTAACCATTATTTATAATTCAATACTGGGCTAATTATCTATTGAAATTATTTAATTTATTATGACAAAAGTTAGCGTTTGTATCCCCACTTATAACCGAGCAAATTTGCTGCCTTATGCAGTAAATAGTGTTTTGAATCAAACTTACAATGATTTTGAATTAATCATAACTGATGATGGCTCAAAAGATAACACTGCTGAAGTAGTTAGTCAGTGGAATGATTCCAGAATTCACTATATTCAGCATCCTCAAAATATTGGACGTAGTAAAAATATGCGTTCTGGTTTTGATGCTGCTACAGGAGATTATTTCATCAAATTTGATGATGATGATGCCTTGACTCCAGAATTTTTAGAGAAAACTGTGGCAGTATTAGATGAGATGCAAAATGTAGATTTTGTCTGTACAAGTCATTGGGTTATTAATGAAAAAAGTGAACGAGAGGAAGTTGCCACGAGAGAGAATGCTGCTAAGTGGGGAAAGGATAAGTTGGAGCAAGGAATTATCCCTAACTTACTTAAAGAAACATTTCAATACCAAAGTTTGCAGGTGGGTTCAACTTTGTTTCGTCGTTCTTGCCTACAAGAAGTTGATTATATGCGGCCTGAAGCAGATGGATGTGAAGACTTTGATTTACTGGTCAGATTAGCAGTAATCGGAAAAGTTGGATATTTTATTCCAGAATATCTTATGGAATATCGTTTTCATAATCGTCAAACCAGTCTAAGACAAGATATTCACTTTTTATCTGCTAAAGCTTTCTGTATTAATAGTTATAAATTTGACGACCAGAAATTGGAAAAATCACGTTTATTTAAGTTAGCACAGACGAAACAAATTCTAGGAATTAGATTAATTGAAAAGGGTGAAAGTGTTAAAGGGAGAGAATTATTACAACAATCAAGCCAAATACTAGGAACTTCATTCAAGACTAAATTTGCTTTAGTATTATCTTACCTACCTCTAAATTTACGACAATTTGCTTTGCAAAGTTTTAGGAAAATTCGCCCTCAAGACTATGCCGATCGAGTTAGAAAAGCAACTACTTAAGTTGGAAATAACTAGGGTTTGCTGAATAAAATTGTAATCAATACCTGTAAAGGTTTCCAGGGTTAAATATTGCTGAGGGGGTGCAAGGTTTTTGGCTCTTTTTGTCTAAAAATGCTAATATTTTTCCCCTAACTATCAGAAAATTTTGCCGTAGCAGATAGTCTAAACTGTTGCCTGTTGCTTTCCGGAGCTGTTGCTTATCATCACCATCAGACTTTTTCAGCAAACCCTAACTAGGTATAATTTTTTAGCGATCGTCACTCGATCGATCTTCCTAGAAGATGATGATTACTCGATATTGGCTTGTTCAATAATTGATAATTGATAATGGATAATTGATAATTACCTCTCCCTAAAAGGAAGAGGATTGAATCAAAGGAAAATTTTTTCTTGTTTCTCCTTAAAAGGAGAGGCTTTAAACCTTAATTATTCGGTAATAATACAGGCCATTTTTTTGGCCCAAGTCCTGTTTAGGGCATAATTGCTAAAACCAAAGAAACATTACGGTAATCAATATCAATTTATACCAGTCGAAGGAAAGGTTAGGACAGATCAAAAGGTTAAACTAAGACAACGTCATTTCAGTTAGCCTCCTAGGTCGGAGCTACGCTGACAGTACCTCTAGCTGTTTGCGCAGAATTCTGCAGGAAAGCCTGATGCTTGACATCAAGAATATTCTCTTTTCTCTTTGTAAGATTTTTCCTTCTTCCTTCTTCCTTCTTCCTTCTTCCTTCTTCCTTCTGGTATATATTGTTTTCATTCAAATCAAAAAAGTCATAGCAATATAGTCAAAAGTCACTCCTACTATCTTCAACAGGTTTACCAAACGGTGATTTCAGAACTCCGTAAATTAAACGATATTGTAATGAGCAACTTTTGACTTAATCTTTGACGCAGGCTAACTACCTGCGCTATGTTACACTACCGATCCTCAGATTACACTCATTCTAACTAGCAGCAGCGTCAGCTTCTCGAAGAGCTTTGAGAATTTCAGGACGTTTCATACGCGCATAGCCACGAAGTTTCCGCTCTTGGGCAATTTTCTTCAGTTGCCTGAGTGACTTGGTATCATAATCATCCATGGGAACTTCCGGCTCTACAGGAGCTGCTTGAGCTTTAGTCTTTCTAGCAGTAGTTTTTGTTGTACTCGCCTTAGACCTCGACGATCCTGTAGAACTTGATTTACTCTTGGTTGTTGTCTTACGTGGTGTCTCAGTTTTAGCTGCGACTTCTTCAGTAGAATCAACATCTGGTATTGTCTGTAATTGACGCCGAACCGCAGATACTTGAGTTTTTAAGTCATCTTCAATATCTTGAACTGACTGGGAGAACTGATTAATTGTTTTGACAATCCCTTCGAGTTTTTTCTCTATTTGTTTATCGAGATCGTCAAGTTGTTTTGATAATAAGTCCACATTCACTCCTGATAAAGAATTAGAAGTTGTTTTTTTTGTTGTTGAACTTGTGATTTTTCTTGCCAATTTTTCTACCTTATCGTTAACTGAATTTTCTAGATTTGTAATCAAATTTTTGAGCTGTTCAATTTGAACAACATCCGTCCCTCGATCCTGCAAAGATTTTACTTGTTTTTTGAGTACCTCCTCATTTTTCTTGATAGATTGATCGATTTTTTTCGTGAGAGAATCTACTTTTTTATCGAATGATACCTCAAGTTGCTTCATTAGATGCTCAAAGTTTGGTGTTTCTATAACAGGTGGTTTAGTTAACTGCTCTATTTCTGCCACAGCTATCTTTGCTTGTTCATCTGTCATTTCATAAATCCAGGCCCATAGTTCCTTGATTTCAGCTTCTTTTGCAACTTGATACCAATCAGCACCACGAACGATTTCGTACTGCTGCTCGGAATCGTCATTCTCTGTTAATCTGACAATTAATGGGATTAAGTTACTGCCTTGTTCAGAAAGACTCTTAACTAAGGCTTCATATCTTTCTGTAGGAATATCTCTCACCTGAGAGTCTGGTACAGTAATTTTGGATATGGGAGTTAACTCCAAACTTACTGGTTGTACTGGTAAATCTTCTTGTCGATTTTTTCGCTTCGTTGATGAAACCATTTGCTTACAACTTTTCCTTGGTTCCTAAAATCAAATAAAGGTTTTGGGCTAATACTGCCTAGATAGCATTCTCCCGGTGACATTTTCTTTGTGACTCCTCTTTATCACTTTTGAGAAATTCAAGATTTTCAGCTGTTACAGCTATTGGGAAAATCAGAATTTCATCACAGTTTGATAAAATAGAATTAGGTGCTGGGAGTTCGCAAACTGTTTAGTTCTGCCAAACAGGACTTATGATTATTGCATAATCTGGGAAACTATAATTAATTTTTAGGCTAGAAATTCATACAGCTATAAATAAGTACGATCTCCAACATTACTTTTTTGGCTTGTTGGTTTTTACTCTGCCTTAGTATATTTTTTTATTACCCAGATTTTACTTTCACAAAATTACTTTAGCATACTTTCATTTACTATGGAAGACAATTAATTACGATCTTAAGTAGCAATTGATTTTTTGCTCTGAACTCAGCGAACACTTACTACCTTTTGTTGCAGTTATCACTTTAATACTACAATTTAACTAGGTATTGCCCAGTTTGGACTGTAGGAATGGCGATCGGCTTAAATTGCTCTGAACTGAATTAACTGATGGCAGTAGATTTTCTGGCCATATCAGGGAGCGATCGCGTAACTCCATTCTGGTGTCTGAAGTTATTTTTTAACTTTTTTGCACAAAATAGTCAAGGGGTACCTATCAGATTAATAATAATATTAATTTGCTGATTTTTGCAAGCGAGGAGCAGACGATCGCATGGATGTTAAAGATTTAAAATTTCTGTTAAAATTACTGAGTTATCCAAATTATCAAGTATCTATTACTAAAATTAACTTAGAGTCTGACATGAAGGTCTCTGAGAAAAATCAAATTTGCTCCAGACTTGGCGATCTAGGGTTGGTAAAATTTACTCGAGAAGTTACAAAAATTAATATAAAACCCAAAGGAAAATCACTCCTAAATAATAAAAAAGCTGTTAATTCACTCACCACAGAAGAATTGAAAGTGTTGAAAGCTACTGCTAAAGGTGCTATTTCTCCAGCGGAGACTGGTCTTGATAGTAGCTATAGGAAAGCTGTTATCACAGACTTACTAGAGCAAGGTTTGATTAAAGTTATCGATCAAAAAATCAAAGATGTCTGGTTAACAGAAAAAGGAAAGCAATTTTTGTGCCAAGAATATTCTTCTGGCAGTACTGCAAAAGAGATATCTTTAAAAATGTTAAGCGACTATCTTGATTTAATGCGTAGCAACTGTTGGCTTTACCTCCCTCAACAAGAAAAACAACCGTTCTCCCAAATGCCTAACAAACCTAAGGACTCTGAGATTTTAGCTGTGATTCGAGACTTAGACCAAAATCTAGGCACAAATAACTATCTACCTATTTTTCATCTGCGACACAAATTACAACCTCCTTTATCTAGAGAAGAACTAGACCTAGCACTTTACCGTCTAGAAAAAAGTGACCAAATAGAATTAAGCTCCTTACAAGAGGTAAGTTCCTACACTCCAGAACAATTTGAAGCAGGTATCCCTCAAGATATTGGCGGAAGTTTATTTTTTATCATTCCCTACTAATATCATCTCCGGTAGCATCGATGTAATTAGATAAAGAGGGTGGGGGATGGGAGATGGGGGATGGGGAGATGGGGGGGATGGGGAGGTGGGGAGGTGGGGAGGTGGGGGAGGTGGGGAGTAGGGAGTAGGGAAAACCTAAAAAGCGTCGGGAGGAAGTACGCAGCGCCCGTTTTAACGGCTGGTTGAATAACGACACGCGGGTAATAAAGCAAATTAAAAGTCTGCTATACTAGCGGAATAAGGAACAAGGTTTGTCGCCATGACATGAGCGCGCTTTGCGGTGAAATTCCGGTGGACAGGAGACGGGGAATTAACTTCCTACGACGGCTGTTAGCTCCGCATTCGGCACCGAAAAGCAAGTAGGCAGCTAGAGCAGCGAGAAGATTGCTCCAACCAGTGCGAGTAAAACCACTCGTGAAAGCTAACAAAAAAAAAAGTAAACTCACAGCTAGATTTCTGTCTATCTAGAGGAGCTTAGGAGTCCGTTGACAGGCTTTAAGCAAATGTGGATTTATGAGAGGCTGCGTGCGGAAGTAAATTCCTCACATTTATTCGCCCCGTCCCAAATGGGGGTGGACTAACCACAGAATCCAGGGTGTTTCAACCCCTGGAGATGTCAACCTTGCTCTTGATTTAATTTTTCCGGTAGTCCTGTAGATGTAGTGATATTCATAAATAAACCCCTTTCACCGTAAGGAGTTTAACTGCAAAAACCACTACTTGTACACCACTAGCATTTTTCCATAAGGCAAAATCAAGATATTCCCTAACTATAGCGCTACGCAAATATTTTAGGACATTTCTCTATTCCCAGATCTGGTGTTCCCTTACAGCTAAAATTTTATTGTCAAACGCCAAAAGACTTCGTGCTATACAAAAAAACTTACAGCGGTTTTCATTTGGGTAGACTACAGTAGGGACGTTCCATGGAACGTCCCTACAAAGTTTGATGTGTGAAGATGTGGTTCATCAATGAGCAAAAGCGCTTTCAATAATTGATAATTGATAATTGATAATGGATAATTGATAATTAGGGCTTGCTGAATAAATCTAAAACCTTTACCTGTAAATGCTTTAGACTTTTTAGGTCTTGAAATTGTACCTGGTTTTCAGCTCTTCATGCTCAAAGAAAGAGCGTATTTTGGGCAAGAGTTGGGCAAAAAAATTCTCCCCTACTCCCCTACTCCCCTTTTCCCTCCACCGGAGGGGTTAGGGGTGGGTCCCCTACTCCTTAAAAAAGACTTTTGAGCGCAAACCCTAATTACCTCTCCCTAAAACGGATAGGATTGAATAAAAGGAAAATATTTTCTCTCTTGGTCGATTGGATATGGCTCCGAGACCATTCCCTCCGGGACGCTTTCCGTTCCGGAATGCTACCGCAAACGCGTTAACGTAGTTGTGCGCTAGCAAACGCCATCCCACCCTACGGGAAACTGCGCTACGACCGCTTGTTTCTCCACAGCGAGTGAGAGGATTTTTACCTTAATTATTCGGTAATGTATAGCAGAAGGCAGAGGGAAAAATCTTACCTGGTCTAAGTTGTAGGTTATTGAGCTGTCCGCGCCCTTTGCTTCAACTGCTATAGCAGTATTTTTTGAAACTGGTATAAATTTTCCTATATCTGCTCCTATATCTGCTATCGTAATTCTCTAACCAGTCCAAAAAATATTACCAGTTTATACTATGGCATCTATAGATCGGATTATTCAAAGAGAAGTTAATCCTTTTGACCCAGTCAGTCTATATACTATTAATTTTTGGCAGGAGCAACAAAATCCTACCCTAAATGTTGATTCTATCCATCAAAATATTATCTGTGATATAGAAATAGTGCTAGAGCAGGTTGCCCAGGAACATCGTCCCCGAACATTGATACTGACTGGTGACTCTGGTTCTGGTAAAAGTTATCTTTTAGGGAGAATCAAAAAATTATTCAATACAAAAGCCTTTTTTGTGTATATCGATCCCTGGCCTGATAGTGATTACATCTGGCGTCATATTTTGCGTCAAACAGTAGATTCTCTGATGAAAACTCCGGAGGGTCAAATAGATTCTCAGTTGTTACTATGGTTAAAAGGTCTATTGGCTTTCCACAATAGTAGTTTACTGAAAAAATTATTGGTGAAAGAAGAGTATTTATTAGAAATCTCAAAGGTATTTATGCTTCTGGCATTTATAATCCTAATGATTTTTTTAGTGCCCTTTATTATCTGTTAAATCCAGATTACATATCGATTGCCTGTGAGTGGTTACGGGGGGATGATTTGGACGAAGATGATTTAAAATCTTTGGGGATTAAAAGTAGTATAGATTCTGAAGATTCTGCTCAGAAAATTATGACTAATTTGGGTATTATTTCTGCTGCATCTCAACCTATTGTTTTATGTTTTGATAATCTTGATAATATTCCTCGGTTATTAAATGGTTCTTTGGACTTGCAAGCTTTATTTAATGTTAATTCTAATATTCATACTCATTGTCCACAAAATTTTCTAATAATTATTAGTATTATTACGAGTACCTGGAAACAAAATTTTGAATTGATTCAACCTGCAGATAAAACTAGAATAAATGCTGGATATTTTCATTTAAAGCCGATTACTTTAGCACAGGGAGAATGTTTATTAGCGGCTCGTTTGAGTCCTTTGCATTCTCTGGCTACACCCCAGCCTAAATCACTTATATTTCCTTTGTCAACAGAAATATTAGAAGAAAAGTTTCCTCGGGGTAAAACTCTACCTCGCAATATCTTAGAATTGGGACGTAAGGAATACGATCGATATAAAAATAAATTATTAGATGAGCCAGAAAATTCTCAACAGTTAACACCTGAAACACAATTAGCGACTTTTAAGTTGATTTGGCAAGATAAATATAGAAAGACTCAGAAAAAATTAATAAAATTACTGATTTAGCAGCACCAGAATTGATTAGAATGCTACAAGAAGTATTAAATGCTGTGAAATTTCAGCAGGTAAAAACTAAATTATTAAGTGGGAAGTATGCTAGTCATTCTTTGAGTTATAAACAACAAAATAATGAGGAAATAATTGGTGTAATATGGACGGAAGATCCAAATATGAATAGTTTTTATAATACAATGAATGGTTGCCAGAAAGTGGTGGATCAAAAGTTATGTCAAAGTTTATATTTAGTGAGAGCTGCTGAGGTGGGAAATGCTAAAAATATGAGCAATAAAATATATAGAAAAATTTTTAAAGGTAGATTGAAAAATTGTCATATTCAGCCAAACCTGGAATCTGTATATTTTTTGGCTACATACCATAGTTTGGTGAATGCTGCTCTCGCTAATGAATTAACGATTGAAGGTAAGATTATTAGTCTCAAAGAGTTAGAAGAAATAATTTGTGAATCACAAATTTTAAACAATTGTAGCTTATTACAAGATTTATCTGTAGTCGCTCCAGTAAATAGTCAAGAACAGCAAAGTGATTTAGATTTGAATGAGGTGAAGGATTTTGTGGTAAATTTAATTGAAACACAATGTTTTATGGAGCGCAAAAACATAATTGAGAATATACTAAATAAATTTGTCAATATAGAGCAGTCAAAAATTGATTCAATTATTGAAGAGCTTGAAGGAGAACAGAAAATAAAAAATATTACTCCTACATCAAAATTAGATCGACAATTAGTTTGTTTTATTCCTAGTTACTAATGAACATATAATGAAAATTAGGAACGATAAACAAAAATCAATATTTATGTAGATAAAACTAATAATTTTTGAACAATTTTTAGCGTTCTTAACTGCTTAAAAACCTGGAAAATCAGGATAGTTTGTCAATGCCAATAATTAATAAACCTCAACTACAGTCTCCCCCATTCAGTGTTACCAATGTTAAAGTTGCTTTTGAGTGCCCACGTTTATTTTATCTGAAACAACGTTTTGGGGGCGAGCATCTATTTTTGTCAAAAGATTATATCCAGGAAATTGATAGTGCTTTTCTCGGTTTAGCTAATCAGTTGATGAATATGATTAGGCAGGAATCTAAGATTCAAGCTTTGTTTGAGGGACAGTTTGAGGAATTGATGGTAGAGGCGATCGCTCATCAAATACAACAATTATTTTATGAGTCGATTTTCTTTCCTTATTTAGACACAATAATTACAAAGGATTCTAGTCTAGCAACAGCATTCTATCAAATTTGGCAGCTATTAACTAAACTAATTTTAAATATATCTAAAATTATTGTTAAAAATCGACGTTATTGTCATGAAAATGTTGTAGTTCGTCGCACATTAATTACAAGGGAAATACTACTAGATTATACTTTTAAAATAGCAGATGGTAAGACTCAAAAGTTGACGGGGAAAGTTAATAATTTAATTTTTGATTTTGAATCTCGTCGTTTATGTGTGGTTAATTATCAGACTTATGAAACTGTGGAAGTATCGTCTCAGTTAATGGCGGTTGCTTTGTATAGTTTTCTACTGAAGCAAAAGAAAAAAGTGCCTGTTGATGCGGTTGTTTATTGGGTTTTACCTGAGTTGGGAGAGTATTATTATTTGTGGGAAAAGTTAGAGAATGTGGTGGAGAGTTTAGTTCCTGCTAAGTTACAGGAGATGCGAGAGTGGTTAAGGTGGGAGGAGTCTCAACCTGACCCACCTCCACGGACGGAGCATGAGTATTTGTGTGATATTTGTCCTCAGAGGGAAAGGTGTCAGAGTTTTTTTGATGGGGGTGATTCAACAATTAATAATTAATAATTAATAATTAATAATGAAATTGTTTTTATAATGGGGATGCGTGAGCAATCCTCCAAAAACATTTCACCTTAAAAGGCGGGGTTTTAGACTCAATTATTTTGAGAGATAGTAGGTTGGGTAGAACTAAGTGTTAGCGGAGCTTATTCGTTGGGATAAACATAACTTGTAGGTAGGATTGATTCAACATATCATCTTGGTACGAGTTGGGTTTATCCTACGGATAAGCTGGCGCTAACGTTACCTCAACCCAACCTACAGATATTTGGTATTTTTGGGGGTGGGAATGCGACCGCTACTTTCTATTCTGGTATATATGCTATTTTTCTGAGTTTTTCGTAGGTTGTTTTCCCGAAACCAATTCCCTTTTTAGTTTGTTTTTTAAGATTTTCCCAAGTTAAGTTTTCTCCAGACTGTTTCCAGTGTTTAATTGCTTCCCATGTAGCATTTATCATTGTAGTTGTACCTTTAACTCTTGCAAAAGCTTGCTGAATATCTTCTTTTGTTTCTACTGTTAATAAATTAACTTTTTGTAGCTGATTAGATTCATTTTTTATAGCTTCAAGTTGTCTATTTAGAGCTATTTGAGTTTTTGTCAACAAAGATAAAGCTTCTTGCTTGGAAAGATTACTGATTTTTTGACGTATAACTTCTAGTTGGTTGTTCAGAATTTCCTCAATTTCTCCGCTCTTTGTTTTGGGGACTAACTGGTCAATTTTACTTTCGATATTCTCCAGTTTTTCCTCTATGTTCTTATTTTCTATAGGCTGAGAATGAGTAGGAGATTCTATAGTTTTTTGACCTAATTTTGTTATTATTGGTTGCAATTTTTTGTCTAGTAACTTATCTAACTCACTTAAATTTATTGTACCTTCTTGTATAACTGTAGATTCTTCAGATACAGGAGAAATACTACTTTTTTTCCTGAAAATTTCCACCTGTTCTTCTAACGCCTCTGCCTTATCACCTTCAATGATAAATGCTCCTATTCTTTCCCCATCACGAGGATTTATTTCTTTTGCTCTAACTGCTGCATAATACTCGAAATGTCCGTCAACTACTTCGTAAGATTCCCAACCAATAGTACGCACAACTAAAGGTTTAATTGTACCTTCAGCTTTTAAAATTAACTGAGCAGCTTGTTCTAAATCTGATTCTGAAAATTCGGAACGAGGCACATTAGAAGTAATTTCTTTTACAAGTACAAATTCTGGAGATAATAACATTATTTTAGTCCGATTTTATTTAATACTTCGTTTGCTAATGACTCAAATTCTTGGCAAGAGGAGGAATCTGGTGCATAGTCAAATATAGAGCTAGGTTCAGGTATTAGCAACTCTCCAACTTGGCGAGTTTTATCAATACACCTTGCAAGTTCTTCTCTTTGAAATATAACTGTTTCCATAACATTAAGCTCGTAACGTTGGGAAACTGCTTGGATTTGTTTTGGTAATGTATATTGTACAAATCTAGGATTAGGATTGATTTTACAAGGCAGTACACCTAATATTTCTATGTCTGGTTTACTCATCATTTGCTTAAAACTATTAATCTCTTCGTGAAGATAATTTTTAACATTTGATAAACCTTGATTGGCAAATGGTTTTAAGTCTGAAGGAATAATTAAATAATTAGCACTAACTAGAGGAATAAACGCATACAAATTAAAAGAGGGTGGTGTATCGAGAAGAACAACATCATATTTTCCTTCTACTGGTTTCAGTTTCTTTATTAGTGAAGTTAAACTACTTCTAAGGTTATTAAATTCAGTTTCTGCTCGCATTAAACTTATGTGAGAAGGAATCACATCAATTTCAGGATTGTTAAACCTAGAAACTCTAGCTACTTCTGGAATACTAGAAGATTCATCATATCTCAAAACATGATAAATATTTGAATCTTTTATATCATCAAATTGCTCATCATTAAATTTAATTAAACCTGTAGCAAATGTTGTATTTGCTTGACTATCTAAGTCGATCACCAAAACTCGATAACCTTTTTTACTCAAAGCAGCAGCTAAATTAACTACTGTTGTCGTTTTTCCAACTCCGCCTTTATTGTGATACACAGCAATTACTTTCATGGAATTTATCCTACTTTGATTAATTGGATTATAATCTGTTTCAATGTTTACTAAATTTGCCCTACTTTCCGGCATATTGCTAACAATTTTATTTATCTCATATTGAGGAGCGATCGCCTGATATTCATTTTTTTCGTTTCCAGACTTTTGTGTCTCATCAGTTAATTTAACAGTATTTTCATTAACTTGTTCGTTAGTAATTTCTGTTGTCTGAGGATTAGGATTTTTCCCTAAATAATTTCGACCTATTAATACTTTAATGTCTTCTATTTTGTCATCAATATCAATTCCCAAACAACTAAAAACTAACTCAATATCATTTCCTACTCTTTGATAAATTCTAATTTCTTTAGCATTAGTTAATAAGCCATATTTAACATTCATACTTGTTAAATAACGCCTGAGTTTTCTTAGATGGCGGTCTAAATTTTCTCTCGGATGTTTTGCCTCCATAACTAAACTCAATGGAGAATCTCCATCTAAACGAAAAGGTAACTTCTGGGCAGCAAATGATAAAAAGTCTAAACGGATACTACCCAACGTTACTTCTTGATGCCAATTTTCAATACCGTATCCTAATTTTGGCAGTAGATAACTAACAATTAGTTTACTTTCTACTTCGCTTTCATTGCGACATAAGTCTGGATTAAAACTCAAGGTGATTATTCCTTAATTTTGAATTTTTCCTTGATTAATTTATCCGATCATATCCAACGGATTAATTGATGTCAATCTTGACAATTTGATTCAGTTGTATTACTTTTTTCAGTATTTTTACAGTTTTATACCAATTTATAAAAGTGGTATTATCAATTAATTTTATTCTGCTTGGGGTTATTTTCCTAATCCCTTTGAGTATCAAGATATAGCAGAAGAAAGAAGGAAGAAGAAAGAAGGAAGAAGGAAAAACCTTGCTTTGTCTGAGTTTTAAGCTTTTGATCTGTCCTAACCTTTGCTTCGACTGCTATACCCTATAAAAAAAATCCGGTCAAAATGCCGGATTATATAAAAATTGATAAATGAAAAATTCGTTGTATGTGTTAATGGGGTTTAAATCCCTATTAAAAACCTTGAAAAGCTGATAGCTAATCGCTGATAGCTGACTGCTTTCCTAACTAAAATTACTAGGAAACTTTTTGAGCATCATACTCTTTAAAAGTTAGATAAAACTTAGTCTTATCATACAAATGACACTTCTCTGTTATCTCTTTCATTAAAGACCAAGAAAACTTAGTTTCATAAAGCTTATCTCCCCATTGATCCTTCAAAAATTGATGTGCTTTCCTCAGATTATATGAAGGAATTCCTGTAGAGACATGATGGGGAATATGCACATTAATATCATGGCAAAGAAACTCGACCCACCAGGGATAATCACAATGCACTGTACCAAATAATTGAGCCTCTGCCTCATTCCACTCTTCTACAGGAGTAAAAGGAATTTCTGGTACTGTATGGTGAACAATAGTAAACGTACTCATCCAGAAGTGGTAAACTAACCAGGGCACGAACCAAAACTTGACCAAACCCCACAGACCTACTGTAGCGATAAGCACAGGAAAAGCGATCGCGCTAAACCCAAAAATTACCAATGCAGAAAATTTAACGTCTTCCCTATCCTTACCTTCAAATTTTCTCCAATCAAAATGCACAACTGCCCAGTGAGCAATAGAAGCTAACCACCAAAGTTTCCCACGCATAAACCGATACACTGACTGCATCAAGCTACCTGCATTCTCATAATCTTCTGGATACCAAGGTTGCCAGGCATTATCCTCACCCATCTTATTCGTATGTTTGTGGTGATAATTATGGCCTATTCGCCAGCCATGAAAGGGATAAATTAAAGGCAAAAACGCTAAGTGACCAACTAGGTCATTGACCCACCGACGGTTAGCAAAAGAACGATGACCGCAGTCATGGCCAATAACAAAAAACCCAGTCAATGCTGTGCCAGTGAAAACCCAGAGTAGGGGCAATAAAAACCAAGGTGTAATTGTTAGTCCCCAGTAACCTAATACGACCATAAAAATATTGACCGCTACCATTGTCCATGTTTTCCATTTATCTTTGAGAAAAACTTCACGAGGTAGGGTTTTACAATATCTTTTAGTTTTAGTTGTTCGTTTCTAATCTCAGAATTTTCATTAGTAGATTCTGCAATTGATATTGTCATAAATTATTTGAATTCTCCGTATTTTTTGTGGTTATACCAATTTAAAAAAGAATGCTACGAAAAGGTAGATATTGATCGGATATGCTTAAAAATAGCTGCTCCAGTTTATTTTAGATAGTTATTTCTATCGTTTTCCCCTTTTTTCCAATATTTACCCCTTATTCCTTCTTCCCTCTTCCTTCTTTCGTACGGACGTTGCATGCAACGTTCCTACCATTTGTAACAAATATTTATCACCCTTGGTATTATGCAGTAGATTTATGATTCCGAAAAAAAACGCCAGCGCAAGTATTTTGCTGGCAGTTTTTACCACAGAAAGTAGTTAACAGAAATTTTTAAGACATACTACCACTTAGTGAATCTTAGTCAATTTTGTACACAACAGCACTGTAGCAAAACCTTTCTTTTTATATCACAGTCTTGTCATTATTAGAGTAAATTAATTGATTTGATTACTGCTACTATTTGATTTTTTATTCGTCAAATTTAGCAATAATTTATTTGTTCACGATTTTTATTGATTGAATTATTTTTCAACTTTTGAGACTAAGTTGCTAAGTGTCTCTCTTTGATAGTCCGCAATTCTAAAAGTAGAGTTTCTACTTCTGCCTCAAGATGGAGCAACTTAACTTGTTGATCCGTTTGATACAAAGATTTCATCTTTTCTGGAGTATAGTTTTGATTGCTTGATACTCCTGAAACATTTACCCTTTTAGTAGTATCTACAGAAATAGATGCACTGGACAAAGTGGATACGCTGTTAGACATCAGTAACTTACTAGCCATTTATACTTACTTGACTTAATTTTTTATTGTAACCGGAATATTAAGATAAATTACAACAAATTAAACTATCTAACTTCCGGCATTAAAAAATTGGAGTACAATCTCCAACACTAAACATTTGGATAATACAATAACATTAGTAAGGTTTGGTATCCTTATTAACCATAGATTTGATTAAGTTTTGATTGTAAAAATTCGGTAAGTGGGAAAAGTGCCAGTTTGAATGGCTCGATGGAAACGACGTGACAAGTAATAAAGCGCAAAATATGAAATAATCAAGGTATCATAGGCATTCAACATATATATAGTCTTATGTAGTTAAATATAGTCATATAGTCTCCAGAAATTAGGATGAATATTGACATAACCTGACAATATCTGTGATAATAAAAGGCTGAATAGCCTCAAAAGTCAACAATCTGAGTTCAATAGGGTAAAATTCCTGGGCTGATACGCTACCTCAAATTGACCAAAAAGTTATTTATAGCTTTGGCCTAAGGTAAAAAACTAAAACTTTACAGTAAAAATTCAAAACTTAAAAATGACCTTAACACGGCCCTTTTCTCAGTCAAAATTACAAGGCTGGCCTGGTTTGATTGAGGCATATAGATCCTATCTACCAGTGACAGAAGAAACTCCTGTAATCACATTGCATGAAGGTAATACTCCTCTCATACCTGTGCCGACGATCGCCCATCAAATAGGCAGCCAAGTAGAAGTCTTTGTCAAATATGATGGCCTTAACCCCACAGGTAGTTTTAAAGATAGGGGCATGACTTTAGCTATATCCAAAGCCAAAGAAGAAGGGGCAAAAGCAGTAATCTGCGCTAGCACAGGCAATACCTCAGCTGCCGCTGCTGCTTATGCTAGACGAGGTGGGATGCGAGCATTTGTCTTAATCCCAGATGGTTATGTAGCTCTAGGAAAGTTAGCGCAGGCTTTATTGTATGGTGCAGAAGTCTTAGCTATCAAGGGAAATTTTGACCAAGCCTTAGAAATTGTCCGAGATGTGGCCGCTAAATATCCTGTTACTTTAGTTAACTCAGTTAATCCCTATCGTCTAGAAGGCCAAAAAACGGGGGCTTTTGAAGTAGTGGACGCTTTGGGTGATGCCCCGGATTGGTTATGTATTCCTGTGGGAAATGCCGGAAATATCACAGCATATTGGATGGGATTTTGTCAATACCATCAAATCGGAAAATGCGATCGCCTACCAAAAATGATGGGATTCCAGGCAGCAGGGGCAGCACCCATTGTTCAAGGTCATCCTGTAGTCCAACCGGAAACAGTGGCCAGCGCTATTAGAATTGGCAATCCTGCCAGTTGGGAAAAAGCTGTAGCAGCTCAACAAGCTAGTCAAGGAAGTTTTACAGCAGTTACTGATGAAGAAATATTAGAGGCTTATCGTTTATTGGCGTCCAATGAAGGAATTTTTGCGAGCCTGCAAGTGCTGCTTCTGTTGCGGGTTTATTGAAAGTCAAAGATCAAGTTCCCAGAGGAGCGAAAGTAGTTTGTGTACTTACTGGTCATGGTCTCAAAGACCCAGATGTGGCGATTAAACATAGCAATAATCTGTTTCGGCAGGGAATAGAGCCGAATATAGAGGCAGTAGCTGAAGTGATGGGGTTTTAATTTACATTCCGCACTTCAAAATGTAACATAGAAGAAGGAGTCAGGAGTCAGGAGTCAGGAGACAGAATTTAGGATAAAATCATAGCTGCCAAGTAAGTATTTATGATTAATTATTTAGTTGGAATTTGATGAACGAAAAAAGTAATTGAGATGATTTGCATGGTATAAATACTTACCAAGCTACCGAACTTTTATACTACTTTTAATGTTACGAATTGACGTGGGGAATGTGGGTTTTAAAGGAAGGAAAAAGGAAAATTCTTTTTGTCCCACTTTTAAGCTTTTCTCTCTAATCTTTACTACTCGGTAAGCGGGGCAATTGCTTTTCATTGGGCGGTAACTTAGCAGCATTGGGAGATAAGCTTTCCTCTAGTTGGATTTGATTTTGAGCTTGAATATTGGCTTCTGTTTTTGACTGAATATCAAGAGTAATTTCCGATTTTTGTTGTTTGTTTTCTTTTGCTTTGGCCAGAATATCTACTGCATCTGCCAAAGCATTTGTTAAGCTTGTACGAGTATTTGTATGATTGACTTTCTCTTGTTTGAGGGCTTCTGTTAATTTTTGGACTTGTGCAAAAGCGCGGTCACGTTCTTGGACTACTTCAATGATTTTGGCCTTAAGTTCAGCCAAAGTTTGTAAATTTTCGATTTGCTGTTCAATAGTCGTCGCAGTTTCATCTATACTTCCTTCAACAGATGGAAAACCTTGTAATTTCTGAGCCTGGGCTTTTAAAGTCTGAATAGTTTCTTGAGCCAGTTGAGTTTCAGTTCGTCGTTGTTGAGCTTCAGTGTTATAGAGTTGACACCACTTAGAAGCACTATCCTGGGCGGCATTTAATTCTGTTTGAAGTTTTACTATTTTCTCTTGAAGAGCTTTAATTTCATTTAACCACGGGGTTATGTCCTGAGTCATATCATACTTTAGATTATAGAGTGTTCATGTGACTTACCGAATTATTAATTATTAATTATTAATAATTAAATAATTCTGGTTTAAAGCCTCCCCTTTTAAGGGGAAAAAAGCGGTTGAGGGATGGCGAGGTCCCCTCGCCATATCCAATCAACCAAGAGAAGAAATAATATTTCCTTATATTCAATATATTCAATTCCGTAACGGTTTTAACCAGAGGTAATTATCAATTATCCATTATCAATTATCAATTAATGAACTACACCGACGCATCTGCTTTCTGTGTAGGCATAGAAATGCCTTTTCAAGACTGTCAGAACTTCCTGAGAAACAGAAGTGGTTTTAGATTTAGCAATAACCACTTTGTTTTGACGGCGGTTTATAGTCACCGAACAAGTCCAGCTCGACTCGTTTCAAATTGATGGCAGCATTTATATCTCTGTCAATTTTAAACTGTAATTCCTCATCAAAATATTCTCTGATACTGCAATCTGTAAACACTATTTCATCTCTATAACAAAGCAATTGAGATGTATAATTTGGTTTAACTTCAACAACACTGGCGTTTGCTTTTGTGGCTACCTGACCCAGCACTTCAAAGAATTGACTAAATGCAGCATCAAGCCAAGATTTATTTAACCCCGACTTAGTAGATTGACTATTAGGCAAATACTTTCCATTTTCATCTTTTTTGGTTTGATTTCTGCGAGTTAATCCTGCTAAATTTAACTTTTCATGGAAAAATACTTTTTTACCTGTTTGAATCAATTTATAAGCTGTTTTGTACTGGAAATCTTTACGAATTCTGGCTATTTTTTGATAGATTTTACTTTCGCGTTTTGCTAGTTTTCGTCTTGATTTACTACCATGTTTACGTTTGTTCTTGCGTTGGGATACTTTAGCTAGTTTTTCTTGATTTGTTCTTAAAGGTTTCACAGAAGGTAATTTGTTTCCTTCTGATGTGGCTAGATAAATATCTTTATCTAGGACGGCATCTAAACCTATTGAGTTTTCCCATGTAGGTTGAATATTGTAAGTTTTCAACTCAGGGATTGACTTATCTTCTAAACTTAAATTTATCCACCAACCATCAGTTTTTTTTTTGTTAATGAAATTTATTTGATTTTGGCTAGCTCTGGTATTGGTCTATGGGTTCTGAATTTTATTAAACCTGTTTTAGGAATTGATATATATAACCATTTACTATTAATTGATGAAAATTTTAACCAAGAATCATCAGCACTCTTGAAAGTTCAATGAACGATATCTAGATTTGCTTTTAAATATCGGTTGGCCACTACGATTACCTTTACCGAAAAATTGTGCTTTAAAGCCTCCCCTTTTAAGGGGATAATAAGCGGTCGAGGGATGGCGAGGTCTCGGAGCCATATCCAATCGACCAAGAGAAGAAAATTTTTCATTATTAGTCAATCCTCTTCTTTTCAAGGAAAGGTAATTATTAATTATTCATTATTCATTATTCATTGTTGAAGATCGCCTGCTACAAATATAGAAAATGTTGTTTCTACTCTTTTTCCGAATAATTAAGGTTTAAAGCCTCTCCTTTTAAGGGGATAAACAAGCGGTCGTAGCGCAGCTTCCCGTAGGGTGGGATGGCTAGGAGACCTCGCCAGATGCAATCGACCAAGAGAGAAAAATTTTTCCTTTGAGTCAATCCTATCCGTTTTCTTTTGAGAGGTAATTGTTAATTATTAATTATTAATTATTAATTATTAATTATTAATTATTAATTATTAATTGTTGAAAGACATCTTGCCAAACTGTTGAATAAACTTGGGAAAAATCCAGATGCTCGCCTGAGTGTTTGACTTCTACTATAGCCTTTTTCAATTCTGGTAATTGCTTTTTCTGGTTATAGTAATTTGGTTTGTCTTTTAATTCAGGTAAATGAGAAATTAGAGGACAAGCATTTATAGGACATCTGTTTTGCTCCCACCAGTTAAAACGTTCTCCTAGCATTCTGTTGTACCAATACCGACAAATTCTGAGCCAGTTGTTTAGTGCTAACTTCTGGCACGTTTGCTGGATATATACGATATTGGTAAGTATACTTCATAAGTGATACA
The DNA here is from genome assembly GCF_014132355.1 of Okeania sp. KiyG1. Taxonomy (GTDB): domain Bacteria; phylum Cyanobacteriota; class Cyanobacteriia; order Cyanobacteriales; family Microcoleaceae; genus Okeania. Next base: position 27,649 of record NZ_BLZO01000099.1, read on the forward strand.
GTTTGAATATACACTGATTATAACACAATATTCTATAATTTATAAATTTATAATTGTTGTTTTTAAGTTTTTGTTAATTGACAAATTATTCTCTACTAAAAGTAACTCAGATAATCCTTTTTGCCTAAAAGCCCTATGAGCTTTTTCCACTTTTTACGTCACTTTAATTCTGCCACATTGCGAGAGGTTTTAAACCACTCCAATAGGCAGCGATTTTTCAACTTATTAACTCCAATTGCTAAACGTGGTTATGGCATAATATTGACGATATTAAAAAGGATCGTCAAACATATACTGAAGCGAATTATTCGTTTTTTTCAGTTCATCCTTCATCTAAACTTTAATACTATTAAACAAGTATGTATTTGTGCTGGCAAAAGTAGATTAGCAGGTTTATCAGCGGAGATGGCCTATAATGCAATGCTCGCTTTATTTCCGGGATTATTAACAATAATTTCAGCAATTGGATTATTTGAATCTTTGCGATCGCCTCTATTACAAATGGGTGGTTTACTAACAGATATAGTACCTAATCAAGTGCGATTTTTAATTAGCAGTGCTGTTGATGAAATTCTGAGAACCCCCAACAGAGAAATATTTTCTTTCAGTTTTATTGGCTCAATATGGATATTTTCTAGCGTACTGAGTTCTGCTATGGCAGCTCTTGACGAAATTCATCAAGTTCCTCTTGAGAAAAAACGACCTTTTTGGAAAGCAAAATTAGTTTCTTTAGGACTAACTATTGGTACTCTCATACTATTAATTATTGCCTCTGGATTAGTATTAGTTAGTGACTTAATTGTAGACATGATTGCTCGGCAAAGTTGCTTACTAGAAACTCTACCAAATTGTCCCCCTGACCAGGTTGCTAGTTGTTTATTTCAAGAACCAGTTGATAATTGTGTGTTGAAGTCACAATTATTAGAAACTTGGGGTCAATTAAGATGGCCGATTACTTTAGGAATAGTTTCTACAGCTTTTGCTTTTGTTTATCGTTTTGGTCCGAGTCGTAGACGGAAAAGTACACCTATTATGCCTGGTGCAATTATATCAGCATTAATGTGGGCAGGAGCTTCTAATTTATTTCGTTTATACGTTTTTCATTTTGGTAACTATAACCGAACTTATGGAACTATTGGTACTTTTATTATTTTATTGTTGTGGTTATATATTAGTTCATTGGTGGTATTAATTGGGGCACAATTAAATGTAACAGTAGGGGAGGCAATGGCACGGGATAATGAAGTTAGAAGTCTTCAATAATTAATAATTAATAATTAATAATTAATAATTAGGGTTTGCTGAAAAAGTCTTATGGGTGAAGGTAGGAGACAACCCACCCTAACCCCTCCCAGGAGGGGAGGGGAAGACAGGAGACAGGAGACAGGAGAAAAGGGAATTTAGAGGAGGTAGGAGTAAGAATGTAAGAATGATTTTTCTGCCCAACTATGAGCTTAAAATACGCTCCTTTTTGAGAATTAATAGCTGAAAAACAGGCACTTTTCAAAGGCTCCAAAAAGGCTAAAATCTTTATCTGTAAATACTTTTAGATTTAATCAGCAAGCCCTAATTAACAATTACCTCTCCTTGAAAAAAAGAGGATTGACTAATCATAAAAATTTTTTCTTCTCTTGGTCGATTGGATATGGCTCCGAGACCTCTCCATCCCACCCTACGGGAAGCTGCGAAGATAGAACTCCGTTCCGCTGACGCGAAACGCGACAGCGTTGCGTTGCGCCAGCTTTGCGTTGCGCCAGCTTTGCGAAGCAAAAGCAAAAGCAAACGACCGCTTGTTTCTCCTTTAAAGGAGAGGCTTTAAACCTTAATTATTTAATAAGTTATAGAAGTATGAGAAAAAAGGGCAAAAAAAGTCTGAATTAATGTGGTCGTTGTAAGAGGCTAATTACACCAGTTGTTATGGATAAAAAAATTAGAAGTAAAATCACTCCTCCTGGTAAAAATGCCAGAATTTTTAAGCCTCTGAGGAGCCATATTAATAGAGTTATAATTGTGAGAATGCCACAAATATAAGAAAATTGGGGAATTGGAAAATTAGAATTTTTACTCATGGAGTTTGGTTAATATTTATATGGATTTAACTATCAAAAATATTGTGACTATTTTAGTAAGTATTTCCTGCGGAATGCTGCGCAAACAACTATTAGCATTTCCTGAGGAATGCTGCGCAAACAGCATTTTCGTTTGTCATGTGCTCGCATTCAGATGTATGAACATACAGGACTTACTAAAGTTAGCTTGTTACCTTTTTCTTTCCTGCGGAATGTGGAAGCAAACATAATTTTGAATTCTCCTTCTAAGACAATAAGTTAATAGCTGAATGCTGAATGCTGACTGCTGTTTGCGCAGCATGACCTAGGAAATTCTTACCTATTTTAGCTTAAGACCTACATAACCAATGAGAATTTTTCCAGGTCCTAATTCTTCTGAAAAATAAAGTCGCCAAGCACCAGGAGTCATGCGTAGATGCCAACTAAAAAGACGTTTTTTACCATCAGGACATTTAATAGTTAGTTGTTGTCTAAACTGTTGAATTCTTGAGTCACTTTCTGGGGTTGTTTTGCTAGGGAGAAGGTTTTTATTAAAAGCTCCAGTTTTCCAAGTTTTACAGTATTGTTCTAATTCCAATAATCGTTTCTTTACCTGTTGCAAAATGTGGTCGCCAGTGTTTAGGTTTTGTAACTGTTGCTCTAGTTGTTCACAGAGGATTAAATTTGGCAAAAATTCTTGTCTCCTTTCCCATAGTACTTCTCCATCAACTTGCCTATCAAATAATTTATTTTCGATGCAGTTTTTAATCCATTCAGTATGTTGTTTTACATGACTACTTCGACTAGCATGAACATTTTTTTCGGACTGGTAAATTAACTCTTGATTTTTACCTAACTCTGTTAGCTGAAGTTCTAGAAAATCTGTATCCCATTGTGGTTGGGATAATAAGCTAATCGCAATATAATCACTAATTAAAGCTAAACGAAGACCTTCTGCTAATTTTCCTTGATGCCAAACTTCAGACAAATCAAATTTACTTTTAATTTCTTCAGTAACATCACTCCAAAGAGGAACTTTAGTGATAAGAGAGCGAAAAAATCTACGCTCCTCTCTGTCTACTTCCCGGTCGTTACGCCAACTTGCTATAGGATAATTAGGAGCAAGTTCTATATAGTTAAGGTCTCTGTCAGTCCGAAGTATTTTTACACCTAATTTCTTTGTTTGGATTAAAGTTTGAATTAACTCTGACATTAATTTTCGCGCTGTGGAAATATCAGCAACAGGAGTTTCTAGGGAAAGTTCATTCAGCACCATTTCTAAATCCATATTTTACTCTTCTCTGGGTTCTAAAAGTGCTTCTAAACTATTATCCCACTCGTCAAAAAAACCTTCTGGCCATTTATCTATTCGTCCGTTCCGGTCTATCTGGGGGGATATTATTTCAGTGACAAATTCTGTTCCTTGTTTTCGGCGTTCAAAATAGCGTAATTGAACTTTTTCAGGGTCAAGTTTTCCTCTATAAACTGTTATTCTAATACCATTTAAAACATGGTCACTATGAGTTTCAACTACAATTTGTACTCCACAACTAGCAGCGAGAGCTAATAATTCTCCCATTTTTGATTGACCTTTTGGATGAAGATGTGCTTCGGGATTTTCAATGAGAATTAAAGTGCCAGGTGGAGAAGAAAGAATTGCCACAATAATTGGTAAAGTGTAGCTAATTCCAAATCCAACATTAGTAGAACGATAAGGATTACTATCTCCATAATAATATTGAAGACTCATTAAATCTATATCTTGTTTTGCATTAATTTTTAGTCGCGTACCTGGGCTAATTTCTCCCATCCAAGCTTCGACTTGCTCTCTTAAAATTAGTGAGTCTGCTTCTGGATGTCCTAAGCTACAATTTGGTATGGTTTGATTTTCATTAATAAATAAAAAGTGTGCTGTATATTCACCTTTTGCTCCTAATTGTTGGAGTTGTTGTACTTGGAAATCTGACATTTGAGAAAATAAACGCGGACCTAAACGTTCAGCTTGAAGATAATGGAATTTTTGATTAAAAAGACTAAGTTTATAGATATCAGGGGTAACAGATGTTGAGGCAAGATTTAGAACATCTTTTTCTCGGTCATAGGAGAAATTCCAGATTCCTTTTTTGTCATTTCGCCAAACAATTTCAAAGCTAATAAAATCATCTTGTGCTCCTTCAAATAGTGCATCTTGAGCAGTACCAATACAGACTAAATCGCCGTTAAGGGCTAAACCTGGTTTTTGATTTTGTAGTAGACCTTGTTGATAAGATTGACGCATTAAAAGTAATGCTTGTAAGACAGAAGATTTGCCCGTACTATTCAGACCAGATAGTAAAGTCAGTGGTTTAAATTATAGGGATTGATTAGCAAAAGGTTTAAAGTTTTTTAAATGTACTGAACTAATCATTTATAACTGATCTGATAATTTTTCAATGGTTTCAAAACGATATTCTATCTTATCTTGAGCTTGAGAGATAGACTTGGTAAATTCTTTGTCTTTATCTACATATTCGATAAATTTATCTATTAAGTCTTGCTTCCTCATTATAAGTTTTTGAATTTCTTGACTGTTAAGCTGACTAATATGAAATGACAAGGTTTCAAATAATGCTTTATTAGAAAGTAACAAGGTTTCAGATAATGTTTTATCAAGTGAATATCTTCTTAATTTATTAGATTGACGAATATGTTGATTGCCAAATATTTTTTGATAATCAACCATAGTTTTTTTGAATTTATTAGCAAGTTGTTTAATTTCATAATCAGATAAACTATTAATTTTTTTCATGGCATTATCTAAAAATTCTTCTCTTTTATATCTTGCATAATCTTTGTAAGAATCAGATGTAAGCATCACTGCTAAAGCACCTAGCACAAATTCCCGATCCTCCATACGCTTAATTTTTGTTTCACTAATCTGAATAACATTAGTAAATTCTGGAGATTTAGCAAGTTCAGCTAATAATTTAACTGCTTTACCAGGATTAAGAGTATGACGTATTTCTTGAAGAGTTAAAAGTCCTCCTCCTGTATTAATACGTTTAAAAATGTTGTACTTAACTTTAGCTGGTGTACCTGGTGTAATTAGATATACTTTAACCTGGGTTTCTTCAATACGACGTTGATATTTACGGTCTAATTCTTTATAGGTTTTACCATCAAGTTCAATGTCTAGATATTCTAAACCAGTTAAACATAAAGTATTATCATTAATAAATTCTTTTAAAGCTGACAGCCTTTGTAATCCATCCACTACTAACCATTGCTTTTCATTGGTACCATCAACATAAAAAGCTGGTAAAGGAATTCTAATAATAATAGATTCAATCAATCTACTTTTAACTGCATCGTTCCATATATCGGTATAACCATGAAAATCAGAGGCTAAATCAATAAAATTTTCACCTATTTTTCTCAATAACTCTTTAATAGTAATTTCTCGAGTAATAATATTAATTTGATCGGGGTCGTAAATTAAGTTATCCCTTTGATAAACCTCCTCCTTATAATTTTCTTCTTCTTGATATTTGCTTGGTAGTTTTCTTCCCGTTGGTGTTTTTCTTGCCATAAAATTTACCCTCTTGTTTTAATTTTAATTGTATCATTTTGGACTAAAGCATATTTATAAAAGTTATTTTAAATTGACAACTGTGAAAAAGAATTATAGTATCAAGTACTAATCCTTAATCTTAGCTATTGATATTTAGCTCAATTATCAATTTATCGTTGTGAGCGATCGCTCAAACATCAACAAATTTAATTTCTCTCAAAATATCATCTATAAATCTCAATCAATTTCCCGAATTATCTCCCTAATCCTAATTTCAATTCTTACTAAAAATCTAGATAATTGAATCTGAGGTTTTTCAGCAAAACGCTATTGATATTTAGCTCAATTATCAATTTATAGTTGTGAGCGTTCACTCAAACATCAACAAATTTAATTTCTCTGAAAATATCATGTATAAACAAAAATAAATTTCCTGAATTATCCCCATAATACTAATTTTGATTCTCACCAAAAATTTAGATAATTGAATCTGAAGTTTTTCAGCAAAACGCTATAGCGTTTATCAAATTAGTGAGATACAGTTATTTTTTTGTCTTTTTATTCCCTGTTCCCAGCTCCGGTGTTCCCTCAAACCTAAAATTTTGTACCTCACGCTTTTTGGGAATTGTTATATTTATATTTGCCTCAATTATCAATCTATGGATATTGGCAAATTATCAACAATTAACAAATTTAACCTTTCTCAAAATTTCATGGTTAAATCAAAATCAATTTGCCGAACTATCCCCTAATCCTAATTTCAATTATCGCAAAAAATTTAGATAATTTAATCTTATAATCTGAGCGATCGCTCAAATATCAACAAATTTAATCTCTCTCAAAATCTCATGGTTAAATCAAAATCAATTTACCGAACCATCGCCCTAACACTAATTGCAG
>NZ_BLZO01000100.1 GCF_014132355.1 Okeania sp. KiyG1
TCTCCATTGTTACCTGTTTTTATTTCAGCCCAATTGTTAGACCGTCAATAGGTTTAGGCTAAATGTTATTATTATTGCTTGTATTTATGTTCTGTTACATAAATTATAGGGACAGCTAGTTACTCGAACCATATATAGTCCTTGTTAAGAGACTACATATACTAATTCAAAACTATAGTGCCACACTATATATAGTGTTTTAACTAACAGAATATACTTGTTGGGAATTAAGCTAAAAAAGTGGCTAAAATTCTGATGAATTAAAAGACATAGTATTTGTCTACTTCAATAAATGAACGGCTTATATAGCACTTCTCTAATTTTATGAGATACAGTTTTAGATCCCCCCTAACCCCCCTTGATAAGCTATCCCTTATAAGGAACTCCTGAAACCCTGTAGATGGGGGATGGGGAGATGGGGAGATGGGGAGATGGGGGGATGATCCGGAAAAATCCTGTCTGCAGTTCTCAAAAAAATGTATTTTCAATACACTTTTCTCCATAACATAACTTGTTTTTTTGTCAAGTATTATGTTAAGAAAGATGTTTATAAAGCATAGCTTGATAAGGGGGAACCAAAAGGGGGGACGCATGAAAGCTCCCCATTTTTAAGGGGATAATGGGGGATCGTAAATGTACTTCATCTTTATGAGAAATGGTATATTCTCAGGTTTTGAGCAGTATCAGTTCTGATTTCCCAACAAGTCTAATGTAAATTTTTCTTATAGACTTCAGACTTGATGAACCATGTACCTGTTCTCAGTGCCGAATTAATCCAAGGTTTGACAATATCTCCAAGAGGTCTTTACTTGGATGCCACAGTAGGATTTGGTGGCCATACTCAGTCAATTCTAGCTACGGCCCCAGATGTTAAAGTAGTAGCTATTGACCAAGATCAACAAGCGATCGCCTATTGTAAAACTTTACTGGCCTCTGAAAACTCCAATATTCAATTTTGGCATGGAAATTTTGCAGAGTATGAGCCAAAAAATCTTAAATTTGATGGTATAATAGCAGACTTGGGTGTAAGCTCGGTGCAATTGGATACCCCAGAACGAGGCTTCAGTTTCCGGCATCAAGCTAAATTAGATATGCGGATGAACCAACAGCAATCTCTGACCGCAGCCGAAATAGTTAATTATTGGGAAGAAGCCAAATTAGCAGATATTTTTTATACCTATGGAGAAGAACGTTTGTCACGACGTATTGCTAGAAAAATAGTAGAACATCGTCCTTTTGAAACAACAACCGAATTGGCAGAAGCGATCGCCCATTGTGTACCTCGCAAATACCGTTATGGTAGAATACATCCCGCTACTCGTGTTTTTCAGGCTCTAAGAATACAAGTAAATCAAGAACTTACTGCCCTAGAAACATTTCTAGACAATGCCCCTAACTGGCTCAAACCAGGAGGTAGAATTGGAATTATTAGTTTTCATAGTTTAGAGGATCGTTTAGTTAAACATAGCTTCAGAAATTCATCTGTTTTGCAAGTATTGACAAAAAAGCCCATTCAAGCCAAAGATAATGAAATAACATTAAACCCACGGGCACGTTCTGCTAAACTTAGATTGGCAGAAAAAATCGGTTAATTAAGTATAAAAATCAATAAGTAATTAACAAGAAAAACTTATAATTAAATTTATTATTGAATAATATTTAATATTAGTAAATGAAACATTTATGGGAATAATCTATATCTAGAACTAAGTATAAAATATACTCAAAATGAGTTTTTCTTGGAAGTTTATGGCCAGAGAAAAAATGAACCCCAAATTCATAAAATTTAACTCAAGGCTATTTATCCTAAATATATTAAGTATATAAATTAATAAATTAGGAAACTCTCAAGGCCAACCGGAGAGTATAAAATTTGAAAAATTGTCTGGGAGTAAGGCATAGCATGAGTCGGGGAGAGGGGAAATTAAAATTGATGGTAGTCGATGACGAACCAGACAACCTAGATTTGTTGTACAGGACGTTTCGGCGAGACTTTAAAGTATACAAAGCAGATAGTGCTTTCAGTGCCATGAAAGTTTTGGAAAATGAAGGAGAAATGGCACTGATTATCTCTGACCAAAGAATGCCAGAAATGAATGGTACAGAGTTTTTAGGCACAACATTAGAAAAATATCCAAATACAGTTAGGATTCTACTTACAGGCTATACAGATGTAGAAGACTTAGTAGAAGCAATTAACTCAGGAAAAGTATTCAAGTATATCACAAAGCCTTGGAATCCAGAAGAACTCAAGGCTGTAGTACAACAAGCTTCAGAAACCTACAAAATTGTCAGCCAAAGCACCAAAGCTCTAACTCGTGCTTTGCGACGAGAGTCTATGTTAAACGAAGTAATGAGTGCCATTAGAGAATCATTGGATTACTCTAGTATGTTATCGACAATCATTCAAACAGTGGGACAGACTTTTGACGCAACAGCAGGTAAGTTATGGCCAGTAGAAGGCGATCGCTTAATGTCTGAACCTTTTTCTTATCAAAACCCTGAAATTACCGAAAATAACTTCCCTTTCACACCAGAACAATTTTTGGAAGTAGCAATAAGTCGTCAAACCCAATTAGAAGAAAGTTCAGGTAAAAGCATCTCTAAATTAATAATCCCCCTGATTTATCAACAAGACTTACTAGCAGTTTTAGCTCTTTATCAACAAGATAGCAGTAAATTTTGGTCTTCAGAAGATATAGAATTGATAGAAAGTGTCCTAGAGCAAGGAGCATTAGCATTATCTCAGGCTAAACTATATCAACGCACCAGAGAACTTGCAGAACAAATGCGTAATGAGCTAGAGGTAGCTCGTCAGATACAGAGCAACCTATTACCTCAAAGTTGGCCAGAATTTGACACATTAAGGATACAAGCTTGCTGCTATCCTGCCAGAGAAGTAGGAGGAGATTTCTTTGAAGTTTATACCCATTCTCAAGGTGACATCTGGTTAGCAGTGGGAGATGTTTCTGGTAAGGGAGTGCCTGCCGCTTTATTCATGGCAAGTGCTATGTCTGTGATGCGACGAGAACTTTCTCAAGAAAATCCCCCAGACCCTTACGAAATAATGCAAAATCTTAATATTGGTCTCTGTGACGACCTGATTAGTAACAATTGTTTCATTACAATGGTTTTGGCTCGTTATACACCAGAAACTCGATTATTAGCTTACGCTAATGCTGGTCATGTATATCCCTTGGTTTGGTCTCAAACTAAACTGCTAAGTGCAGAAAATCAGGACTCTAATCAAGTGCAACCAAATTTTCTCAAGGAACGTGGTATTCCCCTCGGAATATTGCCAAAATGGAAAGGAAAAGCAGGTACTATAGACTTAAATTCAGGAGATGTATTTCTACTGACCAGTGATGGCATAACTGAAGCTACAGTAGTTCAAGAGGCTACTGATAGTGGGAAACAAACTCGTGTAATGCTGCAGCAAGAAGGTTTATGGCAACTTTTAAAACAGCACAAAAGCCAAATAGACCTAAATAGTTTATTAGCTTATATCCGAGCTAATAATCAAGTTCAAGAAGATGACCAAACTATACTATCTCTGGAGGTTCTGTGAATTTATGAAAACCGAGCTTCAGGTGCCAAGCGACTTACGTTTTTTGACGATTGTCGAACAATGGTTATTGAGCAGTTTAGAAGTAGAGCTAGGAGAACATATTGATTGGCCTCGTCAATCCAACCGTTTACGCTTGGTACTGGCAGAAGCTTACTCCAATGTGATTCGTCATGCTCATAAAGACCAACCTAACTTACCAGTATTAATACGCTTAGAAGCCAAAGACGGTGGTATTGCTTTGGAAATTTGGGACTATGGTAAAGGTTATAGTATGGGAGAGTATGACCCACCAACACCAGAAGCTAAACAAGAAAGTGGTTATGGATGGTTGATTATGAATAGATTAATGGATCGTGTAGATTATACATTGCAGATAGATGGTAGAAACTGCCTAAAATTACAGGCAAATATACCAGAAAAAGTACAATAAAGTACTTGTTTAACTATTAATTATTTTATATTTTAATCAAGATAAAAATATTGCTGATGAAAGTTAAGATTAACGTAAGCATTTCTTGCGGAATGCTTACACATTAACTACTTTCCCTGGATTAGATTTATCGGAATTACAAGCTAAATAATGCAACGAAATAGACGGAAGTTGTCAGGCTTTCTCTTTGATAAAGATAAATTTGTGGAGATTGGTCATTTCAGTTATCAGTTATCAGTTAGCCTCCTCCGGAGGAACTGCGTTAACAGTTATCAGTACCTCTCTGTGCCTGTTTGCGCAGTATGACAAAGGTCAAGTAAAGTGAATTGAAATATTGAACTTGATTTTCTCTTGGTCTCATGGATATGGCTCCGAAACCCGCTCTTATCAGAGCCACTCCGAATTGCGCCATCCCACCCTACGGGAAGCTCCGAAGATCGACCGCTGTCTTGGTTGATTGGATATGGCGAGGAGACCTCGCCATCCCTCAACCGCTTTTTCATCCCCTTGTAGAGCGGTAGCTCGCGGCTCCGCCAAGGGGAGGATTGAGACCTGATTTTTTGGTCAAAATACCTCTATAAAATTAAATCTGTTATCAATATTTATTGATTTATTGACTTTAATTATTGTAAATTTTGATTTTTTTCCTCTTTTTGATACATTTATCCTTAACTTTGTGTCCTATTTCCTCTTCCCTGTTCCATAAGTGTGACAATATTTTATCTAATTGGTATTACACAACTGAAAAAAGATTGTGATAACTATTATATATACGATCTATCTGATAAGTTTTGTTAAGTTTAGTTGCATCTAACTATACTCTACCGCAAGATCAAAATAAGGTTTATTTAGATATAATTAAAATATATATATTAGGCTTGTTATATGAATATGTTTTTTCCTTTAGCTCCTCGTTATCGTCTAGATGATGAATCTCCTTGGCTAGAAAGAATTGATCCCACTCGTAATTATTGGATTCATATCAATGGAGAAAAAACACTAACGGCAGCAATTCCTGGTTTTACAGTGTCTTCTACAGATGAATTTAAACAAAATATATTTCAATTTCGCGACCTAGAACCAGGGGCACATATAAAAATTGAGAGAGCTTCCGAAACTTGTTATATTTACTGTATTAGTCAAAACTGCTATGCAGTCGAATGCTATTTTAATAAATCCCTAGTATGGCATCTATTTGACAAAGAAACTTTAGAAAGTTTATTAATGACAAGTCATCCAGACTGGAAGTGTGCTTCTAATAATATAGAACTAGGACAAAAAATGTTAGCTTGTTCAATGCAAGTATCATAAACCTTAGACTTGTCGCTTTATAACTTAAAAAATCCCCAAAAACCTTGTTCTATAAGGATTGTAGCTATTGCCGACTAAAATACCTTGGAATGATTGCTCTGTCTAGGTTGGAGCGATTTTTTCCCTCTATTTAGCGACAACTCTCTTGTACATAAATATAGTCTTATGCACAGGACTTACGCAAAATACTAGGTAATACACCATCTGTAGGGGCGATTTCCGTTTGTCATGCTCCTAATTACGCGAATCGCCGGGCGAATGCTAGAGGGCGAATGCCATTCGCTAGATATAGAGGTTCTGCGTAAGTCCTGATGTAGTTAAATATAGGTAGTTAAATATAGTTTGTCGATTGGATATCGCGAGGGACCTCGCCATCCCTCGACCGCTTTTTCATCCCCTTGTAGAGCGGTAGCTCGCGGCTCCGCCAAGGGGAGGCTATTGACCTGATTTTTTGGTCAAAAAAGAGGAGAATAAAAAGTAGCTCCCTTTTGTCTTTGACCATGGGATAGAGGAGCCAGTGCGCCCTTGCAGGTCTCCTGACTTAAAGCAACTGGCGTAGTGTTGTAGTGCCTCCTTTGGAGGAGCTTGACCTTTGTCATGCTACGCAAACACTAACACCCAGTCAGGGTAACACCTACAAAATAAACAGGACTTACGCACATACACTAAATTCAGTGAGGGCGAATGCCATTTGCTAACGCAAAGCTCCGAATTGCGCCCCTACATATGGTGTTTTCAAGGTTGATTTGCGTAAGTCCTGATCAAGATATGTCTTATTTGACTATATTTTTATGAACTATCTGCTATATAACCGGTACATAACCGGATTCTATATTACAAATCTAGCTAGTATTATTGACACTCCACGGACTAAAGTCGCGTGGATTCTTCAGAGGAGCTTTCTATCGGGTTCAAACCACGATTTTCACATTGCTCGTTTACGAAGTATGCCTTCAGGCAAAACAACCACATTGCCAGTACCGTACCGTAGTACGTATACAGCAGCAGTCCACTAGGCGGTGCCAATTGCCACTACTCTCTCCGGCTAAAAAGCCATTGAGGCTACTTTTAAGTTATTAATTGATAATAACACATTTTTTTGACTACGGGTTAAAACCCGTCGAGTCGCTTCCATCCACCGCTTAAAAGACAGTGGTTTCCCACTTACCGAATTTTTATGATGAAATCTGTACTTAGCATAAGTCAAATCAAACAGAAAGCCCTAGAAGTAGGATTTCACAAGGTTGGGATAGCTTCAGTAAATGAGTTAAATTCAGACAGAGAAAGATTGCAGAGATGGTTGAACAAAGGTTATCAAGCAGACTTAAGATGGATGGCTAACCCCAAGCGTCAAAATTTGAAACTTGTGATGCCAGAGGTCGAATCTATTATTTGTGTTGCTCTCAACTATTACACGCCACATCAACATTCTGAAAATTCTGAAATAGGTAAAATTTCTCGCTATGGGTGGGGTCGGGATTATCATAAAGTCATGCACAAAAAGTTAAAAGCTCTTAATAACTGGTTGCAAGAGCAAGAAAAGGAAATTTTAACCAGGTATTATGCGGATACAGGTCCAGTTCCAGAAAAGCCATTGGCACAACAAGCTGGTTTGGGTTGGATAGCAAAAAATGGTAATTTAATTACTAGAGAATATGGTTCATGGGTCTTTTTGGGGGAAGTGCTAACTAACCTAGAGTTGACAAGCGATCGCCCTCACGCTCAACATTGTGGTAGTTGTACTCGTTGTCTGGAAGCTTGTCCGACTAATGCGATCGTAGAACCTTTTGTTGTTGATGCCAATCTTTGTATTGCTTATCATACAATAGAAAATAGGAATCCTGAACTACCCGAACATATAAAATCAAATTTGAAAGGGTGGGTCGCGGGTTGTGATATTTGTCAGGATGTTTGTCCTTGGAATGAACGATTTGCCCAAAAGACAAACATTGATGATTTTCAACCTTATCCTGGTAATGTAACCCCTAAGTTAACAGAACTAGCAGAGATATCTGAACAAGATTGGGATAAGCAGTTTCCAGCTTCCGCGCTACGACGTATTAAGCCAGAAATGCTGCGACGAAATGCTCGTGCTAATCTTGAATGAAGTCAAAGTCAAAGTTATCCACTTCCATAGATTAGGTTTATTGATTTATAGTAGTCGCAGGAAAGGTGAGGACATATCAAAAGCATAAAACTGAGACAACGCCAGATTTTTCCTTCTGCTTTCTGCTATACATTATCGAGTCATAGTTAGGGTTTGCGCTCATAAAGTCTGTTGGTAGGGGTAGGAGACAGGAGACAGGAGACAACTCACTCCTAACCCCTCCGGTGGAGGAGAAATGGAAATTAATTAGGAGGTAGTCGTAAAAATTTTCCCAAGATTGTTCTGCCATAATCATCCCAAAATACTAGCTTTTTGAGCTTGAGCGACCGAAAAGCTTGCACTTTTTTCGATCCTTTAAAGGCACTTACCAATATCAGTCAATGCTTTGATATTAGATCGGTAAGCCCTAATTATTAATTATTAATTATTAATTATTAATTGTTTACAAACAGTCTCTAATGATAGAATCAGAAAGCAATTAGTAATTGTTATATAATAATGATAAAAACTGTTATTTTTGATTTTGATGGTACATTAGCAGATACTTTCGATCTAATTTTTGCAATTACAAATGATTTATCAGTTGAATTTGGATATAAACAAGCTAAGAAGGAAGAAATTCTAGAAATCGAAAAATTAAGCCCTCTACAAGTTATTAATCAGTCAGGAATATCTATTTTTAAAGTGCCTTTTTTATTAAGAAGAATTAGAGCAGAGTTTCAAAAAGAAATTAACAATGTCAGTTTGTTTTATGGTATTAACGAAGTTTTATTAGCATTGAAACAGCATGGTTATAAACTGGGAATAATTACTTCTAATAGTTACAAAAATGTCGAGTTTGTCTTGGAAAAATATGATTTATTAATATTTGATTTTTAATTTCAGGCGCGACTCTTTTGGCAAAGATAAGATTATTAAAAATATCTAAAACCGAGAATATTCAACCAGAAGAGATCGTTTATATCGGAGATGAAGCTAGAGATATTAGTGCTTCCAAAAAAGCTAAAGTAAAAGTAATAGCCGTGACTTGGGGATTTAATTCTAGAGAAGTATTATCGGATTATCAGCCAGATGCTTTAGTCGATAAACCAGAAGAATTAATGGCAGTAATTAATAACTTTTGAATCAAGTAAAAACATAGATGAATAGTTAAAATTTTAAGCTTACTTAATTTACTTCAATATCTAGTAGTCTTATGCCAAATATAGCCCATTTTTGCTAAATTTGCTTCAGAGTAGAGAGTAGGCTTCTACTGAATAATACCATTAGACATCTCCAGAAAAGAGGGAGTAGGGAGTAGGGAGTAGGGAGTAGGGGGAAAGAATTGATAATTTCTGTGGGATAATTGATTTGATTTTTTATTATTGGAGATGTCTATTTTGAAAAAGAATGTGTTTGAATAATAAATGTGATAGAACTGCGTTCCGCTCACGCGACCGTGCATACTTTGCAAGAGATGTCCCTTTGACAAAAAAGATAATTTATGCTCTAAAAACTGGCATTAAAGCCATTAATTATGTACGTTGGCCTACTGACCAAAAAATAGGGTCTCAAGCCTCCCCTTGGCTGCACCACGAGCTACCGCTCTACAAGGGGATGAAAAAGCGGTCGTAGCGGAGCTTCCCGTAGGGTGGGATGGTGAGGTCCCCTCGCCATATCCATGAGACCAAGAGAAAATCAAGTTCAATATTTCAATTCACTTTACTTTCCTAGGTCATGCTGCGCAAACAGGCAGAGAGAGGTACTGATAACTGATAACTGATAACTGATAACTGAAATGACGACTCCCCTAGACACTGCTAGCCCACAGGTTTTATTATATTGGCCATAGCATACTACTGTAATATCATGTCCGGATAATAGCGATTTGGAAAAAACTTTCTCCTCTTCTTCCCTCTTTATTTGCTCCTGACTCCTGTGCGGGCGTTAGCGGCAGCTCTGCGTTAGAAAATGCCATTCGCCCCTACTGAGGACTGACTCCTCCTTTATTATTTATAACTATTATTATTTATAACTATTTAACCGGACATGAGATAAGAACCGCAACATTGATTGGTATTCATTCTGGCACTCCCTGACAGAAGAGTGCGGGTCTTCTAGCAACTTTAAGATCAAAATTTAATCAAGTAATGTCACAAAAGATAAGTCAAGCATAAATCAAGAAAAACTATAGATATAGATGACTGTATTGGATGTCATCATCATCCTATTAGACATAAATTTTCTACCTCCTTTTTGTAGCATAATTTTTGATAATTAGTATGTATAATGATATGTACAATTAAGCTATCCAACTTCTGCTGGTAAAATGCTATGGATATTACTCAAAATTCTGTGACAACTCCCACATCTCCCACAAAAATTTTAATTATTGAAGATGAACTTATTGTCGCGGAAAATATTGCTAGAAACCTTCGTAAATTAGGATATGAAGTAGTTGGAATTGTAGACTCTGGCGAAGAAGCAATTCAAACTGCAACAAAAGAAAATCCTAATTTAGTACTAATGGATATTATGCTTCAAGGAGATTTGGATGGCATTGAAGCTGCTGGGCATATTCGTTCTCAATTAAAAATACCTGTTGTTTATATGACTGCTTATGCAGATGATGATACGTTAGGGCGGGCAAAGTTAACCGAACCTTATGGATATCTAGTTAAGCCATTTAAACCTCAATCATTAAAAACTACAATTGAGATTGCCCTTCAGAAATATCAAGGGGAACAAGCTATAGAGTCACAGTACATTAAGCAAATTGAAACTGTAAAATCTCAACTTAATAAATTAACTAATCAAGAAAATCCAAGTCTTTTAAGTAATCGGCTTTTATTATCAGATAAATTCGCTCAAATTATTAGTAATGCCGCAAATTCAAAAACACAATCTTCTGAAAAAGAACAAGATTTTGTACAAAGTATTTCTGTGATTTATTTAGGTATAAATCGCTTCAAGCGCATTGATGATTTAGGATATGATTGGAGCGATCTATTGATTAGAAATATAACTGAAAGAATTAATAAGTTTATTAGTAAAAATAGCGTGATAGCTCGCTTAAATACAGATGAATTCGTGATTATTCTAGAATCACTTCATCAGAAGGTAGAAATTACAGGTATAATTCAAAAAATTCTACAGCAATTTGTCGAACCTTATGTGTTAAAGCAACAAAAGTTTTTGATTAGTGCTAATGCTGGAATTGCTCTTTATCCTATTGATGGAAAACAACTGGGGCAATTACTTTTAAAAGCTAGAAAAGCGATGGAATATGCCAGAAGAAAGGGCAATAATCAATATTATTTTGATAATGAAGTAGGTAAAGATCAAAGTAGCCAGACTTTGCAGTTAGAGAATGATTTACATTCGGCACTATCAAGTAAACAATTTAAGATTTACTACCAAGCAATAATTAATTTAAAAACAGGCAAAATTGTAGGTGCTGAAGCTCTACTGCGCTGGCAAAAATCTGATGGCTCTATAATATTACCAAGACAATTTTTACCCCTAGCAGAAGAAACAGGATTAATTGAACCTATAGGTGAATTTGTGTTGAAGACTGCTTGTGAAAATGTTAAAGCTTTGCAAGATATTGGGTTAGGAAAAATACGAGTAGGAGTCAACATATCTGCTCGCCAGTTAAATCAATTAGATTTACGTCACAAATTAGTTAAAGTTCTTTTAAATAGCGGTCTAGCTCCTAATTACGTCGAGTTAGATTTTAATGAAAGTATTTTGATTACAAATGAAATTAAGGCTATACGGAGTTTACATGGTTTAAAAAGTTTAGGTATTCAAATTTCTATAGATGATTTCGGTACAGGTTATTCTTCCTTAAGTTATCTGCAAAAGTTCCCTATTGATAGTATAAAAATCAATCAAAATTTTATTAGTAAAATAAACAGTAATCCTACTAACCAAGTTATTGTCTCAGCAATTATTTTGATGGCTCACAAATTAAAGATACGAGTTATTGCTGAAGGAGTTGAGACTGAAGAAGAGTTGGCTTTTTTAGTGAAAAATCAGTGTGATGAACTTCAAGGTTATGTATTTCATCGTCCCTTACCTCTGGTAGAATTTGCATCCTTAGCAGAGTCTTTAGCTAGTTGTCCTCAAATGATTAATGATTGGATACAGGGAAAAGGAAAAAGAAAAGGAAAATGAAATAATGTATCTATTAGTTATTAGTTTTATCTTTTGAAATAGGGATTATCTCCCAGTTATGTGCTTCTAGAATGGGTGCAATATCTATAACTGCTCGCTGCCGTAAAGCAATAGCTTGTTTAATCTGACAAAGTCCTTCTAACTGAGTTTTATCCATAGAAGTAGCTCTACTAATAGTTTCATTATTTTTGCAATATAAATATCCAGTAGCTTGATTACCAATACCTCGAAGTTTAAGATGGTACAGTTTTATATCTCGATAAAGAAAGTGATTTGGAGTAACAATAATTTGCATTTTGCTCATTAACCATAGAAGTTATACTTTAGTTATTCTAGAAAATCTCAAATAAATAAACATGGGTAGAGTTTGAGGATTTTTATTTTAAGGAGAGGTAATTTCAGTTATCAGTTATCAGTTAGCCTCCTGTGGTCGGAGCTACGCTAACAGTTATCAGTACCTCTGCAATAAGGAGGCTTGAAATACGGAATATGCTCTTTTTTTTATCCCCTTAATAAAGCTATGCTTTATAAACATCTTTCTTAACATAGAACGCGGACATTAGTGAGAAGTTATGTGTAAGTCATTTGAGAGAATTTTTCCTCAGAAAAGTGTATTGAAAAATATGTTTTTTGAATATTCTTACTCCCCATCCTCTCATCAAGGTTTCAGGAGTTCCTTATAAGGGATAGTTAATAAAGGGAGCCTTTAGACCACAATTTTTTGGTAGTTATTAATTGTTGAAAATTGACTTAAGCTCTGGCTAAATATTCAATCAAGTTAGTTATTTTTTTGTCAACTTAATCTAACTAAATATCAAGTTTTTTTGTGATTTAAAGTAGAACGAATTTGTTGTATCAAATTTTCTTTGTCTTTTTATTATTCAATACTTGCATTTGCAATTCAGAAATATCTGTATTTTTTTCCTCAAACTTTTCTTTATAGTTATTGACTATATTTATATCTCGATCCAGATTTTCTTGAGAAATATCAGTAACTTTGCTAAATTCTGTAACATCAGACGAATTTACTTCCGATCGCTCCAAGTCTGGTTGTTGAACTAATTTTTCTAACTCATCTAATGTTGCTTCAGAACGTTGATTATTTTCTACTAGAGACTTAGCAATTTGCTTACCAGTTTCAGCTAAGTTGTTAAGTTCAGAAATTTTCATCATTAAGTTATTAGCTACTAAATTCATTTGACTACCTGCTTGTGAAGTTTCATTCACCAATTTTCCAATCTCATTAGTAATATGACTAAAACCACTAAGTTCAGAACCTGAATGACTAGCAACAATAGCAGCTTGTATTGCCAAATGTTTTGCTTGCTTACTAACTATTTCAATTTGATGGGATGCAGAGTTAATTAGTTTTAGTTCATTGGTAAACAAGTGGCCAATATTGACAATTTCGTCCATCTTTTTGTTAATTTTTTGTACTCCTTCAAATGTTGCATAAAATGCTTTTTTTCCTTCCTGAGAAATAAAAGCAGTAATTTCCTTCAATCTGTGGTTCAGGTCATTAATTTGTTCCGATTGACTAATTATGTCATTTTGCTGTATTTCTAATAACTTGTGTCTAATTAAAATTTCTTGTTTTTGCGATCGTAATGCTGTGGTATTTTGTTGGAGTTTTTGCTGTTTATATTTGAGCTGAATCAAATAATTTTTAGCATAACTTTTGTGGCGAGATAATTCATCATTTACTTCTTTAAGTAGATGGGATTGAGCCAAGATTAAAGTTTGAAAATTCAGTAAAAAATAAGTAGAAAAGCCAAGATTGTTTTTGTTTAAAAATTGAATTACGAGGGGGTCATAAACATTTTCTTCAGAACGATTTAGTGCTATTTGTACAGCTAAATTAATTTTTTCTTCAGCAAGTAATACCAAACAGTTATCTAAATATTTAGTTGGAGTTGCTTTTAAAAAATATTGAATAGGACGTTTGATAAATAGTTCTCTTCCATAAGGAGAACTCATTTGTTCGTGAAAGTAGCGTCGAGAAATCATGCCAAAAAACTTTTCATCAGAAGCAACTATAACTCCAGGTAAGTCAGGTTGTTCATTAAAGTGATATTCAACTAATTCTAGGGAAGTCATCGGACTTACTTGAAAATCAGTCAGTGGTAATTCTGTGAGGGTAGATTCAGAATTTAGCTTTAGTAGATTAATAATAGATTCTAGAGTGTTTGCCATGATAAAAATCCATTTAATTTATGAAATAGCTTCGGAAAAATCTAGAGTAGTTTAATTATTATAATTTAGGTTCATTTATTGTATAAATAGCAATCTTATTTAAGTTGTAATATTTTGGTGGTAGTTACTCCTCAGGTAGGAGACCCATCGGTAGGGCGACGTACAGAATTTACTCATGTTTTCAGTTCAAATTAACTATTATAAAAATTGTCACAAACCTTTGCGAGGATTGCTATATAGTAGTCGAAGGAAAAGTTAGGATATATCAAAATCTTAAAATTTAGACAAAGCCAGATTTTTCGCTCTTTCTGCCCTTTTTCCTTACTTCCTTCTGCTATAACTGCTATGTGTTGTAGTTGAAAACGATCGAACTAAGTAGTCAAGCAATATTAATTGTATACTTGATGGTCAGCTTAAATAGGTAAGAAAAAATACAGCATATTCGGTTATATATGAAGTAAAGATATGAACAATTCTATGTTCCCAGTAGAGGTATCTTACCCACTATGGGTGTACCTCACCCCTGTTCATTAATTGATAATTGATAATGGATAATTGATAATTACCTCTGGTTAAAACCGCTCTTGATTGAATATAAGGAAATATTATTTCTTCTCTTGGTCGATTGGATATGGCGAGGAGACCGCTCTTATCAGAGCCGCTCCGCTTTTAGCGCAGCTTTGCGATAGCAAACGCCATCCCTCGACCGCTTTTTCCCCTTAAAAGGGGAGGCTTTAAACTAGAATTATTTAATTATTAATTATTAATTATTCGGTAAAACCTGCTGTATGTTTAGATTGATATCTTGTGCACAAAAGTATATTAGAGATAGGCGTGAGAATTAAACATAAAATCAATTCTTATCCATAAATTATCAATTATTTCTCCCATATCCGATGCTCTCTGTTTCCTCTTTTGGAGGAGATGTATATTTTTTATGCGCTACTCCCTACTCCCTACTCCCTACTTCCTACTGACAAATGTTAAATTAATTTTGCACAGATACTTATCTACATTATGAACTATCTAGCTCATTTATTTTTAGCTAAAAATACTCCGGAATCACAAATAGGAAATTTATTAGGTGATTTTGTCAAAGGGTATCTAGAACAATATGAAACTATTTATAGCCATGAAATTATTCAAGGAATCAAAACTCATCGTCAAGTTGATTGCTTTACTGATACTCATCCAATATATTTGAGAAGTAAAAATCGTATTAGTAATAGTCATAGACGTTTAGCAGGAATAATTATTGATATTTGTTACGACCATTTTTTAGCTAATCACTGGAATTTATTTGCTCATGAAAACTTAGATATATTTGTGCAAAAAATATATATTATTTTGCAGAAAAATCAGGAAATTTTACCAGAGAGATTACAAAAATATTACCGAAAATCATATCTGATAATTGGCTTAGTTCCTACAAAAGTTTATCAGGGATTAACTTGACTTTTGTCCGTTTATCTAAACGTTTGAAGAGAGAAAATAATCTTGCTACTGCGGGAAATGAGCTGATTAAAAATTATACTGAAATTGAGTCAGATTTTTTGATTTTTTTCCAGAAGTTATTAATTATGTAAAAAATTGTCTAATATCAAATCTGGTTGAACAGCCTCACTATAGCAATTCTATTTAAGTTGTAATATTTTGATGGCAGCTAAGAGTTAGGAGTCAGGAGTCAGGAGTCAGGAGTCAGGAGTCATAATTTTAAAGGTTTTCAGTTCAAATTAACTATTATAAAAATTTTTATAACCCATTTAGAGTATAAATTGAACTTGTTATCTATATTTTTAAAACTGGGTTTAAGACTACTACTATTCAGTTATAAGTTAATTGTTTCTAATACAATTTTGAAAAAGAATGTGTTCAAATAATCAGCGCGATATAACTCAGTTCCGCTAACGCAACCAAAATACTTTACCGAATAATTAAGGTTTAAAACCTCTCCTTTAAAGGAGAAACAAGCGGTCGAGGGATGGCGTTTGCTATCGCAAAGCTGCGCTAAAAGCGGAGCGGCTCTGATAAGAGCGGTCTCCTCGCCATATCCAATCGACCAAGAGAGAAAAAATTTTCCTTTGAGTCAATCCTTTTCTTTTCAAGGATAGGTAATAATTAATAATTAATAATTAATAATTAATAATGAATAATGAATAATTAATTATTAATTGTTGAAAGGAGATATCCCTTTGACAAAAAAGAAAATTTCCGACGTGACATACTCCCACACTATAGCACCAGCTTAGTGTAAGCTCTCTCGTTTCCCTGCCCTGCCATTGCATCGGGCAAGCGCGTGCTTTAAGGACGTCTGGGCCCTACCGCCCTATTTTTTAGCTAATTCATTGTCGTCAGAGAATATTTATAACCCTATATTTTTTTGATATCCTGTGCTTCCCACCCTCCCCACATTCCCCTCCTGGGAGGGGTTAGGGTGGGTCCCCACACTCCCCACCCCCTGCTTTTTTCTCTGGTGACAATAAATTGACCCTGGGGCTTAGGGGTGGGTTGACTCCTAATAAATAGCCTAGTCATTTGTAGCAAACATTTATCAAATTGGCATAACTCCAGTTGATAGGAAAAATTGAACCGGAACCCAACTAATACCCATTGAAATTCTATATTTCCTGGGATAGTTTTCCCATCTCTAGTTCCTTGGCCACCTATTGAGGGGATACAATTTAAATACCGAATCACTTACTGATAACTGATTCAAAAATTCTCCTTTTATTTATCTTTTCTGTAGTGGGTTTAATACCCCACCGTCATTTCAGTTATCAGTTATCAGTTATCAGTTATCAGTACCTATCTCTGCCAGAAGTAAAGTGAATTGAAATATTGAATTTGATTTTTTTTCATCCCCTTGTAAAGCGGTAGCTCGCGGCGCAACCAAGGGGAGGCTATTGACCTTATTTTTGGTCAAAGGGGGTGGTGAAAATTGTTTGGAGTTATAAGACACGAAGTGGCCGGTCATTGACTATCCATAAGCAATTTTGCCTTCTGCCTTCTTCAATAATAGTTTATATTCAAGTGTCACTAACATTATTTGTTACTATCTCTATAGGCTGTATATCTTTAGATAAAGGTTTAATCTTATCTGGACTAAAATTTAGACTAGAAAACAAAGGTAAAATTTCCTTACTAAAAGCCTCGGCAGCTTTGGAGCGGTAACGATTAGGATTATAAATAACCGATAATACTCTATTAACAACTATCTGATCTATTTTAGCCGTAGTCAAAACTCCAATTTGTAACTCCTTCTCAATAGCTGAAACAGAAACAAAAGCTACCCCCAAACCAGATTGAACAGCATTCTTAATTGCCTCAATTGAATTTAATTCCATCTCCACTTTCAGACGACGAGTATCAATACCACTACGAGATAATACCTGGTCAATGACCTTACGAATAGTAGATTGAGAGTCTAGAGTAATAAAATTTAAGTGATACAAATCATCTTTTTGAATAGTTTCCTTTTCTGCCAAAGAATGAGAAACAGGCAAAATTAAAGCCAACTCATCCTCAGCATAAGGTATAACCTCCAAAGACTCCTGTAACTCTGGAGGAACTTCACCCCCAACAATAGCTAAATCTATTTGTCCATTAGCCACACTCCAAGCAGTACGACGAGTAGAATGAACGTGTAACTGCACAGCCACATCAGGATATTTTTGCCTAAACATCCCTATCATTCGGGGTAGTAAATAAGTACCAGTAGTTTGAGAAGCACCCACAATTAAAGTACCACCCTGAAGGTTTTGTAAATCCTCAATAGCTCGGCAAGTCTCTTGACACAAAGATAATATCTTCTCACCGTAAGTAAGTAGCAAATGACCAGCTTCAGTTAATTGTGCCCGGCGGCCACCCCGGTCGAATAAAGGTACATTCAACTGTCGCTCTAAATTTTGTACCTGCAAACTAACCGCTGGTTGAGAAACAAACAAACTATCGGCAGCTCGTTTAAAACTACCTTCAGCAGCGATCGCCTTGAGAATGCGTAATTGGTCTAGGGTGAAAGGAAGCTCAGACATATTGTTTTGTTAAAGGAAAAAAAAATTGAGGGAGTTAACGCCCAAAGGGTTAGCAAATGGGCCAATTGCTTAATGGTATTTGATTTGACTCGGTAGGTCTTTCCAGAGCAAGTAGAGAGTAGAGAGTGGAAAAGTTTTAACAAGTTTGAATTTACAGTGTTTTAGCGAAGCTCAAATCCCCTACTTCCCCTCCACGGTCGGGGTTAGGGGTTGGTTAACTTCTGACTGTGGTGAAGTGTGTCTTACATTCTGAGGGGACCTCAGAATTACACACTCGCTTCTGACTTCTGACTTCTGACTTCGTTAACTCCATACCCCACATCTTCTGTTGTTATTTAATCAAGCTCTGATTGTCCTGTTTAGATTACAGCACTTTTGAGGAAGCGTGAGGTACAGTTATAAAACTATTTATTTCTCTATCCCCTGTTCCCTGTTCCCTGTTCCCTGTTCCCTGTTCCCTAAAGCAATAAACTTTGTACCTCATCAACTAGATAACTGCTATAAACTGAATCAGGGACAAAAGTCCTTAAGACAGAGGTTGAGAGTTGAAGACCTTTAATTTCCAAATTCCTCAGCTAGGGAATAAATAATTTATTAGGGGCGTTGCTGAATTGAAGTATGAATGCGCGATTGTTTGGTTCTGGTCAAGCCCCCTAAATCCCCCAAGTTTGGGGGACTTTTAGAGTTTTATTCCCCCCAAAATTGGCTTGCTCGGGGGGCTTGCATCATACCCAGAATCAGCAACGCCAATAATTTATTGGAAAAATCAAATTCCACACTCACCGCATTTCCTTCCCCATTTCAGGGGTTGGCATTACGTCCCTTCAGCATACTGCTGGACGATTACTCCAAAAGTTAACTTTTATTATCAATTTCCCATAGTGCTCATGTCTCATGATTGGTTAACCCCTAGCCATTTAATTATGTTGGGGTTACTGCTAAGTTTTGCGATCGCTCATAGTGGTTTAGCGGCCCTCCGGCCGTGGGCCGAAACCAAAATTGGTCCTAGACCCTATCGCATTTTATTTGCTTTAGTCAGTTTGCCACTAGCAGTAGTCCTAGTTATTTACTTTTTCAACCACCGTTATGATGGGCTGCAGTTGTGGCAACTGCAAGGTGTCCCAATAATTAAGCCTATAGTTTGGATACTATCAGCAATTTCATTTATCTTTCTCTATCCCTCTACATTCAATCTTTTAGAAATTGCTGCAATTCAAAAACCCCAAGTCCATCTCTATGAAACAGGGATCATTCGGATTACCCGCCATCCGCAAATGGTAGGCCAAGTAATTTGGTGTATTGCCCATACTCTTTGGTTAGGGACAAGTTTTACCCTTGTGACATCTTTTGGCCTCATACTCCATCATTTGTTCGGTGTATGGCATGGGGATCGACGACTTCAACAGCGTTTTGGTGAATCTTTTGAAAAGTTAAAATTTCGCACATCTGTTATGCCTTTTGTCGCTATTATTCAAGGACGTCAAACTCTACAGTTACAGGAGTTTCTCCGATGGGCATATCTAGGAGTAGCTATTTTTATTTTCTTACTTTGGCAAGCTCATCCACTACTCATCCGTGCAACTGGGAGCGTAGACTGGTAGCATGATCCCATGGATATAAAAATTTAATTAATGTCACATAGAGAAGCCATGCTTTTGTCAATTAACGAAAAAACTTTTAAAAAAGAGGTGTTAGATGCCTCTAACCCGGTTTTAGTAAATTTTTGGGCACCGTGGTGTGGCCTGTGTCATATGATTGTCCCCCAATTAATTCAATTTCAATCTGAGTGGAATGGCCACTTAAAGCTGGTGGGAGTTAATGCTGACGAAAGTTTAAAGCTTGCTAGTAAATATCAACTCAGAACTTTGCCTACCTTGATTTTATTTGAAAATGGCCAAATAGTGAATCGAGTGGATCATTTTCAGGTACGGGAAGATTTTCTACGGACATTGGATGCTTTTATGACCAGTTACCAAAAAACTCGTCTAACTCGACTTTTGGAACCTCAGTTAATGGGATGAAGAGGGTGTTGGGTAATAATTAATAATTAATAATTAATAATTAATAATTGAAAATTCCTTGCACCAGTCTCTTAATACCTAGCATTTTTGGAGTTTGAGTTTAGCGAAGATAAAACGCTAATTGTACTGTTGCTGAGTCTTAAATAAAGAGGTTAAAACTAGAATTGAAGGGAATAATAATTTCCTTTGGAGCTAGTTTTAGCCTCTTTCAGTTTTTAAGTATTCAGCTATTATTCAACAATTAATAATTAATAATTAATAATTAATAATTGAACTACAATCTGCTGTATAGCACTTAGTTCAGTCATCAGCTTTTTAATTTTTATCTCACTGTTTAATTTGAGAGAGTTGGTTATTGTATTTTATCAGTATAAAAATATATCCATTATGATTCAAAATAATCAAAATTTCAGCAAATTATTAGTCATAATCTTGGTTAAATTATCAATATTTTCCAGTTTGAATATTCCTGAAGTAGCAATATTTTATGAAATTGGTATTAGAGATTAAAAATAATCAATTCAAAAAACTACACAAATTATTAATTGAACCCATCGCAGATATTCTACCCACTAATGCCGAAGCATCAGTAATATTCATACCTCAAAAAGAGTTATTTTTAGTTCCCTTTGTTGCCTTAATGGATGAGGGAGAAAAATACTGACTGAGTTCTGACTTCTGGGTGAGGGTAGGAGGACCAAGTCATTCCTCAGAAGTCAGGAGAGATGGGAATTATAGAGGAGGTAGGAGGAAGAATAGTCCCTTGATTTTTCTGCGCAACTATGCGCCTAAAATGCTAATTTTTTGAACCATTACGACCTAAAAGCTTGGACTTTTTTCAACTAAAAAATGCTAAAACCTTTATATGTCAATGCTTTTAGATTTAATCAGCAAACCCTAACTATCTAATTATACCGATGCTACCAGATTTGATATAAATTGGGCCAAAACGCTACATATATCAATTTAATATAGTAAAACTCTACATATAGCGTTGAGAAACATTAAATGTAAATATTTGTAAATAATTAGTTTTTGTAGCAACAGTTACAGAATTATTAGTTAATATAAATAAGTAAGGGAAAAAACTTCCTAAACATGAGTTAAATAATCAGGGGAGAAAATCTAAATATGTTCACTGAACCTCAAGCACGCTCTTTAATGGTACGTCACCACCACCTAGTAAAAAATCGTCAACAGTCAATGCTAAACAGAGTAGCTGTAGAAGTGGGCTTAGAAAATAGTAACTATTGGAGCCACATTCAAGGAAAAGTACAGCCTAGCTTTAGGAAAAATTATGAGCGCGGTAATGCTTCGATGAGCTAATTTATTTTCGGCGTTGCTGAATTGAAGTATGAATGCGCGATTGTTTGCTTCTGCTCAAGCCCCCTAAATCCCCCAAAATTGGGGGACTTTTAGAGTTTTACTCCCCCCAAAATTGGGGGGTTAGGGGTGGCAAAATCATACCCAGAATCAGCAACGCCTTATTTTCTTTCTTGCCATCTTCATTAATCTTTAACAAACAACAATTAATCAAACAGGAGAATGAAAAATATGCCAGTAGAAAATCAAGCTCGTGCTTTAATGATGCGTCATCACAACCTAGTGAAAAACCGTCAACAGTCAATGCTCAACCGCACCGCCACAGAAGTCGGTGTAGAAGCAGATGATTACTGGGGAAATATTCAAGGAAAACCATATCCTAGTTTTGTTACTACTTATGACCGTAGTCATGCTTCCATGAGTTAAAGTGAAAATCAAAACTTAGCAACAGGAGAATGAAAAATATGTCAGTAGAAAATCAAGCACGCTCTTTAATGAACCGTCATCACAACCTAGTGAAAAACCGTCAACAGTCAATGCTCAACCGCGTCGCCACAGAAGTGGGCGTGGAAGCAGATGATTACTGGGGAAATATTCAAGGAAAACCACATCCTAGTTTTGTCACTACTTATGACCGTAGTCATGCTTCCATGAGTTAGAGTGAAAATCAAAACTTAGCCACAGGAGAATGAAAAATATGTCAGTAGAAAATCAAGCTCGTGCTTTAATGATGCGTCATCATAACCTGATTAAAAATCGTCAACAGTCAATGCTGAACCGCACCGCAACAGAAGTGGGTGTGGAAGCAGATAATTACTGGGGAAATATTCAAGGAAAACCACATCCTAGTTTTGTCATTACTTATGACCGTAGTCATGCTTCCATGAGTTAGAAATATCTCCTCAAAATCAAAAACTGAATAATGTCGTTTACCTAAAAGTCGCAGTTTTCCTACCTGAGATATCCATCAAAGGAAGTTGCGACTGATTTTTTGATCTTCAAATGAAAATATAGATTTTTGATGAAGTTTAATCCGTAATACCCCCCAAATCATTTATAATTTCCAGTCAGCACAATTATCAAATAAAGGAAAGCAAAATGTCAGACTGGCAAGTAATTACTGGTGGGGTAACAGCTCCTAAAGGATATCGAGCAACAGGAGTTACTGCGGGGTTTAAACCCTCCGGGGCACCAGACTTGGCCTTGATTTTGTCAGATGTAGACTCGATCGCAGCTGGAGTCTTCACGACAAATCAAGTACGAGCTGCTTGTGTGGACTACTGTCGGCAACAGCTAGAAGCTAAACCAAGTGCTAGGGCAATTTTGTGTAATTCTGGACAAGCAAATGCTGGTACTGGAAGTTTAGGTTTGCAGGATGCTGTGGAAAGTGCGGAAGTATTGGCTAAAGCACTCAATATTTCTCCAGAGTCAATATTACTAGCTTCTACAGGAGTTATTGGCAAACGAATTAAAATGGATGCTCTCAAAGCAGCAATTCCCGAGTTAGTCTCTACAGTTTCTACGGAAGGGGGAGAAGCGGCAGCTAAAGCTATTGTCACTACAGACTTAGCCACAAAATCAATTGCTCTGGAAACTAAAATGGGCGATCGCCCGGTGCGTATTGGTGGCATTGCTAAAGGTTCTGGCATGATCCATCCGAATATGGCAACGATGCTGTCATTTGTAACTTGTGATGCAGCAGTTTCTCCTCCATTATGGCAAGAGATGTTAACAAGAGCAGTTAATCGTAGTTTTAATCAAATTACTGTTGATGGGGATACGAGTACCAATGATACAGTAATTGCTTTGGCAAATGGTCAATCTCGCACCTCTGCTATTACTAATGTGGGGGCGGAGGCGGAAAAGTTGGAAGCGATGTTGACAGAGGTTTGTGTCTATTTGGCGAAGGCGGTAGCTCGTGATGGAGAAGGAGCAACTTGTCTGATGGAAGTTCAGGTTACAGGAACATCTGATGAAGCATCTGCTAATCAAATTGCTAAGACTATTGCAGGATCTTCTCTGGTAAAATCAGCTATTTTTGGTCGCGACCCCAATTGGGGAAGAATTGCCGGAGCTGCTGGTCGCGCTGGAGTTAAGTTTGAGCAGGAGCAGTTACAGATAAAGTTGGGAGACTTTTTGATGATGGAAAACGGTCAACCTTTAGATTTTGACCGAGCTGCTGCTAGCGAGTATTTGAAGCAGAGAGCAGCGGGAGAATATTTGAAGGATGATACTGTGTTAATTTCTGTCAAAGTTGGGGATGGTGTTGGTAGTGGGAAAGCTTGGGGATGTGACCTGAGTTATGATTATGTGAAAATTAACGCTGAGTACACTACCTAATAATTAGGGTTTGCTGAAAAAGTCTTTTTGCCGGGGTAGGAGACAGGAGACAGGAGACAACCCACCCCTAACCCCTCCCAGGAGGGGAAGACAGGAGAAACGGGAATGAGTGAGGAGGTAGGAGTAAGAATTGTAAGAATGATTTTTCTGCCCAACTATGCGCCTAAAATATTGACTTTTTGAGCGTTTTATATCATGTCCGGATAATAGCGTGATAAAAAAACTTTCTCTTTCTTCTTCTTTCTACCCTCCTGACTCCTGTCTCCTGACTCCTGACTCCTTCGTCGTTTATTTATAACTGTTCAACCGGACATGATATTAGACGTGATACCAGGCACTTTTTAAAGGCCCCAAGAAGGCACTTATCTTTATCTGTCAATGCTTTTAGATTTAATCAGCAAGCCCTAATTAATATTATTGCTGAAAAAATATTAGGGGGATGCGATGGCTTTTTCAGTTATTTTTGAGAAGCGATCGCATCCTAATTTTATCTATTCCTAGCTAATTTTTTTTGCTGCTAAGTTGGGAGCTTGAGAAAAATAATTAATCAAGTTTTGAATGTTATTAATATTATTAGTCCAAATTCCAATTTCTTCATGGCAGTTATCAGCATTGCCTGGTTTTGAACAGAGAATATTGGCACTTGTCACCACAGCAAATTTATCATCGCAAACCCAAATTTTGGCATGAGTGCCTATTAGTTTCAGTTGAAAATGTTCGGGGTATAATTGCTTAAGTTTTTGTAATTCACTCATAGCATCGTATTTCCAAATATTGGCAGGATTTAATTGCCAACAACCATTACCAGGAATAATAATATTACCAATATCTTGTTGCCATCCCCAATTAATCTGTATTTTAACTTTGCGGTTAAGGGTATTTTTAAATTCTTGAATCAGATTATTATCGAGGCTATAACGAGTTAGCCAAGGGCAAACAATAATAATTTTTTCTTGTGCTTGGCGGAGGGTTTTTAGGAGTAAATAACGATGTTGATGTTTGCCTTGGATGAGTTCTTGACAGTTAAAAGGGTCGATATTTTCCCAGTGGGAATTAGTGGTTATAAACATTTGGATATTTCCTATTTATTTAAGTTATGAAACTATTCTGCTGACAATTTCATTATTTGTCGGTAAGATAAGTTAAGAAGTTTAGTAACCTGACTAGGTACGAAAAAGTAAGGTTCAACTAAAAAGTAAGTTTTATAAGTTAAAGAATGATGGATGAGCAAGAAGCATTGGAAATTGTTAATGAGGTGATTTTTCAAAAGGAACGAAGAAAACTAAAATATATTGAAGAGCTTATTTTGACTGGTGCTTTTCAAAAGCATACTTATGGAAAAATTGCTGAAAATAATGGCTATGATGAGCAGCATATTAAGAATGAAGGTGCTGCTTTTTGGCGTTTATTATCAGAAATATTGGGAGAAAAGGTTAGTAAGAATAATTTTTTGGGAGCATTGGAAAGACGAAAATCTTGCTCTGGAAAGTCACCTATCTCGCTTTCTTCAAACAACTCTTTACCCCCAGAATTAACTACAGAAATAAATATTCCCAAAAAACCAGATTTTGTAGGGCGAGAGGAAGCGATCGCTCACCTTAATACTCTTATTACTAGCCGAGGTGCAAAAATTATTGGTATTTATGGTAAGGGAGGTATTGGAAAAACAACTCTTGCTCGTGAATATTTGCAAATTCAAAGACTCAAAATTTTAGAATTTAATGTGGGAATGGATGCTCAAAATATTTTGTCTGTAAAAAGTTGGGTAAAACGTCAAATCAACCAACAATTTAAACAGCAAGCTGAAGAAAAATTCATTGATATGCTGGAGCAACTCAAATATTTACTCCAGAATGAAAAAGGAAAAGTAGGGATATTAATTGATAATTTAGAAACTGCTCTTGATGAAAAGGGAAAATTCAAACAGGAGCATCGTGATTATATTGAATTAATCACAAGAGTTTTAAATCATCCCACTGTTAATGCCATAACATTAATTACTTGTCGCGAACAAATTAATGAGGCAAAATTAAGTTTTGTAAAATCATATCCACTGCCAGAATTAAGTGAGTTAGCATGGCAAGAATTTTTCAGCATATTTGAAATTAATATAAATACTCTTGCTTTAGGTGAAATTCACAAAGCTTATGGCGGAAATGCTTTAGCAATGAAAGTTATTACCCATCCAATAGAAACATATTATGGTGGTAGCTTAGAGGATTATTGGCTGGATAATAAACAATTTTTATTAAAGGGGCAAATTAAGGATTTAATTGCTAGTCAGTTTGACCGTTTATTTGAACATGACCGTCATGCTTATAATCTTCTTTGTCGTTTAGGAGTTTATCCTTATCGAGAGATTCCTAGAGTACAAAAAATTGGTCTTCGTTGTTTACTTTGGGATGTCAAAGAATCAGAAACTATGCAGGTAATTGAATCTTTACAAAGACGATATTTAATAGAGTTTGAAGCGGGAGAATATTGGCTACATCCAGTTATTAGAGCAGAATCTCTGGCAAGATTAGATGCTCTGGATAATACTCTTCTTTTGATGAAAGAAGAAATTGATAAATTATTGGTAAGAGATGAGAAATTCCAGCATTTTTTAGAATGGCTAAGAGAAGTTACTCTTCTAAACTCAGATTATACACCAGTAGATTTGAGAGCTTTTTATCTTTGTCTTGAATATGTGTACAGTTTCAGAATTTTCTATCAAGAAGAATATTTGGAACTAGCCAGTTTTTTTGGTATCCCTTCTATAGAAGAAATTGGAGAAGTATTCTTTGACTTTATTACTTCTACTGATGTTAGTAAGATTGATGAAAAAATGAAAGTAGCTTATGAAATACATGAATATCTACTATACGACCTGTTAATTGATAAAAGGTTATACGATCTACTCAGACTTGGTAGGTGTTCGAGCTTCGATCCTAAAAATTATTTAGCAAGTGAAATTGATGATTTAACTGGAGATGGACAGTATATTGATTTAGAGTTAAAACAAGCATTACAGAAATTAAAATCCGAATTGCCAGACCCAAATCAAAAAGAAGAATTGTTTGATGCTTGGTGGGAAACTAATAGTAAAAATTGGGCGGAAAAGCTCAGAAAAGTAATGATTGAATATTGTGATATTGGTCACGACTGGCAATTTAGTTGGCATGATTGCTTGCTTTTAGAGGAATATTATCATGCAAATGTTTTACTTTTATATTGCCTCTACTATTGTGATTATCATTTAACTAATTCTGTGCGAAATAAAATTGAAGATGAATTACTTTTACCGAGAAATTGTGGTCTAAAGCCTCCCCTTTTAAGGGGATAAAAAAAAGATAATTCCGTATTTCAAGCCTCCTTATTGCAGGAGGTACTGATAACTGATAACTGATAACTGATAACTGAAATGACCCATAGCTGAAATCGAAAAAAGGAAAGAGCAAAAATGACTGATAAAACCCAAGCCACAGACACAACTATTGCAACAAAAAAAATATGCTTAAAATTACTGCGAAAAATCCCAATATAAACAGGAATAAAACAATATTATACAGCCTCAAAACAAGTACAAAATATTGTCATGTAATTCTCAAAAACCGTCATTCCTATTTAATTAATATCAAATAAAGCTACTTTATTCTATCAAAATAGAAGCATCACGCCGAAGAATAGTAATAACTGGTTCTATTGGAAAAGAAAAATTATTAGGAGATAATCTCAGAAATAATCGATCTCCAGAAAGGCCCTTAAAAGTATAAGTATCTTGTTCGCCCCAAACCTAATCCTGTCTTGTATCAGACTGCCAAAAGTCAGAACGGTCATAAGTTCCCTGATTTAAAAGTTTATCAAAATAATACCATGCATGAAA
The DNA here is from genome assembly GCF_014132355.1 of Okeania sp. KiyG1. GTDB lineage: Bacteria > Cyanobacteriota > Cyanobacteriia > Cyanobacteriales > Microcoleaceae > Okeania. The sequence goes on from NZ_BLZO01000100.1 coordinate 27,348, forward strand.
AAAGAATGTTACGAATAATAAGCATGAGAAAAATACTTTACAGCAAGTCTTCCTTTGACAAAAAATAGAATTTACTAGCTCAAAACTGGTATTGAAGTTATTCCCATACGACTCCTGACTCCTGAGTTCCCCTCCCCTCCACGGTCGGGGTTAGGGGTGGGTTGGGAGGGGTTAGGGGTGGGTTGGGAGGGGTTCGGGGTGGGTTGACTCCTAAGAAATAGCCTAACTATTTGTAGCAAACATTTATCAAATTGGTATAACATGGGTCTAAAACCCCGCCTTTTAAGGCGCAATATTTTTGGAGAGTTGCTCAAATCCCCTACTTCCCCTCCCCTCCTGAGAGCAGGGCTAATTCATTGTAGTCAGAGAATATTTATATGGATATGAAATACAAAAAATTGTGCAAATAGCAAATAGATATAAGAATCTCCCCATCCCCCCATCCCCCCATCTCCCCATCTCCCCATCAATTTTTCTCTAGTGACAATAAATAGACCCTGCCTCCTGGGAGGGGCGAGGGGTGGGTTAACTTCTGTACGGGTGGTTCGCGTTTGCGGAGCATTCCGTAGGAAACCACCCCTACTGACTTCTGACTTCTGACTTCGTTAAGATTAGCTCTATTTCTAGGTAAGAATAGCCGATGCAAAACGGGAAGGTTACAGGAAAGTTCGCTTATAATATTGGAGTAAAACTTAAGATACCTTTGAATAGATAGTAATTCATATATTAATATTTTTTAACTCTTGAAACAAAATGAAAAAATATTAATTCATGGAAATTATCTGTTTTGAAAAAAGGGAAATAATATAGTTAATTAACTATGTTTGATATGATTTATGTTCAATCATAAAAAATATTTATGAAATTTGTAATTAAATTATATTAACGAGAATTATTATGAATCAAAAATTAAATCTGGTGTTATTTTTCCTAGCATTAACAATAATAGCACCTTTGCATCTACCAAGAGTAATAGCACAAACTATTCAAGTACAAAATAATTCTAATAAGAATTGGGAAAAAGCTTTTGAAGATTTATTTAATCAAGATGAAGACCCACCAGTAGTTAGAAAAGATGGTGGTACTAGAGGTCCTGGCTTATGTTTAGTTTCTCCTGGTCTCGTAGAGGTCAAAGGACAAATTCGGGACTATAGCACTATTTGGAATACTCGCCCTATATTTATTTGGCAAGGAAAATTAAACAGAATTGAGATTCGTCCTTCTAATAACGAGGAGTTTTTGTGGACTTTTGATATTCAAGATGATGAAGAAATAGTTGATTATACTGGAGAAGAATTAAAACCTGGTAATACTTATCGTTGGAGAATATTTGATAGTACAGATTCTATTGCTGGTATGCAACAAAGAACTTTTAGAATTATTGATGTAGAAAAACATGAAGCTATTACTCAAGATTTAGCCAAACTTGATCAAGATTTAAACAAACAAGGAGCTACAAAAGAAGCGATCGCTTTTGCTAGATTTCAATTTTTTGCTGAACGTCATTTATGGTCTGACGCTTTATCAGAAGTATTTAAAGTTAAGGAAGCTTCTATAGAATTGCAAGCTTTTCGTAGCAATATTTTGCAGCGTTTGTGTGAAGGGGAGCAAAATTAAATCTATTGAAGAAGGAAGAAGCAAGAAGCAAGAAGCAAGAAGCAAGAAGCAAGAAGGAAAAATCTTGTTTTGTCTGAGTTTTAAGCTTCACTCCCCTACTCCCCCACTCCCTCACTCCCCCACTCCCCTACTCCCCACTCCCCTACTCCCAACTATATAATAAGTATTCAAGCAGATTTGATATAAACCAAAGAATTTAATTTAAACCATGAACCTAATTTTATATAGTAAACCAGGCTGCCATCTTTGCGAAGGACTTCAAGAAAAACTCGAAGAAATACTGAAAGACCCTGAAAACCCCTGTAAATTCGACTTAGAGATTAGAGACATTACCACCCGGGATGATTGGTTTGCGGCTTATCAATATGAAGTACCCGTGCTTTCCGTCTGTGAAGCAGATACCACAACTGAACAATTCATACCACGTCCCTCTCCCAGAGTGTCAGTGAGAAAATTGCAGCAAATTTTACAAAAATATTTTTAATTAATTGATAATGGATAATTGATAATTACAAGAAGGTTAAAACTGTTACGGAATTGAATATAAGGAAATATTATTTCTTTTTTTTCCCCTTAAAAGGGTCGGCTTTAAACCAGAATTATTTAATTATTAATTATTAATTATTCGGTAAACTTGTGGTATTGATAACCAAAAAATCCTGTTGGTAAAAAGTCCTAAATATTAGCAAAAAACTATAGGAATTCCTAACATGAAATTGAAAGAATTATTAGCAAAAGTTCCCAGTATTTCCCTTGCCAATAATCATCCTGCATTAGAGACAGAAATCAAAGGTTTAACCACAAATTCCCATGCTTGCAAGACAGGGGATTTATTTTTAGGAATGCCAGGTACTCGTGTCGATGGAGGAGAATTTTGGGAAAGCGCGATCGCAAATGGTGCAGTGGCAGCTCTAGTATCTCAACAAGCAGCTCAAAAACATCAAGCCAAAAATGAATGTGTGATTCCAGTTGCTGACATGACTCAAACTTGTCCGGAAGTTGCTACAGCATTCTATGACTATCCAGGGCAAAAAATGAAGATGGTAGGTATTACTGGCACCAACGGTAAAACAACCACCACCCACTTAGTGGAATTTCTCCTCAATAACGCTCAATTACCAACTGCTTTATTCGGCACTCTCTACTCTCGTTGGCCTGGTTTTGAGGAAACAGCAGCTTACACCACACCTTTTCCAGTGGAATTGCAAAAACAACTGGCGCAAGCAGTAGCAGCAGGTAGCAAATATGGAGTTATGGAAGTTAGTTCCCACTCTCTACATCAAAAACGTGTTTGGGGTTGTAGTTTTGAGGTGGCAGTATTTACCAATTTGACTCAAGATCATCTCGACTATCACAAAGATATGGATGATTACTTTGAGGCAAAAGCGTTGTTGTTTAGCTCAGACTATCTCAAGGGTCGCGCTATAGTTAACGCTGATGACCCCTACGGTAAAAAGTTAATCGCCAGAATGAAACCGGAGCAAGTTTGGAGCTATAGCACGAGCAACACTTCCGCCGATTTTTGGGCTTCAGACTTGGAATATCAACCCACTGGAGTTAAAGGAATTCTGCATACTCCCCAAGGTGAAATTCCTTTTAGTTTGCCATTGGTAGGGCAATATAATTTATCTAATATGTTGGCAGCAGTGGGAACAGCTTTACATTTGGGTTTAGATTTAGCAATGGTCGTTGCTCAGTTATCAGAATTTCCTGGCGTTCCTGGTCGGATGGAAAAGGTACAAGTTAGTAACGAGCAAAATGTCAGCGTCATAGTTGACTATGCTCATACTCCCGATAGTTTAGAGAATTTATTAAAGGCAGCACGACCTTTTATTCCCGGTCGGATGATTTGTGTCTTTGGTTGTGGAGGCGATCGCGACCGCACTAAGAGGCCCAAAATGGGTAAAATAGCTGCCGAATTATCAGATTTAGCTGTGGTGACATCTGATAACCCCCGCACTGAAGACCCGGAAAAAATATTACAGGATATTTTAGAGGGAATATCTCCAGAAATTAAGCCTTTAGTCATAGGCGATCGCTCCCAAGCTATTCTTACTGCCATTATGGAAGCAAAACCTGGAGATGGGGTATTAATAGCAGGAAAAGGTCACGAAGATTATCAAATTTTGGGAACAGAAAAAATCCATTTTGATGACCGGGAGCAAGCAAGGGATGCTTTGAATGATAAGTATGGTTTGAGTTAAAATTAAAGTATATCTGGGTTGGGTTTTCGCTTCGCTTAGAGGTTGTCTGAGATGTCTCATTTGCTACATCAAAGCCCCCTAAATCCCCCAATTTTGGGGGCTTTGATGTAGCAAATTGACTCTTGTCCCCCCCAGAATTGGGGGGCTAGGGGGGCAAAATTTGGTTGTGGTCTACGCCCCCTAAATCCCCCAAAATTGGGGGACTTTGAGAGTTTTATTCCCCCCAGAATTGGGGGGCTAGGGGGGCAAAATTCAGTGCCCCCTAAATCCCCCAAAATTGGGGGACTTTGAGAGTTTTATTCCCCCCAGAATTGGGGGGTTAGGGGGGCAAAATTCAGTGCCCCTAAATCCCCCAAAATTGGGGGACTTTGAGAGTTTTATTCCCCCCAGAATTGGGGGGTTAGGGGGGCAAAATTCAGTGCCCCCTAAATCCCCCAAAATTGGGAGACTTTGAGAGTTTTATTCCCCCCAGAATTGGGGGGCTAGGGGGGCAAAATTCAGTGCCCCCTAAATCCCCCAAAATTGGGGGACTTTGAGAGTTTTATTCCCCCCAGAATTGGGAGGCTAGGGGGGCAAAATTCAGTGCCCCCTAAATCCCCCAAAATTGGGGGACTTTGAGAGTTTTATTCCCCCCAGAATTGGGGGGCTAGGGGGGCAAAATTCAGTGCCCCCTAAATCCCCCAAAATTGGGGGACTTTGAGAGTTTTATTCCCCCCAGAATTGGGGGGCTAGGGGGGCAAAATCATACCCAGAATCAGCAACCTTGTACAATTTGATCTAATATTAATAAATTCATTTTATCCGGATATGATATTACTGGCTTCGTTTGGAGCCAATATCACCAATTGTTATACTTGTTTGAGAATTGCCAGAAACATTAATGTGGCTAATATTATCACCATCAGCACTATTAACATCACGTCCCACTGAAATACTCTCCCGAACTTCTGACTTAACCTCCTCCCACCCACCATCCGGTAAACCTTTACCCCCACACAATAACGCTACCGGAAAATCTTCTGTCTGAGAAAAATCAAAAATAGGAGTTTGTTTTCTCCCTAATTTTTGAGCGCTTTCAGGAACGGTTTTTCCCGCATAATTCATTAAATTGGAAACCGTGACAAATTTATCTCCTGGTTTATTGCCACCACCATGTAATGCTTCCAGAAAATGGTCTGTGTAGATACTCATTTTTCCATCGGAGCGTATCCATGATGACTCCTCTCCTGTGGATGAGGTGAATACTGCTCGCCCTGTTCCTTTTCTTAATTCATCTATTAAGTTTTTCGGGAGGGCGGTTTGACTGAAGTTTTCGGGTAATTCTAGTTCCTCTGTTTCTTTAGCAGTTGCCATTCCTTGGGCGTGACAACTATCTATAATTACTAATAGTTTTTGGGCGGATATTTGCTGGAGGGCGTTGTTAAAGTCTGTTGCTGGTAATGCTGTTTTTTGTAGTCTTACCGGACTGGTGTCGTGGGGGATTAAATAATAGTTTTGGGTTGATTTATCTAGCCAACCATGACCGGAATAATAGACTAATATTGTTGCTTCTGGGTCGTTTTTTGCTTGTTGTTGGAGCCAGTTTAAATTGTCTAAAATGTTTTGTTTTGTTGCTTGTTCATTGCAGAGGAAGCGGAGATAATTTTCATTGTCAATGTAACCACATAAGTCAGGTTTTATGAGGAATGATTTGATGGCTTGAACGTCTTTGACTGTGACGGGAAGTGACCAGTTGGGATATTTGCAGTCGCCGACTCCTATTAGTAGAGCGTAGTTGTGAGAAAGTGTTTTAGACATAGATATTTTGGGAGTTTGTTTGTAGTATTGAAGGCGTTGTTGGATTGTTTGAATAATCTTGATAGTTTCAGATAGCAATTGTTTTACGAAACTATCATTTTGTAGTTTTTTTGTCAACTCAACAATTGTATTTCCGGAACCTATTTTACCCACAGCTTCTGTTGCAGTTATACGCACATAAGAGTCTGAGTCTTCTAGGAGTGGAATTAATCGAGGAATGGCAGTTTCCGAGCCTATTTTACCCAGAGCTTCTGCTGCACTCCTACGCATATCATATTCTGAGTCTTTTAGAAGTGAAATTAATCCCGGAATTGCAGTTTTTGAACCTATTTTACCTAGAGCTTCTGCTGCACTCTTACACAAATCAGAGTCTGAGTCTTCTAGGAATGGAATTAATTCCGGAATGGCTGTTTCGGAACCTATTTCACTCAGAGCTTTTACTGCACTACTACGCACATCATATTCTGAATCTTCTAGAAGTGAAATTAATCCCGGAATGGCTGTTTCAGAACCTATTTTACCCAGAGCTTCTGCTGCACTCCTACGCACACCATAGTCTGAGTCTTCTAGAAGTGGCATTAAGACCGGAATCACAGTTTCGGAACCAATTTTACCCAGAGTGTTTGCTGCAATCCTACGCACACCATAGTCTGAGTCTTCTAGAAGTGAAATTAATCCCGGAATGGCTGTTTCAGAACCTATTTTACTCAGAGCTTTTACTACACTAATACGCACATAAAAGCTTGAGTTTCCTAGAAGTGAAATTAATCCCGGAATGGCTGTTTCAGAACCTATTTTAACCAGAGCTTTTACTGCACTACTACGCACATCATATTCTGAATCTTCTAGAAGTGAAATTAATCCCGGAATGGCTGTTTCAGAACCTATTTTACCCAGAGCTTCTGCTGCACTCCTACGCACATCATATTCTGAATCTTCTAGAAGTGAAATTAATCCCGGAATGGCTGTTTCAGAACCTATTTTAACCAGAGCTTCTGCTGCGCTCCTACCCAGATCATATTCTGAATCTTCTGGAAGTAAAATTAATTCTGGAATGGCTGTTTCGGAACCTATTTTACGCAGAACTTCTGCTGCACTCCTACGCACATAAGAGTACGAGTTTCCTAGAAGTAAAATTAATTCCGGAACAGCTGTTTCAGAACCTATTTTACCCAGAGCTTTTACTGCACTCCTACGCACATCATAGTCTAAGTTTTCTAGAAGTAAAATTAATTCCGGAACAGCTGTTTCAGAACCTATTTTACCCAGAGCTTCTACTGCACTCCTACGCACATAAGAGTACGAGTTTCCTAGAAGTGGCATTAATCCCGGAACAGCTGTTTCAGAACCTATTTTACCCAGAGCTTCTACTGCACTCCTACGCACATCAGAGTCTGAGTCTTCTAGAAGTGGCATTAATCCCGGAACAGCTGTTTCAGAACCTATTTTACCCAGAGCTTCTACTGCACTCCTACGCACATCAGAGTCTGAGTCTTCTAGAAGTGGCATTAATCCCGGAACAGCTGTTTCAGAACCTATTTTACCCAGAATTTCTACTGCACTCCTACGCACATCAGAGTCTGAGTCTTCTAGAAGTGGAATTAATCCTGGAACAGCTGTTTCGGAACCTATTTTACGCAGAGCTTCTGCTGCATTCCTACGTACATATGTATCTGAGTTTTCTAGAAATTTAACCAACCCCGGAACAGCACTATCCGAATTCGTTAACCCTGCCAACTCAACCTTCACCCCCACAGGCAACTCCCACCGCTCAACCTCCACAAACACCCGCTCCTGAAACCTCCTTTGCACCTCTCCCACCAACCTCGCCCCCAAAAACCAATCTACCTCCAACGCCAACCTTACCACCCGCACTGCTAACCCCTCATCCTCCAACAACCCCAACATCAACGCCACAACTTCCGTCCACTTCAAATAATTCAAATAATCCCACTGCAACTCATAGTCACTCAAACCAGACAACTGCCACAACAACCTTTCCGCCGCATAATACTCCTGCAACAACTGATGGCGAAACGAAATCTGACTATCATCTCCCACCTGAATCAAATGATGCTCCAATAAATCCTCCAACCAACACATCGCACGGTCATCAGGAGCTTCTACTTTCCCCCGCAAAAACTCCGTCAACACCTCCTCAGCTTTTTGTCGAGAAATAGCAACCATAATCTCAGTTTTCGACTCCCCATTCGTCATCACCCACGCCAACTCCTGCAATAACCTATCCCACCAACGTCGAGAACTTTCATCAACGGGAACATCTTGCTTGAGGCGACTCCTATAACTCTCAGTAAAACTCCGAAACACCAATCCCAGATTGCTTGGTATTACTTTATTATAGCCAAACACCGAACACAACATCAACAAAAACATCGGAGTTTCTCCCAACTCCCGCAACCTCCCCTGCAACTGCTGCCATAATTTTTCTCCCTGCTCAGGCAAATAAGCACTGATAAACTCCCGCATTTGAGATTCAGTCAGAGGTTGCATTTCCCACCTTTTCTCTATCCCCAAATCTCCCCCCAGACTCAAATCTCGCGTCGTAAACACCATGGCAGTTTGGGGGTAGTCTTGCCGAAACGTTCTCACCTGTTGTCGTGCCGCTTCCGATGCCATTTCGTTAAACCCATCGAACAGGAGCAAAAATTCACCTTGACGGAGCCAAGTTTCTAGAGTTGCTGTATCTATATTTATGGTGGGGTGGTGTTTGTGGATAAATGCTTGAATTCTGGAAAGTATGGAAGATTGACTGTAGCGGAGTTCGATGAGGATGGGAATTTTTCGATCCCCCCCTGCCCCCCTTGGAAAGGTTTTATCCCCCCAACCCCCTTG
>NZ_BLZO01000101.1 GCF_014132355.1 Okeania sp. KiyG1
AGCTAAAGGATTTAAGACTTTAATTGCCTTTAAAGTTATTTCTTTGGCCCTTAGAAGATTGTGGCCAATGCTTCAAAAGGCCAATTGTACTTAAAAGGCGATCGCTACAATTGTCCCTGATAGTTTAGGAGATAAGTAAAATTTTTTCTCCTTAATTTACCAGAGTGAAGGTTATGTGTCGGCAAAATACCTCAAAGATTGTCAATACAAGTATTAATATCAATAAATGAAAGTTTAAATATATAGGACTTACGCAAATTGACTTTTAAACCACCATCTGTAGGGGCGAATGGCATTGGCTAACGCCAAGCTCCGCTAACGCCCTCTCTATATGTAGAGTCTCTGCGTAAGTCCTGATATAGTTTTGTGTTTGTGTTTGTCCTTGTGGAATGGGCATCTTGCCCGTTCCTGATACCGTTCCTGATACCCGTTCCTGATACAGTGCTTTCCGCTGTTATAAGGTACACCAATCGCGGGCAAGATGCCCGCACTACAATATTTTCACTCACATAGCGCTATAACTCAGTAAACTATGATTCTTTTAAATGACTTATCCGAACGTCTCCAGATTGACGACCCGGAAGAACGTCATATCATTAGTCCCTTGACATCCTCCCCGGCCTAAAGGCACGGAGATTCCTACTGAGCCATAGCTCTTCGGCGGGTTGACGCTTTGCTTCGCATAGCTGTCGCTAACACAGGGTGCTGCTTCCTTGGCGGTAGTCTGACGCTTCCCTCCACGTCCGTTTAGAGTTTCCGAGTGCCCCTCGGCAACTAATAATAGTGTAGCATATATTCAATTCACTTGCAAATAAAATAAAAAGTCGCCCTACAAGGGCGAGGCTTTAAACCCAATTTTTCGGTAAGTTGGTCGCAATATGAAACATTATTGTCAGATATAGGCGATCGCTCTTCCTATCGTATCAGTTATTTAGATGGTGTTCTGGAAATCGTCGCCTCTAGTCGTCGCCATGAAAGTGGAAAAACCCGAATTGGAACGTTGTTAGAAATTTACTTTCTGGAAACTAACACGGAATACTTTCCCACAGGTTCCACAACTTTTCGTAAGTCTGAACAGGAAGTGGGAGGCGAACCAGACGAGAGCTATTGTATCGGTACAGATAAGGAATTTCCGGATCTGGCTATTGAAGTCGTTGTTATCTCTGGTGGAATTAATAGGTTAGCTCTCTATCAACAACTAGGGATACAAGAGGTTTGGTTTTGGTTTGGCGATCGCCTTGCTATTTACCATCTGCGACAAGATTCGGATCTATTTGCTGCAACTTTTGGTTATGAGAATATTAATCGAAGTAAAGTTTTACCTGCATTAATCCATTGAGTTATTAACCGAATGTATTCAAAATTCAAGTCCTCTTGCTGCGGCCAAAGCGTTTCGAGCAGGAATTTGAAAGTTTGGCGGGCTATCGGGTATACTTTGAGAGCATTTTGGTAAGAGGCGACAACCATCTCCAATTTCTCGGCTTTGTCTTTTCTAATTTTTTTACAGCAAGATCAAGATTATTTTTCACTCTTTCCCATCGTTCAGGAAAAGCTTTACGGGTATAAACTTTGAGAGCATTTTCGTAATAGGCGATCGCCATCTCTAAATTCTCAGCTTTCTCTCCTCTTATTCTATTAAGGTAAGCAATAGCGAGATTATTTTGTGTCATTGCCCAGTCTACAGGAAAAGCGTCAAAAGTTAAAACTTTCAGAGCTTGTTGGTACGAGGCGATTGCCTGCTCTAAATTCTGTGCTTTCTCTCCTCTTATTCTATTAAGGTAAGCATTTGCTAGATTATTTTTTGTCATTGCCCATTGTTGAGGAAAAGACTCAAAAGTTCTGATTTTGAGAGCATTTTGGTAAGTGGATATCGCCATCTCTAAATTCTCATCTTTGTCTCTTCTAATTCTATTACGGTAAGCATTTGCTAGATTATTTTGCGTCGCTGCCCAATCTACAGGAAAAGCGTCAAAAGTTAAAACTTTGAGAGCATTTTGGTACGAGGCGATTGCCTGCTCTAAATTCTGTGCTTTCTCTCCTCTTATTCTATTACTGTAAGCAACAGCGAGATTATTTTGAGTTCTTGCCCATTGTTGGGGAAAAGTCTCAAAAGTTAAAACTTTGAGAGCATTTTGGTACGAGGCGATTGCCTGCTCTAAATTCTGTGCTTTGTCTCCTCTTATTCTATTACGGTAAACTTCACCGAGATTGTTTTGTGTCGTTGCCCAATCTACAGGAAAAGCGTCAAAAGTTAAAACTTTGAGAGCATTTTGGTACGAGGCGATTGCCTGCTCTAAATTCTGTGCTTTCTCTCCTCTTATTCTATTACTGTAAGCAACAGCGAGATTATTTTGAGTTCTTGCCCATTGTTGAGGAAAAGTCTCAAAAGTTCTGACTTTGAGAGCTTGTTGAAAAGAAGCGATCGCCTGCTCTAAATTCTGTGCTTTGTCTCCCCTAATTCTATTACGGTAAGCTTCACCAAGATTGTTTTGCGTCATTGCCCAATCTACAGGAAAAGCGTCAAAAGTTAAAACTTTGAGAGCATTTTGGTACGAGGCGATTGCCTGCTCTAAATTCTGTGCTTTCTCTCCTCTTATTCTATTACTGTAAGCAACAGCGAGATTATTTTGAGTTCTTGCCCATTGTTGAGGAAAAGTCTCAAAAGTTCTGACTTTGAGAGCTTGTTGAAAAGAAGCGATCGCCTGCTCTAAATTCTGTGCTTTGTCTCCCCTAATTCTATTACGGTAAGCTTCACCAAGATTGTTTTGCGTCATTGCCCAATCTACAGGAAAAGCGTCAAAAGTTCTAACTTTCAGAGAATTTTGGAAAGCAGCGATCGCTATCTCTAAATTCTCAGCTTTGTCTCCTCTTATTCTCTCACTGTAAGTAATAGCAAGATTATTTTGCGCCATTGCCCATTGCTCAGGAAAAGTGTCAAAAGTATAAACTTTGAGAGCTTCTTGGAAAATTGTAATTGCTATTTCTAAATTCTGTGCTTTGTCTCCTCTGATTCTATCACTATAAGCATTTGCGAGATTATTTTGCGTCGCTGCCCAATCTTGAGGAAAAGCATTAAAAGTTCTTACTTTGAGAGCATTTTGTAAAATGGTGATCGCCATCTCTAAATTCTCAGCTTTATCTCCTCTTATTCTGTTACCGTAAGCAATAGCCAGATCATTTTGCATCATTCCCCATTGTTGAGGAAAAGCATCAAGGGTATAAATTTTTAAAGCCAATTGATAATAACTAATAGCTTGTTCTAAATTATTAGCTATAGAACCTTTATTTTTACTACCATACAAACGACCTAAATTGCCAAAAAGATTCCCCCGGTCTGTACTTGAAATTAAAGATTTATTTTGCCGATATAAATCTTCAGCTTGGTGTAAATATACTTCTGCTTTTTCTAAATATTGTTGTTGAAGGTATGCAATACCTAACTCACTCAGTAAATAAAATAATTCTTTGACTGAATCATCCTTAGATTCATAATATTCTGATAAACGTTTCCTTAAAAAATCAATTCTCTCCTGAATTCCTGTTGGTATCGGTTCTATAATTGTACTACGAACTTGAGTTTCATTTCCTCTAGAAACAACTGGAATTTCCAGAGAATTAAACTTAACAACTGAAGATATCCATGACCATACATCAGGAGCAAAATTTGCTAAACGATTAACCGCATAATTAGGTAGGCAAAATATGATGGGATAAGGAATATCTCTAGGTAATAAATCTCGCACATAATTCAAATCAGACAAAAAAGCAGACTTCTTACCTTGTAAACCAATAGCATTTTCTAAACCTTGGATAATTATAACTAATTTATTTTCTGGTTCAATAGTAAAATTGGCTAGTCTTTTCACCATTTCATCTCGGAAAAAAACTAACTCAGGGTCATCTAACTTTAATTGCCAAAACTGAATTTGACTACATTTTTCATCAGTAGTAATTCTTTTAATAATTGCATCTAAATCTTCCTGATAATCAACTTGAATTACACCTAAAGTAAATCCTTTTGCAAAAGTAATAACAGTCAATAATTGATTCAAAGATTCCTGATTTTCAATCAAAAATTGCTCGGTGGGTTTAACTTTACGACTACTTTCACCCATAATATTAACCTCAAGGATTTTATCGCGGTTCTTTAATCTATGAGGTACAGTTTTAGATCCCCCCTAACCCCCCTTAATAAGGGGGGAACCACTTAACTTAAAAATGGGGGAGCTTTCACGCGTCCCCATATTAACATTAACCTCAAAAATTATATAGCAATCAAGTATCCTTAAAAATTCAAAGTCCCCCTTTTTAAGGGGGATTTAGGGGGATCGTAAATGTACCTCATTTAAAGAGAGAAATTCTATAAACTTTTTAATGCTTCTTGGAATAAATCACTTCGTTTAATAACTGGATTAACATAATTCCATCGATTAATACCGTTATATTCTAAAACCGAAGTATTATATAAAACATCTTGAGCTGTTTCCTTATTTTCTAAATTTTTACTCAAACAAACTTCTGCTAAAATCTCATAATGTTCATTAGGAATAACCCGCTCAAAACTAAATTGTTCCTGATTAATCGCATAATCAACATCATCACTATTAATTTTACTATGACCACGGGAACCAGCAGTATAACAAGCTGTCCGCATAATTCGCATTAATTGACGAACATGACCACCACTAGCTTTAGCTATTTCTAATAAATCTTGTTCCGACTCAAACAAAATATCCGGATTAACTCTTTTAGCAATTATCTCAGTCATAGCCTTTAAATATCTGTCATTATATTCTAAATCAATCTTTTGACGGTCAAACTTGTAAATATTAACCATCGGTAAAATATGGGGATTTTGGTCAAAAGCATTACCCACATTTTTCGGAGAATAAACAACAGAAATAGGTACAGTATAAATAATATTACAATCTAATTCTTGCAATTGAGCAGCATAATCAAAAAATAAATGTTCTCCCACATTAGGAGGAACGCGGTCTAAATTATCAACAATAATTAAAATTCCTTTATATTCAGGATACTTTTCCCTTAACTTTTTAGCACCATCTCTTAAGAGAGCATTGATATCAGCTTTTAACCGAGAAATATCTTTTTCTAAAGTCTCTCTAATTATCTTTTTATTTTTATCTGAACCTTTAATTTGCCCTAATAATTTTACCCAAAGTTTAGCCAAAAAAGGAATCGGACTTTCATTCCCTAATTGACCTCCTGCTTCTACACGAACTGAACTTTCTACAGTTCTTTCCTCCTCTTTAGTAATTTCCTTAAACCAATCTTCAAAACTCTTCAATAATCTTTGGTCTAAACTAATATTTTTCCTTCTTAGTTGGTCTTCAACCTGTTTAATAATTACTAGATATAGGTCTGTATAACGAGCATCATTAATATCTAACTCTTCATCAGCCATAAAATAAATAATAAAATATTCAGCTTGTAACTTTGTTTCTAATTTTCTTAATTCTGTAGTTTTTCCCCCACCACGATGACCTGTAAATAAAATTGTTTGAGTTTTCCCGGTTCAGCAGAACTTAAAATAAAATTAATACTATCAATAGCTTCTGTTTTCTGACTTCAGATAAATCATAATAATATTTTCTTAAATTCTCACCTTCAAGAGGAAGAACATTAGAAATATTGTAAGCATCTCCTAGTGTTACGGCACGATAATCTTCAGTCATTTGATAATTCACCTTTTAAAAATATGATTAATATAGTAGATTCGGTTGTATATAAGGTACAAATATTAATGTTAAGATGTTTGTAGTAATGAATATAGACTTTACCGAAAAATTGTGGTATAAAGCCTCCCCTTTTAAGGGGATAAAAAGCGGTCGTTTTGCTGGCGCACAACTCCCTTAACGCTGCGCGACATGTTTGCGGAGCTGACCTAGGAAAAAGCGGAGCTTCCCGTTAGGGTGGGATGGATGGGTTTCCTAACCATATCCATGAGACCAAGATAAGAAAAAATTTCCTTTGAGTCAATCCTATCCGTTTTAAAGGAGAGGTAATTCTAAATTCTTAATTCTAAATTCTTAATTATTGAAAGCCGACTTTGGTAGTAACTATAAATTATGCCTCAATTAGTAAAGCTTTTATCTAAAACTAAAAGCAATAGCTGAAGTTCGCAGTTCTGACCTTATGAGGCTAGCTGACGGCTGTTTGGGCAGCATTCCGCAGGAAATTATTACATCAGACTGATATTATATCACATTCATTAGTGACAATATTAACTTAATATCTAAGCATTATAGCTCAAATTTTCAGGTCATTTATATCTGCATTTTATCGTAATTAATTATCCGGAATATATGTTTGATACTTTGAATCTATTGTTAGGAGGTAATCAATTTCAGTATCTTCAAACTGCTAGTAATTGCTTTTGACTCTTGAATTGAGCAATCAACAACTAGCATTTGAAAAAAATTGATTTTCAATATTTTTCTCAGTAATATATTTTCAATTGGGTGCATTTTTTTCAAAATTATATTAAATTTATCGTTACTATAGAAAAATAAAGGCTGTAAATATTTCCATAACTAAGCAAAAAATCTCACTTAAATAAAATTTAGTAACTAAAGGAGATACTATTGTGGATACAGCACCAGTTGCCAACTACTTAGGTTTCTTAGCATTAGTATGCTATGTAATTACCCTACTACCAAGCATTTTGAGAATTGTGTTTCCCAGCACAAAAAAAACAGAATTTCCTAAAATATTGCTGAAGTATCGTCGTCATATAGGTGTAATTGCTTTTCTATTTGCTTTTGCTCATGGAATGTTGCTAGTGAGCAAGAGAAACTTTGATTTTTTTGATATCCAAACTTATTGGATATATATACAAGGAGTCGTAACTTTCATTATTTTCACACTACTAACAATTACTTCCAATGATTGGAGTATGAAAAAAATGAAAAAAAATTGGAAGAAATTACATGAACTGACTTATCTAGCAATGTTCCTCTTAGTCTGGCACGTCATAGACAAAATGTGGGGTCATTGGAGCTACCTCACCCCATTAGGAATGCTCGGAATAACAGGTATAACTATTTTATTTATTGTAAGAAGATGGATAGAGCATCGAAAAAAACTGACAAAAACTAAGAGTGCAAATTAAGTCAAAAATAAACAGTGTCGCTACGCGGAAGTCAAAAGTTAAAAGCGAGTGCTTCATTAATTGATAATTGATAATGGATAATTGATAATTACCTCTGGTTTTAACAGAAACGGAATTGAATATAAGGAAATATTATTTCTTCTCTTGGTTGATTAGATATGGCGAGGAGACCCATCCATCTCTCGACCGCTTTTTCCCCTTAAAAGGGGAGGCTTTAAACCATAATTATTTAATTATTTAATTATTAATTATTAATTATTAGGTAATTCTGAGGAAACCTCAGAATGTAAGACGCACTCAAGACAGTCAATCATTTTTGATTTGTAATTGTTTTAGAATTTTGGAGTTGCTGAATTGAAGCATGAATGCGCGATTGTTTGGTTCTGGTTAAGCCCCCTAAATCCCCCAAAATTGGGGGACTTTTAGAGTTTTATTCCCCCCACGCATTGGGGGGTTAGGGGGGCAAAATCATACCCAGAATCAGCAACGCCAGAATTTTGTAACTGGTCAGTTATTTCCGCCATCCTGCAACAGTAATTTTAATTTTTTTCAACAACAGGACTTACGCAAATTCACCTTGAAAGCACCATCTGTAGGAGCGTTTTGCTCCGCAACATATAAAGCGGCAGCTCTGCGGAGCGCAAATGGCATTTGCTAACGCAAAGCTCCACTAACGCACTAGCTATCTGTAGAGTCCCTGGGTAAGTCCTGAACAAGTAATCATCAATAGTAGGATTAAAAATTATGCTAGCTAAACCCAACCGCCGAAAATATTCTACAGTAATAGCAGCAACTACTTTAGCAACTATTGGTGGACTGTGGTCCTGGCGATCGCTATCAATATCAACCAAAAACTTGGTCCGGCCACCTGAGCAAAAAACTCTGCCCTCTCTAACCCTTTCAGGACATAAAGGATGGGTGTATGCAGTTGCTATGAGTCCAGATGGAAAAACTCTTGCCAGTAGTAGTTATGATGGTGTAATTAAAATTTGGAATTTAACCAATGGTAAATTGCTGCATACTATCAATGCTCACGCAGATGCGATCGAATCTCTTGCTATGAGTCCAGATGGTAAAATTCTTGCCAGTGGTAGTTGGGATAACCGCATTAAACTTTGGAATATTGCAAATGGAAGTCCGCTCCAGACTCTCGAAGGTCATACTGATGATGTGAAAGCTATAGCTATAAGTTCTGATGGAAAAACTCTTGCTAGCGGTAGTTATAATGGTGTAATTAAAATTTGGAATCTTAATACTGGTTCTGTTGAGGGTAGTTTTCAACATTCCGCTCCTGTCACATCTCTGGTTTTGAGCAAGGATGGAGAAATGCTTGCTAGTGGTGGTAAAAATGGTCAAATCAAAACCTGGCAATTGAATACAGGTAAACAACTCCACTCCTTGGCAGCACATAAAAACACAATTTGGGCGATCGCTTTTAGTCCCGATGGTAAAATTCTTGCTAGCGGTAGTCAAGACCGAAAAATTAAGTTATGGCAGATGGAAACTGGTCAACTACAATGCACTCTAGAAGGACACGACAAAGCAGTTTTGTCTGTTGCTTTTAGTCCCGATAGCAAAACTCTTGCTAGTAGTAGTTACGACAAAAATATTCATCTGTGGGAACTAGATACAGAAGAATTATTAGAAACATTTACAGATCATTCTAAAGCTGTTTGGTCGGTAAAATTTAATCCTGATGGACAAACTCTTGCTAGTGGGAGTGCTGATGGAACAATCAAATTGTGGTCTGTATCTGACTTTAGTAGTAATGATTTACAGAATACAACTCCCCCATCTATTGTGAAAGAGGAAGCAGAAATTATATCTGTTTCAGAGATTACTGATATAGCTGAGTTAGAAGAGTTAAACCAAAAGTTATATGACCAAATTGACCAAAGTTGGCGGCAGACTCCAACATGGTATGAAGATTTAGTGTTTGAGGTAAAAGTTAATAGGGATGGAGCGATCGCTAGTTTAGAACCCATGAATGAACCTGCACAATATTATCGTCAACACACACCTTTACCCAAGTTGTTAAATTCTGCTAATTCTGAAGTTACGAGTCAGAGACAGTCTTTTGCAATATTCCGGGTAGTCATGAAACCGACAGGGGTACTTGAGGTTAGTCCTTGGAGTGGTTGGTGAAAGAAGCAGTCAGCTTTCAGCGATCGGTAGACTTTTTGTGAGACTCCCTAATTTGCAGAGCATTCCGGAACAGAAAGGAGATTTCAACTCCTCAACTATCCGACTTATCAGAAGTCATATCAAATCTGGTTAATTGCACATAGAATCTGGCTATATAATAGACATCTCCAATAATAAAAAATCAAATCAATTATCGCATTCTTATTTATCAATTCTTTCCCCCTAAGACCTACGGACTTTGAATACAAAGTCCCTACCTACTGCCTACTCCCTATGAGTGCAGGAGATGTCTAAGAGGCTGTTTATTCTATAATTACTTCAATATTTAATCTCCCCACTCCCTCACTCCCCTACTCCCCTACTCCCCCACTCCCCCACTCCCTCACTCCCCTACTCCCCTACTCCCCCACTCCCTCACTCCCCTACTCCTCACATTCCCCACACTCCCTTGGAGGAACTGGGTCATAACCACCGGGATGAAAAGGATGACAACGTAAAATTCGCATAATTGCCATTCTACCACCTTTAAAAATCCCAAATCTTTCTATCGCCTCCATTGCATATTCTGAGCAAGTGGGTTGAAAACGACAGGATGGAGGTAATACTGGTGAAATGAAAATTTTGTAGCCTTTAATTAACTTAATTAGTAATACTTTCATATCCTTAATCCCGCATTAGCGAAATATTTTTGGAGGGTTGCCCAAAGTCCCTATTATATCATGTCCGGATAATTAGTGATAAAAAAAGTTTTTGTTTGTAGTAGGGCTTTAGCCCCTGAGATACCTATATATTAAGGCTAAAGCCCAACTACAAGCTGTAATTATAACTATTCAACCGGACATTATATTATATCAAATCCGGTAGCATCGGTACAATTCACACCCTGTAGGGGTTTGGTCAGCAAACCCCACAAACCCTGAGTTTTGAGCATGAATGGCCAGCACAGTATAATATCATGTTCGGACGGGTCAGTTATAAATAAAATTTGAGAACTGACAGTACCGAATAAATACTGAAATTATCTTGAAATACTGAAATTATCTTGATTTTCTCCTTTCTTCCCCTCCTGGGAGGGGCGAGGGGTGGGTTGACTCCTGACTCCTCGCTAAGTTATTTATAAGTATTCAACCGAACATGATATAAGAAGGCGAATGCCATTCGCCCCTACGAGAAACCAACGGATTTAATATTACAAAAATAACTTCTGACTTCTGACTTCTGACTTCTGACTTCGCTAAAATGTCATGGTCTCTTTTTTCGTCAAACACATAGCAATTCCCTTTTCGTAGTAAGCCGCCTCATTAATAAAAACTGGCCATGTAGGAATTTCTTCTTCATAATAAATTGTTTCGCCATCAAAGGTTAAAAAAATTGGCTCCCCTGGAGTTAATTGTTGGTAATCTCTCCCTTGTAACTCAGGATGAATCATTGCTGTTATTTCTCCATCTTTATTCTTAGGATAATCTACAACTTTGAGATGTTTATAGACAGTAATATCTCTATTAATTAGATTCAATTTACCTTCATTGAAGTTTTCGATAAAATCTAAACTTGCCTGAACTAATCTTTCTGTTTTCTGAAATAAATCTGCTTTGAGAGTACCTTGAGCGATGGGACCTACTTCAATACCAAAACTTAATTCACAAATAGAATTTACAAAAGCATTTTCTTCTCCTGGATTAATCCAACTATAAACTCTAACATCTGGTTCAACTGAACTTAAATAAGCAGCAATTTTGAGGTTAAAGGGATGATTATTAACTAAAACTATTGTTAACCCCATGTTAGCAGTAGTAGTATGCAAATCCAAGATCAAATCAAATTTAGGATTCCCTTTAGGTCCTAGCATTTGATTAATAAACTTTGCTCTAGTTTCTTCATAATTATTATTGTTTTGATTTTCTAAATCCTGGAGTTGAAAGCAACGATTTAAGTCAGTATCAACGTATCTTCTAACCAGTTCAAATGCTTGAGGATTAGCAAATAATGTTTGAGTTTCAAAATTAGTTCTACTAATCAAGTCAGGAAATTTTTCAAACTTTTTAATCAGATATATACCTGTAAATTCATTACCGTGAGTCCCCCAACAATTGCCACTTTATTAATTTTTTCCATTTTGATAAATTCCCACCATAAATATAATTAATTGATGATTACTCAATTCAATTATTAATCTTTGTATATCATGTCCAGTAGCATCAGTATTGTATAGCAAACTAAGCATTCAGCAGTCAGCCATCAGCTATCAGCTATTTGTTATTAATTCATTATCATACTAGAGGGGAATTATCCACCAAGAAGAATTAAAATTCAAAATTCAAAAGTAAAAAGTAAAAAATAAGAAGTAAGAAGAAAATTATAGTAATCAATAGGAGTCAAGGATTCAGTAAGTATTTATGCTTAATATTTAACTAAGAATTTGACTCCCGATCTAGGTAAATGAAGATAATTTATATAGTATAAATATCTAAGCAAGCTACAGATTTTATACTAATTTTCATGTGACAAATTGAAGTGCGGAATGTGGGTTTATAGGGTAGTGGCATAGGGGTTAACAACCGTTAACCTCTACTATATTTGGTGGTTATGCGTAAGTCCTGTAAAAGTAAAATACACCAATTTTGTAAATTTTTCCAAATTATTTTCACCTATTCAACTCTTATCGAATAATTAATAATTTAGATAATTAAATAATTAAATAATTCAGGTTTAAAGCCTCCTCTTTCAAGGGAAAAAATTTTT
>NZ_BLZO01000102.1 GCF_014132355.1 Okeania sp. KiyG1
GGAACTCCGAGCCTTGACGATGTTTACGATTGGTTTATTGAGCAATTCAGCCAAACCGCGCCCATTGGGCCTTTAGCTTCAGTTATGGGAACTAATGGCACAGCTAGTCTTATTTTAGGAAAAAATAGTGTTATGGCTTCAATTAAACGAAGTCAATGATTGACCAAACAATAGTTAATAGTGAAAATTGGGCTTTAAGTTTTTATCAAAAATATGAAGCTGTTTATAAAACACCAAATCAATATTATCCTATTGACCCAATTATAATTCCTATTGCCTTTCAAAGTTCTAATATTGTAGTGCAACCTTTTAACCCCACTGTTCCTAGTTATTGGTGGTTGGGTGCGTATTTGGAAGTATTAATTAACATTCCTAATATTGACACTAATGTTATTGCCTACAACCAAAATCTCAAAATTAATAATAAAACTTTAATTCAATTACCTACTAAAGTTAGTTATTCTTTAAAGTTTATTGTTCCTACAAGAATGAGCGAAATAACTTTGTCTATCTGGGAATATATAGAGCCATAGTGAAATAGAATTATTTTTTTAACGAATAGAATTTAAGGAAAAATATTTGAATTGTATTTTTCCAAAGAATTAGCGTTATATAAAGTTATCAATAAAATTCAAAAAATGCCACCAGAAACAGTTGTCACTATTGGCATGATATCTACTTTTGCAGTTGTAATTGTTGGCAGTTGGGGAGTTTTTAAGTACATAGGAAAAATAGAGTATCAAATCAAGGAAAATGAGAGTAATTTAAAAAATATAGAGATTTTATTAAAAGAAAGGGATAAAAGGTTATTGAGAGAAATGAAGCGTCATCGTCTTTGTGTTAAAGATATTGAAAATTTTTTATCAAAAACACTTGAATACCACATTCGACCTTCGATTGAGATGGAAGATAACGATTTTTGATTTTTACCGTAATTTACTTTGTCCAAAATGTGGCAGCAATAATATCCAGGAAGGTTGGATTAATTATTACTGCTTGGATTGCAAGCACATTTGGCCTCGAGCAAACAACTTGGGGATTCTATGGGAGTAATAATTCTTGCCCAATTTTCACCTTCACTACCATCAGTAACTCCAAGAGCAACTACTTTACCACTTTCCAAAGTACCAATTATTTCACCATCTGGTTTGTCTCTAACATTCAGAGGAGAATCAGTTAGATTTCCTACTGTACAATAACCAATAGGAGTTTGAGCTAATTGATATTTGGGAATTGCTCTAATACTTGTTTCAGTAGTAATAGCTTGAGCAACTATTTTAAATTCTAATAGATATAGAAAAGCACAAGCAGTAGTCATTAGATATTTTTTCCAATTATTCATTTTGAATTTCCTACAATACCATTTCCAACTTCTTTATTATTTCAAATTTAACCAGAGGTAATTTCAGTTATCAGAGGTTGTCTGAGAAGTCTCATTTGCTACATCAAAGCCCCCTAAATCCCCCAATTTTGGGGGACTTTAAAGCCCCCTAAATCCCCCAATTTTGGGGGACTTTTACCAGCTAATATCATGTCCGGTTGAATAATTAGACTTTGGTAGAAGTAAGGCAGAAGGCAGCTATGCTGGAGGCAGAAGCTTTTCTCCTATTGTCACCTTAATTTTATACACAAACGATGCTACCGGACATGATATAATTGATTTTTATTCCCCCCAGAATTGGGGGGCTAGGGGGGCAAAATTCAGTATTAAACAACTTTTGAGATATCCTGATCAAAGCCCCCGCGCATCCCCCAAAATTAGGGGACTTTTACCAGCTAATTGATTTTTATTCCCCCCAGAATTGGGGGGCTAGGGGGGCAAAATTCAGTATTAAACAACTTTTGAGATATCCTGATCAAAGCCCCCGCGCATCCCCCAAAATTGGGGGACTTTTAGATGCAAATTGACTCTTGTTCCACCCATAATTGGGGGCTAGGGGGGCAAAATAATTATCAATTATCAATAAACCTAGAATAATTAAAAGCATCTAATAATCGTTCGGATTTGTTATCCAAAATCAAATCAGCTATTAAAATTGCTGTTACAGGTGTTAATAAAATTCCATTCCGATAATGCCCAGTAGCAATAGTCAAATTTTCATAATTACTTGTTCCTAATATTGGCATTTCATCTGGAGTATCAGGACGAAAACCCCACCAAAATTCTAATATTTTGTAATCTTTTAAAATCGGATATAACCGAATAGCATTTCCTAATAATTCTTGAATTCCTGCTGCTGTATTTCCCTCTGAAAATCCGACTTTTTCATTTGTTGCACCGATAACTATTCTTCCATCTTGGCGCGGCACAATATAACTTTCTGTTCCAAATAAAACTTGTTGTAAAGGTAGATTTTCTCTAGTTATATCTGAAGGGATTTTTAACGACAACATTTGCCCCTTTCTCGGAAATACAGGAATTGGTAATAACTCCTGAGACCATGCACCTGTAGCTAATACATAATGTTCTGCTTGTAACTCACCTATTGATGTTTTGATGCTTTGAATTTTACCTTTTTGATGAATTATTTCTATAACAACTCCTTCAAGAATATCAATTTTTAACTCTTTAGCTGCTGCAATAGTTGAATTGTACAAATAACGATTATCTACTTGCCCATCTTCAGGATAAGACCAACCACCAATTACCTCTTGACTTAATCCTGGTTGATATTCATGGATTTCAGCTTGATTTAACCATTGATAATTTAGGTTTTGTAAAGTACAATTTTCTCTGTCATTTTCTGCATAAACAGGGGCTAAAATACCACAAGGCCAATAACCAGTTTCTATACCACTAATTGATTCTATTTTTTTTACCCATTCTGGATATAATGCCCGACTTTTTAAACATAAATCTAACATTTCACCAGGGGGAATAGCTTCTGCTTGAGGAGCTAACATTCCAGCCGCAGCATTTGTCGCTGTTTGCTGAAAATCACGGCTAATAACTGTTACTTTAGCTCCTCGTAATGTTAGCTCTATTGCTATTGATAGACCAATAATACCGCCACCAATAATTAGGATATTACTTGATTGATTCATTTTCTAAATAAGGAGTAGTGAAGAAGGATGCGATAAGATTTTTTTACATGGATTTATGGATAATTATTGGCAACACTTTTTAGTTCTGTACTTTAATTATATTCAAATATATAACAGTCGCCACTATAGTTAGGAAATCGGATAATTATGATGATTTATCAAAATAATATGGGTCTAAAACCCCGCCTTTTAAGGCGAAATATTTTTGGAGAGTTGCTCAAATCCCCGTTACAAAAATCACTTCTGTACGGGCGTTAGCGGAGCTTTGCGCCAGCAAACGGCCGTTTGCTTCGCATAACTATCGTTAACGCCCCTACTGACTTCTGACTTCGTTAAGACGCGAGCAAGATGCTAATTATTAAACATCAACCAGGCGGTTGCTATAAATAATATTTTTTCTATGTTTTTATTATCAGAAAATAATCCCAAATCATTTGTAAAAAACCAAAAAATAGCTCAAAAGTCTGAAACTTTTATCCCTAGTCTGGTATTCCCTTTTTGGCAGATATTTTTAGTAATTTTTTTCAAGCGGTATTCTATCCATCATAAGTCCAAACAATTTCGGAACCTTGCCCCCAAAAACCATTATATTTAGTTACCTTTATATCTCCTAAAACTTGCACTTGACAAGACAAACGTTTACAAGAATTAGGGGAATGAGGAGGTACAGAAAGTCTGGCTTTTTCTCGCCATTGAAGTGGAGAAACTTCTCCTTCTATTTCCACTGCACAAGTGCCACAAGTACCAATACTACGACAGTTAATAATTGAAGCATTGCCGTTATAGACATCAACACCATTTTTCAGTAAAACCTGACGCAGATTTGCACCATACTCGCAAGTTATAGTTTTACCTTGAGCCTGAATCTTAACCATAATAAATTATTTTATCTATATTAGTTATCTATGTTAACAGTTAAAAGTTAAAAAAATTAAAAGATAAAGTAAAAAATTAGTGAAAAAGCAGTATTGATTATAAAGTTTAAATGTAGGGGCGAATGGCATTGGCTAGCGCCAAGCTCCGCTAACGCCCTCTCCATAAGTTGAACAGGACTTACACAAATTGACCTTTAAACCATCATCTGTAGGAACAAATAGCATTCGCCCTCGCCATCTGTAGGGGCGAATGGCATTGGCTAGCGCCAAGCTCCGCTAACGCCCTCTCTGCGCAAGTCCTGTTAAATTGAAAAATTCTCTGAATTTCTAACACCCCTAGTAATAATGAAAAAACTCTGGATTTACGATACAACCCTACGCGACGGTGCCCAACGAGAAGGACTATCCTTATCCCTAGAAGACAAACTACGCATCGCCCACCAACTCGACAGCTTAGGGGTTCCTTTTATTGAGGGAGGTTGGCCAGGTGCAAATCCTAAAGATGTACAATTTTTCTGGCAACTAAAAGAACAACCTCTTACTCAAGCAGAAGTAGTCGCATTTTGTTCCACTCGTCGTCCGGGAAAACAGGCAGCATCTGATACCACTCTGCAACCCATTTTATCTGCTGGTACGCGGTGGGTGACGATTTTTGGCAAATCTTGGGATTTGCACGTTGTTGAGGGGCTGAAAACTACTCTGGAAGAGAATTTAGCAATGATTGCAGATACGATTTCCTATCTCCGCAGTCAAGGTCGTCAAGTTATCTATGATGCAGAACATTGGTTTGATGGTTACAAAAATAATCCTGATTATGCTTTGCAAACCTTAGCTGCTGCAACAAATGCTGGTGCGCAATGGTTAGTTCTCTGTGATACCAATGGCGGTACTCTTCCCCACGAAGTTACTCAGATAGTGGCAGATGTTTCCCATGCTTTACCCACTGCAAAATTAGGCATTCACACTCACAATGATTCGGGGACTGCTGTTGCTAATGCTTTGTCTGCTGTCCGAGAAGGAGTGGGGATGGTACAAGGAACTATCAACGGTTATGGGGAACGTTGCGGTAATGCTAACCTTTGTACTTTGATTCCTAATTTACAAATAAAGTTGGGTTATGATTGCATTCAAGCACAACAACTGGAAAAATTGACTCAGACCAGTCGCTTTATTAGTGAAGTTGTTAATCTTGCTCCTGATGACCACGCGCCGTTTGTGGGTTTGTCTGCTTTTGCTCATAAGGGTGGTATTCATGTGTCCGCAGTAGAGCGCAACCCTCTGACTTATGAACATATTCAACCGCAACAGATAGGGAATAGTCGTCGCATTGTGATTTCTGACCAAGCAGGTTTGAGTAATGTGTTGTCAAAGGCAAAAAGTTTTGGTATTGAGCTAGACCGTCAAAACCCTGCTTGTCGGCAAATTCTGGATAGTTTAAAAAAGTTAGAAAATGAGGGATATCAATTTGAGGGAGCAGAAGCTAGTTTTGAGTTATTGATGCGAAAAGCTTTGAAGCAAAGGCAGCATTTCTTTGAAATTAAGGGTTTTCAAGTACATTTGGATAAGGATGGTGAAAAAGTTAGTAATTCTCTGGCGACGGTGAAGGTTACTGTTAATGGTCAGGATATTTTGGAAGTTGCTGAGGGAAATGGTCCGGTTTCTGCTTTGGATGCTGCTTTGCGGAAGGCTTTAGAAAATTTTTATCCAGCGATCGCTAATTTTTATTTGACTGATTATAAGGTGAGAATTTTGGATGGTAGAGCTGGTACTTCTGCTAAAACTAGGGTGTTAATTGAGTCTAGTAATGGTCAGCAACGGTGGACGACTTTAGGGGTTTCTTTTAATATTTTGGATGCTTCTTATCAAGCGGTTGTTGAAAGTTTAGAGTATGGTTTGATGGCGGAAGTCAGAAGGCAGAAGGCAGAAGGCAGAAGGCAGAAGGCAGAAGGGAATCTTACGTTGTCTTAGCTTGCCAAGGATTGAATTTTGGCTAATAGCTTAAGTCATTTTAAGATGACTCTTGAGGAGTATGTCATCTTTTTTATCTTTAGGACTTACGCAGTACAAAGTATTTTCGTCATTGCGACTCACAGGGTTTGCGGAGCAGTCCGGAACGGAAAGCAATCTCAAATCCCTAGTTTTTCGTACCTCATGCGTAAGTCCTGTCCGTTCTACTTTGCGATCGCAACTCGGAAAATTTCAAAAAATAAAAAATCCAGGCAGATTAAACTACTTGTCAACCCCTTTTATATCATGTCCGGATAATTAGTGATGAAAAAATCTTCTCTTCTTTTTCCTTCTTCTTTACCTATTTTTCTTCCCTCCTGTAGGGGCGCCATTCGTCAGCTATGCGTCAGCAAACGGCCGAAAGCTTGCGCATAACTATCGTTAACGCCCCTACTCCTGACTCCTCTCTCGTTATTTATAACTATTCAACCGGACATAATATTAGAAGTAAAAAATCAAAAGTTAAAAGTCAAAAGTTAGACTTTATTTCTGTTATCAGTTATCAGTACTGACCACCTTTTTCAACTTACAGAATAATTTAAGGTGAAAATCCTCTCCTTTATAAGGAGAAACAAGAAAAGATTTTCATTATTAGTCAATCCTATCCGTTTTCAAGGATAGGTAATTATTAATTATTAGGTGGTGGTGCATTGTAATAGTCGTGCAGAACGTCGTGCAGAACGGGCAAGATGCCCATTCCACGTACGGTAGTGGGAGCATCTTGCTCCCGTGCCAAGCATTCCTTGTTCCTTGTATACCATTACTATGCAGGACTACCAATAATTAATTATCCATTATCAATTATCAATTATTGAAAGTGCGTGTTCCTGCAAAACCTCCAAAGGCACAACTTCTAAAGCTTTTTGATGAGTTGCTGACAAAACTACTGGTGGTGCAACTCCAGAATCTAGAGCTTCTTTCCAACGAGACGCACACAAACACCAGCGATCGCCCGGTTTTAAACCAGGAAAAGAATATTCTGGTCTAGGTGTACTCAAATCATTACCACGACGTTTGGTAAACTCCAAAAATTCTGCTGTCACTGCTGCACAAATAACATGGGAACCAAAATCTGATGGTCCGGTCTGACAAAACCCATCCCGATAAAATCCAGTCATGGGAGAAGTGCAGCAAACTTCTAAATTTTCACCTAATACATTTAGTGATTCCATCATTAGATATCTCCAGAAAAGAGGGAACAGGGAAGATACAACATATTCCAAGTATATAAAGTACAAATATTAACAATTAAATGTTCATAGTGCGGGCATCTTGCCCGCGATCTGCCTTCTGCCTTCTGCCTTCTGCCTTCTGCCTCCTGCCTTCTGCCTCCTGCCTTCTGCCTTCTGCCTTCTTCCTTCTTCCTTCTTCCTTCTTCCTTCTTCAATTATTTGCTACTTGACTTTCAACTTTCTCCAGAATTTTTGCACCTATAGCCTCTGGAACACGGGTATACTCAAGAGTATTGTTCAAGTTTTGACCTTCCTTCAAAACCCAATTGACCATTTTCTTAACTGCAGTTGCTTGCTCTGAAGTCTCATAATTTGCCTTAATTAATAGCCAAGTCACTCCAACGATGGGGTATCCATCATCAGGGTTAGCTTCGTTAGCAGGAGTAAAGTCTTGATAAAATCTTAGTCCGGATAATGCAACATTCGCCTCTTCGAGAGTAGGTTCGACAAACCGACCCTGTAGGTTCTCCAGCATTGCTGTTGACAGGTTGTTTCGACGAGCAAAAGTATCTTGTACATAACCGATCGCTCCTTCAGTTTCTTTCACTAAAGCAGCTACTCCATCATTTTTGTTACCTTCCAGGGGATTTTTTGGCCAACCAGGTTTTCTGGATGCACCCACTTCTCGGCTAAATGTTGGACTTGCAGCACTCAGATGCCTGGAAAAAATGAAAGTTGTACCACTACCATCAGCTCGTACTACAGTTTGAATAGGTAAGTCAGGTAGGTCAACTCCTGGGTTGTCCTGAGCAATTCGGCGATCGTTCCATTTAGTAATTTTACCTGCAAAGATATCTGGCAATACCAACTGAGATAGTTTGAGTTCGGCAACTCCT
The DNA here is from genome assembly GCF_014132355.1 of Okeania sp. KiyG1. GTDB lineage: Bacteria > Cyanobacteriota > Cyanobacteriia > Cyanobacteriales > Microcoleaceae > Okeania. The sequence goes on from NZ_BLZO01000102.1 coordinate 7,996, forward strand.
GGCAAATTATAAACTACTGCTACAGCACCTCCTGCGGTAGGTACCATAACTACTCCTTTTGGCATTTGCTCTATTTCTGCTGCAACTGGTGGTGCATCTGTACCTGCAAAGTCAACAGTATCTGCAATAAAACTCTCAATACCTTTGCCACTACCCACCGAATTGTAATTTACTGTAATTCCTGTATCTTGTTTTAGTTGTTGAAAATAACGCTCATATAAAGGAGCGGGGAATGATGCTCCTGCACCTTCAAGAGTTTGGGCGATCGCTTCACCAACAGTGCCAAGTGAAAGAGTAACTGCTGCAACTGTTGCTGTTAGAGCATTGTGCCAAATAGTTTTTAATAAAACCATATATAAGCCTCCGGAAAAATCTAATTATTTCTTAAGTTTCTAGTTTATTAATATCTCTAGATAATAACGAGGATAGCAGTTTGAATACAACACAGTTTATTTATCTTACTAAATCTTTATATTACTAAATCTTTAGATTTTTACAGAGACACTATAGACGATAATTTAATTAGATAATATTGTCAAGATTTTACCAAAAATTTAATCTCTTGTTAACTTTATTCAAAAACTTTTATTATGTACTCTCTATTACCGAAAAATCGTGGTCTAAAGCCTCCCCTTTTAAGGGAAAAAAAAAGAGAATTCCGTATTTTCTTGCCTCCTTATTGCAGAGGTACTGTTAACGCAGTTCCTCCTTTGGAGGCTAACTGATAACTGAAATGACCTGACTAAAAAATATTTTAGCCTGAAACTAATAGACATCTCCAAAAATCTAAAATAAAATCAATTATTATCCATAAATTATCAATTATTTCTCCCTATTCCCTGACTTCTGCAAGAAGTCTAATAGTTCTCTAAATAAACATCTTCATCATCTAAACTGTAGTTATTATAATTGTTCAATATCTGAGAATATAGAATTTTTCAGTAAGTATGAAGTATACTGCTGGAGGTTCCCCTTAGCCTTGACAAGGGAGATCCCCCCTAACCCCCCTTGACAAGGGGGAAACTGGAAGTCCCCCTTTTTAAGGGGGATTTAGGAGGATCGTTGATGTACCTCACGCCTTATGAAAACCGCTATATATCGACAAAATATGAACAGTCAATATATATTTATGTTAGTCGGGTTTCTATTAGCATCATATTCAATTGTAGCTAACGATGCCATGCAAACCCTGGGCACATTTTTAAGTTCTAATTCTCAGCGCCCTTGGTGGGTATTATGGCTGTTTGTTTGCTCCGTTTTGTTGGCAGTTTTTTTCTATGGCTGGATTATTAATGATGGAGATATAGCTTATGGGCGTTTGGCAGAATTTCCTTTTCCTGAAAATTTTAGTTGGATTTATATAGTTCCTCCTTTCGTACTTTTATTTTTAACAAATTGGGGAATTCCTGTTAGTACCACTTTTCTCATTCTCACAGTTTTTGCTCCTAGCAATCTCACCAGTATGTTGACTAAATCACTTTTTGGCTATGGGTTAGCTTTTGTCACAGCTATACTTATTTATAAATTCATAACTAAAGCTTTAGAAGAGAAGTTTCTAAGTACAGCAGACCAAGAACCACCTATTCAGTGGGTGATTTTGCAGTGGGTATCAACAGCATTTCTGTGGAGTCAATGGTTAATTCAAGACTTGGCAAATATCTTTGCATACTTACCACGAAATCTTGATGCTTCAATGCTATTTTTTTCAATGTTTGTGATGTTACTTTTATACGCAATTATCTTTTACAGAAATGGTGGTGCAATTCAACATATAGTTACCAGTAAAACTAATACTCAAGATATTCGTTCGGCAACAATTGTAGATTTTATTTATGGATTAATTTTATTATTATTTAAGGAATGGAGCAAAATGCCGATGAGTACAACTTGGGTATTTATAGGTCTTTTAGCTGGACGAGAAATAGCAATAGCTCACAATTTCCAAAACCGCAAAATGAAGGATGTAGGTAAGATTATTTTTAGTGACGCTTTAAAAGCTTTTGCTGGTTTAGCAGTTAGTATTGTTATTGCCTTTGGACTTCCTTTTCTAGAAAAAATTATTAGCAATTAAGTTATGGCAGGGAACAGCAGCGCGACCCCACGGATTGTGGCAGAGGTCGGGACGAAGCGCCACCCGTACCTAAGTCGGAAGTTTCGCTAGCAAAATAATCTCAGATTTCCTGCCAAAATTTTGATAACCTATCCAAATGTGAAATCATCAGTGTAACACACCGAAAATTAAAATCTAGATGGTGCGTTATATCATGTCCGGATAATTAGTGATAAAAAAACTTTCTCCTTTTCTTCTTCTTCCTCTTTAATTCTTTCTTCTTATTTCTTCCCTCCTGACTCCTGACTCCTGAGGACTCCGTCATTTATTTATAAGTATTCAACCGGACATGATATTACATTTCATTAACGCACCCTACTGGACTGTTTCACCTAAAATAGTGCATTAGGGAGTAGGGAGTAGGGGAGTGGGGGAGTGGGGGAGTAGGGGAGATCAAGACACCTAGAAATAAAAATAAGAGTGCACAGTTTTAGCTGTGTCAGTCTACTACTGGCGTGTCAAGCTGAAAATGGTGTATTAAATTTTTGAGTATAATTCTTGCTATGACTAAGGTTTGGAGAATTTTCCTAAAACACTATTTCAAGCTTGACGCGCCACTACTGGACTACAAGGTGATGAAAAGCAGTCGAGGGATGGTGAGGTATCCCTTCCCTCCGGTCCCGAAGGGAACGCTATATCCAATGGACAAAGAGAAAAGAGAATTTCGTATTTTCTTACCTCCCTATCACAGGAAGTACTGTTAGCGTAGCTCTGACCTTATGAGGCTAACTGATAACTGATAACTGATAACTGATAACTGATAACTGAAGTGACTACTGACTACTTCACCAGGGTTATAGTAAACTGGCAGTTTATTGTAATTAAGTTTCAAAAATGCGCCAACTATCCAGTGTTGAGCATCAATTAAACTAATACATTAAACCCAAAATGGCCGTGAGGAGTTGAACAGATGAACAGACCTGAAGATAAAGATGCCTTATATATATTAAAAGAAACAAGTCGTACTTTCTATATTCCTATTAGTCAATTACCATCTGGGCTAAAAGAGGCAGTGACATCGGCCTATCTTTGTATGCGTGCCATTGATGAAATTGAGGATCATCCCGGTCTAGATAGCTTCACAAAGGCAAAATTGTTGCGAAAGATTAGTTTACTTTTACAGGAAGGAATTGACCATTCAAGTTTCCAGAACTTTTCAGCAAAGTTAGACTTTAATATTACTCACCTACCAGAAGTAACTCAAAGAGTAGGAGAATGGGCAATACTAGCTTCAGAGACAATAGCGCCGAGGATTTGGGATGTAACTGCAGCAATGGCAGACCGGATGGCTTATTGGGCGGAAAATAATTGGGCAATTCACACAGAATCAGATTTAGACCGCTATACTTTTAGTGTAGCTGGTGCAGTGGGATTATTACTTTCCGATTTATGGAGTTGGTACGATAATACTAAGACTAATCGTACTGAAGCAATTGGGTTTGGGCGAGGTCTACAGGCAGTAAATATTCTCCGTAACCATTCAGAAGATTTAGATAGGGGGGTAGATTTTTTTCCTCATGGTTGGACTGCGAAAGATATGCAAGTTTATGCTCAACGTAATCTTTTATTAGCTGACTCTTATACTAACTCTCTTCCTTCAGGACCAGCACGAAATTTTTGTCAAATTCCTCTCACCCTTGCTCATGCGACTCTGGATATTCTGACGATGGGGCAAGAAAAGCTAACTCGTTCAGAAGTGATGGAATTAATTTCTCGCCGCAATAACTCTGCTTGATATTCTTTAGTGTCTTTGACGTACTCCCCGCGCTAAAGCGATGGGGATTCTAAATATCGCTATTTAGGGCTTGCTGATTAAATCTGAAAGCATTGACTGATATTGGTTGTAGCATTTTTTGGTCTAAAAAAGTGCGCCTGTTTTCAGCAGAAGAAGCTCATGCATGCTAGTATTTTGGGACAATTATGGCAGAAAAATCACTATATCCAATTTTTCCGACTACTTCCTCTATAATTCCCATTTCCCCTGTCTTCCCCTCCCCTCCTGGGAGGGGTTAGGGGTGGGTTGGGAGGGGGAGGGGCGAGGGGTGGGTTGTCTCCTGTCTTCCCTCCTGGGAGGGGCGAGGGGTGGGTTGTCTCCTACCCCTACTAAAAGACTTTTGAGCGCAAACCCTATTTAGACTTCCTCTTTCATCGAGTCGGCTTACTCGTTTGAGTTTCCTCATTCAAGCAGAGGTCAGTCTCTCCAGAGGTGTTACTTTCCCTGCGCCCTCTGACTTGATACTTTTTAAACTTAGGATATCCTTTCTTTCCAGGAGCTTTAGCTTTGCAGTTTTTGTAGAATCTTTCAATAGCTTCCCAAGCCCTTTCTGCATGAGCTTGTCGTAGGGGAGCCGTCGGATTGGCGACGTACATAGAATTAAGTTTTTTTGCCCAGGGAAACTCTGGATTATCTGCTAATATTTTGCAGTATTTGTAGGCAACCGATACGACTTTTAACCTGTCCGTCCATCCATGCTCTGACGATGCTATTACGGACAAAACGACCAGTACGAATGGCCTCATCCAGCTTTTCGTATTGAGCCTTTTCTCCTTCTAATTTCATCTCATAAACCAGCATAGTTTTATCGTTTTTGCCTAGGATAGAATTATAACATTAAAAACAGGAAAATAACAACCTTTTTACTCTTTTTTCAGGGATTAAAATCGCCCGTTCGCTTTTCATCCACGCACTAAAGTGAGGTGGCTTTCAAGCTGTCGTCCTTCCTTTGTAAAGTAGCATTAATATCAATTCCGGCCAATTAAATATTGCTTTTCGGTAAGTTGGATAAGTTGGATACAAATTTAATATTAATTTTATATTATCAATAAAAAATGGGTGTTAGTGAAGCCCGTGTATGATATTAATCCTAATTATTTAGAAGTTAGGAGGAAAGAAAGAAGAAGAAAGAGTAGTAGAAGGAGAAAGTTTTTTGTTTGTGCTCTTATCCAGACAAGATATCATACCTCTTTTCACCAACGCCAAAAATGGTTAAGTCCTAAAACTAAAATATTTCTAGAAAAAAATTTTAGCGATGCTAGGTAATATATCTGAAATCAAAATCCATCGAGTACGATGGGCACTTGCTCTGGGTTGGTGTCTTCTAATTTTCTCACTATTCTACGATCCAATATCCAGTAAGCTAACAGAACCTTCCAATACACTAAGTCCCTTCAGACTCAATATAGAAAACTGCGTCCTGGTACAAGGAAAATGTCTTGAAGAGATACCCTATGCGATGGGAGCTTCTATTTTTTGGGGCATTATCGTGCCTTCTGGTGTTTTCATTTTGCTGGTGTTAGGACACGAATTTTGGCGACGAATTTGTCCCCTATCCTTTATTTCACAAATTCCTCGTGCCTTGGGATGGGAACGTAAACGCGATCGCGTCAATCCTAAAACGGGGAAAGTACGCAAGGAATTGGTCAAAGTCGCCAAAAATTCATGGCTAGCTCAAAATCATCTTTCCCTACAATTTTGCCTTTTCTTTCTAGGGTTATGTAGTCGCATTCTTTTTGTCAACTCCGATCGTCTAAGTTTAGGTTTGTTTTTAACATTCACCATTCTTACCGCACTAACGGTCGGTTACCTCTATGGAGGTAAAACTTGGTGTCACTATATTTGTCCGATGGCTCCCGTAGAAAAGATTTATGTACAACCAAGATCGCTGCTCAACAGCACCGCTCACGAAGGCGATCGCCAACTCATTACCCAGTCCATGTGTCGCACAGTAAGTCAAGATGGTAAAGAATTGAGTGCTTGTGTTGCCTGTCAAAGCCCTTGTATTGATATAGATGCCGAAAAGTCCTATTGGGATGGGATAAGCAACCCACAGGAGCAAAGACTCTACTACGGCTATGTTGGCATTACAATTGGGTATTTTTTCTATTACTATCTTTATGCGGGGGGCTGGGATTATTATTTATCGGGGGTTTGGGCTCACGAAGAAAACCAACTGGCTAATCTACTCACACCAGGGTTTTATTTGTTAGATCAACCTGTAGATATTCCTAAAATTCTAGCAGTACCCATAACTCTTGGTCTATTTACCTTTGGCGCGATAGGCATTGGTAGTGCCTTGGAAGACGCTTACAAAGCCTATCAGCATCGCCATCACCAATTGAGTGACCCCTTAATCATTCGGCATCGAATGTTTACGTTGTGTACATTTTTCATTTTCAATTTCTTCTTTGTTTTTGGAGGGCACAATTTTATTCAATTATTGCCATCACCCTTGCCTGGTCTTTTTACGATTTTAATGGCAGTATGTAGTAGCTTGTGGCTTTATAGAACTTGGCCGCGCACTCCCAGTCTTTATCAACGGGAAAGTCTTGCCAGTCGATTGCGAAAGCAGCTTAAAAAGTTGAATTTGGATTGTGCTAAGTTTTTGGAGGGGCGAACTATTGACGATCTTAGTGCGGATGAAGTTTATGTTCTTGCTAAAGTTCTGCCTGATTTCTCCCAAGAAAAACGTTTGCAAACTTACAAAGCGATGCTGCGAGATGCCATTGATGAGGGTTATGTGAACCCCGCTGATACTCTCGAAAGCTTCAAGCAAATGCGGCAAGAACTGGGTATTTCTGATGGAGATCACGATACCATCTTAACGGAACTAGGCCAACAATATCCAGAGCTGTTTGATCCTCGTAAGCCGCACAATAGAGAAAACTCTCTGCGGTTGGAGAGCTATCGAGAAACTCTCCTGGAAATTATCTTACATTCTGGGAAAACTCACCCAGATCGAAACTGGGTTGCTAACTTGATGAAAGCATTCTCTGAGGAAACATCCAATGAAGTGTTAGAAGACCTTTTGAAAAGTTTATCCCCAGAAGATCGCAAGCTAGTTCAAGAACTTCGTCAAGAATATAGCATTACTACAGATGACGAAGCAGATGCTCTTAAACACACTGACCCCTATCAGTTGTGGAAGGCGATCGCTGAACCTATTGGTTCCCTAAAACATATGAGTGCTGGAGAAGAAAAGGAACTCCGCCAAGTTTTCCAATATATTGATTCAGATGGGTCAGGATATATAAGTTTAGATGAGTTACAAATTTATATTCGTGCTATCGGTATCTATATTGATGATGTTCAAATTGAGAAGATGTTGAAAGCTGCAGACACAAGTGGTGACAATCTAATCAGTTATGAGGAGTTTGAAGCAGTCTTTAAGTCTTTGAAATCTCAGACAGAATTTAGAATTTAGAATTTAGAATTCAGAATTTAGAATTCAGAATTCAGGAGGGAAGAAAGAACAAAAGAAGGAGAAAGTTTTTTTATCACTAATTATCCGGACATGATTTAATTGTGTAAATCAATAGAGTTGTCGCTAAATAAAGGAAAAAAATCGCTCTAACCTAGACAGAGCAATAATTCCAAGCTTTTTTATTCTCAAATAGCTACAATCCTTACAGAACAAGGTTTTTGGGGATTTTTTAAGTTATAAAGCGACAAGTCTAATATACTCAGGACTTACAGATAACCGCTATATATAGTAGGTGTTAACGGCAATTAACCCCAACATATGGTGTATAGATACATATTTTGCGTAAGTCCTGATAAATAAAAATGTTGAGTTACAGCGGTTTTCATTTCAGTAGACCACAGTAGGGACGTTGCATGCAACGTCCCTACAGGGTTTTGGTTATGGCGATGTGGTTCATCAATTTGAAAAGCGCTGTAAGCAGCAGCACAACCCAACATAATTATTGTCAGAAATTCAAAATTTAGAACCTTGTCTGAATATTAACTATTGCTGTAAGCAAATTCTGGAAGTTCTTGGTTAGCAGCTCCAGCAGATGTAACTTTTACCTCTCCATTTTCATCTAAATCTACATAAATATTTTCACCATTCTGAATTTGACCAGCTAATAATGCTTCTGCCAAAGCATCCTCTAACAAATGCATAATTGCGCGACGCAGTGGTCTGGCACCATAACTAGGGTCAAATCCATCCTTAATTAAGCGCTCCTTAAAACTGTCACTGAGTGTCAGAGTCATATTGCGTTCGCCCAAACGACTGAATACTTCCCGCAGCATAATTTCTGCAATTTCCTTCACCTCATCCTTATTCAACTGACGGAAGACAATAATTTCATCCAGTCGGTTGAGAAATTCTGGGCGGAAATACTGCTTGAGTTCCTCATTGACTAAATTGCGGATACGGTTATATTGAGCTTCTTCTTTATCCTCAGCAAACTCAAAACCTAAACCACCGCCACCTTTCTCGATGACCTTAGAACCAATATTAGAAGTCATAATGATTAAGGTATTTTTAAAACTGACTACACGTCCTTTAGCATCAGTGAGACGACCATCCTCCAAGACTTGCAACAAGAGATTAAATACATCTGGATGAGCTTTTTCAATCTCATCAAATAGTACCACGGTATAAGGACGACGACGAACTGCTTCAGTAAGTTGTCCACCTTCGTCATAACCAACAAATCCTGGAGGTGAACCAATTAGTTTAGAAACTGTATGACGTTCCATGTATTCTGACATATCTAGTCGAATCATGGCTTCCTCAGAACCGAAGAAATAAGCAGCTAATGCTTTTGTCAGTTCTGTCTTACCAACACCAGTTGGACCGGAGAAGATAAAACTAGCAATAGGTCGGTTGGGGTTCTTTAGACCAACACGGGCACGACGCAAAGCACGAGATACTGCTTTAACTGCATCTTCTTGACCAATGAGACGTTGGTGCAGAGTGTCTTCCATGTGTAGCAGTTTCTCAGATTCAGATTCTGTCAACTTACTCACAGGTACTCCCGTCCAAGATGCCACAATATGAGCAATATCCTCTTCTGTCACCACAGGAGTAACTTTAGTTTTTTCTTCTTGTCTATCGGTATCGCTCTGTTCAATTTGTGCTTGAATTTCCAGTTCGCGATCGCGCAGTTGACTAGCTTGGTCAAAGTCCTGTGCGCGAATAGCTTCTTCTTTATCTTTTGTCACTTGTGAGATTTCTCGTCTCATATTCTTGAGCTGTGGTGAAAGCATTGAATTTTTGACTCTAACACGAGACCCTGCTTCATCTATCAAATCAATTGCTTTGTCTGGTAAGAAGCGATCGCTAATATATTGGTCTGATAGTTTAGCTGCTGCACTCAAAGCTTCATCAGAAATAATCAACCTGTGGTGTTGTTCGTAAGCAGAGCGTACACCATAGAGAATTTCAATTGTTTCCTCTACAGTAGGTTCGCCCACTTTCACTGGTTGGAAACGACGTTCGAGAGCAGCATCTCGTTCAATATGCTTGCGATATTCATCCAGAGTAGTCGCCCCAATACATTGTACTTCGCCTCTGGCCAAAGCAGGTTTAAGAATATTAGCAGCATCCATACTACCTTCTATGGCACCAGCACCCACAACAGTATGAATTTCATCAATTACCAGGATAATATTGCCATTGGAGCGGACTTCATCCATAATCTTTTTGAGTCGCTCTTCAAATTCTCCTCGGAACCTCGTACCAGCAATTAAGGAACCGATATTCAGACTTACCACCTGTTTATTTTGCAGAAGGTCCGGAACATCTTGGTTAATGATACGTTGAGCTAACCCCTCAGCGATCGCTGTTTTTCCGACCCCAGGTTCGCCAATGAGGACAGGATTATTTTTTGTCCTCCGGCCCAAGATTTGAATCATCCGTTCAATTTCTCGTTCCCGGCCCACGACTGGGTCAATTTTACCCTCTGCTGCTAATTTCGTCAGGTCTGTACCAAATTCTTCTAGAGTTACAGCTTTCTTATTTCCAGAATTAGAGCTTCCAGGAGAAACTGCAGCAACTTCTCCAAGGGAGCGAATTATCTGAGTCCGAATCTTGCTTCTATCAATTCCCAAATTGTCCAATACTTTAGCAGCGACTCCTTCAGAATCTTGGAGCAATGCTAGTAGCAAATGTTCTGTACCGATATAGTTATGGTCTAGTTTTCTTGCTTCTTCTAGGGATACTTCTAACATCCGTTTTACCCTGGGAGTAAAAGGAATTTCTGCCGGAGTAAACCCAGACCCACGGCCAATTATTTGTTCTACTTCGTTCCGAGCATCTTTGAGATTGACATCATATTCTTTGAGAACTTTAGCCGCAATACCTGTACCTTCACTAATCAAACCCAGGAGGATTTGTTCTGTACCCACAAAGTTATGTCCAAGGCGACGAGCTTCTTCCTGGGCCAACATGATCACTTTGATTGATTGTTCTGTAAAGCGTTCAAACATGGTTACTTTTCCTTACTTACTGATAGTTACAGGGGATATGTCCTTCCTGTAGTTTAATTGTTATAGCAGGGAACAGGGAACAGGGAACAGCGGTGCGACCCCGCGGGGCGCGACAGACGCAAGGGAACGCGCACTCCTGTGAGGGAACAGTAGGAAAAACATTTCCTTGGGTAAAGTTCATGATTAGTCTATGTCCTAACCAACTCCTTCCTTGCTATACCTACTTTTAAACCACAATTAGGCCATAAATAGAAACTAATGTAAATTTTTGTTTACTGTAACTAATTTAGCGTTGTTAAAGTGCGAGTGCCTAGTGAGGAGAGCCGTAACCGAAAATTAAGTGAGGATGAAGAGGCCAAATAGCTAGTCTTTTTTATTTATAGTAGCACTTGGGAAATAAAGTTGACATACTCTTGGGCATTGAGGTATGGAGATTCTCCTAAAATCAGAATTCTTGGTTCACAGAAAAATTATATCCTTTGAGATTTCTGATAATATTATCCTTTTCTCAAACCATTATAGGGACATTCCATGGAACATCTCTACATTAAATAGCTAATTCGGCTAATAATAATTTAGGTAACTGATCTTTAATCTATGAGATAAAGTTTTACCGAATTATTAATTGTTAATTATTAATAATTAAATAATTCGCGCCTTGAAGCCTCCCCTTGATCGGGGAAAAAGCGGTCGAGGGATGGATGGGTTTCCTAACCATATCCAATCGACCAAGAGAAAAGAAATAATATCTCCTTATATTCAATTCCGTAGCGGTTAAAACCCGAGGTAATTATCAATTATCCATTATCAATTATCAATTAATGAAATCCCCCTGTCCCCCTTTGTAAGGGGGAGTCTTCAAAGTCCCCCTTGAAAGGGAGATTTAGGGGATTGTAAATGTGCTTCATAACTGTGGTAATTGCTATAAGTTAACTACAGAATTTATAGGATCATTAACCAAATCATTTCTGTAGTTAAGTTAACTCATTGTAAGCATTTCCTCCGGAATTCTGCGCAAACAGCCGTCAGCGCTTCCCTGCGGGATGCTACGCAAACAGCGTTCAGCTATTGCTTTTAGTTTTAGATAAAAGCTTTAGTAATTGAGGCAGAATTTATACTTACTACCAAAGTCGGCTGAAACAGTCTATATTCATTTAAACCCCCTCATAAGAGCTGACAGCTGACAGCTAATAGCTGAATGCTTACAACTCATTTAGTTTATGAGTTTGAAGTATTTGTTAGGCACTAATTAACCAACTATAGCAATATGACTTGAGTTGTGAGATATTGCAAACTTTTAGGGAACACCGGAGCTGGGAACACCGGAGCTGGGATCTGGGAAGAAGAAAAAAACAGATTATATAAATATCAGCACTTACGCAAAGGCACTATTTATAGAGTTAAAAGACTATTGGACAATAGTTTTGAGCGCTATATATAGCGTATCTGCGTAAGTCCTAAGTATAGTAATTGCTATATTCTATACTTTTAAGGAACATCTCAATTCTCACAACTGATTCCTGATTGCTATATCTCAAGACTATTAATAAATAGTCAAATATTTGACTATTTTAAAATCCATAGAAATTATACCGATTTGTTAAAGATATGGAAGAGTTTAATCCCCCCAAAACCCCCTTTGAAAGGAGGGAATTAATAATTCAGGTTTGCCACAATTTTATTAAGATAGTATTATACCAATAATACCAAGTTTTTTGCATAATTTTTTTGCATAATTATTAAATTATCAAACACCACAATTTTCAGCTAAATTTTTCCTTAATAAAATTAATAATTATGCTCAAATCCCTACTGAAAAGCTGTTTGTATCTGAGGGAAAAATCCAAGTTATCAATTTTTATAAAGGTGTTGACAATTAATTTTTTTTGTTTAATGTGGTAATAACTATACGGATAATGTCTTAAAAATATTGGTGTGAGCTTATAGGTAAATAAACTTAATTGCTGTTCAAAGTGATTCGCTTACTACTTATTTTTAGGAGTTTAAACCATTATGAATACTCAAATAAATGCTACTTCTCAAACGGTTACATCGGCTTTAACTACAGCCGAAAATTATCTACAGCTATTTGCCAATCATGCCAATTTTCTACAGAAAATGGTTGTCGCTTTTGGCAATGATTTTAATACTCAAAATGCCTTAGGTTTAAAGTCGGATTGGTTATTAGGAGATTTTAGTGTTATTCCTCCCATTGAAATTCGGGACTCCGCAGAAATTAATGGGGCAAATGGAGCTTTGCGGGAGACAAAAATAGGATTTATTTATCGCGGGAATTTTTAACAGCAAATGCGGGTGATGTTGAGGCAGTTGCGACTGTTTTGTTAGAGGAAATTGGTCATGCTGTGGATTGGGAATTAAATTCTGTTGATGGGTTGGGAGATGAAGGAGCGATTTTTTCTCATTTGGTGCGTGGGGATGTGTTGAGTGAAGAGTATTTGCAGGAGTTGAGGGTTGAGGATGATTCGGCAACTGTTCGGTTGGATGGAGAGGTTATTAATATCGAACAAGCAAACTTTACAGGAAACTTTGAAGGTGCAAGTGAAGGACTAAAAAATCTATATAAATTTCTACAACCAGCCATAAATTTTGAAGTTTACAGTAACGAATTTCCTATCTTTGGAAATGCTCTGGGAAAAGGGGAACAACAGGAAACACAATTTATCGCAGAAGCAGAAAGAAATATTCAAGAATTTGATGAATCAACATCCGATCCTTCTCTGTTTCAGCAAGCTTTAGCTCAAGCATTTGGAACTGGTGGTTTGGGTTGGCTGCAAGATTTGAATAATGATGGTAAAGCTGATGAAAAAGATGTAAAAATAGCTTTGGATGAGAGTGATGATATTAAGTTTGACTTAAAACTTAAGCCTAAAATTGAGGCTTTTAAAACTGATATAGAAAGCGATTTTGGATTACCTGGGTTGGGTTTAAATATTGCAGGAGAGACCGAGGTAAAATTTGATGTTGAGTTGAATCTTGGTGTGGGTTATCACAAAGATAAAGGATTTTATTTTGAGACTTCAAATAATGATGAATTAACTATCAATTTAGATGCAACTCTTCCTAATCTTAGTGCCACAGGTGAACTGGGTTTTTTACAAATAAAAGCAGATGACAATAGCTCTAGTTTTAAAGGTGAGTTAGCCGTTAATTTTCAAGATGCTGATAGTAATCCTAGTGACAATCGGATTTACGCAACAGATTTTGATTCTATTATTAATGTTGGGGATTTTGGGGATTTTATTGATGCAAAATTAGACGGTGGAGCTGATATTAATCTGGGTATAGAAACCAGTTTTAATGGTTCTGCAAAACTACCATCCATTAGTTCTGAATTGAATTTGGATTGGCAGTTTAATAATGCTGAAGCTGACCCTGATAAAAAAGAAGAATTTGGGGATTTACCTGAGATTGGATTTAACAATGTTCAATTAGATATGGGGACGTTTTTTAATGATTTTGTCGGTCCCACATTGGAAAATGTTAAAACAATTACTGAACCAATACAACCAGTTATTGATATCTTAACTACACCTATAGATTTAAAAGTTATCCAGTTTACTTTATTGGATTTAGCAGAAACTATTTCCAAGGATTTTGACCAAGAAGATAAAGAGTTTATAGAATCAATTGCCCAAACAGTTCAACTGATTAATCTAATTCCAACTGATAGCGACCTAAAATTGGATTTGGGTAGTGTAAAACTGCCTAAAATTGATGTTAGAAAAGAAGACCTACAAAAACTGGTCGATAATGATTTTGATATTACAAAAATAGCTGATTCAGTTGACAAGCAAGTAGCTAAAGATGAAGATGCAAAACGATTTATTACCAGTCTCAATAAAATTCCTGGAGAAGGGTTAAAATTTCCCATTATTGATGACCCCATGACGGCATTTAAGTTGTTAATGAATCAATCAGATGTCAACCTGTTTACTTACCGAATAATTAAGGTTTAAAGCCTCTCCTTTTAAGGAGAAACAAGAAAAAATTTTCCTTTGATTCAATCCTCTTCCTTTTAGGGAGAGGTAATTATCAATTATCCATTATCAATTATCAATTATTGAAGACCCACCAGGGCTAGATTTTAACTTGAAATATAGCGAATATTTCCCGATTTTGCCTCCTTTAGGAGCGCGAGTTAGTGGTAATATTGGGGCACAGATAGATGTGGCATTTGGCTATGATAGTCAAGGGTTAATAGAATTTGCATACGGTAAAGATGGCAAATTTAACACAGAGGATGATTTTGAGAATATTGAGGATATTTTTAATGGCTTTTATGTCAGTGATAGGGAGAATGCAAATGGCACGGGGGAGGATGTTGCCGAAATTAAACTCAATGCTGGAATAGAAGCTGCTGGGGAAGTTAATCTGGTTGCTGCCAAAGGAGGTGTTGGTGGCGGACTTTATGGGGATATTAATTTTGATTTGAAAGATCCCAACAAGGATGGTAAAGTCCGAGTGGATGAGTTTCTGGAATTAATTGCAGACCCTTTGAATATGTTTGATACTTCGGGTGCTTTAACTGCTGGTATTAACGCATATTTAAAGTTGGGTGTCGATCCATTTTCTTACACAAAACGATGGGATAGTGACAGGGTGACATTACTTGATTTCAATAGCAGCGCGACTACCCCTAAACCCCAACTAAAACTGGCAAGTAAGTTGGCGGGAGGAAATTTACGTTTAAATATGGGGCCTGATGCACCACAGCGGAAAATTGTTAATACTGAGGATGGGGAAGAAGAGTTTGTGGTAAATTCTCAGGGGAATCAAATTCTGGTTTCTGCTTTTGATAATATTCAACCTTACTCAGGAGTGAACAAAGTTGTCGGGAATGGGGGTGAGGAAAATGATGTTATTGAAGTGAAAGCAGCGGTGCAGGTTGCTACACAAATTGCAGGTGGTAACGGTGATGATGAGATTACTGGTGGTAGTGGTAAAGATACTATTGATGGTGATGCGGGTTGGGATCGACTTACAGGAGGTAATGGGAATGATTTGTTGCGTGGTGGTGCGGATGATGACTGGTTGGATGGTGGTGCGGGAGCAGATATGCTTGATGGAGGCGAAGGGTTTGATGTAGTTAATTATGATTCCGCTAAGAAAGGAATAACTCTGAATTTAACTACGGGCAAACACAAGGGAGATGCGAAGGGGGATAAGTTCAAGTCTATCGAACAAATTTCCGGTTCCCCCCATGCTGACAATATTACTGGCAGTCGCAAAGGAGATGTTCTGGATGGCAGCGATGGAAATGATGTAGTTAAAGGTGGTGCGGGTAACGATACTTTGATGCCTGGGGATGGAGATGATACTATTGATGGGGGTAAGGGGAATGATGTGTTGGTTTTGGATTATTCTCAGTTGGAGACTAGGGCGATCGCTTGGTTAGGAGAAGAAAAAGATTTGTTATCGAAGGTTTTTGTAGGAAATGCTTATGGTGTGGGAAATCCTCTCAAAATTCCTCTCATAGATGAATATACTAGAGCTTACGCTCCTTCTGGTGGTGCGGTTCGTATTTCTGCCGATGGTTTGAAAGTAGCGTGGGAGCAGCGGGACGATAACTCTTCTAATGAAGGATTTTGGATGACAGAAATTGCGAATCCTGAAGCACCTGTAAAAATTCCTAACGTTCCTGAAGATGGTCTTACCTTTGGAGATGCCGGAAGAACATCTTTCTCTTCGGATACAAGGAAGGTAGCATGGCTGGATTTTGTAACTAACCCCGGCAACAGCGGAAGCATTTATAATCTTTATGTGGCAAACACAGATGGAACTAACTTAGTAAAAGTTGCCTCAGAAATCACTATCCCATCGGGCAGAAACAAACCAATCTCCTTATCTGGTGACGGGAAGAAGGTTGCTTGGACAGCTTCAGACAAAAATGGTGTCACGCAAATCTTTCTTGCTAATAGCGACGGTAGCAAAATTGAGCAGGTATCTAAGGTTTCTTTTGGACGTTGGGACGACGATAAACATATTGATTCGCCTTCTCTCTCCGATGACGGTTCTATTCTTACTTGGCGCGAGCATTCTCTAGCTTCATACACACCAGACTACATTTGGGTGAGGAGTTCTGATGGAACAATTGAAAGGAAAGATGAATATCAAGGCGATGAGATTCAATCCCTCAATGTTTCTGGAGATGGTTCTAAAATCTTCTGGTTAGGTTTCCAGCCAGGACATACTCCTCCTAACAGCAGTCGCATTCGTGGGGAACATGGTATCTGGGCTTTCAAAACTGATGGTTCTGGAAAAGAAGTTGGCGTTGCGACAGAAAAAGCAGAAGGTACTATTTCTGCTTTTGACCATCTATTAAGGAACTCGCGAGATGGAGAAACAGTTGCCTTTCAGAAGTATAACGACAATGATACAACGAGCTTATTTGTTGCAAATGCAGATGGAACGGATACACCGACCTATATAGCTTCTTCTGCTGATTTAGGCAATTTGACTCAGTTAATAAGCCCTGTTCTTTCCGACTATGTTGACATAGGAGTGCGCTACGAGAAATTCAACCCTAAAACTGGCAGCGGTCAAATTACCACCTGGGGACCGAGTTGGGTGAATTTCAAAAGCATCGAACAATTCAACCTCACAGGAACCCGCTACGACGACGAACTCTATGGAGGCAACAAAAACGATACCCTCATTGGTGGAGGGGGTGACGATACCCTCAAAGCAGGTAAAGGCGATGACATCTATCAATTAGACCCCAAAACCGCAGGAGGAAGTCAAATAGAAGACACCGCAGGTAAAGACACTCTAGAATTAATTCAAACTCAGGTTAACCAGAAAAAGGGGGAAATCAACCTCAAGGAAATTAAATTATCCCTCTCCGATGTCAAGCGCGACGGCGACAACCTGTTGGTCAACTTAAACAACAATAGTAAAATTGATGCCACCGAAGACCTGAGTATAGTCAACTTCTTCGACCGCTCAAAAGCAGGAAAAGGCTTCATCGAA
>NZ_BLZO01000103.1 GCF_014132355.1 Okeania sp. KiyG1
CACATTTGTTCAAACTCTGCCAATGTATACTCAGAAAGAGGGCGGTTGCACATTGTTTCTACTAAAGCAAACCGTTTCAAAAATCGATGATTAGTTCCTTGTAAGCTTGTTCTGATTTAAATCATACCACCTTGCTAATTGCACCAAAACAAATAAAATATCTCCCATTTCTGCTTGTTGATGTTCCTTATCTTCAGATTTTAAAGCTTCTTCAAACTCCCCAACTTCTTCGTGGAATTTTTCCCAAACTCCTTCAATATTTTCCCATTCAAAACCAAGAGCAGCAGCTTTTTAGAAATTTTCATTGCTGCCATAAGTGGAGGTAACTGTCGAGCATATCGACTGAGTTTTGTACTAAATAAATCATTAGTTTCTCCTTTTTCTGCTGCTTTGATTTTTTCCCAATTTTGCTTAACTTCTTCTGTACTATTTACTTTCACATCTCCAAATACATGAGGATGTCTTCTAATCATTTTTTTATTAATATTTTGAGCAACTTCAGCTAAAGTAAAATCATTGGCTTCGCTAGCTATTTGTGCTTGCAAAACTACCTGTAATAATAAATCTCCTAATTCATCAATTACTGCTTCTTTATTTCCGCTTTTTATTGCATCAACTGCTTCATAAGCTTCTTCAATAATATAAGGAGTTAAAGTTTCTGGAGTTTGAGCTAAGTCCCAGGGACAACCACCATCTGGAGAACGTAATTTGGCTACTATTTCTATTAGTTCTTGCAACGCAGTTAATGTTGAATCCATACTAGATAATAAAATAGTTTAATTTTAAGATGAAATAAGTAAAATCCCAATTTATGTTCACCATATCATCTATAAAGCAGACTGCCAAACTCATTACTACAATATTTTTCCCTTACGGTAATTTTTTTGTTGTTAAGCAAAGGGAAAAAATAGTATTTATGGCTAATTAAGAGGATTTGATCTAGCCATTATCTTTTGATTTTAAATATTCTGGAAAAAGCCAGCCTGGTTCGAGAACTTAAAACTGTTTATTAGAAGTTTCGGATTTCTGACGAATCTTACGGGTGACTATTTGTATTTATGGCGTTGCACAGTGACAAATGATTTGAGATTTTTGATGAACAGGATTTTGGATTTGAGAATTGGTACAATGATTAATTAATGGTTTTTTTAGTCAAAATCTAAACCAATTTTTGCATTATCATTCCATAATGTGCAACCCCGTATTTATACTTAAGTAAGTAGGTAAGCTTATTGACATTTTCTCCACCATAAACGGACGGAGATTCCTACCGAACCTTAGTTCCTTAATGGAGTGAATCCATATATCTTAACTATAATCCTATGCATATTTACTGAATAATTAAGGTTTAAAGCCTCTCCTTTATAAGGATAAACAATGAATTGACTTTCCTTTTATTCAATCCTCTTCCTTTTAGGGAGAGGTAATTATCAATTATTGAAATATATTCAATTTATTAAAAAAATTGCTATCCTTACAGAATTGTATGTTATGGTTAGTTATAGATAAAAATCTTGAGTACTTTGTTCGATTTATTTACTTAAATTTAAGAATAATTACTGATTTACCTAAACTTACAGTAATAAATTTACCATACTGTATAACCGTGTAGATTACGATCTATACTAAGTGGCGTGCAATGAAATAATTAAACCTTTTTTTTATTAGCGATCGAGATTTAGACATATAGGCCACTTAATCTATCTGTGAGTTTTATATAAAACAAACAAATGTATTAAGAAATAAAATTAAGCAATTTTTATCAATTTTGATGATCTTCTGAGGATTGTGCTAGAAAGGTTAAAGATAGTAATGATAATATATATTCCAGATGTGCAAGCAAACTATCAGGAATATTTTAATAATTCGTATCTATTGATACAAAAACTCTAGGAATTCCCTTAATATGTTTGCTTTGTATGAGTCATATTCAGATTCATTTATTGTGCCTAATTTAGAGGTTAAAAGTCAATTTTTATCTTTAGAGTCAAGTATACAGGAACTACCTCTGCAAGACTTTCAAATTGCATCTAATTACCTTGGGAAAGATATTGCACCTGTGTTTGAAGCAAACCCTTTGTTGCCTGGTGTAATTTTGAGAGACCAGCAAGATAAATTAGTTGGTATGGTTTCCCGAAGATTATTTTTTGAAAAAATGGGAAGTCGCTATGGTATAGAGATGTTTTACAAGCGACCTATAGAAGCTTTATATCGTTTCTCTAAAATAGATATATCTATTCTTCCTGGTAATACTTTAATAGTAGAGGCAGCACAAAAATCTTTGCAGAGACGGCCAGAATTATTATACGAGCCAATTGTTGTAGAAATAGAAGCTAATGTTTATAGACTTTTAGATGTGCATCAGTTATTAGTAGCTCAGTCAAAAATTCACGAACTTACGAGTCATCTACTACAAAAACAAACTCAGGCAAAAACTATTCAAACTGAGAAAATGGCAAGCTTGGGAAGAATGGTTGCTGGGGTTGCCCATGAAATTAGAAATCCTGTTAACTGTATTTGGAATAATTTAATATTTCTCAATTCTTATATAGAAGAAATTACTAAGCTGTTATCTGCTTACGATGAAATATCAGAGCCATCCCCAATTATCGCTGGAATTAAAGAACAAATAGATTATGATTCTTTACAAGAAGAATTAGCTGAGACGACTCAAGGTATTAAATTGGGATCGGAACAACTGCTAAAAATTGTGAATAGTCTTCGTAATTTTTCTCACATGGATGAGTCTAAAAAGAAACAAGCATATATCCATGAATGTATAGATAGTAGCTTACTAATTTTAAATAATCGTCTGAAACATGGCATCAAAATTATTAAGAATTATTGTACAAATTTACCAACTATCAGTTGCTATTCTGGTCAACTTAGTCAAGTATTTATGAATATAATTAGTAATAGTATTGATGCACTTAATGAAAAATTAGCTGAACTGGACTTGTGTGATTGGCAACCTCAAATTGAAATTAGCACAGAAGTTATAGCTGGGAAAGATTCTGATTGGCTGACGATTAAAATAGCTGATAATGGACTTGGCATTCCTCTAGAAATACAAGACCGTATCTTTGAAAACTTTTTTACCACTAAACCTGTAGGTAAAGGGACGGGTATGGGTTTAGCAATTTGTTACCAAATTATTACTGAAAAACATAGTGGAAAGCTTAAACTAAATTCCTTACCTGGTGAGGGTACTGAATTTGAAATTATGATACCAATAGTTTAATTGAACACTGTTCATATCTCTAGAAAAGAAAAAATATAAACTAAGATACTCCTGACTAAAAAAATAGTAGAGAATTTTTACAAAAAGAATTGCTGAAAAGCCTGAAGCGGAAATATAGACGTATTATTTTTTTGTAGATATATTATTTCCAATAGACATCTCCAGAAATTAGATTTTCACCTATACGGAATAAGAGTTTCTGATTATTTTTCAGATATATTTAGTAGCAGTATGCTGCAAATTATAAAATTTTTGGCGTTGCTGAAATGTAATGGTAAGTAGCTGAAGGTAAAATTGAAGAACTTATGTTTTGCGTTGATACTTAATCTAAAAATCATTACCATTCAGCAACGCCGAAAATTGTGGGTATGCGCCTCCCCTTTATAAGGGGATAAAAAGCGGTCAAGAGATGGCGATCTTCGGAGCGGCTCTGATAAGAGCGGGTCTCCTCGCCATATCTAACCGACCAAGAGAAAGAGAATATTCCTTATCTCAAGCCTCCTTATTGCAGAGGTACTGATAACTGATAACTGATAACTGATAACTGAAATGACCGTGCCAAATCGAAAATTCTTAGTTTTTTTATTCATTACCCTTGGCCTATGGGGTACTACAGAGAAACCGATGCTGGGACAAGCATTAGTTCCTCACATACCACAGCTAAACTCAGCTCAATTAGAGCAAACAGGTTTAAGGTTAGCTGAGGAAGCTGTACAGTTAGCAAGATTTCAACAATTTGAACTAGCTTTATCAAGAGCTGAATTGGCCACTGAGTTAGCCCCGAATAGTCAACAGACCTGGGCACTATTAGGCAGTCTATACATTCAAGCTGAAGAGTTAGAAGAAGGTATTATTGCTTTAGAACAAGCTCAAGAACTCGATCCAAGTAATGCCGATCTTCGATTTGTTCTTGGTAGAGCTTACTTTCAAAAAGCTGATTATGGAGAAGCTATCAAGCAGTTAAGAGAAGGCTTGAAGTTTAAACCAGATAGTCCTGGTGCTTTGTTCGATTTAGGTAATGCTTATTACAAACGTGGTAAGTTTAAAAGAGCGATCGATCGATATGAAGAAGCTTATGAGTTAGAAAAAAATCTATGGCCTGCAATTAATAATATTGGTTTAGTTAAATACGAGATGGGAGATGTGGATGATGCGATCGCAAAATGGCGTGAAGCTATCTCTCTAGATAGTAAGGCAGCAGAACCACTTTTAGCGCTATCAGTAGCTCTCTACACTAGAGGGGATAAACAACAAGGTCTTGCTATGGGAGAAGAAGCTTTACGACTAGATAGCAGGTATGCAGATATTGACTATCTTGACCAAAATTTGTGGGGAAAACGTTTGCTGGAGGATGCAAAAAGGTTTCTGGCAACTCCGCGTATTCAAGAAACTTTAGCTCAAATAGAGGACTTACCACCTTTGTCTCCATCTCAGGTTTCTCCATAAGCTAGGGTCAGCTACAACATTGAGTTCAATTTTGTAGAAGTATCACATAATTCAAAGTAGCTAAAGTGTCTTCAGGGGAGGAGCTACGCTTTCAGGGTAAAATAGCCAGATGTCGTTTCTACAAAAGTTATACCGGGCGACTGTCGCTAACATGAGGAAACCTCCTCTCAATAGACATTTGATAGCTATTGCTGTTGATAATAGGCTGTAATATTTTCTCTGTCAAGATCGTATTGTTGGATCGTCACTAATTGTTTGATGTGATATGTCGGAAGAACTATCTGTTGGTGCATATCCTCTCTGTGCAAGCTGTTTTTGAAGTAAAAGCATTTCTTGTTTTCGTCTTTTGTCTAAATTTTTATCAGGTAATGAAGCCAGTAGATACAAAAAAGCGAAAGGTATATAAATGATTGAAACCAAAAACCATAATATACCAGAATATACTATTTTTCTAGCATTGTAGCCAGCTACAATGCTCCAGAAAATCGCAAATATTAAGTTGCGTATTTCATAGTTTTCCATATTAACTTCTATTTTAGAATAGCCTCATTATAAATTTTTTACCACAGTCATATATTCTTCTAGCTTATTTAGAAAAACCTTTGTTTTTTTGTTGAATAACGAACTTTTTGTAATAGTTTTTAGCCCATAAGGTGCTTGATAAGCATAAGGGGTTCCTAAAATTCGGAGGTGTAATACCATTTCTCAAAAAGAATGCTATGTATGATGGGGTGGGGACCCACCCTCGCCCCTCCCCCGACCGTGGAGGGGAAGTGTGGGAAGTGTGGGAGGTGGGGGGAGGGGTTAAAAGTAGGAAAAATCTATACTAACCGACTAATAATTTTCAAAAAAGACTTTGAATCTTGGTAAATATTTGACTGTTGAAGTATAACTGAAGTATAGCATTGCTTTTGGGAATATGTTTAATATAGTGATTCCAATTTGAAAAAATCAAGAGTTAATTCACTATTATGCTTGAGTAACAATTCTTCATAATTGAAATTGATAAAATAAAAACCATCTGGTTGTCTGATTAAACTTCCCAGAGTTTTTGCTTCTCTAAATTTTGCAAATCTGACAACTTCATTAGTATTTGTACCAACGTTATAGCAGTTTTCACAAAGGTAGACTACAGTAAAAATTATAGATATACCTAAAGTTTAATAAGTTGCAGAAATAGTTGTATTCTATGTTAATGAAAACCGCTATAACTTTTCCTTTGGGCACAATTATATATCTCTTTACTTCTTCTCCATTAGAGCCATGTTGAATAAGTAAGCCTGGAGATAATGAATCGTTTTTATTATGTTCAAATACAGAATAAAAAGAAGAACCTAACTTAACTCTTGCCCCTAAAACAAGTTGAGTTTTATCGTTGATAGATGCGAACAATAGAGGCTTTAAAATTTTTAAAGTAATCAGTTGTATTGTCAACCATTCGCTTCTTTAGACTTGTCCTGTTTCTACTTCAAAGTAATCTCATAGCTAACCTCACCACCTATAGAAGCTATTTGAATATCTTAAGTAAGAAGCTTAAAAACTGAATTTTCCGATAATTTTCCGATTGACTTTAATCATGCTATCCGGCGATCGCTATCATTATTTAACAATATTTTTATCTATTTCAAACCATCAATAATTTGTACAAAATGGAGATAAATTAGGTCGTTCATTAATGGATAATTGATAATGGATAATTGATAATTACCTCTGGTTAAAACCGTCCTTGATTGAATATAAGGAAATATTATTTCTTCTCTTGGTCGATTGGATATGGTTAGGAAACCCATCCATCCCATCCTAGGTCATGCTCCGCAAACGACCGCTTTTTTTTCCCTTAAAAGGGGAGGCTTTAATCCAGAATTATTTAATTATTAATTATTTAATTATTAATTATTAATTATTCGGTAAAACTAATCTAGTTACCAAAAAAATTCTCATACAAATTAAAGTTGCTATAATTGCTAAAATCTATAAATTACAACTTTTTATTTTTTTTCCTTCCGCCAAAATAAGCTATGACAAATTATCAATATCAAGTCGGTGGATGTTTACCAATTGATTCTCCCACCTATATTAAACGTCAAGCAGATGTAGAATTATATCGTGGATTAAAAGCAGGAGAATTTTGTTATGTTCTTAATTCTCGACAGATGGGTAAGTCTAGTTTGCGAATACAAACTATGGAAATTTTACAAACGGAAGGAATTATTTGTGCTGGTATCGATCTAAGTGCAATTGGTAATTTAGATATTACTCCTGAACAGTGGTATGCAAGTGTAATTGATAGTATTATTAGTAGTTTGGATTTATATGATCGCTTCGATTTAACAAGTTGGTGGTTTGAGCATAATAATTTATCTTATGGGCAGCGTTTTAGCAAGTTTATTCAATTGATTATTCTCAAGTTAATTCCTCAAAATATTATAATTTTTATCGATGAAATTGATAGTATTCTCAGTTTAAAATTTCGAGTAGATGATTTTTTTACGGTGATTCGTTCTTGTTACGATAAAAGGGGGCAAAATCGAGAATATAAACGCTTAACTTTTTCTTTTTTTGGTGTAGCTACTCCTGCTGATTTAATTCAAGATAAAGTTAGAAGTCCATTTAATATTGGTCGTGGAATTGAATTAACTGGTTTTAGTTTCAAAGAAGCTCAACCTTTAGTAACAGGATTAACTACAAAATCTACTAATCCTCAAGCAATATTACAAGCGATATTAAGTTGGACTGGAGGGCAACCTTTTCTGACTCAAAAATTGTGTCAACTTACCGTAAAATCTGATTCTTTTATTCCGAATAATAAGGAAAAAGAATGGGTAGAAGATTTTGTCAGAACCACGATAATAGATAATTGGGAAAGTCAGGATGAACCACAACATTTACGGACGATTCGCGACCGTATTTTATTAAGTAATCGATGCCAGAAGTTGTTATTACTATATCAAAAAATTTATCAGACAAAAGAAGTAAAGGTTAATCAGAGTTCTGAACAATTAGAATTAAGATTGACTGGATTAGTTGTGCAGCATCGAGGTAAGTTAAAAGTTTATAACCATATTTATGAAGCAATTTTTAATCGAAACTGGATTAATCATGTTTTGGCAGAAGCAGGAATAGTAAAAGATGGTAATTCTTTTCTGAATTCGGATGAAAATTTATCAATGAATCGACAGGAATATCGGAACTGCAAGATATTGTTGAACAAGGTAAAAAATTATTGGGTGAAAGGTGTTTTAGAGACTTCATTACACGGCAAAGTATTAATTGAACTAGGATTAGAAGAACGAAAAAATGCGGTAAATCGTCCTTGGGGTTTAGTTTGGCAAGATTTAGAAAGTCCGCAACAAGAATTACCGCCAGGTACTCGAATTATTGATAAATTTGACGAGTTAGGTTTAGGGATAACTTTATTGATTTTGGGTGAACCTGGTTCGGGAAAAACTACAACTTTATTAGAATTAGCGCGAGATTTAATTAATAGAACTGAAGCAGCTTTAACTCAGCCAATACCTGTTGTTTTTAACCTATCTTCTTGGAAAGGAAAAAAACAAGCGATCGCTGATTGGTTAGTTATAGAATTACATACTAAATATCAAGTTTCTCAACAGATTGGCAAAACTTGGATACAAGAACAAAGGTTAATTTTACTACTTGATGGTTTAGATGAAGTGAGCAGGGAAAAACGAGAAGATTGTGTGAATGCTTTGAATTATTTTTGTCAAGAATATGGGCAAACGGAAATAGTAGTTTGTAGTCGTATTCGTGACTATGAAGCTCTTTCAAGTAATTTGATATTTCAAGGAGCTATCTATTTACAGCCCTTAAGTTTAGAGCAAATTCAAGAATATTTAAAAAATGCAGGTTCAGAATTAGCAGCAGTAAGTAAGGCATTAGAATATGATGTGAAATTGCAAGAATTTGCCCGGTCTCCTCTAATTTTAAGTATTATGAGTTTGGCTTATCAAGGAATATCTATTGAAGAGTTACCTAGTCGCAGTAACGCTGAATTGAGAGAACATTTATTTAATGCTTATATTGACCGAATGTTTAAGCGTCGATCTGTTAGTGTTCTCTATTCTCAGGAGAAAGTAAAAAAATGGCTAAATTGGTTAGCAAAGCAAATGGTAAGAGAGTCAGAAACTGTGTTTTTAATTGAACGAATGCAACCCTATTGGTTACGAAATAAAATTTATAGTCTGGGTTATATTATTATTCTTTTGACGATAATATTCCTCTTATTGTGGAATCTATTCCATCAATTTTTAACTTGGTCAAAAATGCTTTTGCTTATAACATTTTGTATTGTATATTTTTGGCGTTTTTTTGGATTTAAAACTATTCAAACAGTAACCACTTTGAGATGGTTAGGAAAATATACTATCAACCGAGTAATTATTAGCATAACCGTAGGAATAATTTCTGGTATATTATTTATGATCGTATCAGAAACTATTTTCAAGTATAATTTAAAAATTCCTAATTACATCACTCATTCTATAGTTAGAGGAGCAATGGGTGGATTAAGCTTAGGACTAATTCTAGGAATAGTTCGTGGTATGACAGGTCCAGGAATAGAAGAAGTAACTGTTCCTAATCAAGGAATTTGGCAGTCAACTAAAAATGCTTTTATCTTTGGTTTAGTTGGTGCAATAGTAATGAGTTTAGCTGCTAAATTATTAGACTGGTACTTTATCGCTTGGGGTCAGTATGGGTTAATTTTCGGATTAGCTGTGGGAGGTGGGGAAGCTTGTGTAAAACATTTTATTTTACGAGTTATTTTGTATTTTAATAGTTATATTCCTTGGAATTATACTCGTTTTCTTGATTATGCAACTCAGTTAATTTTTCTACAGAAAGTAGGAGGAGGCTACATTTTTATTCATAGATTATTGTTAGAACATTTTGCCAGAATGCCATGAAGAAGGTTTTAGGTTTTAGGGGTTAGACGAAAATACTAAATTATCAAATCAGGAATTAAGATTCAATAAAACAGGGATTATGCAAATTTATCTTGAAAAGACTATATGTAGGGGCGAATGGCATTCGCCCTCACTGGATTTAGTGTCCGCGCGTAAGTTCTGAAAACATAGAATTCTAAATAGCAAAGCCTAAAAATATATTTGATAAAAAGATAATGTACAACATCAAAAATGGTATTAAATCTATTCCCGTGTGACTCCTGAATTCTGTTTGCGGAGCATTCCGTAGGAAATTCTCAGAAATACCCTAGTGCAAGATGGTGGAAATAACTAACCAGTTACAAAATCCTAAAACAATTACAAATCAAAAATGATTGACTTTTAACTTCCGCGTAGCGACACTAGCTATTTGTAGCAAACATTTATCAATTTAGTATTATACCAATTTGAAAAAAGAATGCCATATTTAAGTGACACTTCAATTATTAAGTAATTAGGGCTTGCTGATTAAATATCAAAGCACTGACAGATATTGGTAAGTGCCTTTTTTGGTCTAAAAAAGTGCGCCTGTTTCGGTCTAAAAAGCTCAAAAAGCTAGTATTTTGGGATGATTATGGCAGAACAATCTTGGGACAATTTTTACGACTACCTCCTCTATAATTTCCATTTCTCCTGTCTTCCCCTTCCCTCCTGGGAGGGGTTAGGGTGGGTTGGGAGGGGAGGGGCGAGGGGTGGGTTGTCTCCTGTCTCCAGTATAGCTGTCTCCTACCTCTACCACTCATACTTTCCATAAGCAAACCCTAATTAACACAGACTGAATATTTTTTTTTGATAATTATTAGCCAGTTATTGTTAATTATTCTTATTTTTACCGAAAAATTGTGGTTGAAAGCTTCCTCTTTTAAGAGGATAAAAAGAAAAATTTTCCTTTGAGTCAATCCTATCCGTTTTAAAGGAGAGGTAATTCTAAATTCTTAATTCTAAATTCTTGAACTCTTTCCTACTCCCCCGCTCAAGAAAATCTAGCAAACATTTATCAGTTTAGTATTATATCAAATTTGGTAGGAATTTTGAGATTTAATTCACAATACTGCAAGGCAAAAAAAAATCTGTAGCTAAAATTGCTATTCAGACAAAAAATTAGTTATTCTATAAAAAGTAAATTTATAGTAAAGACAGTAAGTTAACCATAATGCTGACACAAATAGTTCGTCCCATGGTTCGGACCCAGGTTCGGTTATTAGCAAACTGTCACTCAACCCGTCTAACATTAATTCATACAATTGCTAAATGGCTAGGTTTTTTGGGAGTGAAAGCAGAAGTAACCGAACTTAATGCTAGTCTAGACAAAAAAATAACTATTTCCTTAACTGTAGAAAAACCAGAATCTTGCGATCGCCAAGATTGGCAAAAAATTGTCGATGGTATTAATATAGAAAAATCTCAAAATAGTTCCCAAGAAATAACAGCAACCGAACCGATCCAAATAATGACAGCTAAACAACAAGGAAAACTGCAAAGGTTGATAGCTTATGTCATTCAAGTAGGGGAACCAAATCAGAAAATTAAATGGGAAGAAATATGTCCTAATTTACAACAATTGGGATTAGATGAAAATATGTTAGACGGAGTTCGCTCTGCTATTAGAGTACCTCAGTCTATCGATTTATTAGTTGAAGAATTAGAGCCAGATGTAGCAGCGATCGCTCTTCCTTTAGCGATTAATATTGCTCTGTTCGATCGTCAAGTAAACTCATCTGAAGATTATGCTTTAAATTCATTATTACAGGTAATGAAGCCACCTACAAAATCTACATATGTAGAGAAAAATATAGGGAAAAATTTTTTCAGGCATAGACTATATGGGCTAATAACTTCAGTTATTCCTAGATAATAAGTTAGTTATAGCAATATGGTTTGAGTTGTGAGATATTGGAGATTTTTAAGCAACAGGCAACAGGCAACAGGCAACAGGCAACAGAGAAGAAGAAAAAAACGAATATATATGAGTAAGATAACTGCTATACTCTATACTTTCAAGGAACATCTCAATTCTCACATCTGATTCCTGATTGCTATATCAATTCATTAATTGATAATTGATAATGGATAATTACCTCTGGTTAAGACCGTTATTGATTGAATATCAGAAAATATTATTTTTTTCCCTTAAAAGGGGAGGCTTTAAACCAGAATTATTTAATTATTAATTATTCGGTAAGCATTTCCTGTGGAATGCTTACATTTATTTTGAATTATTAGATTAATTTTCTATTCATGGAACTGGAATAATATCTTGAAATGGCATCCATTCTGGTAATCCATCTGGATATAACTGAGGATAAATAATCAGCAAAAGAATGCCAATAATAGAGGAAATTAAGATGAAAAGAATCTGCCCATTCTGCATCCAAGTCACGAAATCTAAAAATCCAAATTTTTTCGGTTCCTCCATTTTTTGCTGAGGAAAACTTACTGTTACTTTATCTCGGATATTACTCTCATCACCTAATATATTCCCCACAACATTTCCATTTTTATTTTCAATTTTACGGCTTTTGTCATTGACAAATTTTCCAGCTATAGTTTGACTGCCAATAACATCGTTATAATTATATTCTACTGAGCCAGTATAATTATTTATTGTATAGTTTGTAGAATCTTTAAGCTGTAAAAAACTACTACTCTGCTCTCTTTCTATTACATCATCAATTAAACTTGATACATTAACTGTATGATAGGGAGGTTTACCACATTCAGTGGTGTATTTGCCATGACTAATTCGTTCTTTTAATTCCTTAAAGTTGTAGAAATAAGGATTCTGATTATTATGACAAACCTCACAATTACAAGGAATTAATTTATTATATTTGAGTCGATTATTATAAGAACTATGAATTTTATCTAATTCGTGAGTCACAATAGTCATTAAATCCCGTTTTTGTTGCCCATAAATCCTAATTTTTATTTCTCTTTTACCGTAATATTCAATTACTTCTGCTCTGGCTCGATTTTTCTTGAGAATAACTCCACTTTTCCAAACATATTTTTGCTCCTCAATATCCTCGTGCATCGCTACAATAAACTGAGTAATTATTCCCTTGGGCATAAATTCGTAAGTGTAACGTAAAATCAAATTATTATTTTCATCCCAGTTATATTCCGGTTGATTTTCTGTTAGAAGTTGAGGCGCAATATAGGTTTGAGAAGTACCAATTTTATAGCATAGTTGAAAATTAATCATTAATTGCACTAACTCATCGTGCATATTGGCATATTTTGATTCTTGCCAGATATTGATTAAATCATCTTTGGTAAATTTGCCAAAATTATCGCGAACTTTAGGATTATCTAGAACTTTATAAATTGCCGTTGTTCCCCATTTAGGTTTGAGAATAACTGTTTTATTTAACAAGGGGTCATCTTGAAAATGTAGACAAACTCCTAAGTCATGTAAATAGCCACTTAATTGCAATTTATCCCCTCGTTTCTTAAAGCCATTCTCTTCACAAATGGATAAATATTCTTCTAGACTAATATAGTTCCGGGAATCTGTTTCTAATACTTCACGGACTTTTTTCCAAGTCTTAGGAAGAGGGCTACCAATATGAGGTAAATTACTGATGTAATGTTGGATTTCTGTTCTAATTTCTTCTAATCCTCGGTTAGTTGCCAGATTCGTAGCTAAGATTTGTTTGATATTAGAAAATTGACCTTGCAATGCTCGTTGATTAATTTCCCGTTTCCGTTCTTGTTTCTCATTTTTGACAATTAATAAAGGGCTATTATTACTCAACAATTCTGCTATACTCAGCCAATAATAAAAGTCTGTATCTTCTTTACGGGTATCAGCCACAAGGATATATAGTGAGCGTTTGGTCAGAAAAAATTGATGGGTGGAATGATAAATTTCTTGTCCGCCAAAATCCCAAATATTCATCTGAAATTTATGTTGATTTGCTGTCTGAAAATTCCACTGATGAACTTCAATTCCTTTGGTTGTATCTTCATCTTGTAGTTGATAGTCTGGATTTTGAATTTTATTAGCTAGAGTAGTTTTACCAGCTCCGGGTTCTCCAATAATTAGTAATTTTGCTTCATAGAGATAATCTGTTTCTTTGTATTCTATTTGTAGAAAATATTTTCTAATTGCTTCTATCCCTTTTTCAGCAATTTCTATTGGTGGAGTTTCGAGGGGATTATTACTTAGATCGAGTACAGTTAAATTGGTGAGTTTAGTGATGGATTCCGGGATAGTTGTTAATTGATTATTGCCTAAATAAAGCTCAGTTAAATTGGTAAGCTTATTTATGGATTCCGGGATAGTTTTTAATAGACTACTTTTGAAAGCAAACCGAGTTAAATTGGCAAGTTTAGTGATGGATTCCGGGATAGTTTTTAATTGATTGTCACTTAAATCAATCCCAGCTAAATTGCTGAGTTTACTGATTGATTCCGGAATGGTTGTTAATTGATTATTGCCTAAATGAAGCTCAGTTAACTTGGTGAGTTGACTGATGGATTCCGGGATACTTGTTAATTGATTATTAGTTAAACTAAGCAGAGTTAAGTTGGTAAGCTTATTTATGGATTCCGGGATAGTTTTTAATTGATTATTACCTAAATAAAGCTCAGTTAAATTTTTGAGTTTACTGATGGATTCCGGGATACTTGTTAATTGATTATCATTTAAACCAAGACCAGTTAAATTTTTGAGTTTACTGATGGATTCTGGGATGCTTATTAATTGATTATTACCTAAATTAAGCCCTGTTAAATTGGTAAGTTTACTGATTGATTCCGGGATGCTTATTAATTGATTATCACCTAAATTAAGCATAGTTAAATTAGTTAGCTTGGACATAAAGTCTGGGGTAGTTTTTAATTGATTGCTACTTAAATTAAGCGCAATTAAATTAGTTATTTTAGTGATCGATTCCGGAACATTTTTTAATTGATTATCACCTAAATTAAGCATAGTTAAATTATTGAGTCTAGTGATTGACTCCGCGATTGTTATTAATTGGTTACTATCTAAACCAAGCGCAATTAAATTGGTAAGTTTACTGATGGATTCTGGGACATTTTTGAGTTTATTTTTACTTAAATTAAGTGAAATTAAATTAGTGAATTTAGTGATTGATTCTGGGATGCTTGTTAATTGGTTACCATCTAAATCAAGCTCAGTTAAATTTATGAGTTTAGTGATTGATTCTGGGATAGTTTTTAATTGATTATTACTTAAACCAAGTTTAGTTAAATTGGTAAGTTTACTGATTGAATCTGGAACATTTTTTAATTGGTTATCACCTAAATCAAGTATAGTTAAATTGCTAGGTTTAGTGATTTCCGGAATGGTTATTAATTGATTATTGCCCAAATAAAGCTCGGTTAAATTGGTGAGTTTACTGATTGAATCTGGGATAAATTTTAATTGATTATTACTTAAACCAAGCTTAGTTAAATTTGTGAGTTGACCGATTGATTCCGGAAGGGTTATCAATTGATTATTACCTATATCAAGCAGAGTCAAATTGGTAAGTTTAGTGATTGATTCCGGAAGGGTTGTCAATTGATTACCATTTGAAGCAAACACATTTAAATTGGTGAATTTACTAATGGATTCTGGAATGCTTATTAATTGATTATATCTTAAATTAAGCTCAGTTAAATTGGTGAGTTGACCGATTGATTCCGGAATGGTTGTCAATTGATTACTACTTAAATTAAGGAGATTTAAATTGGTGAGTTGACTGATTAATTCCGGAATTGTTATTAATTGATTATCATTTAAACCAAGCTGAGTTAAATTGGTAAGTTTACTAATTGATTCCGGAATGCTTGTTAATTGATTATCATTTAAAACAAGCTCAGTTAAATTTTTGAGTTGACTAATGGATTCCGGAATAGCTTTTAATTGATTACTACTTAAATAAAGCTCAGTTAAATTTGTGAGTTTACCAATTGATTCTGGAATTGTTTTTAATTGATTATTGCTTAAACCAAGTTTAGTTAAACTGGTGAGGTTACTGATGGATTCTGGGATTGTTGTTAATTGATTTTTGATTAAGTTAAGCCAAGTTAAACTAGTGAGTTGACTGATGGATTCCGGGATAGTTGTTAATTGATTGCTATATAAAGCAAGCTTACTTAAATGGGTAAGTTGACTGATGGATTCTGGGATGCTTGTTAATTGATTATCATCTAAATTAAGCCCAGTTAAATTAGTGAGTTTAGTGATATATTCCGGGATGCTTGTTAATTGATTATTACTTAAAATTAATACTTCTAGTTGCTCTAACTCCCAAACCTCACTAGGAATTTCAGTTAATTTTTCATCATCTGTGCTAGAAGAATTACTACTTAAATCTAACCTCTTAAGTTTGTTGTCTTTAGCTTCTTGTATTCTTTCTCGAAAACGTCGTGGTATCTGATTCTGCTTATTTGTTTTAGGAGAAGTCATAGCTCAATAAAATAATTTTTATAATCACCATAATACCTACAAAGACAAAAATTGATTCTCCGCAAGCATCAAAACTTTCTTACTTCAACCTAATCCACAAAAAATTATGATAGATAACCACCCCATCCTTTAGCTAGAAATTTTCTCAGTATTTCAGTAGTGTGCTAAAATACCATTTTAGTAAAAATCATATAATAGTAAATATATTAAAAAACTAAGACGTTGTAGTTTTCAGTACCTGATTTCTAGAGGCACCAATAATCGCTCTGCACAGTTTTAGCTGTGGAGCGTCCAGTAGAACCCGTCCCTACTATTGCTATTGCCACATTTTAGGCGTGTCATGCCACTAGATGGAAAAACTAAGACGTTATAGTTTTGAGTGCCAGATTTTCCATCACCACAATAGAAAAACTAAGACGTTATAGTTTTGAGTGCCAGATTTTCCATCACCACAATAGAAAAACTAAGACGTTATAGTTTTCAGTGCCAGATTTCTAGAGTGCGGGGGCGGGTTTACCAGGTCTTGGGTAAAACCATTAACTTAACGCGGAACCCGCCCCTACTGCACCATTTTAGGCGTGTCACGCTACTCCCCCACTCCCCTACTCCCCTACTCCCCTACTCCCCGCTCCCCCGCTCCCCTACTCGTTAAACTCTAACTAACCAATGCTTGCAAAGCCTCTCTAAGCTCATCCACCGTTGTAGTTGCAGTACCAAATATACGCACTACAAGACTAGCAGCCAAATTTCCTAAAACAGCCGCCTCCCAACTAGAAGCACCCATACTCAAAGCCAAAGTCAAAGCAGCAACAACCGTATCACCAGCACCAGTAACATCAAAAACATCTGTCCGGTTAAAAGCTGGAATATGCCAACAATAAATCGGAATATCGCCAGTACCAGAAAAAATAAAAGAAGGTGAAGGAGAATTAGAACTATTTACGCGATCGAACAAACTCATCCCCTCCTCACCACGAGTAATCAAAATTTGCTCTGCATCCGTTAACCTCAAGAGGTCAGATCCTGCCTGATATAAAGTCTCAGAATTAGTAATAGCATATCCAACTGCTTTCTCCGCTTCAGGAAGATTAGGAGTAAACAGAGTTGCACCCTTGTAACGTTGTAAATTTTTCTGAGTATCCACAATAGTTCTTTGTGGATGAGATATAGCCGCTTCTATCACAGGAGCAGTCAAAACACCATCCCCATAGTCAGAGCAAATTACAGCATCCACCGTAGCAACTTGTTGTTGAATATACCCTGCTAATTGCAACTGCAAATCAACTTCTGGCAGATCATCAGATTTTCGATCTACCCTAACAATTTGTTGAGTTACAGACTGACGAGCATGACCAGAAATTCTAGTTTTAGTTACCGTCGGGCGATTTGGATCGACTAAAATTCCAGTAGTATCAACTCTAGCTGCTTCAAAAATACGACGCAGTGCTTTACCTTGCTCATCCTTTCCCAACAAACCTACAACCTTAACTTGAGCGCCCAACTTAGCAAAATTATAAACCGCATTAGCTCCCCCACCAGGTACTTGCTCCGTAGTTTCGTGACGCAGAATTAATACTGGTGCTTCACGAGAAATGCGCTCTACCTGACCAGTCATAAATTCATCCAGGGTTAAATCTCCCACCACTAAAACCTCAACCTGAGAAAAACCTGCGAGTAAATCAAATAGTCTAGGTGTAGCAGCTTTTAGTTGAGTAAGAAATTCTGAATCTAATACCATAATTTGTTTTTCTTTGAATCAAGGAGTTATATCATCTCCGGTTGAACAGTTATAGCGCTGTGCGCAGGCAACAGGGAACAGGGGGAATAAATTGCCGATAATATAAGACTTTTAGCTATTTGGTCTCTCCTGCAATTTGTAAATATACCAGCGCTCATTGCTATATAAAATAAATAACAACGGAGGAGTAAGGAGTCAGGATAGAAGAAAGAAGAGCAGGAGAAGAAGGAGAAAGTTTTTTTGTAATCGCATAATCAATAACCAATAGATATCTCCGGAAATTAAAAATAAAATCAATTGTGATCCACAAATTAAATTGCCAATTATTTCTCCCTGTTCCCTGTTCCCTATTCCCTGTTCCCTCTTTTCTAGAGATGTCTAATATTTAGGGCTTGCTGATTAATTCTCAAAGTATTGACAGATAAAGGTTTTAGCGTTTTAGAGTTGAAAAAAGTACCAGCTTTTCGGTGGAAAGAGCTGCATAAAGCTAGTATTTTGGGATGATTATGGCAGAAAAATTGAGAGACAATTCTTACCGAATTATTAATTATTAATTATTAATCATTAAATGATTCTGGTTTAAAGCCTCCCCTTTTCAGGGGAAAAAAAAGAAATAATATCTCCTTAGATTCAATCAAGAGCGGTTTTAATCAGAGGTAATTATCAATTATCCATTATCAATTATCAATTAATGAATCCTACCTCCTTGCTCATTCCCCGTTCTTCCTCTCTCCTACAAAGAGCAAAAAGACTTTATGAGCGCAAACCCTATTTAGGGCTTGCTGATTAATTCTAAAAGTATTGACAGATAAAGGTTGAGCGCATTTTTTAGTCAAAAAAAGTCCAAGCTTAATGGTTGTAATGGTTAAAAAAATTAGCATTTTAGGTAAAAGTTGCGCAGAATAACTCCTTGATTCTTCTTCCTCCTACCTCCTCTATAATTCCCATTTCTCCTGTCTCCTGTCTCCAGTATAGCTGTCTCCTACCCTTACCCATAAGACTTTTTCAGCAAACCCTATTTAATAACTAATTTCACTACTTCAATTTTTGCTTGACAATAGTCACAAGTTGAGCCATTTGTTTTTTCAATGCAGCAATTTCACCTTGCATTTTCTTAACTTGAGCTTCCAACGCTTGAATATCGCCAGAACCTCCACCCGCAGCAGGAACTTCCATTTGCTCGCTTGGGCGTTTTTTGGCCAAATCAAAGGCAGACTTAATAGCCGCAGTTAGTTCTTTTTTCTCAAAAGGTTTTTCTAGAAAAGCAAAAAAATGTTTCTCAAAAGGTTCAGGAATTTTATCTGTCACCTCTTCTTTACGACCTGACATTAATACCAATGGAATCTTCTTTAGTTGAGTTTGGGATTGAATTTTTTGGAACACCTCCCAACCAGTAACCTTTGGTAGTAAAAAGTCCAACATAATCAAATTCGGACGTTCCTTAATAATAAATTTCAGTCCCTCTTGG
The DNA here is from genome assembly GCF_014132355.1 of Okeania sp. KiyG1. GTDB lineage: Bacteria > Cyanobacteriota > Cyanobacteriia > Cyanobacteriales > Microcoleaceae > Okeania. The sequence continues at coordinate 19,282 of NZ_BLZO01000103.1, forward strand.
CCGTCCTTTGCCTCAATAACATTAAAGTTTCCTTGGGGAAGCATTTCTTTGACTCTTACCCTAATAACTTTACTATCATCAATAACTAAAATTTTGTGTCCTGCCACGACTAGCTCCTCCAGTTATCAGTTAGTTTTTTCAAATTAATCTTATCTATATTCTGGCGATCGGCCATAAAGATCGCTAAATCAAGGCTTCTACATCTATTTGTTGTGACATACTCCCACACCCTCGCTGACGCGCATTGTGTGGGCTTCTCGTTTCGCAGCCCCGGTATCCCGTCGGGCTCCACGAGCTTTAAAGACGGAATGTCCTACCGCCCTATTTTTTATATTTATCGCTGCATTCCAGTCGCGGTCTATGACAATACCACAATGCGGACAACAATGAGTTCGTATGTTTAATTCTTTATGGACTTTTTCCCCACAATTTGAGCAATCTTGGCTGGTATTTTTAGGGTTCACTCCTATAGTTTTCTGTCCAGCATTTCCAGCTTTGACAGTCAAAATAGACAGAAATTGACTCCATCCAGCATCGTTAATTGATTTACTCAAACGGGTCTTTGTTAGCCCTTTAATGTTTAAGTTTTCATGGGCGATAACTTCTGCTTTTGATAACAATTCATTGGCTGTTTTGAAATGAAAGTCTTTACGTCGATCGGCTACTTTTTTATGTTGTTTAGCAACAGCTAAAAGAGCTTTTAACCATCTTTTGCTTCCTTTCTTTTTACGGGATAAACGTTTTTGTAGTGTCTTTAATCGCTGCTGGGATTTTCGGTAGTATTGAGGTATGGGGATAGACTCTCCTTCACTTGTTACTAAGAATTCTTTCAGCCCCATATCGATTAAGAGAGTGTTTTTTAATGTTGGTTCAACTTGAGTTGTTAAAGCTGGAACTGATTTGTCTTCTAGGGATAAAGTTAGATAATAACCATCTGCTTTACGACTAATTGTTACTGTTTTAATTTGAAAACCTTCCGGTATTGGTCGATGTTGAATAAACTTGATTTTGCCGATTTTGGGCAAGTTGATTTTGTTTCCTTCTATGCAGTCTTGCTTGATTTGAGGATAAGTAAAACTACGATAACGACCTTTTCCTTTAAATCTTGGTTTTCCTAATTTATGTCCAGTTTTTTCTGTTTTCAACCATCTATCGAAGGCAAGTTTTACTCGTTTTATGCAATCCTGTAAAATCTGAGAGTGAATTAGCTTGTATTCCGGAAATTTGTCTTTGGTATTGACTAAATCTTTTTTTTGAGAGTAATAATCTGGATGGTCTCTTAGTTGAGGAATTGGCATTACCAAGGGGCAAGCGTTAACCGGACAACGGTTTTCTGACCACCACGAGAACCGCTCGCCTAACCTATAGTTGTACTGCCGACGCAACAATTCCAACCACAATTCTATTGTGGCTAACTGTTCTTTATTTGGCCTTAATTTATATTGGTAGGCAGTGCGCATGGTGGAAAATTTCCGGGGTGATAGCAAGATAATAATACAAGTTTTTCAACTAGGGCGAAAGCTTCTGGTGGGATGGTTGCAAATTGAATGGGCATCGAACCTATTCAATTGGCCGCCGATTCATCCGCCAAATGAAAGATTATGGCGTGAGGCTCAAGGGCGATTCAGCTAATATAAAAGGGCACGAAGTTGTTATTTTTAATTTTTTATGGCTACAAAAAATGGTAAATCAATATCGACTCAGGTCAACACTGCTGAGATGAAAGCCCAAATTCAGAGTATGCCAAAATGGCTGCGTCCTTCTTTGGGAAAAGCTAGTGATATTTCTACTGTACAGAAAATTATAAAGCAGCGTCAGCTCCATACTATCTGTGAAGAAGGTCGCTGTCCTAACCGAGGCGAATGTTATGCTCAGAAGACAGCTACTTTTTTATTGATGGGTCCTACCTGTACACGGTCTTGTGCTTTTTGTCAAGTGGATAAGGGTCATGCTCCGATGCCCTTAGACCCCGAGGAACCACAAAAAGTAGCTGAAGCTGTGGAATTGTTAGGTTTGGAGTATGTGGTATTGACTTCTGTTGCTAGAGATGATTTGCCAGATGGCGGTGCTACTTGGTTTGTCGCAACAATGACAGCTATTAGACAACGGAACCGAGAAACTAAAATTGAGGTTTTGACTGCTGATTTTTGGGGTGGTCAAGATGGACTTGGGGTTGAGAAGTTATCTGTTTCTCTAGCTGAAAGGCAAAAGCAACGGATAAAGATAGTTATAGATGCTGAACCTGCTTGCTATAACCATAATATTGAAACAGTACGACGATTACAAGGCCCTGTGCGTCGTGGGGCAAAATATGAGCGATCGCTTGATGTGTTACGGATTGTTAAGGAGTTAAACTCTAATATTCCTACTAAGTCGGGGCTAATGTTGGGACATGGAGAAACTAGAACTGAAATAATCGAGGCCATGGCAGATTTGAGAAAAGTAGGATGCGATCGCATTACTTTAGGCCAATATATGCGACCTTCTCTAGCCCATTTGCCCGTACAAAAATATTGGACACCAGAAGAATTTGAGGAGCTTGGAGCGATCGCTCAACAAATGGGCTTTTCTCATGTGCGTTCTGGCCCTCTAGTGCGTAGTTCTTATCATGCTGGAGAAAGTGTTTAACCCACCTTCGGCACCACAAAATGTAGTATGGAAGAAGGAGTCAGGAGTCAGGAGACAGGAGACAGAATTTTAGAAGAAAATCATACCTGCCGTGATTGAGTAATCATAAGAGGAAGTATTTATGCGTAAATTTTTACTCGGAATTTGATGAACTAAAAAAGTAATTGAGATGATTTACATAGTATAAATACTTACCAAACTACAGATTTATATACTACTTTTAATAATACGCTCTTGAAGTGCGTATGGGTGGGCAAGAAGTTAAAAGAGAACAAATAATTTCCTATTCTTTAAATGTTTATATAATATTGAATCAATTGTATGATAGGATTTTCTTGATCCCAAAAAAAAGGCGGTAGGTCTAATCGTCTCTGTCTGCGGAGGGTTAAGTGGTTGCACTCTCTGTGTTCGCGCAGGGTTGCGCCAGCAAAACAGAAAGCCCTATCTGTGAGGTTGGGAAGCCCACATCATAATTTTTAATTTGATGTAGGAGAACGTCACTATAAAAATGGAGAATAAATTTAGATGAAATATTCTTTTCGTGCAAGTTGGGCTTTATTACTATTGGCTATCAACTTGGTTGTTGCGGGCTACTATTTCGGTATTATCCAGTAGTCTTCAGGCTTTTATTTAATAAATCTGTGCCACTCTTGGGATACTCTATTCTTGAGAGTGGCGCTTTAATCAAGTCAAAAGTTAGAAGTTAGAAGTTAGGTAAGCATTTCCTAGGTCATGCTGCGCAAACAGCTATTAGCAGTCAGCTATCAGCAATTCGTAATTATTCATTCCTTTTGAGGTTTAGGAAAGAGACTTTAATAGTAACTTTTATTCTGTTTCAATTTCTCAATTATTTTACCTTCTCCAAAATTAATAGCTAATAGCTAATAGCTAACGGCTAAATGCTTACGAAGTTAGAAGTTATTTTTGTAACGGGGATTTTGAGCAATTCTCCAAAAATATTTAGCCTTAAAATGCGGGGTTGCGCGACCCAATTATTTTGATAAAGATATATCTACGATATAGAGATAAAAAGTTAATTCTGTGATTTTTTCCTAATAATCAACCTCAAAAACAGTATTAAACTGAAATATATTAAATATTATCGCTACTTAATAATTCAGATTTACCTCCTAAATATTTTTATGTTGGTTCCACTTGTAAGATAACTCTGACTACTTTCAAGACCTACTAATTTCTCTTCAAAAAGTACATCCTAAAAATCAAAAATCATAACTTTATCCACAAGATTTATCTCGCCACTCAATCTCTAATAAACTTAATAACCTTTCATCTCCTTTAGCCTTAGCTATTAAACGTCGCCATTGTAATATATTGCATATATTTGTTGTATTTACCTGAGCTATCTTTTTTGGCTCAACCTGTTTCTCTTTTACTATTTGAGCAACATTAATAGTTTGTTTTTCCTGAGCTAACTCATCATCTCTAGGACAACAAAGCTTTTTAGAAGGATTCTGAGGTATGGGAATATGTTTAACGTAAGGATAAGTCCATCCTTGGCCTCTATGTTGTCCCCTGTATTCCTCCACTGCTTCCCCCATCATCATATTAATAGTGGGAAGCTCTTGTCGATTACACTGATAGTCATTATTTAGCTTCATATCATCATACTCCTTACTCAAAAAACTTTTTATTTCTGTATTTATTTTTACATTTTACTCAAAAATATTCTAATTTTTGACAAAAGTTTACTAAATGTTGCTAGAAAATCTGGGCTAGGGTAGGAGAC
>NZ_BLZO01000104.1 GCF_014132355.1 Okeania sp. KiyG1
TTAATGGTATGTATAAATTGTAAGTATTAAACATGAAAATGTTGAGAGATATAATACCAATTCCCAAAAATAATGCTATACTTCCAATCAGTAAATCAATTAACGATGCTGGATGGGGTAAATTTCTAACTATTTTGACTATCAAAGCTGTTAGCGCAGCTCCGACCCAGGAGGCAAATGCTGGACAAAAGACTACAACAGTAAACCCCAAAAATACTAGCCAAGATTGCTCAAACTGCGGGGAAAAAGTCCCTAAAAAATTATCACAAAGAACTCATTCTTGCCCACATTGCGGAATTGTAATAGAGCGCGACTTGAATGCAGCGATAAATATCAAAAACAGGGCGGCATGGCATTCCGTCCTTAAAGCTCGTGGAGCCAGACGGAATACCGGGGCTGCGAAACGAGAAGCCCACACTATAGCGCCAGCTTAGTGTGGGAGTATGTCACAAATCCTGACATCGGCAGAGATAATGTCGCGACTTTTGTCAGTCTTTCTGCTGATTACTATTAATGCCTTTTTTGTAGTAGCAGAATTTTCTATAGTTTCTGTGCGTAGATCCCGCATTAATCAATTAGTAGATGCAGGTGATGTTCAAGCCAAAATTGTTCAAAAACTTCAAAAAAATATAGACAGACTACTCTCAACAACTCAGTTAGGCATTACTTTGTCTAGTTTAGCTTTGGGTTGGATAGGTGAAGGAACTATAGCCATGATTGTTAAAGCTGCAATAGTTGAACTACCGCTTTCTATTCATGTTAGTCAAGCGATCGCTCACTCCCTAGCTATCCCAATTGTCACCTTTTTTATTTTGGCTTACCTGCAAATTGTACTAGGAGAATTATGCCCAAAGTCAGTAGCAATATTGTATTCAGAAAAGTTATCTAGATTATTCGGTCCTTTGAGTCTAGCTATATCTCGCTTCTTTAATCCATTTATTTGGGTCTTAAATCAATCTACTCGTTGGTTATTACGACTGATAGGAATTAAATACACTGATAATGTCTGGAAAACACCAGTTACCCCTGAAGAATTACAGTTAATTATCTCTACTTCTACTGAATCAACTGGTTTAGAAGCGGAAGAACGACAGTTACTTAGTAATGTCTTTGAATTTGGGGAGGTATCAGCTTTAGAAGTCATGGTTCCACGCACTAATATAGATGCTATTTCTAGTACGGCTACTTTTAAAAATTTGTTGGATGAAATTAAGGTATCTGGTCATTCTCGTTACCCTGTAGTTGGTGAGTCCATAGATGATATTCAGGGTATTATAGATTTTAAAGAATTGGCCCAACCTTTAGCCAAAGGTTTATTATCCCCACAAACCTTAATTAGTTCTTGGGTTCGCCCTGTAAGGTTTGTATCTGAACAAATGTATTTGAGCGAGTTATTATCATTGATGCAAAGAATGCGTCAAATCCCAAATAGTCGTCAGCACCCAGAAATGGTAATAGTAGTAGATGAATTTGGTGGTACTGCTGGATTAATTACGCGAGAGGATTTGATTGCTGAAATTATCGGTGGTAATAGTTATGAAGTAACTGGTACTGAAGAGTTTACTCTGCAAATGTTGGACGATCAAACTTTCATTGTGCAGGCCCAGTTAAGTGTAGAAGAAGTTAATGAATTATTGAATTTGGATTTACCTCTAACTGAGGATTATCAAACTTTGGGAGGATTTTTGATTTATCAGTTACAAAAAATACCTACTACTGGAGAAAAGTTATGGTATGACCATCTTGAATTTACTGTTATTTCTGCTGAAGGCCCACGTCTAGATCAAATTAAGATTACTCAATTGGAAGAGTTAGAAAATGAGCAAATTGTTAATGCATTTTTAGAGTATGAAGAAGAAGAAAAAGTTAATCAAACTGCATCAGATGAACTAATTGATAGTTCAGTTACTCAGGCGGAAATTGACCCTCAAGATATTAACTAAAAGCGCTATTAAAGTAACTTTTATTGTTCTAAAAGTAAGCATTTCCTGCGGAATGCTGCGCAAACAGCCATCAGCTATTGCTTTTAGTTTTAGATAAAAGCTTTACTAATTGAGTCAGAATTTATACTTAGGGCTTGCTGAATAAAGCTAAAAGTATTGACATATAAAGGCTTTAGCGTTTTAGAATTGAAAAAAGTACCAGCTTTTCGGTGGCAAGAGCTGCAAAAAGCTAGTATATTGGGACGATTATGGCAGAAAAATTGAGAGACAATTCTTACTCCTACCTCCTCGCCCATTCCCCGTTCCTCCTGTCTTCCCCTCCCCTCCACGGTCGGGGCGAGGGGTGGGTTGTCTCCTGTCTCCTACAAAGAGCAAAAAGACTTTCCATAAGCAAACCCTACTTACGCCTAAAAGCTGATTTTAAAGTCTATATTCATTAAAGCCCCGTCATTATTATGGGTGAAAAATGTAGTATAAGTTATATCATGTCCGTTGGGGCGCGTTTGTGTATAGGGGCAAGGCAACAGCTCCGGAAAACAATAGGCAACAGGGAAATACATTTGGGTTTGCTGCTTCTATTCATGTCAAACACCTTAATGCCTAGGGCTATAAAAGCTAGGGAAATATCTACGATATTTAAGGTTTTTCCTTCTTATTTCTTCCTTATTCCTTCTTCCTTAATTTAGTTATACAATACCGATACTACCTGACATGATATTAAACAAATTTTTACTTCATTCATTAAAAAGCTGTTTGCGCAGCATGACCTAGGAATAGCTCACCGCTAATAGCTGAATGCTTAATAATATGATTACTTCTCTAAATTTTCTTTATGATGTTCCACTTCAATAGTAGTATGAACATTTCCTCGTGGATAAAAATTAGCTTTTATTTTTACTTCTAAAGGGTCACAAGCTGCTACAAAATCATCTAAGATTTTATTCGCTGATTCTTCATGAGAAATATAGCGATCGCGATAACTGTTAATATACAATTTCAGCGCTTTTAATTCTACTACTCGTTCATTTGGAACATATTTTACGTCAATTGTGGCAAAATCTGGATAACCAGAAAAGGGGCATTTACAAGTAAATTCTGGTAAAGTAATATTAATCTCATAACGTCGTCCAATACGAGGATTAGGAAAAGTAATTAACTCTCCTTCTAATATATTTCGTTCTCCATATTTAGGTTCTTTTGTACTAAAATCTTGAGAAAGTTCATGGTTAGTTTCAGAATAATTCATAGATATTAATTAAATAATCAATAATATAAAGATGTCTATTTGTATAAGTAAATATTTTTCTTTGATAGTGACTTGACGAATTATTATATTATAGGTCTAATTTCACTAATTATCCGCCATAATGATTGAAAAATATCATAATAGTAAAATAATGCAAAATATTAGCGCATCTAATCAGATGGGACATAAACCCGAAAATAACTACTCTCCATCTGTACCTATTTCTGTATATAGAGAAGCTACTGCGGAGCTACAAGCAACTCAAATCAAGTTAGAATCACTCAAAGTTCATAATGAGCAGTTAATCCAGCAAAATCAAAAACTCAGAAGAGAATTTGAAAAAGTTATTCAGTCTGCGACACAGTTACAAGAAACTCTGAATTCTTCCATGCTAGTAACTCAAGTAACTCAACCTCAAGTGTCTTCTTTTCCCCACTCTGAACTTAAGGTAGATACTTTTAGGGATAACTCCTTTAATTCTGATTTTGAGGTAGATTCTCCTGAAACATCATCTGCCTCACCTTCTCTACCATTTACCGAGTCTAAAAAAATAGACGATCCAGATTCTCCAGAGTATCTATTTACAGAAGAACCAGATAGAAGTCGCTACAGTAGAACTTTTAATTCCAGGCAAGTATCTGAACTGAATGGAATTTGGTTAATAGTTGCTATTTGTTTGATTGTAATTGCTGCATTTGGTGCTGGATACTGGGTTGTACGCCCTATTTTAAATCAACGATAACGCTTCGCTGTGCCACTGCAATAATAAATTCTCATATCTAAGAATTTACAAAAAAAACGTGCAGTTGAAAGCCAAGTGGCTTTAGCCCTTGGATGAAAACAAGTTGTGGCAATTTATTCCCAAGTATCCCACATTTTGGGATATAGCGCTACGCGCTAGGCAATAGGCAACAGGCAACAGGCAACAGTAAACTGTGAGTGGGTTTGGTGGGTTTAGGAATGTCCTAACCTAAACTTGTAGCGCTATAATACTAATGAATACGAGTAGGAACAAGGTTTGTCCCATAGACTCAATGCTTGTAGGGGTGAAACTCCCGCCAGTAAGAAACTAGTAGCACTGTTCTATCAAGACAGTTGGCACAGGCAAATAGGAAGCAGACATAGGGATTTATGGCTCTGACTTGAGTAAAACCACTCTGAAAATAAAATTAAAAAAGTAAAGGCAATGTATGTGGCATTTTTGTCAGCAGATCTGAGTCTGTAGGTGGTTTTTGACTACCACCACTGGGATTAAGTCCAGTGACAGCTAGTAGGTGTGACGAATCGTGTTTTTAAACCGATTTGGAACAACTCCTTAGAATCACCCGTACTTCAGTCGGGTGAGAAGTCAAAGACTCAAAATACATTATGATAATTTATAACCCCACGGCTTGGGTCGTGGGATTATTAACTCAAACCAAACATATTATGTACTTTAATTGCAATTAATTTAGATTGGTTGTTAATCCTCTAGCTAAACTTGTTTGCGCCAAATTGTTAACATTACAATCTTTTGTAGAAGTATCTTGGACTCCCATCCCAGGGTCAAAACCGCGCTCGATCTCAGTCAATTTTATTTGTTTAGCTTGGAGAGCGGTTTCTATAATCTCTACAGCTTTATGGGGATTTCCACGACCACAAAAGAATAAGTCAGCAGCAAAATAACCTAACTCAGGCCATGTATGGATGGCAATATGAGACTCTGCCAGTGTTGCTGTCGCAGTTACTCCATGAGGACTAAACTGATGAACACATAAGTCTATGAGAGTTGCTCCCCCTGCTGTAATTGCATCAATTAAACAGCGACGGATACGTTCAGGGTCGTTGAGCAGCTCCGCAGGGGACTGCCAGGCATCAACGACTAGATGGGTTCCCAATTGTTTCATTCTGCGCGGTTATACCTCCACCCGATTAAGGTCTCCAATTTTTTAGTTTATCACAAAATTTTGGAATTTTTGAATTATGAGTGATTAATGTAACCATTTTTGGAGAATTTAGCTCTTTAGCCAGACTTACTCCATATATCTATTTTAACTATATTTTAACTCTATCTGTGAGTTGAACCATTCGGCATAATTGCTTCTTTTAAGCAAACATCCTGAAGAGCAGAAATATTTAAACTAGACCCAATCAAGTTAGCACGACACAAACAAGCTTCTTTCAAGTCAGCACCTTTAAGAGATACTAGCAATAAACCAGCACCACAAAGATTAGCTTTCTGTAAGTTAGCACCTCGCAGATCGGCTTCTAATAAATTTGCTCCTGAGAGATTAGCAGCTTTCAAGTTAGCACCTCTTAAGTTAGCTTTACTCAAGTCAACGGCTCGCAGGTCTGCTTGTTGAAGATTAACACTATTGAGATTAGTATTGCTAAGATTTGCTCCTTGTAAATTAACTCCACTCAAATTTGCTCCACTTAGATTAGCATTGCTGAGGTTTGCCCCTTGTAAGTCTGCCTCAGTTAAGTCAACAGCACAAAGGTTTGCCTCTGTCAAGGTTGCTTCTGTTAAATCTGCCTTAATTAATTTTGCACCACTGAGATTTCCTCGTTGTAGATAAGCTCGAATTAGACTTGCCTCATTTAATAAAGTGCCACTTAGGTCTACCTCACTCATAATTGCCCGATTTAAAGTGGCCTTAGTTAAGTCTGCGCCACTGAGAATAGCACGGCTGAGGGTAGCTCCTGTTAGGTTAGCTTGAGTCAGTTTTGAGCCATTCAGCAAACAAGTTCCGACCATGCTAGTGCCAATCAGAATAGCTTCTGTTAAATCTGCTTCTGAAAAAATAGCCCCACTCAAAATTACTCCAGTTAAGTCGGCTTCAATAAGAGTAGTTTTAGTAAAGCTCGTAGCGCTCAAATTAGCTTCAATTAATTTAGCTTCAGAGAGATTAGCATTACTAAAATCTGCACCAACTAGATTCGCTCCAATTAGTTTAGTTTTAGATAGGTAAGAATCTTTGAAACTAGCATTACTTAAATTACTGCGATTAAGGTTAGCTGCACCTAAATTCACTGCAACTAGGTTAGCTCCTTGAAAATTTCTTTCTCCTTTGGAGTGTCTAATTAATAGTTCATTTGCGCTTAAAAGCTCGCTGACATTCATAAAATAAATCTGTTAATTTATCTAGATTTGTGTTGATTTGCTGAATTTCATCTGAATTGCTAATTAATTGCCAAATACTAAGTTTAAAGGATTCTATATTTGGTTAAAATTTCAACAGAAGTTATTTTTTGTTAATGCTAAACAAAGTTAGTCGGCGCAGCCCTCATCTGGGATGTCCTAGTTTAAATAGATTCATAAGTGTTGGAGAATAGAACTTTACTCCATTACTAATTACTATTTGTTGTATCGATCTAATTACAGGAGTTAATTACTGACATCCTTAGCAGTCTAGAGACCCTTGTGTGGCTGCGGGCCTGTTCAGCTAGTGTCACCCCCCTGATAGTTCGTGGGACAACTAGATTGCAGGTTGTGATTAAGCTGCACAATAATTAAGCTACCAGGTTCGTCTGAAGCTGAACCTTGAGTATCTGATGTTCTTACACTGCATTTATTGCTTATATCTATTTGATCCATCAGTGCCTAATTTTTGGGAAATTGGCTGCGTAAAAATGATAGCTGACAGTTAATTATTAGACAAATTTTTGTTAAATAAGCCTGAATCTTTAACTTCAATTATTTTAATCGATCAAAATACTTTTTTATGATGTGCGCCATACTTTTTCATACTTGCTTGAAAGTGTAGCTCATATAATAGAGTTGTTGGGAAATCAAAATAGACGAGGAAGTTTGTTAAAAAGCAACAAAAAGTGTTATTATAAAGGTTTTTCAGAAGAACGTAGACGTAACTGCAAAAGTTGAGTTAGGGTTTTAATTAACTATGACAACACAAGTATTGCCGAAAGTAAATAGTCTTGGAGACTGGGCATCCTTAGCTTTTGAAAAGCATTTTCAGAAAACCCTCAGACATGAACCAGAGGTACTCAAAGATCGAGACCCAGAGGAACTACATCAAATGCGTGTGGGTATGCGACGCTTGCGCTCTGCTGCTCAAGGTTTCAGGCCAGTTGTCACTTTGCCGAAAGCAGCTCAAGATCGAAAGATTGGTAAAATTGCTCGTTGTTTAGGGGGTTTAAGAGATTTAGATGTTCTTTTAGAGGCGCTTCAAAATCGCTATCAACCAAATTTACCTCCTCAAGAACAAGCAGAGTTAGAAAAGGTTATGCAGCGGTTACGAAAACAACGTCGTCAAGCTTTTAAAAAAGTACGAGGAATACTTGGAAATAAGAGTTATTTAATGTTGAAGCAGAAATTGCAGGAATGGTTGGATAACCCAATTTATACAAGTATTTCTCGCCTGCCCATTCAAGAGGTATTACCAGATTTATTATTACCTGAAGTTAGTCAATTACTGCTTCATCCTGGTTGGTTGGTTGGTGTTGAAGCAGAGGATTTAGAAACAAGTGATAATCATGATTTTTTACTACAAAAACTAATTCCAAGCATCAAGTTGTCAAAATAAATAATGATGTTTCTTTTATAAGTATTAGCGATCTAGATGAGGAAAATCTACATAGTCTGCGTAAGGAAGTAAAACGGGTTCGTTACCAGATGAGTTTATTTACAGAATTTTATGGTCCGACTTATGAAGCTTATTTAAAAGATATGAAAGAAATTCAGGAATATCTCGGCGATATTCAAGATGGTGTTGTTTTAAGAGGATTTTTGGAAAATGTTTTGCAATCTAAAATTGACAAAGTTCTTCCTACTTTAGAGAAGCAACTACAACAAAGTTGGCATCAAGCATGGCGAAAATGGCAGGTGTTGCAAAGGCGATATCTTAATATTCAAGTTAGACAAAATTTCCGTTCTGAATTATTACGACCTACGGTCTGAATCTTGGTATATTATACTTCTTTGTAGAGGTCATTTCAGTTATCAGTTATCAGTTATCAGTTATCAGTTATCAGTACCTCTCTCTGCCTGTTTGCGTAGCATTCCGCAGGAAAGTCAGAGGCTTGAAATATTGAACTTGATTTTCTCTTGGTCGATTAGATATGGCGAGGTTTCCTCGCCATCTCTCGACCGCTTTTTTATCCCCTTGTAGAGCGGTAGCTCGCGGCGCAGCCAAGGGGAGGCTTCAGACCTTATTTTTTGGTAACAGAAAAAACAAAAAAATAAGTGAATATTTAATTTTTACTTTTGCAAGAGGTTTATTTCTCCAGAATTTGGTAGTAGGCAAAAATTTAGTAAAAAACAGAAAATATATATAGCAGTTGAAGCAAAGTTTAGGACGTATATAAATATTAAAGCTCAGACGATGTAAGATTTTTCGGTTGTGCAGAGCGTAAAGTGTGGGATAAGTAAGTAGGGCAGACCTATATAATCTAAAAGAACTGAGATTATATTGCCTTAGCGCATTTTTGTCGCGAAGGGGGTGCAAATTTTTCAGCCTTTAAGACTAAAAAGTTAGGACGGGTCAGAGACACTTCCCAAAAAGATACAGGTACAATTATTCCTCCTACTTTCGAGCGTCTTCTCACAGGAACCAACTTCCCACCCTCCCCACACTTCCTTGACGCACTACCAATTATTCCTCCTACTTTCTCAGCTCTCCCCACCCTCCCCACACGAACCACCCTCCCCACACGAACCACACTTTCTTGACGCACAACCGATTTTTCTCTGCTTAGGTCCTTCCTGCTTCCTTCTGGGATAAAATTTATCTCATCTAAAAAAATTATGCTTGTGTCTACTGTCTTCCTGAGTGGCGTAGAATAATGATTAAAAAGCGTTTCCGTTCCGGAATGCTACGCAAACAGATACCATTATCTATCTTTATTAGGCTGATAGCTGAAGCGCTAGTTAAAAAAGTTTAACCTATTACTAATCTTTTAATTACCTAATCTTTACTTTATGAGGATATTCTGAATACTATGTATTTAAAACCAGTATAGTAAGCTGGAATGTATAAATATGGCTCAAACTTCTAGAGCAACTATAGAAACTAATAATTATAATAAGAGTTCTGAACGTCATCTACACTTTTTTAATAAAGGAGAAACAATACCTTTAATGTCGCAAGGTATTTGGCAAATTTGTCAGGGTTTAGTGCGACTAAGTACTCTTTATCCAGTAGGCGAAGAAGGTCTACTCGGATGGTGTGGACCTTCTATGTGCTTTGGTAGTTGTTTTTCCCACTTGCAGACTTATCGGGCAAATGCTTTGTCAGATGTTTGTCTCATGTGGTACACAATGATCGAGATAGAGGCTTCTCCAAAATTAGCTCAAGAATTGTTACCTCAATTAGGAAGACGGTTTCGGCAAACAGAGGCTTTATTAGCGATCGCCGGACAACGACGAGTAGAGGACCGTCTCCATCAACTGTTACTATTATTGAAGCAAGAATTTGGCCAGCCTGTGAATGATGGTACTCGGTTAAATATTCGCTTGACTCATCAAGATATTGCTGGTGCAATTTGTACAACGCGAGTGACTGTCACGAGAATTCTGGGGAAATTACAACAGCAAGGATGGATCGATAGAGATAAAGACCGTCATCTGATATTAAAAAATGAAGCTTTTGCATACTCATCAGATTTGTTTGGATTTGTCAGTAACAATAATCACTAAACTTACTCAAATAAATTTTTGGTATGAATTTGAAGAAGGCAGAAGGAAAAATTGCTTATGGATAGTCAACGACCTGCCACTTCGTGTCTACAAACTCCAAACAATTTTAAGCACCCCCGTTGACGGTGGGGTATTAAACCTGCAAAAGAAAAGATAAGAAAAATTATTAAACATCTCCACAAACCAAAAAATTCAATCTATTCCTATCCATACATTATCAATTATTTTTCTATTTCTCCTTGTTTCCTAAATCTGGTTTTCCCTCTCTTCTGGAGATGTCTATTAGAAATCACCAATAATAAAAAATAAAATCAATTATCCCACTCTTATTTATCAATTTTTTCCCACTACTCTCTACTCCCTACTCCCTACTCCCTCTTTTCCGGAGATGTCTATTGCACATAGCGTTGCCTTCTCAAGCGACGTTCTTTAAAGATTAAAACATCTGCCTGATTTTCTTCTCTGGCTACTCTAACTAACAACCCAGCTAGCAACAAACTACCAATCATTGAACTACCGCCATAACTAAACATTGGTAATGGTAAACCTGTAGTTGGCAGTATCCCAGTCGCAACACCTATATTCAAGAAAGACTGACCGACTAAAGCTATCATTACTCCAATAGCTACAAGTTGATTTTCCATTCTAGTAGCTTTTAAAGCCACTCTCAAAGCAATAATACTGTATGTAGCTAATAAAAGTAACAGTAATAAGGCTCCCACAAAACCAAACTCTTCAGCATAAACAGAAAATATAAAGTCACTATATGGAATAGGAAGAAAATGTAGCTTTTGCTGAGATAACCCGAAACCACTACCCCAAATATCTCCAGAAGCGACTGCTAGTAAACTTTGAATTAACTGATAACCGTCCCCCATTGAATCTGCCCAAGGATTTGTAAAAGAAAGAACTCGCCTCCTCTGATAATCATTAATGCTGACGCTAATGGTAGCTAAAAGAAATCCAGCTAAAGCAATACCTCCCAGATAAAAGTAAGGTAGTCCTGCAGCAAAGGCAATAAACCATAGAATCATGCCACATAAGGCGGTGGTACTTAAGTTTGGTTGTAGTAAGATGGATGCTAGGATTAGAGAAAAAGTACATAACCAAATTATTCTCACTAACCAAGTCAAGCGACTCCATCTGCTATACAAATGAGCTGCTTGTAGCACCAAAAAAGGTTTCATTAGTTCAGATGGTTGAATAACTACTGGACCTAATGATATCCAGCGAGTTGCACCATTAATTGTGGTTCCTATTCCTGGTATCAGGGTGAGAAGTAGTAGAGTGAGTATCAGAATTAAACCTATTTTGGCAGTTTGCAGCATAGTGGATAAGCGGGTATAAACAATTATATTAAATCCCACCATTCCTGCTAAGGCCCATATTAATTGTCGTTTAAAAAAGTATAGACCGTCTCCATATTCTGTTGCACCACTGGGATAGGAGGCGGAAAATAATACTACTAAACCAATAAATAACCAGAGGAATGTTAACCATCGCAATAGTCTAGCTTCTATAGCCCATGTTTGGACTTTGGGGTCGAAAAAGGGAATGAGATAACGTAAATCCATATTATTAGGTAGTAGGTTATAGGTGTTAGGTGTTATAGCTGATTTATAAAGTAAATATTAAGAGGCTGAATTTCTCGCTATACTTAGGCTTGGCGAGTTATCATCCTGTATACCCCAAATTCCTGAAAGCTAGGTGATGTAATACTTTTAACTAAGTTTATAAATCAGCTCTTAGGTGGTAGGTGGTAGGTGTTAGGTGGTAGGTAAACTTTTCTCAACTACGACTACTAGCGTGTCTAGCTTTAGAATGTGGGTAAAGCAATTGCGGCAGAAGGCAGTAAATTCAATATTATCAGCCTGTATTTACCCACAATTTTAGTCTGGACGAGCTACTACAACCTTCTTCAATATTAACAGGAGTTACCCAGGGACTCTACATATAGCAAGGGCGAATGCCATTTGCGCTCCGCAAAGCTCCGAATGGCGCCCCTACAGATGGTGCTTCAAAGGTCAATTTGTCTAAGTCCCGATTAATTTACTGTTTCTTTTGTGTCTAGAATTTTTTGATAAATGCGATCGCAACGCTTGGTTTCTACACCAGTTGTTAATTGATAACCGTTATTTTCATATAATTTAACAGCTTCTTGTAATACTGTTGCTGTTTCTATCCAAATTTCTTGAAATTTACATTCTATAATTCTGTTTTCTAATTCTTTTAATAAAAATTTTCCTAAACCTTGGTTTCTGACTTCTGGCAATAAGTACATTTTTCTAATTTCGACTGCTTTATTACCTCGTGAAATTGGATAATATGCGGCAGTGCCTAATATTTTTTCTTGTTTTTCTACTACCCAAAATTCTCCTCCTACATTTTGATAAAATTTTTCTACTTGCAAGACATCTCGATCTGCATCTTCGGGTTCCCAGTTTAAATTATATTCTGCCAGAACAGAACCGATAATATTTGCTACTATTTGACGGTCATCTGGTTGCCAGTTTCTAATTACAAAATCACGATAATATTTTTCATAATTTAAGCAGGTTTTAGGTAGTAGATTAAAGCTTTTATCTTTATCAGAAAAAGGTTATGTAGCAATCTTATTTGAGTTGTGAGATATTGTAGATTTTAAGGAAAAGGGAACACCGAAGCAAATTATCACAAATGATTTAGAATTGCTATATATAAATCCCAAATAATTTGTAAAAAATCAAAGGATATATATAGACTCTGAAACTTTTACCTCCTCAACAATTTTGTTTACCGAAAAATTCTGGGTATGCGCCTCCCCTTTTAAGGGGATAAAAAGCGGTCGAGAGATGGCGTTTGCTACCGCAAAGCTTTCCGTTCCGGAATGCTACCGCAAACGCTAACAGCGGAGCGGCTCTGATAAGAGCGGGTTTCCTCGCCATATCTAATTGACCAAAAGAAAAGAGCATATTCCTTATGTCAAGCCTCCTTATTGCAGAGGTACTGTTAGCGTAGCTCCTCCGGAGGAGGCTAACTGATAACTGATAACTGAAATGACCCAGAGCTATAAAATCTGATAACTTATAGCTGATATAGAATCCGGTTATATATATGTTCATAATTCTATACTAGACTTCAAGCCTCAAATCTCCCCATCTCCCTATCTTCCCATCCTCCTCAAATATACAATTAAGTGTTTAGCCTGATTTTATATGAGGGTTTGGAGACCAAATGAAGGGTCAGACCCTAAACTGCAACGTTGTAGTTATTATCAGGGGTCAGACCCTGAACTGCAACGTTATAGTTCTGGAAATTTTTGGATGATATAGAATCTGGCGATCGGGACTAAATGAGGGGTCAGACCCTGAACTGCAACGTTGTAGTTATTATCAGGGGTCAGACCCTGAACTGCAACGTTATAGTTCTGGAAATTTTTGGATGATATAGAATCTGGTGATAGAGACTAAATGAGGGGTCAGACCCTAAACTGCAACGTTGTAGTTATTATCAGGGGTCAGACCCTGAACTGCAACGTTATAGTTCTGGAAATTTTTGGATGATATAGAATCTGGCGATCGGGACTAAATGAGGGGTCAGACCCTGAACTGCAACGTTGTAGTTATTATCAGGGGTCAGACCCTGAACTGCAACGTTATAGTTCTGGAAATTTTTGGATGATATAGAATCTGGTGATAGAGACTAAATGAGGGGTCAGACCCTAAACTGCAACGTTGTAGTTATTATCAGGGGTCAGACCCTGAACTGCAACGTTATAGTTCTGGAAATTTTTGGATGATATAGAATCTGGTGATAGAGACCAAATGAGGGGTCAGACCCTGAACTGCAACGTTGTAGTTATTATCAGGGTCAGACCCTGAACTGCAACGTTATAGTTCTGGAAATTTTTGGATGATATAGAATCTGGCGATCGGGACTAAATGAGGGGTCAGACCCTAAACTGCAACGTTGTAGTTATTATCAGGGGTCAGACCCTGAACTGCAACGTTATAGTTATGGAAATTTTTGGATGATATAGAATCTGGTGATAGAGACCAAATGAGGGGTCAGACCCTGAACTGCAACGTTGTAGTTATTATCAGGGGTCAGACCCTGAACTGCAACGTTATAGTTCTGGAAATTTTTGGATGATATAGAATCTGGCGATCGGGACTAAATGAGGGGTCAGACCCTGAACTGCAACGTTGTAGTTATTATCAGGGGTCAGACCCTGAACTGCAACGTTATAGTTCTGGAAATTTTTGGATGATATAGAATCTGGCGATCGGGACTAAATGAGGGGTCAGACCCTAAACTGCAACGTTGTAGTTATTATCAGGGGTCAGACCCTGAACTGCAACGTTATAGTTATGGAAATTTTTGGATGATATAGAATCTGGTGATAGAGACCAAATGAGGGGTCAGACCCTAAACTGCAACGTTGTAGTTATTATCAGGGGTTAGACCTTGAACTGCAACGTTATAGTTATGGAAATTTTTGGATGATATAGAATCTGGTGATCGGGACTAAATGAGGGGTCAGACCCTAAACTGCAACGTTGTAGTTATTATCATATCAAATCCGGTGGGGTTGCACATAGAATCCGGTTATATAATATCTATTTATAATTTCTTACAGCAGTTTTCATATGAATAAACCAGAATGTTCAAACCAACCCATGGCATCATCTTCAGTAATTTGAGCGATACGGCTGACGCCACGCTCCGCGAACGCGCTTACTAATAACTCGATCCAATTGTTCTGAAGTTCGAGGCTGATAAGAACGGAGGAAATTTTTAAATTTTGACTCTTCAAATTCGGGCTTGTGACAAATCTGGAGAGTAGGCTGGTAAGAATATTAATTCGGCTCCTGCCCTTGTTAATTAATTCTTCAATTATTAGCCCTCCCGTGAATACTTAAATTATCCATCAATACAATTGCTTAAGCGCCATAATTGAGGTACTAAAATTTGCTCTACATATGTTTCAAATACATTTTTATTTGTACTACCAATTACCGTCATTGATGCTATTAAACCATCCAAGCTTAAGGCTCCTAAGACACTTGTGTTTCTACCTTTATTTCTAGGAGCATTGCTGACTACTCTCTCTCCTACTTTTCAAAAGGCCATAAAGACGAGTCATTCCTAAATTTACTCCTGATTCATCCACAAAAACCAAATTATTTATGTCTACGCGCATCCAGCCATTTTCGATACTCATAACGTTTTTGCTTAATATCTTCTCTCTCTTGTTCGGAAGCGCAAATACTTTTTTTTCTACTTATATTGATTTTTTTAAAATTCTATACATTGTTGATAGACTGACTTTGACTCCTGTTCTAATTTCGCTCATATTCCCATAGCTCACAAAGCATGCATATCTGGTTGTTGTTGAATTTTCTGCGCTCATTAAAGAATCAAAATTAGCCTCACATTTAGGTAATGGTCCTCCTCCACGTTGCTTTGGATTCACAGTTCCTGTGGTTCGATAATGCCGCTCTGAAATTACGGACAAAAGTTAAACGTTCCTTGAAACCTTTGTGCTATTTGACGTTGAGAACCTTCTTGGTTTTGATAGGCCCTAAGCACAGGTCGGCCTAAATTTTGTGAATATGGTCTGGCCATTTTTGTGGTTTGGCGTTCGCGGAGCGTGGCGTCAGCCGTATCGCTCTAGATCACTATTTTGGTCTTTAGTCACATTTTACACTTTTGTGGTTCATTCATATGAAAAGCGCTGTAAATTACTTCAATATTAGACATCTCCTTCATGCATAGTAGGGACGCCCTTATGCAACGTCCCTACAGGGAAATAATTGATAATTTCTGTACGATAATACGATCATAGATTTTTTATTATTGAAGATGTCTATTTTATCTCCCCTACTCCCCCACTCCCCTGCTCTCAACTATATAATAAGTATTCAGTTACAGTCGATGGGGGTATCGCTACCCCTCACCTCTGTTTCAAAACCGTGCATGAGAGTTTCCAGCTCACACGGCTCCTAACATTGCAGGATTCTTCAAGGTTGGTTACACCTATTCTCGCACCTATATTTCAAGGTTTGTCAACCCTTGGAGCGCTTCGGTTTTCGCTACTCTTCGGCTTGGATACCTGGAGATTTTTCACGGGCATGAGTCTCCTACTCTCGATTTGAGCCTACTTACCCCGGCAGCGTGCGTTTTGGCTTAATACAATTTCGGTTTCACGCCTAAGAGCAATGCCTCCCCACGTCTGCTCATCCTAGAAATTACTCCAGGCTTGCTTCTTGGGGAATCCTTATCCCTAATAGCCATTGGTTAAGTTTTTCCTACTCTTTGAGAGAGGCTAAAAGGGGTTACTTCGTTTCCTAGTTACATTTGATGTTCCACAAAGAATTCCAGGTTTTAGTCCGACTCCTGTTAGGTTCAGCATTGAGAATCCGGTCATCTCAAGCAACATTGGAGTGTGCCTTTTGGCCAAGGTGTATCAGCCTAATTTCACCTTTCTATCATAACGAACCGATAACCTGATTCACTGTAGGTTAATCATATGGAACTTCTCTAGCATGAGAACGGATTTTTGGCTATCTGTCCTCATTACATTAGACCCATGCACCGGGAGACATATTTGTTAAATATGAAACCTGAGTCTTGAAGTCAGCCCGAACCCTGGACGAGAGGAATTTAACCTCTATGTTAACTAGAATTATCTCGATCTGAGACTAACCTGCCTTAATAACCATTAAGATTATTTCAGAGGTTAAACGAATCGCACACCGGATTTGATATCAGGGGTCAGACCCTGAACTGCAACGTTATAGTTATGGAAATTTTTGGATGATATAGAATCTGGTGATGTAATATCTGTTCATAATTCTATCTAGACTTCAAGCCTTCAATCTACCCTACTCTCCCACTTCCCTACTGCCCAAACTATATAATAAGTAGTATTCAACCGGATTTAATATGATAGCTAGTTATTGCTCTACCGATCTAATCTCAAAGCATTGACTGATATTAGCCAAAGCCTTTTTTTGGTTGAAAAAAGTGCTAGATTTTCAGCCCAAAATCCTCAAAAAGTTAGCATCAAAGGCAGAATAATTGCAGAAAAATCACTCTGACAAATATATCCGACTAGCTCCTAATTAAATTCTATTCTCTCTTCCTCCTAACTACTCTCCACTCCCCCACTCCCCTACTCGTTAAAAAAGACTTTTTCAGCAAACCCTAGTTAACTATGGATGCGTGGTTCTGGATGTAAATTGCTCAGAATTTCACTTTCAAATATTGCTAATTCCTCTAATCTTTCTTCTACTTTTTCTTGTTCAAAATAAGTTGTAGCTAAAACCCAATATATTCCATAATGTCTGGCTTCAGACGCCATTAAACTACGATAAAATTTTGCTAGCTCTGGTTCTGGGCAGTAATCTGCAAGTAAGCCTAAACGTTCGTGACTTCGAGCTTCAATTAAACAGTAAACTAATAATAAATCTAACATTCTTTCCGGTTCATTCCGCCGCACTTTACTATTTAAAGCTGCTCCATAAGGAGGAGAATTTAGAGGAGCTAATGGAATATTACGGCGTTCTAACCATTGGTTTACTTGGTCAAAATGTTCTAATTCTTCCCTAGCAATAGCTGTTAATTTTTTGATAAGTTTCGTGCTTGAAGGATAGCGAAACATTAAATTTAAAGCTACTCCTGCTGCTTTTCGTTCACAGTGGGAATGGTCTAATAATATCGTGTCTAGATTAGCGATCGCTTGTTCTATCCAAGCTTGGGAAGTTGGTTGTTTAATATATTTAATAGTTGGTGTTTTTGATAGTTGCATATTTATTTTTTGTGTTCATTTTCATAACGTTCTTTTGCTGTTTTTTTAACATTAGCTGCAAAGTCTGGATAATTTTCTAACACTTTTTAAAGTCATCTTTTTCTAAAATAAATAATTCACAGTAAGTCAATGTGATGATTGATGCAGTACGTCGTTGTTCATATATTAGAGCAATTTCTCCAAAAAATGTACCTGCACCCATATTCCTGTATATATTACCAGTTTTTTCTGAGAAGGCTTGTACTAAACCACGTTTAATAAAGTACATTTCATGACCCCAATGTCCTTCTCGAATTATATATTCATTAGGTGGTAATATTTCAGGCTTTAAAGCCATTACTATTTCTTCAAAAAAATGTGTAGTTGCTCCTTGAAGAATAGGGACTTTTTCAATTACTTCTTTGTGCAGTTCTAATGCTAATTTCATTCTTAAAGGCTCTGGCAATTCATCTAGTATGTGGTAATCTCTAATATCCTGATTTTCAATCCATCTATATTGATAGTAATCTCTAATTTTTTGTTGTAACTCAGGGGAAATTTTGTTGTCCCGCATATATGTTTGAATTTCTCCTAACTTTCCTCTATATCTGGCTTTTGTAGCATCTAGGTTAGAAATTAATGAAGATGCATTGGCAATAATATAGGCATACATAGATATTCCTAAGAACATGACTACCAAAGTAAACATTATTTCAATTTCAGTAGTGGGAGTAATATCTCCATATCCGACAGTAGTAAGAGTTGTAATTGCCCAATAAAGGGAATTAATATATTGAGTTGTTATAGTTGCTGATTGTAGGGAATTGCTAATCAACCAAGAATTTTCAGCATTAGATTCCCAACTGCCGATCATAAACCAGATACAAGCTACCCAATGAGTAATTAAAATAATTACTATGACTAATTTACCCATTCTAATTAAGGTAGGGTTAAAATTTATGTTAGTTTCCCACCTGTTAAAAATTCGATAAAATTGAGGTAGTCTGAATAAACGAGGGAATCTTAATAAGGCAATAGTAAATAGTGAGTTTGGTGTAATTATTCTGACAATTATATCTCCAGGAAAACTAGCTAATAAATGCCTTAAAAATAGTCGATTTCGATAATGTTGAGCGATCTTTTTTTTGTCTTGAATATATTCTCCGTACTCAAAGTAGCCAAGATGAAATCGAATAAATATGTCAATAATTAAAATTACATCTCCTATAATATCTAATACAATCCAGATACCATCAAATTTATTTTTAAAAGCAATTCTAAAGGGGATTATGAAAGCATTATAAATAGTAATGGATACAATTAATACTTGCCATAATCTAATAGGTTTACTATCGGGATGAAGTGTGGGAATTTTCACTTTATTCTTATTGAGTAATTATAGGAGGGAACAAGGAACAGGAAACAGGCAACAGGCAACAGTGGGAAAAATATTTCCCTGTCTAAGGTTTATTATCCACATAAGTTCTAGTACCGTTTCACTTAAAGTCAGAAGTAATATTTTAGGTAGTTAAAATTTCTACTATACAGTAATTTCAGCGTAAGTATTTCAGTTTATAGTAGTTTAACTGAAAAATGAGACGTTTTTTCGTCTGAAATTCCCTCATAGCAAGAACGCTTTGTCTCAATCTCAAGTTAAATGACTATATTATTTGACTTGATCAGTTACCAACTATTTGTGACACTTTTTAAGTTAATTGGTATAACTAACCCATTATTTTATACAGTAAAATTAATTAGTGAATAAGGCAATAGACAGAAGAGAGTAATATCTTAGAGGCATTAAATTTTCTACCAATTGCCAGCTAGCAAATTTTCATGTTGCTGGGGATTTTAATTAGCTAGAATAAAATAATTTTTTATCTTTTTATTTTGGGTTTAATACCCCAACGTCTACAGGGTGTTGACAATTGGTTGAGGTGAGTCCCCATCCACTTCTTCCTTCTTCAACTATTTTCATTGACTTTTTTTATATCCAACAAATGAAATAAGTATCATAATTTTCCGATGGTATTATACATATCTTGAGCAAATTTTTTCGGGTTCCATAATGGCGCTAAATTTTCTGGCTCCTTAGATGTAACTAATTGATCGATAAATTCCTGACGTAAATGAGGATTTTGACCTAATTTTACACCCCAATCAATATATTCATTCCATGACCATGCCACACCTAATTTAATATCTAAACTTTGTAAAAAAGAATAACCCATTCTAGATAAAAATTGTTCTCCGGCAAGGGTAACAACTGGTAAATTAAACCATAAAGCTTCTAAGGTATGAGTACCACCATTATATGGATAAGAATCAAGCATAA
Source organism: Okeania sp. KiyG1 (assembly GCF_014132355.1). Taxonomy (GTDB): domain Bacteria; phylum Cyanobacteriota; class Cyanobacteriia; order Cyanobacteriales; family Microcoleaceae; genus Okeania. The sequence goes on from NZ_BLZO01000104.1 coordinate 19,930, forward strand.
TATCTGCTAAAGAATAGATGCTTCTATGTTCTTCTTCTGTGGGAAATCTTTCTATAAATTTAATCCGATGAATACTTACACCCTCAGCTTTACAAGCTTGATGATAAGCAGCTTGAAATACTTCTATATCTCCTAATGCTTTATGAATTAATATACTATTAGGAACTTGCTTCAAGATAGCAATTTGTGCTTTGACTAAATCTCGATTAAATTTTCTCCCTGGTGCTAAACAAAGATAAACAATTTGGTCTAAACCTATCCTATGAGACTTTCTTAAATTAGCTCTATTTGTTTCTATTCTTTGAAAACCAGAAGTTGCTACAAAGGAATTTGGCATCCTCACTAATTTTTCCATATAGTATTTGTCTCTGTCTTGAGGGTGGGTATGTAAATCGCATAGAAAATAATTATTCTCAGATATGTAAGGAGCATCAAATCCTAACCAAGACATACAAACAGGTGCAGGTTTATTACTTAAAATTTGTGTATTAATTGGTAAGCTCAAAGAATCTAAATCTATCAATACATCTATTTTATCTTGCTGAATTTCGGTAATAATTTCTCTGATATCAACGCTTCCTTGAGGATATTTTTTCGGTACATATAATTTAGTAACAGCTTGGCTAAATTTCTGAGTTTGGTCATCTGCTTTGAGACGTTCTGTTGAATATAAATATATTTCTGTATTTAATTTTCCTAACTCTCGAATAATATCAAGGCTACACCAACCGACGGAATGTCGATTAAAATGACTAGATATGAAGCCAATTTTTAATAGATTTTTATTGTCAAAATTAGCAGGATTAGAAAAATTATTATTTTGAGGTTTGAGGACAAATTGTCTATAAACTTTCGAGACCGATTTGTAGAGATTCGAGTTAGCTTGAATATCATCTCTTAAGTAAGGAACGCTGAAAAGAAAATTTCCGTATAAAGCTTTCATATCGACTACTTTTTTGACAATAGTCATATCTTCTTTCAGTTTAGCTTCAAGGTCAAAAAATCTATCCTTAGCAATTTCATTTAAGCCAGATATTTGATAAGTGCTAATCAAATATATCCCAGTCATAATCGGATCTATTTCCCCACATTCCTGATAATAATTAGACACTGCTTGCCTGGCAACTGCATAATTATTACCATCCCGAAGAATGCCACATAAATGTTGATGTGCTGTAGCATAATTAGGCCGAACTTCAATCGCTTTTTTCAGATACTTAATAGCCTCATAAAACTTACCTTGACTTCTCAAAATTATGCCAATTTGACTATAAGCTTCCGCTAAATTTGGGTTAACTGTAATTGCCCTTTGCCAACTATCAATAGCTTCATCTAATTTTCCCTCTTCAGCTAACTTATATCCCTGGTTTAAATTAACCTCAACCCCACCCAAATTAGGATTTAATTTTAATGCCTTTTCTTGTGAAGCGATCGCTTCATCTAACTTACCCACTTGCTGCCAAACTTTGGCCAAATTCCAATAAGCGGGGGCCATATCTGGTCGTAGTTGAATCGCCTTCCTGTAACAAGCGATCGCCTCATCCAGCTTTCCCTGACGATAAAACATACTGCCCAAGTTAACATGAGCCTGGGATAACTCAGGATTAAGTTCTATGGCTCGATAGTATAAATTAATTGCTTCCGAAATTTTACCTTGGGCTTGGATAATATTTGCTAGGGTGACATAAGTAGAGGCCCAATTTGGTTGTATATTTAAAGACTGGCGACAACAAGCGATCGCCTCTGATAACTGCCCCTGAGCATAATAAATTTCAGCTTGTGCTGTTAATGCCTGAAAATTTGGGGTTTGTGAATGGGGAAGACTCGAAGAAATATTCATTGGAACAAAAGTTTATGCTATCTAATTAAAGGTTAAAATTTATCATATTTTGTACCTGAGTAGGACAAGAGAATATAGGTCTTTCCTCTAAGGTGCAATATTTGAGTTATCCTATGTTTAGTTTTGGGTAAAAATATTTGATATAGCTATAAGTATTTCCTACGAAATGCTCCACAAACAGCTATTAGCTAGCCTCCTATCGGAGGAACTGCGTTATCAGATAGAATCAAAATTTTTAACTGTAATGTTTTGAAGTTTCTTAGCTTTCCTAATCTTAATGCGTAGTGCTATAACTAATATGAAATAGGTTAATTTTGCTACAGATAATTTATCAAGAGATAGATAGATAGGAAGATAGGGAAAGTCATAAATAGCATAATTACTTGTATTTTATATAAACTTGCTATTTTACTATTTCGCTCAAATTTCAGCCCCAAAGCTGATAATAAATGTAGTATTTTTTTGGTATTTAATATTAAACAAGAAAGATTTCAATGATTGGAAAAAAATTGCATCAACTTCAACCAAAAATTAAATTTAAATCTCAAATAATTCTGGGAATTGTTTCATTAATTTTGATATAGCTATCAGCATTCAGCATTCAGCATTCAGCTATGCTCAAAACTTTTAACTGTAATTTTTTGAAGTTTCTTAGCTTTCCTAATTTTAATGCGTAGTACTATAACTAATATGAAATAGCTTAATCTTTACTACAGATAATGTAAGCATTTCCTGCGGAATGCTTACCAGATAATTCATCAAGAGATAGAGAGATGGAGATATCTGGAAAGTCTTAAATAGCAGAATTACTTGTATTTCATATCAACTTGCTCTGTTACTATTTCCCTCAACTTTCAGCCCTAAAGCTGATAATAAATGTAGTATTATTTTTTGTATTTAATATTAAACAAGGAAGATTTCAATGATTGGAAAAAAATGTGTCAACTTCAAGCAAAAATTAAATTTAAACCTCAAATAATTCCCAGAATTATTTCATTAATTTTGATATGGCTATCAGCATTCAGCATTCAGCTAGGTTCAAAACTTTTAACTGTCAGGACTCTTTACAATGATAGAAAAAAATTGCACCAACTTCAAGCAAAAATTAAATTTAAACCTCAAATAATTCCCAGAATTATTTCATTAATTTTGATATGGCTATCAGCATTCAGCATTCAGCATTCAGCATTCAGCATTCAGCTATAGTTAAAACTTTTAACTGTAATGTTTTGAAATTTCTTAGGTTTCCTAATCTGAATGGGTAGTGCTATAACTAATATGAAATAGATAATCGATCAAGAGATAGAGAGATGGGGATATCTGGAAAGTCTTAAATAGCAGAATTACTTGTATTTCATATCAACTTGCTCTGTTACTATTTTCCTCAACTTTCAGCACCAAAGCTGATAATAAATGTAGTATTATTTTTGTATTTAATATTAAACAAGGAAGATTTCAATGATTGGAAAAAAATGTGTCAACTTCAAGCAAAAATTAAATTTAAACCTCAAATAATTCCCAGAATTATTTCATTAATTTTGATATAGCATTCAGCATTCAGCATTCAGCTATAGACAAAACTTTTAACTGTAATGTTTTGAAATTTCTTAGGTTTCCTAATCTGAATGGGTAGTGCTATAACTAATATGAAATAGATAATCGATCAAGAGATAGAGAGATGGGGATATCTGGAAAGTCTTAAATAGCAGAATTACTTGTATTTCATATCAACTTGCTCTGTTACTATTTTCCTCAACTTTCAGCCCTAAAGCTGATAATAAATGTAGTATTATTTTTTGTATTTAATATTAAACAAGGAAGATTTCAATGATTGGAAAAAAAATGTGTCAACTTCGAGCAAAAATTAAATTTAAACCTCAAATAATTCCCAGAATTATTTCATTAATTTTGATATAGCATTCAGCATTCAGCATTCAGCTAGGTTCAAAACTTTTAACTGTCAGGACTCTTTACAATGATAGAAAAAAATTGCACCAACTTCAAGCAAAAATTAAATTTAAACCTCAAATAATTCCCAGAATTATTTCATTAATTTTGATATAGCATTCAGCATTCAGCATTCAGCTATAGACAAAACTTTTAACTGTAATGTTTTGAAATTTCTTAGGTTTCCTAATCTGAATGGGTAGTGCTATAACTAATATGAAATAGATAATCGATCAAGAGATAGAGAGATGGGGATATCTGGAAAGTCTTAAATAGCAGAATTACTTGTATTTCATATCAACTTGCTCTGTTACTATTTCCCTCAACTTTCAGCCCTAAAGCTGATAATAAATGTAGTATTATTTTTTGTATTTAATATTAAACAAGGAAGATTTCAATGATTGGAAAAAAATGTGTCAACTTCAAGCAAAAATTAAATTTAAACCTCAAATAATTCCCAGAATTATTTCATTAATTTTGATCTAGCTATCAGCATTCAGCATTCAGCATTCAGCATTCAGCTATAGACAAAACTTTTAACTGTAATGTTTTGAAATTTCTTAGGTTTCCTAATCTGAATGGGTAGTGCTATAACTAATATAAAATAGATAATCGATCAAGAGATAGAGAGATGGGGATATCTGGAAAGTCTTAAATAGCAGAATTACTTGTATTTCATATCAACTTTTTCTGTTACTATTTTCCTCAACTTTCAGCACCAAAGCTGATAATAAATGTAGTATTATTTTTTGTATTTAATATTAAACAAGGAAGATTTCAATGATTGGAAAAAAATGTGTCAACTTCAAGCAAAAATTAAATTTAAACCTCAAATAATTCCCAGAATTATTTCATTAATTTTGATCTAGCTATCAGCATTCAGCATTCAGCATTCAGCATTCAGCTATAGACAAAACTTTTAACTGTAATGTTTTGAAATTTCTTAGGTTTCCTAATCTGAATGGGTAGTGCTATAACTAATATAAAATAGATAATCGATCAAGAGATAGAGAGATGGGGATATCTGGAAAGTCTTAAATAGCAGAATTACTTGTATTTCATATCAACTTGCTCTGTTACTATTTCCCTCAACTTTCAGCCCTAAAGCTGATAATAAATGTAGTATTATTTTTTGTATTTAATATTAAACAAGGAAGATTTCAATGATTGGAAAAAATTGCGTCAACTTCAAGCAAAAATTAAATTTAAACCTCAAATAATTTTGGGAATTATTTCATTAATTTTGACAGTAGGAATCCCGATTTTTATCGATAATAAAATTCCTGCTCAAGCACAAACAGAACAAAAATACGAAGAAAAATTATTTGAAACAGCTCTAGCTTTTACTCTATATTTTGAAGGTGGATTTAGTAATCATCCAGCAGATAAAGGTGGTCGAACTTATAAAGGAATTTTGCAAACTGAGTATAATGCTTATAGACGAAGACGTGGTTTACCAACCTTAGATGTTACACAAATGTCTGATACTGAACTAATGGAAATTTATCAAGGTTATTGGGATAATAGTAAGTCAGCTACAATGCATCCTGCTCTAGCTGTAGTTATGTTTGATACTGCAGTTAATTTTGGTATTAATAACTCAGTAACTTTTCTTCAGCAAGCTTTAGGATTACCACAAACAGGTATATTTGATGCTGTTACTAAATCAGCATTAGCAGAAGGTAATAATCGAAATACAGCTCTTCAAATGATTAATGAAAGAATTATTTATCGTTATAAAAGAGTGCAGGAAGATGCAAGTCAAATGGCTTTTTTTCATGGTTGGTTAGCTCGTGATTATAGTTTGTGGGGCTATGTAGAAAAGCTCAAAGATCGTTGAAGAAGGAAGTTAATTAATGGATAATGGATAATGGATAATGGATAATTAGGGTTTGCTGAAAAAGTCTTTTAACCCACCCCTAGCGCCTCCCAGGAGGGGAAGGTAGGAGACAACCCAACCCTAGCCCCTCCCCCTCCCAGGAGGGGAAAACAGGAGACAGGAAGAACGGGGAATGAGCGAGGAGGTAGGAGTAACAATTGTCAGAATGATTTTTCTGCCCAACTATGAGTATAAAATACTAACTTTTTGAGCGTTTTAGACTGAAATAGGCGCACTTTTTAAAGGCCCCAAAAAGACACTTGTCTTTGTATGTCAATACTTTTAGATTTAATCAGCAAACCCCAAGTATTTAACCAGACATGATATAGCAATCAGGAATCAGATGTGAGAATTGAGGTTTTCCTTTAAAGCATAGAATATAGCAGTTTTCTTATTCTTATATATTCGTTTTTTCCCTATTAGACATCTGGTAAAAATCAAAAATAAAATCAATTATCACACATAAATTATCAATTATTTCCCCTCCCAGGAGGGGTTAGGGGTGGGTTCCCTACTGCCTACTGCCTACTGCCTACTCCCTCTTTTCTGGAGATGTTTATTCCCTATTCCCTCCATACCTATTCCCTATTCCCTCCATACCTAAAACAAAAGTCTCCAATATCTCACAACTAAAATCTAATTCCATCAGTAAAAAGAATTAAAATCATCAAATTTATCTGTATTTTTTACCTGAAAACTAAAATTATGAATTTAAGGACACAGGAACATTATGATGAGTAGTATTATTACCATTACCACTATTACTATTATTTAATTTGACATAATGACTAATAAGCTGAGTGAGATGAATGAAAGTCTGAATATCAATTTGACGTGATAATAACATTTCTCGATATTTCTCTTCTAAATTTTCCAGCTTACCCTTAACTTCTTCTGGGCATACTTCCGACATAGATTGCCATTCATCAATTAATGCTATGGTATTTTGAATATCTTTCTGATTTTGTTTTTCTTGCAAATTTCGGCATTCTTCTACAAGCACCTTTGTCATTTCTTCTAACTTTTCATAAGCTTCTTTAGGTAAGTCTCCCTCAATCAACATTGACCTATGTTGCTGCCTTAATTCTTCTACTTCTTTAAGAGCTTGAATTGGATTTTCTTCTAAATTTAAACTAATGTCACTGAGAGCTAAACGGCTATTTTTAATCATATTGAGACACTGTTTATGACGCCACATTCGCAACAAAAATCCGAGAATACCTGTAGATATAACAATAATTATACCTGCCTGTAAATCTTGGTTTTCCTCCAAGTAGCGCATCCAAATTTGTCTGGGATCGCCTTTCTCAAATGCTTTTTGGGAACCAGGATGAAGATATACCAATCCACTCTGTAATAAAGAGCGAGCATTTCCGTTAGCAAGTTCTGGGTAAAATAATGAGTATTGCCGAGAAGATGAGATAATTGACCAAGTTAAAAGAGCAATTTTATCTTTACTGACATCAGGACGAGTTACTAAAGCAGCAGCAGTAGAAATAGTAGGCAAATCTTCTTTAGGTATTGGTGGTAGAGGAATATAACTACCTTTCGGCATGGTTGCACTTTGATATGATTCTGGAAATTGAATAGTTAAGTAGTTAATAAAGGCAGTTGATATCGGAACTAACCTGAGCAAGGGAGGTGTTGCTAGTTCTGCTTGAACTTTTTTACTGCTTCCCACCGGACCAACATAGACGAAAGCATCTATTTCTTTCTGTTTCAGTTTATCCAATCCTTCTCTGATATCAATATCCGCTTCAATAATGTTTAGATTTGTGGCACTAAATAGTCGTCTAGCAGTGAAGTAAATACCGCTTTGCGGAGCGCCAAAAACGACTCGCTTTCCGTCAAGGTCGGTAAAAGTCTCGATCTCTGAGTCAGATTGTGTAATTAGGTGTAGATATTCATGGGCAAGAACAGCTATTGCTTGGACCTTGCCCATTTTCATTGCTTCACTGGCGACATCTAGTTGAACTAGGGCAAGGTCCGCTTCTCCATCTAGTAGGCGTTTGAGGTTTTGTTGCGAACCGTAGGAATCATAATTATCGCGGACTTTTATTTTTCCTACTTCACGAGCTGAAGTTACTATTTGTCTACCTATCTTTTCATAAGCACCTCCATTAGCACCACTAGACAGAGTGAGACTGTAGCGTTGAGTAGTGCAACTCGTTAATGCGATCGCCCATAAAAATATACCTCCTATTCCGATTAATTTACTAGGTAGCTTGTGATGAGGATATATAGCAGTTGATAATTTAGTAAATATATGCAATTTATTATCTCCTTAAAAGGAAAAATGTTATGCCTAGTGCCGCTACGCGGAAGTCAAAAGTCAAAAGTCAAAAGTTAAAATTTAAAAGTTAAAATTTGTAATTGTTTTAGGATTTTTAACTGGTCAGTTATTTCCGCCATTCTGTACTAGGATAATGCAATGATTTGTAGCATAAATGAAGAAGGAAGGACTGAAAAATATTAAATTGTCTCTTACATTGTCTGAGTTTACAGCTTTTGATATATTCGCGCCCTTTCCTTGGACTGGTATAATATTTTCTTTATGGCTTTCCTCTACCTCCTGACTCCTAACTCTTGGCAAAAAAACTGAATCGCCGACAAAGATACTGTAATGGTCCTATAAAAAAAAAGTAGAACTTTACATCCTACTTTACAGTACTGTTGGCGATTTCTGACCTCACGTCACAACAAAAATCTTGTAGGGGCGGCATTCGGCAGCTTTGCGTTAGCATAAGGCCATTTGCCCCTACTGTTGTCTACCGAAATGAAAACTGTTTAAGCCTCAGCAACTGCGACATTAGCTTCTTGAGTTACTGGATAAACGCTCACTTTTTTCCGACTTTTACCTTTTCTTTCAAAAGTCACAACACCCTCAACTAAAGCAAATAAAGTATAGTCAGTACCGACACCAACATTATTACCTGGATGGAATTTGGTACCACGTTGCCTAACAAGAATATTACCTGCTTTAACAACTTGACCACCAAAACGTTTCACACCTAATCTCTGGGAATTAGAGTCGCGACCGTTACGAGTACTACCAGTACCTTTCTTATGAGCCATAATTTCCTCCAAATTTTATTATTTGACATCTTCTCCGGCCTAAAAGCACAGAGATTTCTACCGAGCCGTAGCTCCTCAGTGAATTGACATCTCACAGGCTGCTGCACCCACCCCTCTTGCTCCCCTCCCGGGAGGGGATGGGGGTGGGTTACACTTGCCTCCACGTCCGTTTAGAGTCTCAGAATGCTGTTCTTAGAAACCTACGATTATCTCTAAAAATCTATTATTTTCTATAAATAATCTGTTCTATTCCTGCTTCAACCTGGCAACGTCGGCGTTATCCAGTCCACAGACTGTCACGGTCGTTCGCGGAACGCGGAGCGTAGCTCTCACTGACCGCCATAGCTAAATTTAATGCTGCATTTAAGTCTCGTTCGCAGCTAAACTTGTTCTGCTCTCAACTGAAGGAATTTCGACCTAATCTTCTCTTCTACAGTATTTATGAGACAAGGTGGGTATATAACCAATTTCATTATAGCATAGTATAGAAAGTCGCCCTAGAAGGGCGAGGCTTTAAACCCAATTTTTCGGTAAATAACTTCTGTAATTATTCTGCCTGATTTTCTGGTTTTTCTTCAGATACATTTTCAACTTCTGCTGTAGTTTCTGAAGCTTGATCGCTCATAGTTTCTACTGACTCTTGAATTTCTGTAGCTTCAATTGCCGTTTCTGTGCCAGTTTCACTTGCTTCTGGAGTTACTTCTGTAACCGAAGTCTGAGATTCTTCTGCTGCTAATACTTTGCCATTAATACTTATGGAGTCAATCATTAGACGAGTAAGTTCTTGGCGATGTCCCCTTTTCTTACGAGTTTTCTTTTTAGGCCGCATTTTGTAGACAATAATTTTTTTGCCCCGCAAGTGTCTCATCACCGTGCCTTCGACAAGAGCACCTTCTACAAGAGGTTGACCAATATGAACATCTCCCTCATGTTGAACTAGAAGCACATTATCCAGAGAAACTTGATCTCCCTCTGCTGCTTGTAGAAGGTCAATATCGTAAAAGCGACCTGCTTCTACCCTCAGTTGTTTTCCACCTGTTTCAATAATTGCGTAAGTCATTAGTTTGTGTTTATAGGTTTGCCGTACAGGTAGCTGGTTCTAACACTAATACCTTAAATTGGTATTTTAGTTAGTTAAAATGGGCAAATGCCTTGATTTATTTACCAGCTTTTATTATGTCTGAACCTGGTCCGAGCAGGATTTAGACACACAATCTCTAATTATCTCTGACCAACATAGTTTTTGTCAAGTAGGGAAATAGGCAACAGGTAACAGGCAACAGGCAACAGGCAACAGGGAAGAAAAAATTATCTATCTATCTGTGTAATTTCCGGAGATGTCTAATTTAGAAAAAGGTAGAAAAATGCTCCTCCACTCCCCTACTCCCCTACTCCCCCACTCCCCCACTCCCTCACTCCCTACTCCCTACTCCCTACTCCCTAAGAAGAGATGTCTAATCAATGACCACCACCGCTAAATACTTCTCCAACAGCTTTACCTTCTAGTATATTAACCGCCCCTTCTAATAGCTTCTCCTCAATATATGGCTTGGTAAAGTACCCCTTTGCCCCCAACTCAAATGCCATTTCCATGTGTTTTTTTGCACCACGAGATGTCAACATCGCCACAGGTAAAGTATTCAAATGAGCATCTTTTTGCATCCGAGATAATAACTCAAAGCCATCCATCCGAGGCATTTCAATGTCACAGAATACCAAATCACACGGTAAACCTGCACGCATTTTTTCCCAGGCATCCTTACCATCCCTTGCCTGTTCAACTCGGTAACCAGCTTTACTAAATGTCATTGATAACAATTCACGGACTGTAATTGAGTCATCAACAATTAATACTGTTAACTCACTCTTTTGATGCATAGGCAAAGATGCATCATCTTCTTCGGTAGATGACCAAATATTACCCTCATCTCGCCGTAGTCTTCCTGTTGCTAAGTTAATTAATTCAATGACATCTGCGATCGCCACAATATTACCATCCCCTAAAACTGTTGCTCCAGCAATACCTACAGGTTTAGGTATAGGCCCCTCTAGTTGTTTAATTACAATTTCCTTCTGTTGTTCTAAAACTTGATCGACTTGCACCGCCAAAAATATACCAGCAGAAGCAGAGCGCAAAACAACAATTGAAATCATATCTTCTTCGGCATTAATACCATACACATTACCGCGACGGAGATGACGATTATAAACAAGCAGCTCTCGTAAGTGACGGAAAGGCAACTTTGAGCCACGCCATTCTATATAATTTTCCTGATTTTCTCCTATTTTCACATCCTCCTTAGACACTTTAATCATATCTTCTACCCCATCCATAGGAAAAGCAATCCAGGAGCGATCGCTAATACAACATAATGCTTTTGAAATACTCAAAGTCAGAGGTAAGCGAATTGTAAACATCGTACCCTTACCAATAGCAGAGTCAATAGAAATAGTACCTCGAATTTCAGTTAAATTAGTCTTCACCACATCTAACCCAACTCCACGACCTGAAAAATTATCAGCCTTATCTTTTGTACTAAAACCCGGATGAAAGAGCAGATCATAAACATCAATGTTAGTCATCCCTTGAGCTTGTTGTGGAGTAATTACACCTTTTTCTATCGCTTTCTGCTTGACTTTTTCGGGATTAATTCCCGCTCCATTATCTGCCACCGAAATCACTGTTTGATTACCTTGGTGAAAAGCACGAATTGTGATTTGACCCTTAGAAGACTTACCTGCTGCTAAACGTTGTTGAGGTGTTTCAACTCCATGAGTTATTGCATTATTAATTAGATGTTTCATTGGGTCAGAAAGCTTATCCTGAATCATTTTATCAATTAAGGTTTCTTTGCCTTCTACCTGTAGATCCACCTCTTTACCACATTCCATCGAAATGTCTCGCACAGCACGAGGTAATAGTTGTACTGTCTGAGAAAAGGGTATCATTCTCGACCTAGTTAACCCTTCTTGCAGTTGAGTTGTCACTTGTCGTAGCTGACGGGTTACTTGTTCTGCGTCATCAACCAGAAATTCAATGTCAGAAGAAGACTCTCGTACTCGGACAATATATTCTATGGTTTCCTGAGCCAATAAATGGAAAGGAGTGAAATTTTCTACCCGGTCAAGATCGAGAGAGTCATCAAATTTTCTTTTTCCACTTGTATTTTCGGTGGCTGTATCACCTAAATTAGGGGTCTGAGTATGATGTCCTTGACGACTGTCCCAAATTGCTCTTTCTAAAAGGGTTTTTTCGTACAAGTCGTGCATTCGTTGTCCAGCATCACTAAGTAGCATTACCTGATGGAGCAGGTTATCTAGAAACTGGCGCATTCGTTCTTGACCTTGTTCTAAACTATTACGATTGACTACTAGCTCGCCTACTAAGTTACTGAGATTATCTAGTTGTTTTGCAGGTACTTTAACTGTTTGTTCTGGAGCGCGTCTATTTCGGCGAGGACTATTAGTGGTAGAAGCTCCACTAGATTTATAAGTATCTATGTTAGGAGTTTCTAATAATTTATCTAAGTCACTAAATGGATCTTCTTCTGGTGGTTGTTTTGTTATATTGGCAGCTTCATTGGTAGGGGTAGTCTTTTCTACAACTGCTGTATTTGATTTGAGTTTTGAATTAATTTCTGTACCATTTAATAGTTTTTCTAGTTGTACAAAAATATTATAATTTTCTAATTTTTCTCCTTTTAGTATTGCTTCTAATTCAATAAATTCATAGTCTTCTGATTCTATTTGATTTTTAGCTGTTAATTGTTGATTTTTTTCTGATTCTACAGAAGTTGTTTTGTTGACTACATCAAATTCTAACAGCTCATTTAAGTCTACAGTTTCATCTACAGTTTCAGGGTTTTCTACGGTAGGCCACAAATCTTCTATGTTGACTAAAAGTTCTGAATTTTCTTGAGGTTCATTACCGTTCTCAATTAAATCATCTAATGATTCATTAGAGTCTATGTTAATAAAATCTAGATTTGGATCGTCGAATAAACTATTTAGATCGCTGGGATTATCTTCCCAATTTTCCTGCTCCACATTGATTGATTTTTGTGAGTCTGATAATCCTAAATCTTCTTGATCGAATATTTGGGAAAAACTAGATGTCAATTCCTCTGATTCTATTTGATTTTCTTGTTTTTCATTTACTGTTTCTGAGTCTTCAAATAGTGCTTCTAAGTCTGCTACTTTTGAGTTTAAATCATTTTTAGTTTGATTTTGATTTTGATTTTTTCTATTTTGACATCATTTTTAATTTCTTTTTCTTCATCTTGAATTGCCAATAAATCACTAAAATCTTCATCTATCATGTCTTTTTGTTTGTATTTTTGGGGATTGATTTTATATTTTCTTGCGGATTTTTTTTGGGCAAATCTACTTGTAAATTCCAGTGATTATCGGAGTTTTCTACTTCTTCTAATGCTGCTAAATCTCCCTCATTTATAGCATTGAATAAATCCTCCAAATCTTCGGTCTGTTTTGCTTTACTATTATCTAGTTGTAAATCAGTATTTTGCTTGTTAGTATTACTCTGATTTTGTACTGTATTTTCTGTATTTTTATCAAACAAATCTGACAAATCTTCGTCTACTGGATTTAAAATTTTCAATTCATTGTAATTTTTGATTTTGGAAGATTGTACAACTTCATTAATATCAAATAATAAGTCAGACAAATCACCAGAATCATCGCTCTCAATTTCAGATATTTTTAACTCTTTTGTTTCGCCATTACCTCGATCTAGTATTTCTTCTTCTTCCCAACTATAATCTAGCTCTGGTGCTTCTCCTTCAAATAAATCTGCTAAACTATTTAGTTCTGTTAATCCAACTTCTGGTCCTTGTCTTATTTCTTGTTTATCTCCTATTAAGTCATAGTTATTATTATCTGTATCCGTAGCTTCTAAGCTATTAAACCAGTCATCTATAGAATCTCCTGTTTGAATTATTGTCTCATTTTTGTTGTCGAACGCCTCATTAATTTTAGTTTGATTTTGTTGATTATTTCTTTCATTTAACATATCTATTTCACCTATATTATTATTAATTTTTTCTGCATTATTTGTTAAAGATTTTAAATTTTCATCTACTACTATTTCTTGCTCTTTATTATCTATGATTAATTCTTGAGCTTGTTTCAAATTTTTAATTATGTTATGAGCAAGAGTATAATACGTATTTTCGGTATTAGCTATCGCTTTTTTGAACGCTTCTACTAATTCTAACCAATTTAATGACAGATGATTTTGCCTGCCTTCATCTGCCAAAAAATCGCATATATTTTTCAATTCACTCCTTGTTTTAGCATCATCATTTTGCTTGAATAAAAACAACATTTCTCGCATTTTTTCTGATACTTCTGCGATAAAAAAACTTTGTTTTTCACCACTTAATTCTGGTATTTTTCCTATAGTTATTCCGTGAGTTTCTCCTGTCAAATCATCTAGATGTACTTCTAGCTCTTGAAATACTGGTTCTAATTTTTCTATTTGAATTTTTTCTTCTTTTTCTGTTAGACCAGAGTTGGAAAGTTGTTCTAATAAGTATTGTAAAACATCTAAAACATTTAAAAATAAGGACTCTAATTTATTATCCACCTCAATGGAAGTTTCTCTCAAGATTTTGAAGCTATCTTCTAATCTATGAGAAATATTTCGCAGACTATTAATTCCTAACATAGCAGCCCCACCTTTAACAGAATGAGCAGCTCTAAATAATTCACTTAATAGTTCTCGATCTGCTATAGTATTTGGTAAGTTTAATATTCCATGTTCTATAGTATTGAAGTGGTCTTTTGCCTCCTCAATAAAATAGCGCATAATTTTTTCTGTTTGTTCTGTTTGTTCTGTTTGTTCTGTTTGCATATTTTTTATAGTTCTGGGTTTAACAGTATATCTTTTCAACTACTAACTTTTGTTTTGCATCCATTGAAAAATATGCCGATCGCTTATTCGTTCAAATATCATCCATTAAATTTTAACTTTATTATATAGAATCCGGTTATATAGTATATGTTGATAATTCGGTTGTGCGTCAAGAAAGTGTGGGAAGTGTGGGGAGGGTGGGAAGTGTGGGAAGTGTGGGGAGGGTGGGGAGACGTCCGAAAGTAGGAGGAATAATTCTACCTGTATCTTTTCCTAAATTTTTGGTCCAAGAAGCTTAAATATTTGCACCCCCTTCGCGACCAAAATGCGCTCAACCTTTATATCTCAGTGCTTTTAGATTAGATTCGCCAGCTATACTTACTTATCCCACACATTACGCGCTCTGCACAACCGATAATTCTATAATCACTTCAATCTCCCCTACTCCCTGCTCCCCTACTCCCTACTCTCTCTTTTGGTGGAGATGTCTAATGCCATTTCTCACGCAAGAATGCTGTGTATGATTGGGTGGGGACCCACCCTCGCCCCTCCCCCGACCGTGGAGGGGAAGTTGGTTCGTGTGGGAGGTGGGGGGAGGTGTTAAAAGTAGGAAAAATAATTACTAACCGACTAAATAATTGTCAAAAAAAGACTTTGAATCTTGGTGAATATTTGACTGTTGAAGTATAACTGAAGTATAGCATTACTTTTGGGAACTGGTATAATACCAAGCGTGAAAAAAGAATGTTACAAATAATAAGCAGTATTAAAATAATTGGTTGTGCGTCAAGAAAGTGTGGTTCGTGTGGTTCGTGTGGTTCGTGTGGGGAGAGCTGAGAAAGTAGGAGGAATAATTCTACCTGTATCTTTTCCTAACTTTTTGGTCCAAGAAGCTTAAATATTTGCACCCCCTTCGCGACCAAAATGCGCTCAACCTTTATATCTCAGTGCTTTTAGATTAGATTCGCCAGTCATACTTACTTATCCCACACTTTACGCTCTGCACAACAAAATAATTTGTAGGAAATATCTATTGGACGAAAAAGATAAATTACTACATAATAAACGGTATCCTATTAATTATGACTCGGTCCTCCTGTCTTCCCCTCCTGGGAGGGGTTAGGGGTGGGTTGACTCCTAAGCAGTAACCTAAATATTTGTAGCAAAGATTTATCAAACTGGTATAATTAATATTTTGACTTTATCAAACAGGATTGGGTCGCGCAACCCCGCCTTTTAAGGTGTCAAATCCCCGTTACAAAAATAACTTCTGTACGGGCGATTTCCGTTCCGGAATGCTCCTAATTACGCGTTTGCGGAGCATTCCGTAGGAAATCGCACCTACTGACTTCTGACTTCTAACTTCTGACTTCTGACTTCATTATTGTTCTGCTGGGTCTACCCGGAAACGCTCTACTGAAGTTAATAGATCGCGAGCAACACCCACTAAATTTTGTAGCGAACTATAAACTCGTTGAGATTCTTGAGAAGTTTCTTGAGCAGTCAACTCTACTGCCTGCATCACCTTTGAAACTGATTGAGCCACCTCATTTTGTTCTACCGTATCTGCAGCAATAGAACGTACTAACACATCAATTCTGGTTGTAACTTGAACAATATCTTCCAGAGATTGCTTTGCTTCTTCTGCCAACTCCGTTCCTTTAATAACGTGCTGAGTTGCTTCTTCCATTCCAGTCATCACCCCTCCTGTTTCAGTTTGAATTTGCATCACTGTATGTTCGATGTTCTTAGATTCCTTAGCTGATTTATCTGCCAACTGTCGGACTTCATCAGCCACAACTGCAAATCCCTTGCCCGCTTCTCCTGCCCTAGCTGCTTCAATACTAGCATTCAAAGCCAACAAGTTTGTGCGAGAGGCAATACTAGAAATCGAACCTACAATCTTAGAAATTTCCTGAGTAAACTCTGATAAGCGCTTAACTCTTCGAGTTGCATCTGCCACACCCTCTCTGATTTGGAGAATACCAGCTACAGTACGGTCTACTGTCTCCCCTCCTTTCAAAGCTAAAGCTGCTGCCGACCTTGCTACATCTTCAGTTTCGCGAGCATTTTCAGCCACCCTTTGAATAGCATCAGTCATTACTTGCACAGACTGTAGAGTTGCTGCCAACTCTTCTGCTTGTCGCAAAGCATCTGTAGATAAACCTTGAGCAAAACTCGCACTATCCATAGAACCCCTACT
Organism: Okeania sp. KiyG1; assembly: GCF_014132355.1. Lineage (GTDB taxonomy): Bacteria > Cyanobacteriota > Cyanobacteriia > Cyanobacteriales > Microcoleaceae > Okeania. The sequence goes on from NZ_BLZO01000104.1 coordinate 36,746, forward strand.
CACCTTCTGAGCTGCCTCTTTTACCTGATGTACAATTTCCCGTAAATTTTGAATTGTTAAATTAAAGGAATCTGCTACCGCTCCCAAAACATCAGCGGTAACTTCTGCACTAACAGTTAAATCTCCACGAGCGGCCCCTTCTACATCATCCAGTAAACGAATTACTTGCCTTTGTAAATCTTCTTTAGCTTGTTCATTTTCTTCTGCCTTCCTTTGAGCATCGGTGTAAGTTGCTTGAATCACCTTAGCCATGTGGTTAAACTTAGCAGCCAGTTTACCAAATTCATCCTCTGAATAAACCGTTGCTCTAGCTTTTAAGTTCCCGTCAGAAATAATATCGAATTGAGTATGTAAATCTTTGTTAGCTCTTTCTATTTGTTTAGTTGTCAGACTGCCAAGACCATAAGCAGTTAAAAAGCTACTAACTCCTGCAATACCAGTCATAATCCAACCAGTGCCACGCAAATAAGAAATTACTTCTGTTTTTTGGTCTTGATACGCTCTGTAGGAAACAACATTACTGACAAGAGCTACCGCAATTAATGATACTAATCCTGTTCCTATAGCTGTGTACAGTTGTTTTGTAGATAGAGAAGCATTTTCCCAGAATGCCAACCCACCTTGTTCAACCATTACAGTTGTATCTACGGCCTCTCCTTTAATTTTACTAAAAGTTGGGAGTTGATTATCTATGGGGATAGTTTCTTCATTATCAATCGCACTAGCATCGGTTCTGTTGTCAAACAAGGCTCCTGTTGTAGCACCTACCACCATTCCTGTGTCCATTGCTTCTATATTTGATGCTGGAGTATTCATATCGGGAGCAGTCATATCGGTCGGCATTTCCATCTCATCAGTTAGGGAGCCATACTCTTCAAAATCACCAAATTCATCATCTTCTAGGAAACCATTTGGTTTTCTACCTTCTATATTTCCTTCTTCATCTATCTCAAAAGCTTCACTGAATGCTGATTCATCAAATTCATCGATCTCAAAACTCTCCAACTTTTCTGTTGCTCCTGTACCTACATCTTCTATATCTTCTATATTATTCCATTGATTGTATAATCCGTCCTCTAATTCATCTATTCCATCACTTAATTCATCAATGTCTTCTGTTTCTTCCCATCCAAAGCCATTATTATTTCCCGTCAACACAGTTTTATCTAAATCTGAAAAATTACGGTTATGGTTTTTCTCTTCCGTTTCTGGAGTCATTTGTAAATGAGAATTACTGCTTTTTATACTATTTGTTTGTTCAGTAATTATCCCTTCTGAACTATCTAAAATTTCATCTATTACGTTCTCAAAATCATCATTAAGTTCATCTAAGTCTAACTCTTCTATTGGATGGTCTTTTGCCAAATTTGAACTGACTGTATTATTTTTATATCTTCATACTCTGTTTTGTCATTTTCTGCTATTTCTTCTTCTTTAAATAATTCTTCTTGTTGCTTTTTCCAGATTTCATCTAAATCCTCATTCAAACTAAAATCTGAGATTTTCCCAGATATACTGTCCAGGCCATTACTACCATTTAAAACAGCATCGTCTAGCAATTCTTCTGTGTATTTATTATTTTTTATTGGTAACTTATATTCTGATTCTTGTTCATCTTCACCAAAAGGTTCTTCGTATTTTGTGAAATCAGATAACTCTCCTAAATCTTCATATTCTTGATGACCAGGATTACCATTTGTGCTAAAAGGGTTATTCTCTCCATCTACTCCATCTGTCAGTTCTAAATCATCTAAATCTTCTAAATCTAATTTATCCAATCGATCAAACTCAAAATTTTCTGTTATTAATTCATCGTTATTTTCTTCCTGAAATAGTTCTTTATCCGTAATATTTTCCAAATCTTTTGTATCTAGTTCCAGGCTATTTTCATCCAGAAATAATTCTTTGTCTGCTATAGATTCTTGAGAGCTATAAATCTCTTCTTCCATACCCACTCCATCCAGAGCTTCATCAAAGTTAATATCTTCTAGAAATTCTTCTGACTCACTAGCAGCAGGATTATTTGTAATAAATTGTTCGCTATCACTTATACCTTGTTGAGCATAATTAATCAAATCTGGGTCATCAGTTAGGTCCAATACCGAATTATATTGTTCTGTTGCCACGTCATATTGATGGAGTCCATAACAATATATATGACCACAAAGAAGACGAGCACTAGGGTCTTCTGGATAATCCTGAATTAAGTTATAAACTAAAGCTGCTGCTTCTTCATAATTACCCTGACTGTAGGCATCTTCTACTTTTTGATAATCTTGTAAAAAGTCTGTGCTGGATGATGTCATGCTGTCCCTCTCTCAATATAATTTTATTATTTTTTAGTTTTTTAATTTTATTGTTTACGGAATTGGGAATCAGCCTCAGTCAGAAATTTGAATATATAAATAACTCAATCAAACAATTATGTTGACTTACCAATTTTGACTTTTATTTAGGCTGCCCATCGAGCAGAACGAATAATTGCTTCTTGATCCAGTAATCTGAGAACCTGTTCTCCCTTTTCATCAAAAATCCACTCTCCTTTTAAAAAGGGAGCCATACCATCTGCAATATTTGTGGACATTTTTAGCTTCTTTTCGTCAAGCCACTCCATTTCCACGATTCGTTCAACTGCTAATCCTAATATAGTGTCTTGGTCTTCTACTGCAATTACGGGAATCTCAGATTTATCTGCATTGATTGGGACTTGATCTCCGAGGAATTGACCTAAATCGGCTACCCAAATTACTCGTCCCCTTAAATTTATCGTACCTAATAGTAAAGGAGAAACATTTGGAATTGCTGTAATACCTTCTGGAGATTGAGAAATCACCTCTCGAATATCCATTGCTGGTAAAGCAAACTCATTGCCTGAAGGTAAATAAAACCGCAGATGAAGTTCACCTTCAGGATTTTCTAGTTCCTGAATCCCTGTACCTTGGCCTGGTAAAAAGTCTTGATTTCCTACCATAGTCTTGAACAATTTCCTATCTTCTTAACAATTGTTTAACTGTTCCCACCAGTTCTGTCGGCTGAAATGGTTTAGCAATGTAAGCATCTGCACCTTGCTTTAAGCCCCAGTAACGGTCAAACTCTTCTCCCTTAGAAGAACACATAACCACTGGAATATTCTTGGTTTTAGGATCGGATTTTATCCTCCTACAAACTTCATAGCCATTCATTCTTGGCATCACGATATCTAGTACCACTATATCTGGTTTAGTATTCTTAAGTCGTCCCAAAGCTTCTACTCCATCATTAGCTACAGTAACTGCTAATCCACTATTTTTGAGAAGCTGGGAAATCATTTCTCTTTGGGTAACGCTATCTTCTACAACTAGAACTTTACTCATTTTTTTCTACCTGATAGCTTGGGTTTGGATTTATTGATAATTAAAAATATATATTTATTAACTATTTTTCTAGATTGGCTTTTTGCCCTAGCTCAATTAATTTAGATTGAGAACCAGCAATAAATATCTATTTAGTTCAAAATTTAACTTTCTGGTAAATCTGCTTTATGATAGCAGTATTAGTCTTTATTAAGTGGTTTTATCTACTTAACAGGTGATTTTTTTACTATAGTAATCATCAAGATAGGTGTATATTTAGCCATGATAGTTATATATAAAATTCAACATATACTAGATCGCATACTATCTATTTGTTGCTTTAATTTGACAACTGAATAGTGGACAATTCATCATTATCCTCTTGAGCTTAATATATAGTTTACCCAGAAATTTTGTCTGCATTCAATTCAAATATCCTGGATTTTGGCCCACTTACTAAAAATCAGATGTTAGCTAATAGTCTTTAAAAATAATATTATATTTTCTCTTGACCGAAAAATGGGTCTCAAGCCTCGCCCTAGAAGGGCGACTTTTTAGTTGATTTTTTCAATAAATATGTTATAGTCTTGTTAGTTTGAAAGTCAAGTTATGAAAGCTAGATTTAAGTACCGTATATATCCAACGCCGGGACAAAATACCGATTAGCCAAGCTATTTGGCTGTGTCCGTGTGGCGAGTGAATGATAGTCTAGCTTGCTCCCAACAGAAGTATAAATCAGCAGAAAAGAAACCTGACTTATCAGAACTACAAAAGCTTTTTATTACATCTGCTAAAAAGACTGAAGAAAGAGAATGGTTGTCAGAGGTTTCTAACATACCATTGCAGCAATCATTGAATGATTTAAACCAGGCGTTGCTCTAACTTTTTTAAATCAACTCAAGGCCAGAGAAAAGGTAGACCTGTTAGACCTCCTAAATTTAAAAGTAGAAAGTCAAAGCAAACTGCTAGGTTTACAAAGGGAGGGTTTAAACTTGGTCAACATAAAGTATATTTAGCCAAGATAGGAAAGCTGAAAATAGTTTCGCCTGTGAGAGTTACCTGCTGCTCCATCATCAGTAACAGTAATTAAAGATTGCGATTTCGCGGAATGCTGCGCAAACGTAATCGCCCCTAGATATTTCTTGAGTTTTGTAGTAGAAATACAACCAGAAATCTTACCTCAAACTGATAATTCAGTAGATATAGATTTAGGTATCAAAACCTTTGCTACATTTAGCGATGGTACAAAAGTTGATGCTCCTAAACCACTCAAAAAACGAATTAAGAAGTTAAGAAAGTTAAGTAAGTCATTATCTCATAAAACCAAAGGCTCTAAAAGGTATGAAAAAGCACGGGTTAGAGTAGCTAAATTCCATGCCAAGCTGAAAGATACGCTTAACAGATTTTCTGCATAAATTATCTACTAAAATAATTCGTGAAAACCAAACAGTTGTTTTAGAAGATTTAAACGTTTCTGGTATGATTAAGAACCGTAAATTATCTAGAGCAATATCTGATTTAGGTTGGCGACAATTCAGAACCTTCTTAGAAGGGAAAGCTGAGAAATACGGTCGTGATTTTAGAGTTATTGATAGATGGGAGCCAACTACAAGTAAATGCTCTTGTTGTGGTTTCAAAGGTGCTAAGTTAGACCTTCAGGTGCAAGAGTGGAAGTGTCTAAACTGTGGCAGCAAACACGTTCTTAGACGAAAACGCAGCGATAAATATATTAGTCGCGGGCCCTCCGGAGGAACTACGCTAACGGAGACGAAAAACGGACGTAGAGGCAAGCGTCAGACTAGCGTCAAGGTAGCAGCAGCCAATGTTAGCGGAGCTTTGCGCCAGCAAAACGTCAACCCGCTGAGGAGTTACAGCTCGGTAGGAATCCCCGCGCCTTTAGGCCGGGGAGGATGTCAAAATCTTCTTTCTATATAACAGAAGGAAAACCGAAGGAGCCAAAAATCTTGCTTTATCTGAGTTTTAAGCTTTTAACCTGCCCGTGCCCTTTATTTAGACTTGTATAAAATATAGCAATGTGCGCTGGCTTATATACAAATTACAAGAACTGTCCAATAACTAGGGCTTGCTGAAAAAATCTGAAAACGGTTGATTTGTTATTCAAAGAAAAGGTGATTATAATTTTTTATTATCATCATTAACTAAATCATAAGTTTAAATCATTAAATAGACCGCAAAAACAGTTTTTTCTCCAAAAAGGTATAAAAAAGAGAAAAAGCCTCTTCCGGTGAGGGTAGAAAGGTTGATTACTAAAAAGTAATTGCGATCGCGCAGCGGAACGGAGTTCTATGGCAGTTGTGGAAGTTTCAGAAAGTTTAGCCATTACTTTTCCCAAACTAAATCCTCTTTTTGCTTGCCCGAATTTGCCCTCAATATGGTTCCGTAATCTTTCATCTAATTGAGTTTGTTTTTTCTGCTCTTTATCAATATTTTTTGATGGTCTTCCCAAAGGAGGACCACTCATTCTAATACCTTTCTCTTTACAGATTTTTCGGTTTTCTCTAGTTCTATAAATCTGGTCTGCATGAACTGACTCTGGGTAATGACCTGTGTAATTTTTAAAATCTTCAACTTGAGCTTTTAAATCTACTG
>NZ_BLZO01000105.1 GCF_014132355.1 Okeania sp. KiyG1
TAGCGTATTATCTAAGAATTTGCGTAAGTCCTGATATTAAAGAGTATTAAAATTACCTGGACCTTTATAACCGGAATATTTTGCTAAATCCTCTAAAGAAAGTGTACCTTCGTAAGAGTTACCATTAATTTTCCAAGTCGGATATCCGGTAATGTTGGCTGCGATACATGAGCTTTGTTGAGAATTTTTGCCTTTAGGATCGCACTCAATATAATTAAGTTTATTAACAGCTTCTTGACCAAACAACCGCTTTTGGTCTTGACAGTGACCGCACCAATAAGCACCATACATTTTTGCTCCCACTTCTGTCAGATGTTCTGCTAAAGCAATTTTTGCCGGAGTCGAAGTAGTTGTAACTGCATAAATATCTTGTTTCTCAGCAATAGGACTATGAATTGGAGCATAAACCGCAAATGTTCCTACAAGAGTAACCATCCCAACAATAATAGCCGTAAAGATTAATTGCCCAATATCTTCCCAGTCACGACCGATTAATGCTAAAACAAATAGAGCTACAGAACAAATAGCCGAACCGATGCAATAAATACACAGAGATTTAATCTCAAATGCCATGATATACATCAAATAGCTACTGAAGATAGTCATGGATACACCACCCACAAACATTAATAACCAACTCCAGTTTTCTAGTTTTGAGCGTAACTCCTTCTGAGAATCTGGGTTAATTACCCAAGGACCGATCGCCATTGTTCCCATGCCAGCATAAGCTAGAAAGCCAAATAGAGCTAAAGGTAAGCCAAAAATCATAGCATAAGGACTTTCAAGTACGTTATCACAACCACCTACAGGACAAGTCACAGCTCCTCCCATGAATTTTTCTATAGCGAGATAGGCTGTAATTACTGCTCCTACTGTGGAAATACCAGCAATAATAAAACGTGAGTTATTATGAATCCAGGGTTTAGAGCGTTTACTACGCATTTATGCCTCCTTGTTTAGTACAGTTTCTTTTCATCTTATTGACTTTCCGGTCAACTGGACAATCAAATATCAAGTTTCATAGTAAATAATTTTATCCGACTTTTCCAAATGTGCTTATGGCCATCTGTACATTGCCCTACCGACGGCTCCCCTACCTGATATCATGTCCGGTTGAATACTTATTATTAAGATAGTAGGGGAGTAGGGGAGTAGGGGAGTAGGGAACCCACCCTCGCCCCTCCGCTGGAGGGGAAAATAGAAAGATTTACTGTTTAAGCACTCATGATAAGTTTTTTCCAGATCGCTCTTATCCGGACATGATATGACTCCTAATTAGGGTTTGCTTATGGAAGTCTTTTTGCAGGAGGCAAGGAGTAGGGAGTAGGGAGTAGGTAGGATGGAAAGTGTGGAGTGTCATGGTATACAGCAAAGAGGAATATCTGGCACGGGAGCAAGATGCTCCCACTGTTTTCGTAACAAACATTGCCGGACAATGCATTACCATTACAATGTACCACCACCCGTTCCATAGAACATCACTACAAGTATTATTGTTAGGACTTACGCGCCTCAAGGTATTTCTGTCATTGCGACTGAGAGGGAAACAACCTCAAGTCCTAGTTTTTTGTACCTCATGGGTAAGTACTATTAATTTTTTGTTGACAAACAGTCTCAAAGGGAAAGCTCTTAAATGTTTGTATTTCATGTACTTAGAGTTTATTGTAGCTACTCGTCTCGTTCTCAAAATCATAAGGGTCGCGCAACCCCGCCTTTTAAGGCGAAATATTTTTGGAGCGAAGCTCAAATCCCCGTTATATCAAATCCGGTTGAATACTTACTATATAGTTGAGAGTAGGGACCTACCCTAGCCCCTGCCAACCCACCCTAACCCCTCCGGTGGAGGAGGGGAATTTGGGGAGTGGGGAGTGGGGGAGATTAGATAGACATCTCCAATAATAAAAAATCTATAATCGTATTATCGTACAGAAATTATCAATTATTTCCCCCTCCATACCTACTCCCTATCCATGGAAGAGATGTCTAATATTGGAGTAATTTAAGAAATTATAAACAGATATTACATAGTCGGATTCTATGTGCAACCCCACCGGATTTGATATTACAAAAATAACTTCTGACTTCTGACTTCTGACTTCTGACTTCGTTAAGGCGATCGCATTCCAGATATAACCTTTGCCTGAAAAGTTTTTATCAATTGCTGTGGAGGTTCTTGTGTTCGGCAAAGATTGAAAAGCTACATACTCAATTATACCTGATAGACTTGATTTTGTAAAATTTTGCTGGCGGCACTTTTGATTTTTGCTTTTTATCGTTTTTAAAATTACTGTTCAAACCTCATATCAAGTCCGATTATAATAGTTTTTATCCATTTATTTCTATGTTTAACTACAATTAATATTTCTTTACTTTTGAGAAAAATAGCAACTTAAATGTTTGCTAATTTTGCCTATTTGCACATATAATTTTTTGGAGAATAATCATATTATTATCTTGACAATTTGAGTAGATAGCTGTAAAATTTTACTTGCATAATCGCTCCAATAAACAAAGATTAATTATATCATAAAGATTGATTTTTTTATTAATTTTTCTTGAGATTGAGAAGGCAAAAACTAATATTAATAATGCCAATTTGTGGATTAAGAATTTATACTCAAAGAAATAAATAATCGCTCATAAAATGAAAAAAAGATAGTAAAAAGTATTGTATTTAACAATAAATGTTCTAAACTTAGAGATATAAAAATAATATAGATAGTAATTCACTATCCAAAAAGTAAACCGATTACAGGAGATTGTTTTATAATGAAAAGGTACTTAATCCTATCTGCACTAGCTTCTCTCGGTATTTTCTTACAAGCAGGATCGGCAAACGATCAGTATAGATGCGATTTTAGATATAAAGTTGGCGCAAATGATTGGGTTAATGAAAGTGCCAGTGCAACAACTCGTTCTCTTGCTAGAAGTTCAGTTGCAAGCATTATAGAAAGTAAAGAAGCTAAAGCAAATAGAGAAGGTAAAAGTTTTGATTCAGCTAACTTGTTTTGCCGAGACGTACTTGGGGATTAATGTGAGTGATAAAGTTAGTAAGTTTCCCAACAAAAACGAATGTTTTAGTGTTGTAAATAATGAAATCAAACTCTAAGAGTAGTTGCTATTTATAGGGGTTCCCTGTTTCCAGAGGGGACTTTTTTTTTGACTCGTATATGCGGAAGGAAGAAGGAAGAAGGAAGAAGGAAGAAGGAAGAAGGAAGAAGGTTTTATACTAATTACCTTAACTATAGGTAGTACTTCAATTATTAAGTAGCATTTATGCGGAAGGAAGAAGGAAGAAGGAAGAAGGAAGAAGGAAGAAGGAAGAAGGAAGAAGGAAGAAGGAAGAAGGTTTTATACTAATTACCTTAACTATAAGTAGTACTTCAATTATTAAGTAGCATTAGATTATTGAGGCGGGGGCGGGTTCACTCAGTCATGGGTTACACCATTAACTTAACGCGGAACCCGCCCCTACTAACCATTTTTTTGGGTCTCAAATTTTGAAATATCGATCGCCTCCTCATATCAATATCGGTAGTATGATAATCGATGACTACTGACTATCATATCCAAAACTTAACTATGTCCCAAAATCAAAGGAAGAAGGAAGAAGGAAGAAGGAAGAAGGTTTTATACTAATTACCTTAACTATAAGTAGTACTTCAATTATTAAGTAGCATTAGATTATTAGCGGGGGCGGGTTCACTCAGTCATGGGTTACACCATTAACTTAACGCGGAACCCGCCCCTACTAACCATTTTTTGGGTCTCAAATTTTGAAATATCGATCGCCTCCTCATATCAATATCGGTAGTATGATAATCGATGACTACTGACTATCATATCCAAAACTTAACTATGTCCCAAAATCAAAGGAAGAAGGAAGAAGGAAGAAGGAAGAAGGTTTTATACTAATTACCTTAACTATAAGTAGTACTTCAATTATTAAGTAGCATTAGATTATTGGGGCGGGGGCGGGTTCACTCAGTCATGGGTTACACCATTAACTTAACGCGGAACCCGCCCCTACTAACCATTTTTTTGGGTCTCAAATTTTGAAATATCGATCGCCTCCTCATATCAATATCGGTAGTATGATAATCGATGACTACTGACTATCATATCCAAAACTTAACTATGTCCCAAAATCAATTGTTATTTACACCTGGCACTCTCTGGGAAAGGCTGAAACAACAAACAGAATATGCTCTAGAATGTGGCGCACTTCAACCTATACCTACTGAATACGAGTTTGTGCAACAGGATAATATTCGTTTCCTAGTACGCATTTTGTCTAATTTATCCCGGAAAGATGATGCCAAAAAACAGCAGAAAAAAAAGAAAGCAGAGACGGGCAAAGATTTTAACCCTTTTCTGCCTTATGAACAGGATTTATTTGTTGCCGATATCTCTAAAACTCATCTGTGTTTGTTGAATAAGTATAACGTTGTAGATAATCATCTACTTATTGTGACTAGAGAGTTTGAGGAACAAGAAAATTTGCTGAATTTGCAAGACTTTCAGGCTTTGGGTTGCTGTATGGGAGAATTTGATGGTTTGGCATTTTATAACGCTGGGAAAACGGCAGGTGCAAGTCAACGTCATAAACATTTACAAATGATACCTCTACCAATGGTTTTGGATGGAGAGAGAATACCCATAGAAAGAGCGATCGCTACTGCTACGTTTGATAATGGTATAGGTGTTACGTCTGAGTTTCCTTTTCGACACGCTTTGGCTAAATTAGATTCTGGTTGGATAAATTCTCCTGTTGACTATGCTGGTGAGATTTTGGCATCTTATTTTTCTTTACTCAAAGCTGTGGGGATAGAAGATGGTGATGAGAAGAGTGGGAAAAAGTCTGGTGATTATACAGGACTTACGCAAATCAACCTTAAAAACGCCATATGTAGGGGCGAATGGCATTCGCCCTCACTGGATTTAGTTTCCGTGCGTAAGTCCTGTTATAATCTTTTGGTGACGCGAGAATGGATGTTAGTTGTGTCGCGATCGCATGAGAGTTTTAAATCTATTTCTGTTAATAGTTTAGGTTTTGCGGGTGCTTTGTTAGTAAAGAATCAGGAACAGATGAAAATTATTAAGGAGCATAAACCTTTAAATATTCTTCGTGATGTGGCTAATTAGAAGGAGTCAGGAGTCAGGAGTTAGGAGGGAAGAAGAACGCTTTAGTTATCTATTAGACATCTCTAGAAAAGAGGGAGTAGGGAGTAGGGAGTAGGGAGTAGGGGGAAAGAATTGAGAAATTATCTGGGATATAGATATTGATTTTTTATTCTTGGAGATGTCTATTAGACATAGGCGTGAAAATCAAAAATCAAATCAATTATTATCCATAAATTATCAATTATTCCCTCCACGGTCGGGGGAGGGGCGAGGGGTGGGTTCCCTGTTCCCTGTTCCCTGCTTCGGTGTTCCCTGTTCCCTCTTTTCTGGAGATGTCTATTAGTTATCTAGAAAAGAAGGAAGAGGAAAGAAGGAGGAAGAAGGCTGGGTGGTGGTGCGTTTTCATTGGTCGTGCATTGTCTGGCAATGTTTGTTACCAGAACAGTGGGAGCATCTTGCTCCCGTGCCTGGTATTCCTTTCCAGAAAAGAGGGAGTAGGGAGTAGGGAGTAGGGAGTAGGGGGAAAGAATTGAGAAATTATCTGGGATATAGATATTGATTTTTTATTCTTGGAGATGTCTATTAGACATAGGCGTGAAAATCAAAAATCAAATCAATTATTATCCATAAATTATCAATTATTCCCCTCCACGGTCGGGGAGGGGCGAGGGGTGGGTTCCCTGTTCCCTGTTCCCTGCTCCGGTGTTCCCTGTTCCCTCTTTTCTGGAGATGTCTATTAGTTATCTAGAAAAGAAGGAAGAGGAAAGAAGGAGGAAGAAGGCTGGGTGGTGGTGCATTTTCATTAGTCGTGCATTGTCTGGCAATGTTTGTTACCAGAACAGTGGGAGCATCTTGCTCCCGTGCCTGGTATTCCTTTTTTAAGGAGTCAGTCCTCAGGAGTAACCCCACCCTCGCCCCTCCCCTCCCAACCCACCCCTAACCCCTCCTGGGAGGGGAGGGGAATTCAGGAGGGAAGGCTCGTAGTTGGGCTTTAGCGCTAATATATCAGGACTTACGCAAATTGACTTTTAAAGCACCATTTGTAGGGGCGCCATTCGGAGCTTTGCGGAACGCAAATGGCATTCGCCCTAGCCATAAGTAGAGTTTCTGCGTAAGTCCTGTATATGTTATTATCTAAGTTAAATTGGCCTAATTTATTGCCTTTTAACTAAATTTCCAGGTCAGGGTCGATTTTAATATTGAAGTCGAGACTCATAGGCTCCTGTTTTCTACCTCTAAAATCTAAAACAATGAAACTCTCTAACCACTTTCTCCGTAAATGGCGCTTCTTGCTGCTGTTGTTGGTGGCGTTGTTGGTTGTAAATTTGGGTCATGTTCGAGCTGCTGAGAAGTCACCCCCGGAAAACTGGCAACTCCAGGGAATATTGGCGGCCTTGGATGACTCTGACCCTGATGTTTGGGTTGAAGCTTTGAACAAAATGTCTGAGTATGACCTTAAGTCTCCTGTTGAGATTCCTTCAGAACGGGTAGAACAAATTGGAAAATTGTTGAGCGATGAATATTGGCCTGTCCGTGAAGCAGCAGCAAAAGCAGTGGGTAATCTGGGGTCAGAAGCTAAAGAATTGATTCCCCAATTGCTAGAGTTGTTTAAGGATGATGATAGGCGTGTCCGTGAAGCAGCAGCAAAAGCATTGGGTGAGATGGAGTCGGAAGTTAAAGAATTGATTCCTCAATTGTTACAGTTATTGAGCCATAGAGATTCCAATGTCCATCAAGCAGCAGTAAAAGCATTGGGTCAGATGGTATTTGAGATTGAACATCCCCAGTTGCAGCAGTTGTTAAGTTATCATCATGAGGATGTCCGTATACTAGCAGTAAAAGCAGTGGGTAATCTGGGGTCGGATGCTCAAGAATTTATTCCCCAATTGCTGCAATTGTTCGGGGATGAAAATGGGAATGTCCGTATACTAGCAGTAAAAGCAGTGGCTAATCTGGTGTCGGATGCTAAACAACTTATTCCCCAATTGCAGCAATTGTTCAGGGATGATGATTCCGATGTCCGTATAGCAGCAGCAAAAGCAGTGGGTGAGATGGGGTCAGAGGCTAAAGAATTTATTCCCCAGTTGCACCAGTTGTTGAGGGATGAAGATCAGTTTGTCCGTATAGAAGCAGCAGAAGTAGTGGGTGGGATGGGGTCAAAGGCTAAAGAATTTATTCCCCAACTGCAGCAGTTGTTGAGGGAGGATAATTTGTCTGTCCGCATAGCAGCAGCAAGAGCAGTAGTTAATTTGGGGTCCGATGCTAAAGAATTTATTCCCCAGTTGCACCAGTTGTTGAGGGATGAAAATTGGAGTATCCGTAGTGCAGCAGCAAGAGCAGTGAGTAATCTGGGGTCGGATGCTAAAGAATTTATTCCCCAGTTGCACCAGTTGTTGAGGGATGAAAATTGGAATATCCGTTTTGCAGCAGTAAAAGCAGTGGGTAATTTGGGGTCGGATGCCAAAGAATTTATTCCCCAGTTGCGGCAGTTGTTGAGGGATAAAGATAGGAGTGTCCGTAAAGCAGCAGCAGAAGCAGTAGTTAATTTGGGGTCGGATGCTCAAAAATTTATTCCTCAGTTGCGGCAGTTACTGAGGGACAAAGATGTTAATGTTCGTATAGCAGCAGCAAAAGCAGTTGTTAAAGTGGGGTCGGATACTAAAGAATTTATTCCTCAGTTGCCACAGTTATTGAGGGATAAAGATAGGAGTGTCCGTGAAGCAGCAGCAGAAGCAGTACTTAATTTGGAGTCTGATGCTAAAGAATTTATTCCTCAGTTGCCACAGTTATTGAGAGATGATGATAGGAGTGTCCGTATAGCAGCAGCAGAAGTAGTGGTTAATCTGGGGTCAGATGCTCAAGAATTTATTCCCCAGTTGCTACAGTTGTTGAGAGATGATGATTCCAATGTCCGTGAAGCAGCAGCAGAAGTAGTGATTAATCTGGAGTCTGATGCTCAAGAATTGATTCCCCAGTTGCACCAGTTGTTGAGGGATAAAAATGTTAATGTCCGTAAAGCAGCAATAATAGTAGTAGGTAATCTGGGGTCAGATGCTCAAGAATTGATGCCTCAGTTGCTGCAGTTGTTTAGCGATGAAAATCGCAATGTCCGTGGAGCAGCAGTAAAAGCAGTGGTTAATCTGGGGTCAGATGCTCAAGAATTGATTCCCCAGTTGAACCAGTTGTTGAGGGATAAAAATGTTAATGTCCGTAAAACAGCAGCAAGAGCAGTGGGTGAAATGGGACCGGAGGCTAGAGAATTGATTCCCCAACTACAGCAGTTGCTGAGGGATGATGATTCCGATGTCCGTTATATAGCAGCAAAAGCATTTGGTGAGATGGGGTTGGAGGCTAAAGAATTGATTCCCCAGCTACAGCAGTTTTTGAGGGATGATGATTGGCGTGTCCGTTCTGTAGCAGCAGAAGTAATGGTTAAAATGGGGTCGGAGGCTAAAGAATTGATGCCCCAGTTGCAGCAGTTGCTGAGGGAGAAAAGTCCTTATATCCGTCAAAATGCGGTAATAGCACTCGGTGAGATGGGGTTGGAAGCTAAAGAATTGATTCCCCAACTACAGCAGTTTTTGAGAGATGATAATTTGGCTATTCGTGGAACAGCAGCAAGAGCAGTGGGTGAAATGGGACCGGAGGCTAAAGAATTAATTCCCCAGTTGCTACAGTTGTTGAAGGATGAAGATTCCTATGTCCGTGAAGCAACAGTAACAGCAGTGGGTAAGATAGGGTTGGAGGCTAAAGAGTTTATTCCCCAGTTGCAGCAGTTGTTGAGTGATCAAGATTCCTATGTCCGTGAAGCAGCAGTAACAATAGTGGGTGAAATGGGGTTGGAGACTAAAGAGTTTATTCCCCAGTTGCAGCAGTTATTGAGCGATGATGATTACCGTGTCCGTAGAGCAGCAGTAACAGCAGTGGATAAGATGGGGTCGGAAGCTAAAGAATTGATTCCCGAGTTACTACTGTTGTTTAGCGATGATGATAAGTCTGTCCGTGAAGCAGCAATAACAATAGTGGGTGAAATGGAAAAAGAAAAGTTGAATACTCAGCAGATTTCACGAATTTTGAACATAGCTTATCAAGACTTCAGTACAGAAGCAACAGTTCGCTTTTTTGCCTACTTTTTCAGTGGTGGAGAATCTGATGCTGTCACCTTAATTCAACGGTTAGGTTCACCAATACGATATCTTTCTCTAATGGATAAGTTTGACAATAAACTCTCCATTAGTCGGGAAGAAGGCAAAAAAGTTTTAGAGATTTTGGCAAATGCTTGGGAAAAAAGCGAATCTCCAGAATTAGAACAATTAAGGGACTTGCGCCCAGAATTGAAACAACAAATTGATAAACTGGTGAAAAAGGTACATTGGCAACCAGAAGATATTAGGTTACTCAAGAGATACTACAAAAATCTCGAACACGAAAGCATTAAAGCCAAGATAGATGCTTTGGAAAGAGCACAACTGTTCTCCTTCCTGTTGAAAATTTTACTCCTTAACCCAATTACTTGGTTCATCCTCTTCTGGTTCTATTCCAAATCTCCACAAGTTTAAAGCCTATTCTGGTATACCCAGATTCGCATAATCATCTACAGGAAATTTAGGTCTTTTCAAGCTTTTAAGTCTTCTTCCTTCTTCCCTCTTTCTTACCAAAAAATGAGGTCCAAAGCCTCACCCTTTTAAGGGGATGAAATAAATATTCAATTCAGTATTTTCAAGCCCCCGACTAAAGCCGGAGGTAATTATTAATTATTAATTATTAATTATTAATTATTCATTATCCATCCCATTCCTTATCCAAGATTAATGGGATTTTTTCTGGAGGTACAATAACTACTTTTCCATTTTCCCAAATAGCGATAGACTCTCCTAATTTTCGGTGTCTTTCTAAGGCTTCAGCAATGGCTTTATTGATACCTTTAAGAAGTCTTTCTGAAAATAATTTAGGTTGTTCATTATTCATGGTTTTATCTCCATAATTTGAAAATAACTTTTAGGTTGATAAATAATCGGTGTTATGTTAATATATAGACTTAAAATAAGCTGCTGTTTTCTATAGCAGTTCTTTAACATAAGAGGTAAAGTTTTAGATCCCCCCTAACCCCCCTTAGTAAGGGGGGAACTGCTTAAAAAGGGGGGAGCTTTGAAAGTCCCCCTTTTTAAGGGGGATTTAGGGGGATCGTTAATGTACCTCATAACTATGGGAATTGCTATAATTGTTAATTTGTTAATTTTGAAGGGCAATTATTTGTGATGCAAATTACTCAAATTCTGGCAAGCTTAATTGTTCGACGACTTTGAGTAATTCTTCTGAAGATAGTTGCACTTCTATAGAAAATTTTTGCATTTTTATCTCTTAATTTTTATTTTTTAATTATTAAATGTAATGCTACATAATATCCCCCTACTACTCTTAAAAAGGGAGGAAATATGTAGCGAAGACTTTAATATTTTATCTCAGTTATCTAGTTATTATTAGCCGAATTAGCTATTTGTTGAACAACCGACAAAGGCAAGTCTAAAGATTCAGCAATTACCTCTAAACTCAATCCTAATTTAACCATTCGAGCAACTGCTTCTTGTTTGGTTTGTTGTTGACCATCAGCATACGCTTGTAATTGAGCTTCTTGAGCTTGCAATTTTTCTTGTATTGCTGACTCCTGGGGAGTTGGCACTCGTTCACCGTTGGCAGTGAAGTAACGCAGTTCACCTCCATCTACTCCCAAGTATAATTCTAATTCTTGACTCCAACGCCAACCTTCCTGATTCGGTTCAATTTCTTCATAGCGATTTTGTTGTAAGCGAAATCCCATAAATTCCATAGTTTCGGGGTCGAACCAAAAATACTCTGGGGTGCGGAAGTTGTCTTGATATAACTGTTTTTTTAAGTTGCGATCGACTCTAGCGGTAGAGTCTGATAGTAACTCAATAATTAAGTTAGGATATTTACCGTTTTCCTCCCATACTACCCATGACTTCCGAGGTTGTTTCTGGGTTTGCTTGACTAAGAAAAAGTCAGGTCCACGAAAGTCGCGAGTTTTTAGCTGCTGGCGACTGTAATAAATAGTCAAGTTGGCACCAATAAAGTAATCGTTGCGATCGCGCCACAACCATTCCAGACAAAGAACCAGCAACATGAGTTGGGTATAGTGTTGAGAGCTTTCCATTTCGGGTTCGTCGCTTTCTAGTTGAGTAGCATCGGGCATTATTGCCTCTAATTCTTGGGCAGTTAAAACCATTGCGCTTTACCTTTTTTCAGTTATCAATTATCAGTTATCAGTTAACTTGACTACCAATAAAATTGAATCATTTATCAAAAATATTCTGTAGCCAAGTTAGTATGAATCTATTCAGTTATCTAATTATTATTAGCCGAATTAGCTATTTGTTGAACAACCGACAAAGGCAAGTCTAAAGATTCAGCAATTACCTCTAAACTCAATCCTAATTTAACCATTCGAGCAACTGCTTCTTGTTTAGCTTTCTGTTGGCCTGTTTGTTCGCCTCTTTGTTCCCCTCGTTGTTCCCCAATGTCTTCACCAATTAGTTGACCATCTGCAAAGCCATCTTGGTAAAATCTGGTCTGTTTTAAATCACCTAAATTAAACATTGCTGCAATTTCCTCCCGACTTTTTTGTGGTAATTTGTAGACTATTATAGTCTCTATTAATTCGATGATATTTTCTTGTCTGACTGCATCTGTTAATTGAATTTGAGTTTTTTCAACTAACGATTTAGCCATATCAACTGCGGTTTCTTCTCGTTCTACTACCAGTTTAACAATTTCTACTCCTAATGAGTTTATTGTTGTTAACTCATCTAAATAGATTCTTTGGACTCTTTCTAAGGTCAACATATCTCCAAATTGGTGAGCTTCTTCCCTTTCAACACTACGAGTTGGATAAATAACAACTACCCGCCTTTTCAGTTATCAGTTATCAGTTATCAGTTATTAGTTGTCAGCATCTAAAGCTAAATCAGAGGTAATTATTCATTATTCATTAATAAATAATCCATCCAGACGAAATGATAATTGTTTGACTTCACGGGAAGTAAATTTGTAATTTTTGGCGTCATTTCCAGAAATACCAATTAATTCGAAAAAACTGGATGTAATTGTCAGAAATAATTTATAGAAGAAGCTGTCTGTTTTCATGTTTTGTTGTGATTTTTTTTTTAGGTTATAGGTTTGTTTGCACGAACTTTCCTAATATCATTACCATTCCTTATCCAAGATTAATGGAATTTTTTCTGGAGGTACAATAACGACTTTTCCATCTTCCCAAATAGCGATAGATTCTCCTAATTTTCGGTGTCTTTCTAAGGCTTCAGCAATTGCTTTATTGACACCTTTATGGATTCTTTCTGACAATAATTTAGGTTGCTCATTATTCATGGTTTTATCTCCATAATTTGAGAATAAGTTTGAGGTTGATAAATAATCGGTGCTTGGTTAATTCCTTTTTCTGCAATTAATTGACTGGGAAAGTTAGTGTTATCAAAAATTACCCAAGTATCACACAAAGGAATATAAGATTCAATTAAGTTTTTTTGTCCTCGGTAATAACGGCGAATTATAACATCTTTAGGGATATTATGTCCTCCGCTTGCTACTCTTTGTTTAACTCTAGCAATGGCTAATTGGGGATTATTTAACCAGAAGTACATGAGATTGATTTGATAATCTTTGTTTTGACATTGCTGGAGAAAGCGTATATAATTTAAGCCCGATAAGGTAGTTTCAAAAGCAAAGTTAATTTGATTTTGGCATAAGTATTTTAACCTTTTTCTCATTAACTTTCCAGCTTGAATGGCTACATTTTCAGGGCGAAATGGCGATAAGCCAGAGGCAATTTCATCGGCGTTGACGTATTCATAAATGTTTAGGAAATAGGGTAATATTTGCTTGGATGTGGTAGTTTTTCCTGAACCGTTACATCCTCCAATTATATATAGTTCTGGCATGGTTTAATTTATTTTAACCCGTAAATTAATAAGATATAATTATTTCATTACGAGTGGAAAAAAGCAATCTTAATTAGCCTAAATTTTTATTGATTTTCTGTTCTGGCTCAATTTAATATGTTAATATGTAGACTTAAAATAAGCTGCTGTTTTCTATAACATAAGAGGTACAGCTTTAGATCCCCCCTAACCCCCCTTAGTAAGGGGGGAACGGCTTAATAAAGTGGGGAGTCTTCAAAGTCCCCCTTTTTAAGGGGGATTTAGGGGGATCGTAAATTTACCTCATAACTTTGGGAATTGCTATATCTCTCAATCTAACGATGATGAAACTCTGTAACTCCTTTCTCCGTAAATGGCGTTTTTTGCTGCTGTTGTTGTTGGTGCTGTTGGTGATAAATTTGGGTCATGTTCGAGCTTCTGAGAAGTCATCGCCGGAAGACTGGCAACTTCAGGGAATGTTGGCGGCGTTGGATGATTCTGACCCTGATGTTTGGGTTGAGGCTTTGAAGAAAATGTCTAGGTATGACCTTAAACCTCCTGTTGAAATTCCGTCGGAGCGGGTTGAACAAATTGGAAAATTGTTGAGCAATGAAGATTCGGATGTCCGTGCGGCAGCAGCAACAGCAGTGGGTAATTTGGGGTCGGAGGCTAAAGAATTGATTCCACAGTTGCAGCAGTTGCTGAAGGATGAAGATTCGGATGTCCGTGAAGCAGTAGCAACAGCAGTGGGTAATTTGGGGTCGGAGGCTAGAGAATTGATTCCCCAGTTACTGCAGTTGCTGAAGGATGAAGATTCGTTTGTCCTTGAAGCAGCAGCAACAGCAGTGGGTAATTTGGGGTCGGAGGCTAAAGAATTGATTCCTCAGTTGCAACAGCTGTTGAGTGATAAAAATTGGCGTGTCCGTTATGCAGCAGCATTAGCAGTGAGTAATATGGATTCGGAGGTTAAACAATTTATTCCCCAGTTGCAGCAGTTATTCAGTGATGATAATTGGTCTACCCGTTATGCAGCAGCAACAGCAGTGGGTAATTTAGGGTCGGAGGCTCAACAATTTATTCCTCAGTTGCAGCAGTTGTTCAGCGATGATTATTTGTCTGTCCGTTATGCAGCAGTAATAGCAGTGGGTAATTTAGGGTCGGAGGCTCAACAATTGATTCCCCAGTTGCTACAGTTGTTCAGTGATAATGAAGAGGGAGTCCGTGAAGCAGCAGCAGAGGCAGTGGATAATATGGCTTCGGAAGCTCAACAATTAATTCCTCAGTTGCTACAGTTGTTGAGTGATAAAAATTGGCGTGTCCGTGAAGCAACAGCAACAGCAGTAGGTAATTTAGGGTCAGAGGCTAAACAATTGATTCCCCAGTTGCTACAGTTGTTTAGCGATGATAATTCGGATGTCCGTTCTGCAGTAGCGAGGGCAGTGGGTAATATGGGTTCGGAAGCTCAACAATTGATTCCGCAGTTGCAGCAGTTGTTCAGCCATGAAGATTCGGATGTCCGTTATACAGCAGCACTAGCAGTGGGTAGGATGGGTTCGGAGGCCAAAGAATTGATTCCCCAGTTGCTACAGTTGTTCAGCGATGATAATTCGGATGTCCGTTATGCAGCAGTATGGGCAGTGGATCAGATGGGTTCGGAGGCTAAACAACTGATTCCCCAATTGCAGCAGTTGTTCAGCGATGATAATTCCTCTGTCTGTGTAGCAGCAGTAGAGGCAGTAGGTAGGATGGGTTCGGAGGCTAAACAATTGATTCCCCAGTTGCAGCAGTTGTTCAGCGATGATAATTCCTATGTCCGTCAAGCAGCAGCAAAGGTAGTAAATAAGATGGGGTCGGAGGCTAAAAAATTTATTCCCCAGTTACAACAGTTGTTGAGTGATGATGAAGAGAGAGTCCGTGAAGCAGCAGCAACAGCAGTAAGTCAGATAGGAAAATTGAATACTCAGCAAATTTTACCGATTTTAAATGCAGCCCTTAAGAGCAGCTATGAAGAAGCAGGGCTTCGTTTTATCGCTTACTTTGTCAGTGGCGGAGAATCTAACACCGTTACCTTAATTCAATGGTTGGGTTCACCTCAAGAATATCCCTATGAAAATAATAAGTTTGACAATACTCGCAAAGAAGGCAAAAAAGTCTTAAAGCTCTTTGCCGAAATTTGGCAAGCAACCGAAACCCTAGATGAATTACGCCCAGAATTAGAAAGACAAATTGCCCAAGTAGTCGATCGCGTCCAATGGCAACCCCAAGACATTAACCTCCTCACAACCCACTACCAAAATTTAAAAGCTGCCAAGTCTACTCATGCTGATTCCATAAACACAAAAATCAAGATATTAAAAGGAATACAAATATTCTCCTACATCTGGAAATTTCTACTCCTTCACGCCATAACTTGGCTCATCCTCCTCTCCCTCTATCCCAAATCTCCCGAAATTCAAACCCTATTCTGGCATCCCCAGATTCGCAGAATTGCCGGACTCGGTTACATCGGTTTATTACTCACCTGGATACCATTCCTCCGCCACCGACTCCTCTCCCCTTTCCAACCCCTCCTCATAGCAGACGCCAACCTCGACAGTTTCAACCCCCAAGATTACTTTCCCGACTCCAACGTTTGCCTCAAAAATACCCACAACCTCCAACCCATCAAAACCGCCATTGCCAAAGTGCAATCTCCCATTATCCTTGAAGGAGAATCAGGTCTCGGCAAATCCATGTTCCTGCGCTACTGGGCGAAAAACTGCAAAAATCTAGTGGTTTACCTACCTGCCAGCAAATGTTCCCAAGGAGCGATCGCTGCCATCCAAGCCAAAATTCCGATTTCTCAAACAGACCGCAAATTCCTAGAAAATCTCATCTATAACAACGCCCTAGAAATTTGTATCGACGGTCTCAATGAAGTCACCCCCGACACCCGCACTAAAATCAGTTATTTCGTCGAGCGTCATTTCCGGGGTCATATTCTCCTAGCAACACAACCCCTAGATTGGATTCCACCCTCCGCCACCAAAACCTATATTCTCCAACCATTAAAACGTCAGCAAATTCGACAGTTTCTCCAGACTCGTCAGTTTACCCCATCCGCAGAAACATCAATTTCCCAATCTGAGTATGAGGAAGCTTGCGAAGAATACCTGGAAAAAACCTTCAATTCAAACAAACAGTCGGAGGAAGAGCGCAAAGCAGTCCGTCGCTTATTATCGAATCCCATGGATTTAACTATTGTGGCACAAATTCTTGCTCAGGGGAAAAACCCCGACTTGCTTAACCTGCAACAACAGCAGTATAACGTTATGGCAGCAGCATACGAGCAGATTAATTTTGATTCCTTTCCCCTAACAGAATTTGCCGAAACAGCATATCAAATGCGCCTCAACGATGAAATTAATATTCCGTCCGAGTGGAAAAAAGAGCTACATTGCATGGAAAACTACAAAATGGTTTTGCGCCGTCAACGCCATGTAGAAGGTAATTCTGGTTCCCAATGGTATTTCCGCCATGATAAAATTCAAGAATATTTTATTGTCCAGACATTTTTCGGTGAGGGGAATCAAAAATTAGAACAACATATTAATGACCCCAGATTTCGAGGAGTTTATCTATTATTAGCAACTTTGTTACCCTATAACGAAGCACTGTTATTACGAGAGAAATTATTAATAAATGCAGCCGAAACAAAAGACCATGTTGTCAGCGACCAATTTATTCAGCGATTAAACTCTCGGTCGGAATTATCCAAAAATGGTGAGAATTTGAATCTAGTGGAAATTATTAAATTGCTGATTGTCGAGAAAAATAATAATATAAATATTGAAGTAAATCCTAATATTGAAACTAACCCTAACACTGAATTTAACTCTAATACAAGGAATAAACGCATGACTGATTCTTACAGAGCAAAATATGACTTGAGAGAAGCAACTCTTCGTAATCTAGTTGAAGGGCAAAGTGAAAGTAGTGGTAACGTAGTCGAGAATGCTGAAGGTGGCAGTCAGATTATCGGAACCCAAAATAACTATGGTTCCCAAGAAAAGCAAACCCTAGCGGAAGCTGCTGATGAGATTCAAAAGTTATTGAAACAGTTGGAATCAAATAATCCCGATGCGACAGATGCAGAAAAACAAGTATTTGTCACCGCTGCCATTCCGCCAAGCAAACGGCAACGTTTTGTCGGAGCATTACAAGCAGGAGGCAAAGAAGCTCTGAAAGAATTATTAGATAATCCTTATGTTAATGTGGGAGTCGCCATTGTTGAAGGGTGGCAAAATCCAAATTAAGAGCGTTGAACGAAGTCAGAAGTCAGAAGTCAGAAGTTAACCCACCCCTAGCCCCTCCCCACCCACCCCTCACCCCTCCCAGGAGGGGAGGGGAAGTAGGGAATTTGAGCTTCGCTCCAAAAATATTTGGCCTTAAAAGGTGGGGTTGCGCGACCCAATTATTTTGATAAAAAGTTGGAACCTTGTAGGTTGGGTTGACGCAGGTTAGCGGAGCTTATCCGCAGGATAAACCCAACAACTCCTTTTGTATATTTTGTATCTGTGTAGGTTGAGTTGAGTCAGGTAAATACATGGGGCATTTTGGGTTTGTTGGGTTACGCTAGCGCTTAACCCAACCTACATTCTTTGCCCTGCTAATTATTTTGATAAAAAGTTGGAACCTTGTAGGTTGGGTTGACGCAGGTTAGCGGAGCTTATCCGCAGGATAAACCCAACAACTCCTTTTGTATATTTTGTATCTGTGTAGGTTGAGTTGAGTCAGGTAAATACATGGGGCATTTTGGGTTTGTTGGGTTACGCTAGCGCTTAACCCAACCTACAGGATTTTTTAATAATTCTTATAGCAGTCGAAGCAATGATTAGGACAGATCAAAAACTTAAAACTCAGATAAAGCAAGACTTTTGCTTCTTCCTTCTTCCTTCTTTCTTCTTCATTTTTCCTTCTTCCTTCCCCTATTCTGCCATTTCTAAATAGCAGTGTTAAAATTACCAGTGTATTAGACAAAAGCCATTCATACGGTGGAAAAATATTAATAATAAGTTAAAAGTCTTTAACTTCCACATTACCGTATTATATTTTGTCCATACATTCTGCACTAATAATATCTAAAATCTAACATGAGTGGTACAATTACTCCTTCCCAACCAAATATTAGTCAGTTGTCTGACACTAAAACGACACCCTTAACCTCCGGTTCTGTAGTGGGAGATTTCTTCCAAGAAACTCTAGCATTAACCCGTCGGTTATTTATCCAACTAAAACGACGCCCTTCGACATTAATAGCTGGAATTATCCAACCCCTGATGTGGTTAATCCTATTTGGGGCACTTTTCCAAAATGTACCTCAAGGTTTATTTGGTGAAAGTCAAAACTATGGACAATTTCTTGGTGCTGGTATTATTGTCTTCACCGCTTTTGCTGGTGCCCTTAATGCTGGTTTGCCAGTCATGTTTGACCGAGAATTTGGCTTTCTCAACCGCCTACTGGTTGCTCCATTAACATCCCGCTTTTCTATTGTCTTAGCTTCAGCTACCTTTATTGTCACCCTGAGTTTTATTCAGTCAGCAATAATCATCGGTGCTGGTACATTTTTGGGTGCTGGATTACCAGGTACATTAGGATTAGCTACCATCGCCCTGATTGTCCTAATGTTGGTTTTGGGCGTAACTGGTTTAAGTTTGGGTCTGGCCTTTGCTTTACCGGGTCACATTGAACTTTTGGCAGTTATTTTTGTAACTAACTTACCTTTACTATTTGCTAGTACTGCTCTAGCACCTCTATCTTTTATGCCTAGTTGGTTACAGGTAGTGGCAAGTTTAAATCCTTTGACTTACGCGATCGAGCCTATTCGCTATTTGTATCTACATAGTGACTGGTCTATTGGTAGTATAATCATGGAAACACCTTTTGCTGATATTTCTTTTGGTGCAGCATTGTTGGTACTGTTGGTCTTTGATATAGTGACTTTAGTTGCAATTCAACCTTTATTACGTCGTCGGTTTGCCTAAGTTGATTTGATCGGGTGGGTCATTTCAGTTAACAGTTAACAGTTATCAGTTATCAGTACCTCTAGCTGTTTGCGCAGCATGACCTAGAAAAGCAAGAGGCTTGACATAAGCTAGTCCTGCGGAGCGTAATGATTACAGCAAAAAAGGAATACCGGGCACGGGAGCAAGATGCTCCCACTGCCTTGCCTGGTAAAAAACATTGTCGGATAATGCAGGAACATTACAATGCACCACTACCTAAAACAGTGGTATGCTATTATCTGAAGTTTCTTAAAAAAACTACGATACGACTTATGTCTACTCAACTTTTGACAAAAATCATTTTCAGCACCTTAACCACAGGAATAATAACTATATTCCTACCTCAACCATCTTTCGCTGAATCTTATGGCACTAATACAGTTAATCCTCTAAAGGATTTGCAAACCGTAGATAACCCAGACCCTTTTACTGGTTCCGGTGGGTTGAATATGTTCGACATTATTCATAACTCTAGACTGGGAAATAACCGGAATATGAAAGAGTATATGCTCGAACAACGTGACAGTATTAATGATGCAGCGACACAGTTTCGCAATAAACAGCAGCAACTTATACAACCATCACAGAATGCTGTTGGTGATACTCCTGCTTCTACCGTAGGTGAGAGTGAAGTTAATCCTTAATCGACGACATAGTATAATTATTTATTCCAGCGATCGCTCTGTTGCTCAAAATAGCAGCATGAGCGTCTTGTTTTTTTTTGATTATAGTAGAAGGAAGAAGGAAGAAGGAAGAAGGAGGAGGAAAAAATTTGGCGTTGTCTGAGTTTTACAGCGCTTTTCAAATCAATAAACCACATCGTCACGAGCAAAATATGGTAGGGACGTTACATGGAAAGTCCCTACTGTGGTCTAAGGTGCAGGAAAACTGCTGTATAGTTGAAAACTCCCTCTTCTTCCCTCCTGACTCCTGACTCCTGACTCCTGACTCCTCTTTATTGGATATCTATGAAAAAATAATATCATGTCCGTTTATATCGTTTGTGTAAACCCAAGGGTGAATATCTACAGGAAATAATGGTTTTTTTCTTGCGAGGGTAGTTTTCCTCCCTCTTCTCTCTTCCTTCTTCCTTCTTCCTTCTTCCTTCTTCCTTCTTCCTTACCTTTGCCATACAATACCGATGCTACCGGACATGATATAATGCTGCATTTTTTGATAATGATGTTTACTTTCTCTTCTTCAAAACACCACTGCAACCCGCCGCACTTAAAGCTAATAAACTGAAAACAGCAGTTGGTTCAGGTGTAGATACTGGAGATTCTTGACGTAAAGTGTATGTGATATCTCCAAAACCACCTTCTTGTCCAGGAATATCGTATGAAAATAAAGCGTCACTAGGGTCAGATAAGCCTTCTAAAAAAGAAAATTCAGCATCTGTCTCAAAATTCAATCCCAGGAAATCACCGTCAAAAAATACTACTTCAGGAAAACCATCAGCTTCGGTGTAGTTAACATCCAGAAAATCGAAACTTAGTTCTGATACATATAAAAATTCTTCACCAATTCCAGTTAATGCAGAATCATCAAATTCAAAAAATCCAGAGTATGTTTCACCTGCTAAAGAACCATCTAAATTATTAACTTCAAAATCATAAATAATTGAAGCAGCATTAACAGGATTAGCATTAATTACAGCGATGCCAAGAACTGCACTTGTAGTAACGAAAGATAACTTTTGAAAGATGTTAGTCATGGTTTTATTTAGTAAAAAGGAGCAAATGTTTGTTGGTTGGTTCAATAATTGATAATTGATAATGGATAATTGATAATTACCTCTTCCTTTTAGGGAGAGGATTGAATAAAAGGAAAAAATTTATTTTTTTCCCTTGAAAGAGGAGGCTTTAAACCTGAATTATTTAATTATTTAATTATTTAATTATTTAATTATTTAATTATTAATTCTTCGGTAAATTTAAAAGTTATTATGCACCTATAACTTCTAGACTGTGGCAGGCATAAAAATTACTTGCTTTTTCTCTATTGTGCAAAACTTTACTAGCAATAGCAAGAGCGATCGTACTGATGTCTGAAAGAAAATTTAAGACGCAGTAATTGAGCCAAATCACTCAAAGTTTGAGTTTTTTTCCATAGTCTGAAGATTCAGAGAAAGAGCGATCGCCTAAGTAAGCGATCGCCATCATATCCACTAGGTTAGTTCAGGTGGAACTATATCTGGAAAAATGAAATTTTCTGGATTATTCAATTCCGCAGGATTAACATCTTGCACTAACAAGAAAGAGCGAGCACGACCCTTGCCAGCAGTACCATCAGGATCGATAGTCACGATAGTATTTCCACGACGAGAACGGAAACCCACATAACCATCAGCAATGGGATCTACTCCAACAAAACCAACACCATCCAATACTTCAGCTAGGTCAATTTTATCGCTACCTACTTCAAAGTCAGTAATGATATCTCTTGCATCTACGATGCTAGTGTAGACAAATGTATCGTCACCACCGCCACCAGTGAGAACATCTCGATTTCGGAAACCAGTAATTCTATCATCACCATCGGTTCCAATCAAATTATCCCGACGCCGAGTACCTTCAATTACTTCTCCAGGAGTTGGTAAATTCAAACTAACAATTAATGGATCGTGGTCGCTTGCTCGCTGATTGGTTTCAGCAAATTCACTGTTCACATGAACAATGTCAAATTCAGCGCCTTCATTCAAGCGATCGCTCACCAAAATATGATCTAGAGACTGAGAATTTCCTTGGAAGATGAAACTATAACGCTCATTCTCAGGTAGTGTCTCCGTTAAGTTTGTCAGGTTTTGTTCCAGGGTATTCAGGGGAGAAACAAACTCAAACTCATTGAAATCTCCTAGCACTACAAGATTTGCATTGGAGTCAGCAGTTAGAGTATCTGCAACAAATCCCTGGACTGCGTTTGCTTGAGCTTGTCGCTCATCAAGACTACCGTTAACGCTAGTGTCTTCCTGACGAGTATCAAAAGGTTGTTCGACACCCAGAATTGGCGCACTACCTCCCTTGGAAGAGAAGTGGTTGCTAACAACACTGACTTCTTGACCATTAAACTCAAAATCGGCAACCAGTGGTAGACGAGCGCCATCGAAAGCACTACCAGAATCTTGGTCTCCAATAGTTTGAACAGAACCATCAACTAAACCAACACGATCGGGATTATACAGAAACGCAGTCCGGATATTTCCACCAGGTTGACCACCACTAGCACCATCTGTAATAAAGGTATTATCAATAAACTCGTAATCTGGACCACCAGCAGCAGCGATCGCATCGACCAAAGTCTGGAGAGTTTCGTCCGCAGCAATAGTACCATCATTGTTAGAACCGTTATTATCCTGAACTTCTTGTAGTCCAATAATATCTGGTGTATTCAGATTGTTAATAATTTGGCTAGCAATAGTGTCAAAGCGACCATTAGCAACATCTGTATCCCCATCACTATCATTGGGGTCGAGGTTGAGAACGTTGTAACTAGCAACTGTGAGTTGATCGTTTTCCGGTGTAATGTTGGTAACTTCAGCTTGAATAGTAGAACTACCAGCGGTAAATGACTGAGTGGGTTGAATTTGGAAATTACCAAAATCATAAGAAACCACCCCAGTAACATCTCCAAGTTCAGTACTGACATCAACTTGAGGTAAGTTAAAACCTGGTAAAATTCCAGTATCTTCATCAATCTGGATTTTCTCTGGGTTGAAGTCGTCAGGACTGATGTTGAGCGTACCACGATCGCTAATTCCTGTAGCACCTACACCATTATCAACAACAGTAAAGATTTCACCGAAGCGGTTTGTGGGAGCAGTTGCAACTAAATTTTGAGCAGTGACTCGCATTCCTTCTAAAGACTCGAAGAAGTCAATGCCATCGGTTGTCGGGTCAAAGCTGGCAAAAGCATCATCATCAATATTTTCCGTTGGAGGTACGCGACCACCTGAACCAATAATGACTGCATCAGGAAGAGTATTACCACTGGAAAGATTCGTGATTGTAGGACTACTAATTTGAGTAGTTGATAGGTTGCCAGTAGAAGTACCACCAGGAGTAAACTCAGAGACCGTACCATCAACTTGTAGTTCATCACCTACACTGACTCCAGGCGCTGAACCAGTGAAGACAAATATACCATCAGAGGTGGCATCATTACCATCTCCTGTTGGATCTTGTAGGTAGAAACCAATAGTATCTACTGCTGTGACAATACCTGTGGTAGTAACTGCTTGACCTTCTAAGGTGGAGGTGTGACCTGCACCTTGAATGTCGTAGATAGGAGTTAAAGTTGGTTCTTCACCGCCACCATTATCAAAAGTTCCAGCAGTAGGAGTACTATCCGCACCCAGGAAGAAGTCACTAATTACGAAGTCGCTAACTGTATCGGTATCCACTCCATCGCTGACTCGACGGGCACCAGCAGGTAAAAATGGACCATCTGGACCGATAACAGGAGCATCAAAGAAGAAAGTATCTCCTGCATCACCATCCGTAAGAGCAACAGTATCGAGAACAACTTCAGTACCTGTAACAGAAGTACCAGAAATACTACTGGTTTCAACTAAAGCAAAAGTCGAGCTACTATTTTCTAGGAAGTTACTGCTGATATCAAAATTCGGAGTAACTGCATAGTTATTTGCTAAACCTATGGGGTTTCCAATTAAGAAAAACCCATTGTCGCCGATAGTATAGGTTGAGTCAAAGTCAATTCGAGCATCAATTGTGCCAATTGCAGACCCACTATCTCCTTCAACACCAATAATACTTAAGCCATCCAATGATGTACCAGGTGTGCCAAATATTTCGATAAATTCAGTGTCGTCTCTTCCAGTATGGCTAACGTATACTTCATTGATGACTGGGTTGGAGGCGCTACTACCAACACTAGGGTTGATAGTTCCAAAGGTATCAGTACCAATGGTGGGGTCAGTATCAAAAATGGCTGGAGTCACGTCAGTCCCATTAATATCAAAAACCTCACCATCATCTGGGTCATTGATGGCATAAAGGTCTCCTACACTACCATCCCGGAATATCAGTCTTGGTTCATCACCTGTAAAGGTAAAGTCTGTTCCACCGAGGTCTGTACCATACAGGAAAGCTTCATCACCTGTTGTATCAGGTACGCCGATCGCATCAAAAACTGTACCAAAAGTTGATAGGTCATCTGCTACGCCATCATTGTTAGTGTCAATGTCAGTAGAGGTATCTCCTGTAAACTCAGACAAAAGCGCTACTGTAAATGAAGGGTTTTCTATATCATTAATACTGAAACTCAACAAACCATTAGCATCGAAAGTACCTGAAACCGACTCAAAACTATTGATGTCTCCTGGATTTGCGTTACCAGGGTCGCCCTCAATACTAACAATTACACCATCAAAGGAATCTCCTGGAGTCCCACTGAGTTCAAAGGTTGTCTGAGCAGGATCGGTGCCTGTGGGATTGGGTTGGAATTCGCTAATTAAAGGGGTTGTTCCTCCACCACCACCAATTGTGAAAGCATCTGTAGGCATTGTTTGTCTATTGCCATTGTCTCCAGACCAATTAGAGTTATCGCTAATAGCAGCTAATAATTCTGCTTGTGTTCCAGAAGTAATACCTGTATAAATGGCGTTATCAATTTCGTCTAAAGCTACTGCTGTTTCACCATTAACTAAACCTGTGGGTAGAGCGGAAGTATTGGAACTGGTGGAGTTGGACTGCCATACTCCAGGGTTGCCTTCACTATTGAGGGCGTAAATAAAGGTGGGGTTACTACTATCCCCTTGATAAGCAATAATTTGGTCGCCACTAGCTGAGAATAAAATACTACTGATGGTAGGATTAATTATTGTTCCAGCAGTAATATCTGTTGGTGCTGTCCAAGTAAAAGTGCCTTCAGTAGCTCTGAAGGTACCATCAGCTTGCCAACCGTTATCGGTAAAATTAATTTCTGTACCTGCACCAATATCTACTAATGGTGTAAAAGCAAATTCGTCAGGGTTATCAAAGTTAAAGCCAATAATGGCTATATCTCCTGATGATAATGTTGTTGCAGTCATTTTTATTTCCTAATTAATTTAGCGATCGGTTAATTTATTTGACTAATTAGTGCCGCTACGCGGAAGTCAAAAGTCAAAAGTCAAAAGTTAAAAGTATTGATTGGTAAGGCTTTTAAGATTTTGTAACTGGTTAGTTATTTCTGCCATCCTGCATTAGTATTGGTTTGATAGTTCCCAGTAATTTTTTTTATCAAAATAATTGGGTCTAAAACCCCGCCTTTTAAGGCAAAATATTTTTGGATGGGGGCTCAAATCCACGTTATATCATGTCCGGTTAAACAGTGATAAATAAATAACTACGGAGGAGTCAGGAGTCAACCCACCCTCGTCCCTCCTCCCAGGAGGGGAAGTCAGGAGTCAGCAGGAAAGAGGGAAGAAAGAAGAAGAACTGGAGTTGAAGGAGAAAGTTTTTATAACTAATTATCCGGACATGATATTACCGAATAATTAAGATTTAAAGCCTCTCCTTTAAAGGAAAAACAATGAATTAATTTTCCTTTTATTCAATCCTCTTCCTTTTAGGGAGAGGTAATTATCAATTATCAATTATCAATTATCAATTATCAATTATTGAAAAAAATAGCTTCTGACTTCGTTAAATGTGAGTCATATCACAGACAAAATCAAGGGATTATCGGCGAGCAGATGCTCAACTTCCGGGTAATTTATTACTTCTTAATCAATCTAAACAAATGTCATCTAATGTTGGGTTAAATCTAAGTTAAAAACTCAATATCTTTGTTAAAACTTTATATTACCTATCAGTTTTGTGAAGATTCTGTGAAGTCAATCAATTTTTCACCACAAAAGTTTAATCCCACATTCCGCACTTTAATTTGTAACATGAAAGTTGGTATAAAATTCGTAGCTTGCTTAAGTATTTATACTATATAAATTATCTTCATTTACCTCGATTAAGAGTTAAATATTAAGTATTTTTATTTACTAAATCGTTGACTCCTAATTAACCACTATAATTTTCTTCTTAATGCATGACTTTTGACTTATATTTTACCAAAAATGAGGTCCAAAGCCTCCCCTTTAAGGGGATGAAAAAGCGGTTGAGGGATGGCGAGGTCCCCTCGCCATATCCAATCAACCAAGACAGCGGTCGTTAGCGCAGCTTCCCGAAGGGTGGGATGGCGAGGAAACCTGCGCCATATCCAATCGACCAAGAGAATATTCAATTCAGTATTTTCAAGCCTCCGGCTTTAGTGGTCGGTACTGATAACTGATAACTGATAACTGATAACTGAAATGACCCACATTCCGCACTTCAATTTGTAACATGAAAATTAGTATAAAACCCGTAGCTTGCTGAGGTATTTATATAGTAAAAATTATCTTCATTTACCTTGATCGGGAGTCAAATTCTCAGTTAAATATGGCAGCATAAATACTTACTGAATCCTTGACTCCTATTGACTACTATAATTTTCTTCTTACTTCTTACTTCTTACTTCTTACTTCTTACTTTTGACTTTTGACTTTTGACTTTTGACTTTTGACTTATATTGTTTTGTCATGCGGAATGTAGATTGATTATGTCACTTCAAATTAGACATTTGTCGAAAAAACCAGACTACTTTCTATAAAATTTCTCAATATAGAAAGATAAATTAATAACTACTTGACAAATATATTTAATTATGAGATAAAAAAGTTTGTGAGTAAAACTTCAATAGTGTCTGGAAACAATTTATCAATTTTGATAGTCACTACTTGTTACAGATAAAATCAGGTCAAATTATTGCAGACTTTCGAGAGTAGAGTCTGATTTTCTATCAATTAATTCCCATAAAAGATTAAAATTATCAAGAATTAATTGCAATATAATTACAATTCATCTACCAGAATTAGGTGATTAGCTATACCTACTTACCCCTAAAAAACAAGGAGAAAATGGAAAATGAAAATTACTAGACGTATATTTTTAGCAACAGGCACAGCAATGGCGAGTGTAGCGATCGCCGAACTGGGCAAAAGCAACCGAGGATTAGCCCAAAGTGATGCCATAAATCTCTATTCTTCTCGCCATTACGACACTGACCAAGCTCTCTACGACAGTTTCACCAAAAAAACTGGCCTCAAAGTAAACCTAATAGAAGGCAAAGGAGATGAGTTAATCGAACGTATCAAAAGCGAAGGTGCTAACAGCCCTGCAGATGTTTTTATTACAGTAGATGCAGGTCGTTTAGGGCGAGCCGAAGAAGCAGGAATTTTGCAACCCATTTCTTCATCTACTCTCAACAATAAAATTCCAGCCAACCTCCGCAGTCCCGAAAACCTATGGTTCGGTTTCTCCAAACGAGCAAGGGTAATAGTTTATAACAAAGACAAAGTTCAACCATCTAAGCTATCAACCTATGAAGACTTAGCCACAGATAATTGGAAAGGCAAAATTCTGATTCGTTCCTCCAATAACATTTATAATCAATCCCTAATAGCATCTTTAATTGAAGTTCATGGAATGTCAGACACAGAAAATTGGGCAAAAGGCTTAGTTAGCAACTTTGCCAGACCCCCAGAAGGAAATGATACTGCTCAAATAAAAGGTGTTGCTGCAGGTATCGGCGATATTGGTATTGCTAATAGTTACTATGTAGGTCGTTTAGCAAAATCTGACAAAGCAGAAGACAAAGCAGTTGTTCAGAAAATAGGAATGTTTTTCCCTAACCAAAATGGTCGCGGTACTCACATTAATATTAGTGGTGGTGGTGTAGTTAAAACTGCCCCTAATAAAGAGGGTGCAATTAAGTTTCTCGAACATTTGGCCAGCCCAGAAGCTCAAAAAATCTTCTCTGAGGGTAACAATGAATATCCTGTAGTTGAAGGTGTACCTATTCCTAGCGTGTTGACAACCTATGGTAACTTCAAGAGCGATGCTGTAAATGTTGCTATTTATGGCAAATTGAATGCCGAAGCGATTAAATTAATGGATCGTGTAGGCTGGAAATAGTAGCGATAATATCATGTCCGGTTGAATACTTATATCATGTCCGGTTGAATACTTATTATTAAAATAGTAGGGGAGCGGGGAGTAGGGGAGTAGGGGAGTAGGGAACCCACCCTCGCCCCTCCTCCCTGGAGGGGAAAATAGAAAGATTTACTGTTTAAGCACTCATGATAAGTTTTTTCCAGATCGCTCTTATCCGGACATGATATTACACTTTGGGGAAAGGAAGGCAGCTATGCTGAGGGCAGCTATGCTGTTTGCGTAGCATGACCTAGGAAAGGGTTTATGACAATTTTGACCTAATTCTATGCACAAACGATGCTACCGGACATGATATGATAACTGATAACTGTTAACTGTTAACTGAAATGACTCGTCAGCCATTACTTGATCCTAATCGTTCTTATACTTTCAGCAATTATTTTGAGTTGGGATTTACGGTAGATGATTTGGTTGCTGAATTTGGTTATTCATTTGAGCGAAAATTCCTCGCTTTACCACAATATTCTGATGAATTAGACCGAATTACTGATTTAAAGGAGCGCATTGAGGAGATATTACCTTATGTAGATTTAGAGAATGAGGCTACCCGTAGGGAAATGCTCATTGCGCCCATTATCTCAGATTTAATTCATTATTCCCACGCTAAGTTAAGAATAGAATATTCCATTCAAGTTGACAACAGATTGCAAGGAAAATTAGATTACTTGTTACGTTCGACAACGAATTTGATTGTTATTGAAGCTAAACAAGCAGATATTAATCGAGGTTTTACTCAATTAGCAACGGAAATGATAGCCCTCGATCGATGGATCGATTCCCCACAAACTGAAATATTAGGAGCTATAACTACTGGTAATATTTGGCAGTTTGGTGTTTTAGATCGTCAAGCAAAATCTATCTGTGAAGGAATCAATCTTTACCGTGTTACCGAGGAATTGGAAGTCATAATCAGGATTTTATTAGCTAGACTTGTTTGAATGGATGGGTTGTTTGGCATTTATACAAGCTTTGTTCCATGAAAGTTGCGATCGCGAAAAACAGACGTTCTATTGAATATGAACTTAAAAATTTAGGTGGTGGTGTACAAGCAGTGATCTCCTAAAGAAAGTCAAGTAATTAAGGAAAGACTATCTCTTTGAAACTAAGAATTTAAGGTACTTTCTGTTCCCATATCCCAGCTCTGGTGTTCCCTATGTCTACCCTAGATCGTTACATCTACAGGACTACCAAAATTTAATAGTTCAAATCCTTTCTTTCTCCTTGCCTCCTGACTCCTGAGTTCTGACTCCCATCTAATATCAAATCCGGTTGAATACTTATTAGAGTTGTTGGGGGAGTAGGGGAGATTTAAGGCTGGAAGTATAGTTATAAACATATACTATATAACCAGATTTTATATAAAAAAAGCAAAAACAGATTATAATAGTATATCTCATAATTCCTGAGAAGCTTGGTAAAAAAATGTTGCGTAAATGGTTTTTTATTGCTATATATATAGTTATTGAGTTTTTCTATTTTCCCCTTTAATAGGTAAATTTATCAACTTAACGAGGTAAAAAATGATTGACGACTTAAATTTTACTTTTACGCAGATTCAACCAGGCTTGACCATAAGTGGAATTGTAGCTGGTTTCGTAGACAATGGAGAAGACTTTACCCTAAATTTTAGCGGTGGTAGCGCTACTGTAGACACCTCACCTTTGAACGCTAATCAATTAGGCTTAAATATCGGGGAGCCTGTAAATGTCTTAGTTGCTGAATTTGACGGCCTCGAAATTGATACTACATTTATCACTAGACCAGATAATTCAATTATTTTAGGCAGTCAAACTAGCCCGGTCCCACCGCCCCCACCGCCGCCACCGCCCACACAACCGTTCCCACCGCCCCCACCGCCCCCACAAGCGGCATTAGACCCCATTACAGGAGGAATAGCTAATCCCCCTTCCCCAGCATCTAACCCTGTTATCCCTCCCCAAGGAAATCCGATTTTTGGTACGGTGGTAGGGATAGTTGATAATGATGAATTTCTCCTACAGGATGCTAACGGTACTCAAATCTTAGTGGATACAAATTTACCAAATAATCAATTCTTAAGTTTAGTACCAGGAGAACAACTAAATGTAGTGGGAATCTTTGATGATAATGATTTTGAGGCTTTCTCTGTCACCCGTCCAGACGGTTCCCCTGTGTTTATCGCTCCTCCAGCAAATCAACTTTTCGGTACGGTGGTAGGGATAGTTGACAACGATGAATTTCTCCTACAGGATGCTAACGGTACTCAAATCTTAGTGGATACAGATTTACCAAATAGTCAATTCTTAAGTTTAGTACCAGGGGAACAAGTAAATGTAGTGGGAAACTTTGATGATGATGATTTTGATGCTTTCTCTGTTACTCGTCTAGATGGTTCACCTGTGTTTACTAATACACCTGTATTGCCTCCACCTCCAGTTAACCCTGTATTGCCTCCACCTCCAGTTAACCCTGTATTGCCTCCACCTCCAGTTAACCCTGTATTGCCTCCACCTCCAGCATTTAACCCTGTTATCTCTCCCCAAGGAAATCCGATTTTCGGTACAGTGGTAGGGATAGTTGACAATGATGAGTTTCTCCTACAGGATGCTAACGGTACTCAAATCTTAGTGGATACAGAACTGCCAGATAATCAATTCTTAAATTTAGTACCAGGGGAACAAGTAAATGTAGTGGGAATTTTTGATGGTGATGATTTTGATGCTTTCTCTGTTACTCGTCCAGATGGTTCACCTGTGTTTACTAATACACCTGTATTGCCCCCACCTCCAGCTCCAAACCCTGTATTGCCTCCACCTCCAGCTCCAAACCCTGTATTGCCTCCACCTCCAGCATCTAACCCCGTTATCCCTCCCCAAGGAAATCCGATTTTCGGTACAGTAGTAGGGATAGTTGATAATGATGAATTTCTCCTACAGGATGCTAACGGTACTCAAATCTTAGTGGATACAGAACTGCCAGATAATCAATTCTTAAATTTAGTACCAGGAGAACAAGTAAATGTAGTGGGCATTTTTGATGATGATGATTTTGATGCTTTCTCTGTTACTCGTCCAGATGGTTCTGTTGTCTTTAGCAATACACCTGCATTGCCACCACCACCTCCAGCATTTAACCCTGTTACCCCTCCCCAAGGAAACCCTTTCGGTACAGTGGTAGGGATAGTTGATGATGACGATGACGATGATGACGATGATGATGATAACTAATAGAAAAAAAAAGCCGTCCTAAAAGGACGGGGCTTTAGGCCCAAAATTCCTGGTAAAAATAAATAGATTACTTACCTAAATAACACGGGAGCATGAAAGCCATCGTCTTTTAAGCGATGGATGAAAGGTGAGGAGTCGGATTTTAAGGAGATGTATTTTATTTTACCGAAGAGCCACGTTGAAGGCCCCCGTGTTTTAACCGGGGGATGGAAACAACCGAGTCGTTTAGACTAGATAATTAAAGTGGTCTTGTGCTATTATTAACCACAATAAATTTTCCAGCCCCTGTTTGAAATGTACAGTTGTCAGCAAGTTTTAGTAGGTAAAAATCCCGCTCTTATTGCTATTTTAACATTCTTGTGTGAACAGTCTCACAAGCTCACTAACATGGGAATATATTATGGTCGGCAATTATATTTTAAGTCTCACAAAACTCTGGGCAAGTTTGACTTGGAAAAAGTTTATAAGCACAACTATCATTACAAAGTTTTATATTCTCAAGCAGCACAACAAATATTGAGAACTGTAGCTGAATCATTTCGCTCTTATTATGGTCTAATGAAAGCCTACAATGAAGGTAAAATCTCAGACAGACCAAGGATTCCTAACTACAGAAAAAAAGGGGGAATGGCTACAGTTAGTTACCCCAAACAAGCATTAAAGCTTAAAGATAATCAAATTAGAGTACCACTAGGTAATACCTGTAAGCGCTGGTTTGGTCTAGATTGTTTTTATATTCCTATGCCGAGTAATCTCGAATTTTTATCTATTAAAGAACTGAGAATATTACCGAGGAACAAATGTTTTTATTGGGAATTTGTCTATGAAAAAGAAATAGTAGTTAAACCTCAATTAAACCAAGACAATGTATTAGGAATAGACCATGGTGTAAATAATTGGTTGACCTGTGTATCCAATGTAGGTACGAGTTTAATTGTAGATGGGAAAAAGATAAAATCAATGAATCGTTGGTACAATAAACAAGTATCAACCATTAAAGAAAATCGACCTCAAGGATTTTGGTCAAATAAACTAGCTGCCATTACAGAAAAGCGTAACCGTCAAATTCGTGACGGTATTAATAAAGCAGCCAGAATAGTCATTAATCATTGTTTAAAAAAATCTATTGGTACAATTGTTTTTGGTTGGAATAAAGGTCAGAAAAATCAAATAGAATTAGGAAAGAAAAGTAATTCTGAGTTTGTACCAATTCCTACAGCTAGATTGAAAAAAAGAATAGCTCAATTATGTGATGAGTATGGGATTATATTTATAGAAACAGAAGAAAGCTATACAAGTATTGCTTCGTTTTTAGATGGTGACAATCTGCCTATTTATGGTGAGAAACCCAATGATTGGAAACCATCAGGAAAAAGAATCAAGCGTGGTTTGTATAGAACAGGTAATAATTGGTTAATTAATGCAGACTGTAATGGGGCTGCAAATATCATCACAAAAGTAAGCAGAAAGCTAAAGTTAAACTTAAGCCGACTGTGTAGGGGCACTTTGACTTGTCCCCAGAGAATATATCTTTGGTCAGCTAAGAAAAAACGAAGCAACATGGATTTATCCTGTTGCGTAGTATCAACTTAGAATCCCCGTGACTTAAGTCCGGGGAGCAGTCAAATTAAGAGGTTATTCATGGCAATTCAACTCCAACAAGCTCTAGAAGTAGGAAAATATCTCCTGACTCAACGTCTCAAAGGGCGTAAACGTTTTCCCCTAGTTTTAATGCTGGAACCTTTATTCAGATGTAATTTAGCCTGTCCTGGTTGTGGAAAAATTCAGCATCCGAAGGAAATACTTAAGCAAAACCTCACACCTCAAGAATGTTTTGCTGCTGTAGAAGAATGTGGCGCTCCTGTGGTTTCTATTCCCGGAGGCGAACCTTTATTGCATCCACAAATTGCTGAAATTGTGCAGGGGTTAGTCCAGCGGCAAAAATTTGTTTATTTATGCACTAATGGTTTGTTACTTGAAAAGAATATAGATAAATTTAAACCTTCTCCTTATCTAACTTTTAGCATTCATCTTGATGGTTTAGAAGCAACTCATGATCAATGTGTTGACCGACAAGGAGTGTTTGAAATAGCAGTTAAAGCAATTCGCGCTGCTAAAGCAAAAGGATTTCGAGTTACTACTAATACTACTGTATTTGAGGGAACAGACCCGAAACAAATGCAGGAATTTTTTGATTTTTTGGAAAGTTTAAATATTGATGGGATGATGATTTCTCCTGGTTATAGTTATGAGTGGGCACCAGACCAGGAACATTTTCTGAAGCGTCAACAAACAAAGTTATTATTCCGAGAAATTCTTGCTCCTTTTAAAGCTGGTAAAAAGAATTGGAATTTTAACCATAATCCTTTATTTTTAGATTTTTTGATGGGAGAAAAAGATAAAGATTATGATTGTACTCCCTGGGGTAGTCCTAGTTATAGTGTGCTTGGTTGGCAAAAACCTTGTTATTTAATGAATGAAGGATATTATGCTACTTTTAAAGAACTTTTAGAAGAAACTAATTGGGATAATTATGGTTATAAAAGTGGGAATCCTAAATGTGCTGATTGTATGGTTCATTGTGGTTATGAACCGACAGCAGCCATGGCAGCAATGGAGTTAGAAAATATTCCTCAAGTTTTGGGTTCTTTATTGAAAATTGGCGGTTAAATAAGAGGTAAGGAAGAGGGAAGAGGGAAGAAGGAAGAAGGAGTAAATATTGATAAAATGGCAAGTGGGAAGTTGAGTTTTTTTCTCTTTCTACTTGTTGGTAAATATACTGATATAGTAATGGTAGATGGGTATGAACAACTCCTAGCAAGGGAGCAAGATGCTCCCACTACTACCAAATTGATAAATGTTTGCTACAAATAGCTAGGATATTTCTTAGGAGTCAACCCACCCCCGCCCCTCCCAACCCACCCTAACCCCTCCCAGGAGGAGGGGAAGTCAGGAGGACAGAGTCAGAATTAATGGCTTTAATACCAGTTTTTAGGTCGTAAATTCTCTTTTTGATCAAAGGGATATATTCTTTAAAGTCTTTTAATTACACTTATTATTCGTAACATTCTTTTTCAAATTGGTATACCATTTCACTTGATTAAAATAATTACAATAGACCACAACCAATTTGTTTAACATCTTCTATTTCTAGAAAAATTCCTATTTCTACTTTTTGTTAAAAACCAAATGCTTGTGATTAAATTTTTCAACTCC
The DNA here is from genome assembly GCF_014132355.1 of Okeania sp. KiyG1. Taxonomy (GTDB): domain Bacteria; phylum Cyanobacteriota; class Cyanobacteriia; order Cyanobacteriales; family Microcoleaceae; genus Okeania. The sequence goes on from NZ_BLZO01000105.1 coordinate 34,587, forward strand.
CGCCAGATTAAATCATAACTATAAATTGCGCTCTGGGTTGAGTAAAAATTCCCTGAATAGAGCTGAATAAAAAAGCCACTATAAATCATCCAATTAATCTCTTGAATTAAGATGAAAACCTGATATTTTCAACTTTACTTAATCAAATTTTTCAACTCCCGCCAAATAGAAGGTTGACTAGAAGTTGATGCTGGATGAGTTAAAATTCCCTGAGTGGGACTGAACAAAAAAGCTAATATAAATAACCCAAATGATACTAATACAATGGCTGGACCTGATGGTAAATTATAGAAGTAGCTAATATACATTCCACTAATACTAGATAAAACTCCTATTCCTACTCCTAAAATCATTACTTCGTGTAGCTGTTTTACTAACAGATAAGCTGTAGCTGCTGGTGTAATTAATAAAGACAAAACTAACACCACACCTACGGATTTAAGACTGGCTACAATTGTCAAACCAATTAACATCATTAGCCCTAGGTTTAATAAATTTACAGGTAAACCTACTGCTTGAGCGCCGAGGGGGTCAAATGTGTAAAATAATAGTTCTTTATACAGCAATACTACTACTAATAAAACAATTACAGCGATAATTAATGTATCTCTCACATCCCCAATAGTTACGCCGAGAATATTGCCGAATAAAAAATGATTTAGGTCAATTTTATTATCTTTCTGAATAATTGTAATTAATGTGATTCCTAGTGCAAAGAAAGCAGAAAAAACTATCCCCATTGCTGCATCTTCTTTGATTGGCGATCGCGTCCTAATTAAATTAATTAAAATAGTACTAATTACTCCGCTGATAAATGCTCCAATAAAAATATTTGCCCCTACTAAAAAAGCAACAGCTAATCCCGGCAATACTGAATGACTAATGGCATCTCCTAACAGAGCTAATCTTTGTACCATTAAATAACTACCTACTACCGCACAAATAATTCCGACTATTATCGCGACTAAGAGCGATCGCTGCATAAAACTATATTGTAATGGCTCTAGTAATGTTTCTAACATTAGTGTCAATTTTCCTTTTTTGTCTGTTTGATTATTTTGATTTTATTGCATAATAGAAAAATTGTAACAACTGGGAATTACTTTAAGCGATCGCTTTTAGGAGAAACGAGTATTGTTTGTTTAGATAACGGTAAAGATAAGCGAACAACAATAACCTTTGCTTCAGGGTGTCCACGGTTGATTTCGGTTCAGCAATTTATTAGCTTGTGCTGCTAGTGTCCGCTAATTTCAACTAATACTTCAAAGGTGTTGCTAATCAAAGTCGCGATCGCAGGCGACAGTTGTGCATCTACCCAAATTATCATACGACTAACACAGGATGATTAAGTTTACGGGAGGCATATAAAAGGGCAGCTTGCAGATCGTTAGCCTCTAGATCGGGCATTTCTGCTAAGATTTGCTCGGCACTCAGTCCAGCCGCAAATAAATCCAGTACATCCGATACCCTAATTCTCATACCTCGGATGCAAGGGCGACCGCCACACTGTTTAGGATTAATCGTAATTCTTTTCAGTAATTCTGACATATAGTTTGACTCCAGAGTAAATTTTAATCTTATTATAGACGTACTTAATACTATTTGTTATTACTATTGTCTGGTTGAAACCAACCCTTGATTGCTGCTTTTACAACTTTAAGAAACTTATTTTCTAATACAAATTGATCAATTGCTGCTTCTCCAGTTGCTTTTAAAGCATTGATTACACGGCGTTTAAAGCTAGGAGTAGTTTCATCATTAATATACTCAATCTTTTCCTCCTCAGTAGCATTAGGATGAGATTGTTCTAACTGTTTGAGAAGCTGTTGAATTTCCTTAGCTGCTTCTGCAAGAGTTTTCTGTTCCTCAGTATGGATGTATGGATTGGTTTGTTGTTGCGCAGAGTCTCTAACTGTGTTAGCTATATTACCAAAATTAGTTCCTTGAAAATTATTAACATTTTTGTCTGACATATATATCTCCTTATTTGTTTGAATACTGGCTCTGGACAAAGTGCTTTGATTAGGATGATTCAGGATACAATTATTGAAGATGTAGTTGATTGTCTTATCTGGAATTGGTTTTACTCCAGGTTCAACATCACCTGCATCTGGATTTTCAGCTTCAATCTCAATTACAAAGTCTAAAATCCTGCTCTTTACAGTATCAAGAACTGCAACATAGGCATGAGTAGGAATAAGAGTCCATGCTTCCATACAAGTATATCTCCATCTATCACCCATATAGTGATTTAGTATAGGAAGATAATCTGCTGGCCATAATAGACGAAGAACACTTTCATTTGTTTGACTCACAACTGTCTCTAAAGCACTAACGCTTTGAAGAATATCTTTTGTTGATACTAATTCCCTAAAATCTTCGGGTAAGGGATATAGAGGAATCTGGCAATTTTTCCAACCGCTACCAAAAGAACCAAAAAAATCACCCTGGCACTCTAAGTTCTTTAGAATTCTATAATCTGGCACTTTATTTTCGTCTTCATAACCATTCAACTCCTGTCTAATCCACTCTTTAAAGGCTGGATGATCTAAATGTGCAGCTAGGATTTGACACATTCGCAAAATACCTGCTAACTGAAACTTTGGATCGATTGTAGCATCTTGGATGCGCCGTAATAATCTCATTCAGTTAAAAATACTTTTTTCTACTCTAGCATAGAAAATTTAAAAATTAGTGGGGAGAAACTTTTGGATACTTCTCTAGTTAAAATAACTGCTTATTGTGCAGAAACTTTTTTCTCATTTCCCCTCAAATGCGTTCAACATATCTTCCGGTAAAGGAGCATCAAAATCATCCGGAACAGTAAACTCACCTGCACACAAACCAAATGGTCGTAATTTCTTGCTACTACCAATAGGTCTAATTTCAGCGATCGCTTGCTCAGATCGAATTATTACAACAGTTTCCCCATCTTCCACTAAACGCAAATATTTCAGTAGATCGCTTTGAATTTCATCAATAGTTACATTTAGCATGATAAAAAACCTCAGAATTTCTACAAAAATGATCGCTCAATAATCTTTTTTGACTGCAATATCAAAGTGTAGAACATCTTCCCGCACACCCCCAACTTTTCTATATAACTCTATTGCCGGATCGTCACCGTAGTCAGCTTGAACGAAGATAACATAAGCTCCCCGATCGACAGCTATATTCTTGAGTGCGTCAATGAGCGCCATTGCTATACCTTGGCGACGGTATTCAGTCGATACCGCCAAATCATATATATAAATCTCGCTACGTTCTTGCTCAAATTTGTGAAGTTGATATGCTGCCAGACCACCCACCACCTCTTCATGTTTTAATGCGACCAACACGATAAAATAATCCCTGCTAAGTAGCTTACGAAGATAATCAGTTTTAGGCTGGACTTTGCAATAAGTTTCCACTTCATCAAACGCATCACCAAAAACATTAAGCAAGTCTTGCATTAGCTTTATATCTTTCTCAGATAGATGTTGAATAGTGATATTTTCTGTTGAGTTCATACCAATATATATCCCAAAACAAGATAGATACAAATAATATTTTCCGTATTCTGTCAATCAAAAAAAAAGGCTCATCAAAACAGAAAATATGAGCTTCCTGAGTCAATGACCGTACCAAAAATATTTGTTGTTGTTGAACGTTAGACCTTCTTATAAATTACCGAAATATTGTGGTTTAAAGCCTCCCCTTTTAAGGGGATAATAAATAAAAATTTTCTTGTTCGTCAATCCTCTCCTTGAAAAGAAGAGGTAATTCTAAATTCTAAATTCTAAATTCTAAATTCTAAATTCTAAATTCTAAATTCTAAATTCTAAATTCTAAATTCTAAATTCTAAATTCTAAATTCTAAATTCTTGAATCAGCTAATTACATTGAATATAAGGTCTCCATACCCACCCCATTTGTTGAGGAGTTTGTAGTGATTGAACATAAACCCATTTTGCCTGAGACTGTTGTCCTACTGGTGGTTCAGTAACTCTCACTTGAGTACCTTTATTAAAAGCGAAAGGCACATTAGAACCTGTGGCATTGGGAAAATCTCGCACTGGAATATTTGGATATTCCGGGGAACCCACTGCCTGACAAACTGTTCCTACTGGCACTCCACCTGTTCTATTTCCTGTATTAGGTAGTTGTGAGGCAGAGCGTGTATTGCAATTTTGCAGATAGGGAGTATATACCCAACCTTGAGAATTATTAGGTCCAATTACTTGTGTCCATTGTCCATCATTAGACCTATTGATGACTGTTACAGAAGTACCGTTATTAAAAAAGGCAATATTTGTACCTCCATTTGGCTGGTCTCGGAAATCTACACCTGCACGGGTATCTGCTGGTGAAGACTGAAGCTGACAAACTTGTTGTTGAGCAAGTAATATTTCATTTGTCTGATTAACTGATGGAGTCCACTGGTCTGCCATGGCAATAGTTGGCATTTGACTTCCTAATAAAGATAGAGAAGCAATTGTTAATATTCTTAGGTAATTTGGTTTTTGCTTGATGTTATTTTTCATAAATATTCTGAATTATTTGTAATCGCAAGTTTAACTACTGACTATGTAAGTCTATATTTCAGATGTTTTGATTATTCTTAATACTTTGTTTAGAGAAAAACATCTTTTTTTTAAGTAGGGTTATCTGTCTAATAATATTTATATTTTAATAAAAATCAAAATTTTGACAAGGGAGATTTACTAAGTTAACAAAAATCCCTATTTGCGTAAATAAACCTATTAACTCAAGAACAGGAATTTAAGGAATTTAAGCCGGAGCGAAAATCTAGGAAAAGTCTAAATAGGGCTTGCTAAAAAGTCTTATGGGAAAGGGTAGGAGACAGGATAAAACCCACCCCTCGCCCCTCCCCCTCCCAACCCACCCCTCGCCCCTCCCCTCCCAACCCACCCTAACCCCTCCCAGGAGGGGGAGACAGGAGACAGGAGAAATGGGAATTATAGAGGAGGTAGGGGTAAGAATTGTCCCTTGATTTTTCTGCCATAATCGTCCTAAAATACTAGCTTTTTGAGCGTTTTAGACTGAAACAGGCGCACTTTTTCAAGGCCCCAAAAAGGCACTTTTCTTTATATATCAATGCTTTTAGATTTAATCAGTAATACCATTTCTCACGCATTCTTGCTACACCTCCTTGAGAGTAGGGAGTAGGAACCCACCCCTCGCCCCTCCCCCTCCGGTGGAGGGGAATTTGGGAGTAGGGAGTAGGGTTAAAAGATATAAGATATTTGGATTTAATGCAGATAATCCCATGCAAACATTACTGAATAATTATTATTACTTAATAACTGAAGTTGCATCGGAAGTATAGCATTATTTTTGGGAATTGGTATAAGCCCTAAATACTTGTAGCAAATAATATTTATAAAACTGGTATTACAGTCAACATCATATTAAAGAAACCGGACTTTCTCAGAAAAATCCGGTTAAAAATCAAAACGTTATTCGAGCAAAATTAATTATCTCTGATTACAAAACTTCTCTACACAACGCATAAACATTTCTACTCCAATTCCTAGAGCAGTTTCATCAAAATTAAATCTAGGATGATGGTGCGGATAAGCTAAATTTTTCTCGGCATTTGCTGAACCTAAAAAGAAATAACAACCAGGTACTTCTTGCAGGAAAAATGACATATCCTCACCCCCCATAGTTTGACATTCAGGTACAACACCCGCAGGAGTTTCTACTAATAATTCAGCTACACTTTTAACCAAATCTGCCATTTTTTGATCGTTAATTAACGGGGGATAAAGAGGAATATAATTAAATTCATAACTCGCCCCGTGACTTTCACAAACTCCGGCAATAACTTGCTCAATTCGTTTAGCAAAATAATCTTGATAAGCCAAATTAAAGTAGCGCACTGTACCAGCCATTCGAGCAGTATCAGCAATCACATTAAATGCCCGACCTGCTTTTAACTCCCCAACCGTCACAACCGCTGAATCTATAGGATTAATATTCCGAGCTACTATTGTTTGCAAAGCATTAATAATTTGAGCTGCAACCACGACAGAGTCTACAGTTTGATGAGGCATTCCTCCATGACCACCTTTGCCCAAAATCGTGCAATTAAATCTTTCAGTAGCTGCCATTAAAGCACCACTGCGGACTCCTACTGTGCCGAGGGGTAGATTATTCCACAAGTGCAAACCAATGATGGCATCCACATCAGGATTTTTCAACACCCCCGCTTCAATCATTGGTTTAGCGCCTCCAGGTCCTTCTTCTGCTGGCTGGAAAATGATTTTTATGATTCCATCAAAATCTTGGCGATGGGTAGCGAGATAGTGGGCAGTACCGAGAGCGATCGCTGTATGTCCGTCATGGCCACAGGCGTGCATCACACCATTATGTATCGATCGATATGGCACATCGTTTAATTCTTGAATTGGCAAAGCATCTAAATCTGCCCTGATAGCTAATACAGGTCCTGGTTTACCACTGTCAATAGTTGCCAGGATACCTGTTTTCGCAACACCTTTTTGATGTTCGATCCCCCACTCTTGCAATTTTTGGCAAATAAATTCCCCTGTTAAATATTCTTTGAAACCTAGCTCTGGTCTTTTATGGAGATGTCGTCGCCATTCAACTAACAAAGGTTGTAGTTCTCTAATTTCTGGACGCAGTTGAGATTGAGCAACGGAATTTGAGGTCGGAATAGTTGAAACCATATTTTTTATACTGAATTATTAATTTTTGATTGTGGTTGGTCATTTCAGTTATCAGTTATCAGTTATCAGTTATCAGTACCGACCACTAAAGCCAGAGGCTTGAAATACTGAACTGAATATTCTCTTGGTCGATTGGATATGGCGCAGGTTTCCTCGCCATCCCACCCTACGGGAAGCTCCGCTTTTTCCTAGGTCATGCTACGCAAACATGTCGGCGACAGCCGTTAACGTAGTTATGCGAAGCAAAACGACCGCTTTTTCATCCCCTTAAAAGGAGAGGCTTTGGACCTCATTTTTTGGCAAAAATTTCTCTAAATCTAAATTAGAGGCTGCTGCTGCTAATTTGTCTAGGTTGTTAATATCTGGCAAATGTGGTATAATTCCGCATACTTGTACTTGAGTTAAGGATTGAATTAGCTCAACAGGAGTCCAGTCAGCAATTTCTTGCTCAGAACAAGGTTTAACACAGTTGAGAATAATTCCTCGGAGGTTAACCTTCATTTGACGAGCTAGAGCAACATTAGCTACGGTTTGAGCGATCGCGCCTAACTTGATTGGTACAACCAAAATAGTAGGTAAATGCCAATCCCTAGCTATGTCTGCCACCATAAGTTCGTGAGTTACAGGAGAACCTAGTCCCCCTAAACCCTCGACTAACACAAAATCTTTTTGTTGTCGTAATCTTGCAAAAGTTGACCATACCCGGTCTAATTGTACCAGACGACCTTCCCGTTCTGCGGCTACAGGAGGAGCAACAGGAGTTTCATACCATAAAGGGTTAATTTCGTCAAGAGATTGGTCTAGAGAAAATAATTTAGTGTAAAGTTCGCGATCGCCAATGCCAGTTTGAATAGGTTTAAATAAGCCTAATTTCCGGTCTTTATGGTAAGTCTGCCAATAAGCAGCAAGAGCGAGGGTCAATATAGTTTTACCAGCGTCGGTATCGGTTGCAGTAATTAAAAGTTCTTTCAAAGCATTTACCCTGGAATATTATGTCTGGATTTTTAAATTGTAATATCTTCAGGAAGAAGAAAGAAGGAAGAAGGAAGAAGGAAGAAGGAAGAAGGAAGAAGGAAGAAGGAAGAAGGAAAAATGGTTGTGCGTCAAGAAAGTGTGGTTCGTGTGGTTCGTGTGGGGACCCACCCTAACCCCTCCCTGGAGGGGAATGTGGGGAGGGTGGGGAGACGTCGGAAAGTAGGAGGAATAATTCTACCTGTATCTTTTCCTAACTTTTTGGTCCAAGAAGCTTAAATATTTGCAATTTTTTCGCGACCAAAATGCGCTCAACCTTTATATATCAGTGCTTTTAGATTAGATTCGCCAGCTATACTTACTTATCCCACACATTACGCGATCTGCACAACCCTCCCTTATTTATAAGTATTCAACCGGACATGATATTATCTGAGTTTTAAGCTCTCGATCTGTCCTAAGCTTTGCTTCTACTGCTATACAACTTCAAGTTAGTTAAGTGCAGAAAATAAGTCTCCATATTTTCATCCTGGAGATGGAGGAGTAGCGATCGCTTCCGTAGTCGAAACCCAAAATATGATTACTTCGGCTTTCGTTGGATCGGATATTAACTGTGGAATGATGTTGCAAGTTGCTGATATCAAGTCTCATTAATTAGCCACGATCAAAATCGGTAGTGCTACATTGTAATAGTACAGTGGGAGCATCTTGCTCCCATTCTAAGCTCCCATTCTAAGCTCCCGTTCTAAGTGTTCCTTGTCTCCACCTAGCATTACGCGATCGAGACTACCTAAAAATATTCAGGACTTACGCACGATCGCCAAATACAGTAGGGGTTAACGGCCGTTAACCCCTACAAATGGTTGATAATTTCGTCTGCGTGCGTAAGTCCTGTATTTATCAAAATAATTGGGTCGCGCCACCCCGCCTTTTAAGGCGAAATATTTTTGGAGCGAAGCTCAAATCCCCTACTTCCCCTCCCCTCCACGGTCGGGGGAGGGGCGAGGGGTGGGTTAACTTCTGACTTCCCCTCCCTCCTGGGAGGGGTTAGGGGTGGGTTGGGAGGGGCTAGGGGTGGGTTGACTTCTGACTTCTGACTTCATTAAGGATCGCTACGATTTTCCAACTCCTTTACAGCATCTTCTGTACGTTCATTAGTATTCTTGGGCTTCAACCAATCAGGCCATAGCCCAACTATAAATTTTCGACTTTGCCAGCTAGCATTTTGGACAGGTTGAGGCACAAATTCAAAACTATCACCAGCAATTACAAAAACTATGCTCACAATGACAAATAACCATATTAGATTCTTATTCATAAGCTGATATTAATTAGATTTATTTGTTTAACTTTAGTATTCCCACTACTTACAAAAATACTTCATACAGAAGTTTTTGAGTCGATCGGGTACAAAAGAAAATATAATAGAAAGAAAAAAGTTAGGTAAAGCCGGAATAAAAAGATATTGGTAGCCCTGTAAAAGTAGTGGCTAGTAAGTATATCCATTTTATTACTAGTGGTCTGTCAAGTTAGTTTTGATGGGTTAATCTTCCTCTGTAACCTCTGTCTTTTATGCTCTCCCTGCTCGTCTCAACCCATCAATTCAAAGCTGACAGACCACTAGAAGTTAAACCTAAAAAATCACTACTTGCTTACCACTACCAAAATATTAACTTATAGATATTTAGTACTCAATTCTTGCTTGCCATTTTCATATTTTTTGCATAAGTTTCTGTGTCAGTTACAATATAAACATTATTAGCTGCAATACCTTCTTTTTCCATGAACCTCATTACCCTCAAGTGAAATTCATTCCTATCACGCCCGTAACCAGCAGGAAGGTGATACGCAACATACTTGATCTTGCGAGTATTACCCTCAACACCTTGGAACATTACATAATGCTCCAGAAAAACTCCCATACTTTTAAATATTTCATCAACACCAGCCATTATCCTCTCTACTTGATCTGCTGTAATGCCATCAATTTCTAAAGTTCCTGCTATCCCCCACTCGTCAACATCAGCTCTATTTTGAGACCAGTTATCTACAATACCACCCACCATTCGAGAATTGGGCATTTTAACGATCGAACCCCATTCCCATGCGTACAACTTTGTTGTTCTTAAACCTATTTCTGCAACCTGGAAAAAACCACTTAATCCTGTAACTACTATCCAATCACCAGGTCTATACAACCCATCAGTATAGATAATTATAGCACAACACCAATCATAGATAATGTCTTTAAACAACAGACCTAAAGCAACACCAGCACCACCAAGTAAACCTATCAGAGCTCCTGCAGATGCTCCTAAAAATACTTCTGCTCCTTTAATACATACTACAACAATTGCTGCAACCCGAAATAGTCTAGGGAAATAAGGAACCAGCAAATCATCAAGGTCTGTATCAGTATGAACAGTCAGGAATTGTAGTAGTTGACCCAACAAAGGAGCTGCACGATAAATTACATTTGCTACCAAAGCAATAGCAGCTAAAGCGAGAAGATCATCTATAAATGTGTTTAATTGATCGCTGATATACTCTATTAAAATTATATGCACTGCCCAGAACCCAGCAACTAAAACTAACCAGCTTAAGGGTTGTTTAATGATAGCAATCAATTGATCGTCTATATCAGATTCAGTGTTAGAAGCTAGACGTTCAATACTTCTAATAATTACTCCAGCAATAAATCCCTGAAGTATTAGTGTTAATAGTAGCACTCCAAATGCTAATAATAGTTTATATGCCGATAGGCCAAAAATAGTTATTTCTCCAAGACTATTCCAAACTTGTTCTAATGCGTCCATTTTTTTTCCTCAACTTAGAGATTTATCATAAGAATAGAATAAGGTACTTTCCTAGTTTACAGAAACTAAAGTCTAGAGTCTAGTACAATGCAAAATTCAGATCGTTCTTACAGTAGCAAAAAAACTTTCGATCAAGTATTGTTAATATAATATTTTAATATGGGCATTGCATCTTCATGGAATTATGAGAGCAGGCATTGGTGAGAGGCACATTAAATTTAAAATCATCAGGCATAATCCTGCAAATATAGAATACTTTAATTTGTTCTGACAATCTCTTTTGCCTGATGCAAATAATGCTAGGCGTGATAAATGCTTGTTACAAATAGTATTAGAAAGGAAGAAATAAGAGCGAAGAACTCAGAAGTAATAGATAAATCAGAAAAAGAGGAAAAACTATCGAAATAGGTAGCTTGGAGGATTGGAGAAGTTCTTTATTAGGCATAGATTTTAGTCTTTTTTTATATCTTTTTTGAATTGGTATAATTAGGGCTTACCGATCAATTATAAAACTATTGACAAGTAAAGGTTTGAGCCTTCTTTGATTCCCAAAAAGTGCGCTTGTTTTAGTCTAAAACCCTCAAAAAGTTATCATAAAAGGCAAACTAAGGACAGAAAAATTGAGGGACAATTCTTACTCCTACCTCCTCGCTCATTTCCCCTTTC
>NZ_BLZO01000106.1 GCF_014132355.1 Okeania sp. KiyG1
CGGAATAATCTCGGACTTACTCTACCGAAGGAGGAAGATTTAGATTTAGAGGGAAGGTTGCGCTACTGTTGGCAAAATTGGTCTGAGGGGGAGGCGTTACTTATTTATAATGATGTGACTGACTACAAATCTCAGGTAAAGCCTTTTTTGCCTCCTGACTTGTCTCGGTTTCGGGTACTGCTGACGACTCGTAAACATTTTGGTTCGGCATTTCGGGAGTTGCGTCTGGATGTGTTGAAACCTTTGGCGGCCATGGAGTTGTTAAAATTTATATTGGGTAGAGAAAGGGTTTTGCAGGAACCTTGGAAGGCAAGGGAGTTGGTGAAATGGTTGGGTTATTTGCCTCTGGCGATCGAATTGGTGGGGCGGTATTTGGATGAGTATTGGGAGTCTTTGAATAGGGATAATTTGGCTTTGACAAAAATGCTCCAGCGTTTACAGAGAAAGAGTCTGGAACATAAAGCGATGGAGGCTAATGAGTTGATTAATTATCCTCATGGTGTGGCAGAGGCGATCGCTTTGAGTTGGGATAGGTTGGATGAGAATACTCAAGTAATAGGTTTGAGGTTGGGGTTGTATGCTTTGGCTCCTTTTCGTTTGTCGTTGGATGGGATAGAGGATGATGAGGAGTTGGAGGTTTGGGAAATTGCTATTGGGGATTTGGAAAATCTGCATTTGTTGAAGGGTGTTGAGTCTGGGGTTTATAGTTTGCATCCTTTGGTGCGGGAATTTTTGCAGATGAGATTGAGAGAATATTCAGAGGCGGATGAGTTGAAGCGTGGTTTTGTTGTGACGGCTTTGGAGGCGACAAGGAAAATTCCCCAGAATATTACACTGGAGCAAGTTGAGGAAATTGAGGTAAATATTCCCCATATTGAGGAAGTGGCAGAACATTTGACTGAGTATTTGAGTGATGGTAATTTAATTGTTCCTTTTATTAGGTTAGGTAGATTTTATGAAGGTCAAGGATTTTATCCACAAGCACAACCTTGGTTAGAGAGATGTAGAGAAATAGTAGAAAAACGGCTAGATAAAAATAATCCTGATATTGCGACTGTCTATAACAATTTGGCAGGTTTATATGAATCTCAAGGAAGATATTCAGAAGCTGAACCTTTGTACCAACAAGCTATAGAAATAGACAAAATTTCCCTACCCGAAAATCATCCATCTCTTGCCAGAGACCTCAACAACTTGGCAAATTTATATTATTTTCAAGGAAGATATTCCGAAGCTGAACCTTTGTTCCAACAAGCTATAGAAATAGTCAAAATAGCTCTACCATCAAATCATCCATCCCTTGCCACCCACCTCCACAACTTGGCAAGTTTATATGAAGATCAAGGGAGATATTCAGAAGCTGAACCTTTATACTTAGAAGCTATAGAAATAGACAAAATTTCCCTACCATCAAATCATCCATCCCTTGCCACCCACCTCAACAACTTGGCAAATTTATATTATTTTCAAGGAAGATATTCCGAAGCTGAACCTTTATACTTAGAAGCTATAAAAATAGACAAAAAAGCCCTACCATCAAATCATCCATCCCTTGCCACCCACCTCAACAACTTGGCAAGTTTATATGAAGATCAAGGGAGATATTCAGAAGCTGAACCTTTGTACTTAGAAGCTATAAAAATAGACAAAATTTCCCTACCCGAAAATCATCCATCCTTTGCCACAGACCTCAACAACTTGGCAGGTTTATATAAATCTCAAGGAAGATATTCAGAAGCTGAACCTTTGTTCCTACAAGCTATAGAAATAGTCAAAGTAGCCCTACCATCAAATCATCCATCTCTTGCCGCAGACCTCAACAACTTGGCAGAATTATATTATTTTCAAGGAAGATATTCCGAAGCTGAACCTTTCTACCAACAAGCTATAGAAATAGTCAAAGTAGCCCTACCATCAAATCATCCTTATTTTGCCTCTAGTCTCAACAACTTGGCAGGTTTATATAAATCTCAAGGGAGATATTCAGAAGCTGAACCTTTGTACCAACAAGCAATAGAAATAGACAAAATTGCTCTACCAGAAAATCATCCATCCCTTGCCACCCACCTCAACAACTTGGCAGGTTTATATAAATCTCAAGGGAGATATTCAGAAGCTGAACCTTTGTACCAACAAGCAATAGAAATAGACAAAATTTCCCTACCAGAAAATCATCCATCTCTTGCCACCAACCTCAACAATTTGGCACTTTTATATAAATCTCAAGGCAGATATTCAGAAGCTGAACCTTTGTACCAACAAGCATTAGATATGTCTGTACAAACATTAGGTCAGGAACATCCTCATACTAAAATTACGCAAAAAAATCTCGAACGTTGTCGGCAACAACAACAGAGCTAGACAGGGGCTAGACACAGATTTTGCCACAGATGCACAGACTATCTCAAATCCGGTAGCATCGGTGTAATTAGATAAAGAGTGTGGGGAGATGGAAAGCTAGGGAGACGGAGAGATGGGGAGATGAAGAGATGGGGAAATATTTGGTAGTGGTTGAAGATAGAACATTTTTTTATACCGAATTAAACAGATTTGATATGACGCCAAATAATTAATCCGTTTATCCGTGCCCGAATCTGTGTCTAGCACCGATGATGCCAAATAATTAATCAGTTTATCCGTACCCGAATCTGTGTCTAGCTGCTGATAACTCAAAAAGATCGCCTCCTCACATTACAAATCCTTCTACAACAGTTTTTATTAATCTGAAAAGCTCTCCAAAGTAAGAATACCAGCTTTTCTATCCACTACCAAGCGCAGATTTTCCAGCCAAGACAAACCGATTAAAATCTCTGGTATTCCATCACCAACAACAACAGGAATCTTCATTTCTTGACCATCAAAACAAACTGCACCTTGGTACAAACTAAAAGTTGCCACTCCCAATGCTGTCTGCTTTTCTTCTTGTTCTTGAAAAGACCATCCTAAACTTTCTACATCTTGAGTATCTACTGCCAACCAGTCAGTAAAACCAGTATCTAGCAAAGCATCAACTATGATTCTCGAACCGTCAGCAGCTATTAACTCTATTTCAAAAAATAGCTCACCTTTACTACCAAAGTATCCTTGAATCATATTTTCCCAACTGCTCCTGTTTCATTGACGCACATTGCCATCAATACAGCACCAGGGTATTTTTGTTTAGCTTTTTGACGGGCAACATCTCGATCGCTATCCAGAAAATAATCTCCACTATCGGGTTCGATATAAATAAACCAGTCGTAATGTTCTTTCACCAAATCTGGATAAACTCGCCAAAAAATTTCCCGACACCGATCGGCAAAAGCTTCCTTTTCTGCTTTGCGTCTGGCTATTTCTTCTGGGGAAAGAGGGGGGCGATCGCCCTTTTGTTGTATACCCCTGGGTACTTTTCTGGGTGTTGTTTGGGTCATATTTAATATTCCTTATAGAATTCAGAATTGGTAAATTTACCTTTAATTCCAAATTGTACTATCTTTTTGAATTTTAGCATTTGCCCCCCGAGCAAGCCAAGTTTGGGGGAAACAAGAGTCAATTTGCTATCTTTAAGTCCCCCAATTTTGGGGGATGCGCGGGGGCGAGCGATATAGCAAATGGAACTTCTCAGATAACCTCTTCGGGAACAGACAACAGTTCATTAATTGATAATGGATAATGGATAATTACCTGTGGTTAAAACCGAGAGTTTGGAGATGTTTAAATAGCAATTTACAGTACGATATTCTAGGTCGCGAACTGATAGAAAACTTGCTAGTTAATTTGCCAAATTTTGCCCCCCTAGCCCCCCAAGTTTGGGGGGAACAAGAGTTTATTTGCTGCTAAAAGTCCCCCAATTTTGGGGGATGCGCGGGGGCGAGCGATATAGCAAATGGAACTTCTCAGACAACCTCTTCGGGAACAGGCAACAGTTCATTAATGGATAATTGATAATTACCTCTGGTTAAAACCGAGAGTTTGGAGATGTTTAAATAGCAATTTACAGTACGATATTCTAGGTCGTGAACTGATAGAAAACTTGCTAGTTAATTTGCCAAATTTTGCCCCCCGAGCAAGCCAAGTTTGGGGGGAACAAGATTCAATTTGCTATCTTTAAGTCCCCCAATTTTGGGGGATGCGCGGGGGCGAGCGATATAGCAAATGGAACTTATCAGATAACCTCTTCGGGAACAGGCAACAGTTCATTAATGGATAATTGATAATTACCTCTGGTTAAAACCGAGAGGTTGGAGATGTTTAAATAGCAATTTACAGTACGATATTCTAGGTCGCGAACTGATAGAAAACTTGCTAGTTAATTTGCCAAATTTTGCCCCCCGAGCAAGCCAAGTTTGGGGGGAACAAGATTCAATTTGCTATCTTTAAGTCCCCCAATTTTGGGGGATGCGCGGGGGCTTGGGAACAGGCAAGATGCCTATTCCACAAAACTACAAAACTCAACACTAAAGGACACCCAACAATGCCCGATCGCTCTCTTTGGATTACAGGGCCAACTCTTAGCGGTAAGACAAGTCGCTTAATAGAACAATTCTGTATCAGAGGCCAAAATCTCAAGTCTCCCCTCAATGAAATTGTTAGGCCAGTAAGGCCAGAAAATGCCGACAATACTTTAGACGATCGCCCACAAATACCAGAATTCCTCCACACTTCGCCCAAGATACTCATATTGGCAGCTAATGCAAATAATCGAATTGACTTGATGGACAGAATTTCAGAGGCGACATCAGAACAATACCCCTATCATTCAACTACTCCATTAGGTTTTTTTGAAGATGAAGTCAACTTATTCTGGCCATTGCTAATCGAATCCTTGGACTTAAAGGCACAATTTCCATTACGACTACGGCCCGAAACAGAACAGGAACTTGCTGGCAGAGTTTGGCGTCCTCACATAGAGAAAGGATTATTGCAACAGCCAGGAGTAACTAGAGAGCGGATGATACGCCGCATTCTCGACTTATTTCAATTGGCTGCTTTCAGTTGCACGCCTATAGAAGAGACCGCAATGATTTTACAACAGGGATTTGAGCAGGTAGATTCAGGGGAATTCTATGAGAATATAGTAGAATTACTGCAACAGTGGCGACTTTGGTGTTTAGAAAGATGCTTGCTAACTTATGGTATCATTACAGAATTGTACTGGCGGTATCTATTACCAAACCCTAATTATCAGCAATATCTAATTGACCGTTATCCATTTTTGTTGGCAGATGATGTGGATGAATATCCAGCGATCGCTAGTCATTTATGCAATTTTCTGTTAGATAATGGAACTTTAGGCGTTTTTACTTATAATCCTGATGGTGGTATTAGATTAGGTCTGGGAGCTGACCCCGAATATTTAGCAGAACTGCAGAAACGCTGTCAAATTGAAGTATTAGACACAGAGGAAAATTTAGCTACAGAAATAGGAGAACCTATTGTTGAGTTAGTCCTGGATACTTATAGTCTTAATTCTTCTATTTTCCAACTTCCGGCTTTTTTACAATTAATTCAGACTAGATCGCGAGCAGCTTTGTTACGAAAGACAGCAGAGGCGATCGCTAAAGATATAAAATTGGGTATAGTTGAACCTCAAGAAGTGGCAATAATAGCTCCTGGTTTAGATGCTATTGCTCGTTATAGTTTGATTTCAATTCTCAACCATCATGGAATTGCTGTAGAGTCACTCAAAGACCAACGTCCTCTCATTAGCTATCCCACCATCCGAGCATTGTTGAGTCTTTTAACTTTGGTTTATCCAGGGTTAGGACGTTTGGTAGACCGTGATGCAGTGGCAGAAATGTTGGTTGTATTGAGTCAAAGGTCTATTGGCAAACCTGAAAAACAAACCGATGGTCAAGAAAGTTTACAGAAAACTAATGATATAGATCCAGTGCGCGCAGGTTTGTTAGCAGACCATTGCTTTTATCCAGATATTACACATCCACACCTGCTGCCAATACAAGCTTTTTCTCGATGGGACAGAGTCGGGTATCAAGCAACTCGTGTTTATAATGAGATTTTGGCATGGATAGAAGAACAGCGATCGCAACAAGAACAACGTCAACTGCCTAACCCGATATTCTTGTTAGACAGAGCAATTCAGAAATTCTTTATGTCTAGCTATCTTTCTTTTGCTGAGTTAGCAGCACTACGAGAGTTGATGGAAACTGCTACTCATTATTGGGATGTAGAGCGCAGACTGCAAAAAAGTTCCCAATTTTCGGTAACAACCTCTACTGTTAATGACTCGGTGGAGGAAGACTTGTCCTCTAGTACAGTAGAAAAATTTATCCAATTTTTACGCAAAGGAGTGGTTAGTGCAAATCCTGTTCCCGTGAGGCCCATGGGTTACTCTCCCCCAGCAATTACTTTGGCCACAGTTTTTCAATACCGAGCTAGTCGTAGATGTCATAGATGGCAGTTTTGGTTAGATATAGGTTCTCCTCTATGGTTAAGCGGAGGTTCTGCAACTCTCTATGGAGCGCCATTATTTTTGCAGAGTCAGTTAGGGAATTGTTGGACCATTGAAGATACGCAAAAATCCGATCGGGAAAGACTGCGAAAAATTTTGTTAGATTTGTTAAGTCGTGTAGGTTCTCCTGTAGGTTATGGCAACAATAATTCAGTTAATGAGTCAAATGAATATCGGATTTATCTTTGTCATAGCGATTTAGCTGTTAATGGACAGGAACAAACCGGGCCACTTTTACCCTTGGTCTATAGTTCTATATCTAATACTGCTTAGGTGGGCAATTTACAATGAATGGCTATTATAATTTTTGGCCAAATTGAGGACTAATGAAAAATAAATGACTTATATACTATAAAGACCAGTATTTGTCAAGCAAGACCGCAAACTAATTAAATATAGTTTTTAGAAGGAGAACAATAATGCCATCGTCAAATTTCGGTGCTCAAATAACTACAAGGATAATAAATGGCTTTCCTATACGAGGTTTTATTGATGATTTTGGTGAGTTTGTGCCATTACAACCAGTACCAACACCCACACCAACAGAAACACCCACACCACCCCCAACAGAAACACCACCCCCAACAGAAACACCACCCCCAACAGAAACACCCACACCAACTCCAACAGAAACACCCACACCAACTCCAACAGAAACACCCACACCAACTCCAACAGAAACACCCACACCAACCCCGACAGAAACACCCACACCAACACCCACAGAAACACCCACACCAACCCCGACAGAAACACCAGCACCAACCCCGACAGAAACACCAGATCCCACACCCACATTAACCCCACCACCAACACTAGCACCAACCCCACCACCAACAGAAGTTATCGAAGTTAGAGATGATAGGGGTAATTTAATTGGTTTAATTGTTGGTGGCGAGCTTCAGCTATTACCCACACCAACCCCATCAGAGACACCACCACCAACTGCTTCGCCAGTACCACCACCACAACCAATAGCTGTCGATGACGAAGTAACAACTAACCAGGGTCAAGTCGTTAGTTTTAATGTCCTCGAAAATGACATCGACCCTTCAGGAAATTCAATATTTGTTAGTAATTTTAGCTTACCCACCAATGGTTCATTACTTGAAAATGGTACAGGAACTTTCACTTATACCCCCAGACAATTTTTTATTGGAACAGATAGTTTTAGTTATTCTGTAAGCAATGGTACTAGCACTTCTCTGGCAACAGTTAACATCAGTGTTCTTGGTGAAGGAGCGCCCATCAGAGTAGAGGGAGTATTCCGAGGCACTCCCAATAATGAATTTTTAATTGGAAGCGACCAAGTAGATGTCATATTTGGAGAGGTGGGTGACGATACTATTATTGGTCAAGGTGGTAATGATGAAATCAGAGGGGGTGACAATAACGATACTCTCAATGGTAGTCGAGGTAATGATACAGTTGTAGGAAACCAAGGAAATGATAACGCCCGTGGTGGTAAAGATGACGATCTTATTTTAGGAGAGGAGGGTAATGATATATTATTTGGCGATCGCGAAAATGATACAGTTAGTGGAGGGGATGGTCGAGATACTATTTATGGCGGTAGAAATAATGATAGTGTTTCTGGTGATGCAGGAGATGATGAGGTATTTGGTGACAGAGGAGATGATGCTGTCTTAGGTGGAGATGGTAACGATAATGTTCTTGGTGGCGAGGGGAACGACTTTGTTAGCGGTGGTGCCGGGGAGGACTTTGTTAATGGCGGTCTAGGTAACGATCGCTTATTTGGAGACCCTGGCAACGATACTATTTTTGGTGAAGAAGGCAATGATGAAGCATTTGGCGGTTTCGGTAACGATTCAATTTTTGGAGGTTCAGGAACAGACCTACTCAGTGGTGAAGGAGATAATGATACGATAGATGGTCAAGATGGTAACGACCAGGTTCAAGGAGATATTGGTAACGACTGTCTAATAGGAGGTTTAGGCACAGATACTCTGATTGGTGGTGAGGGTGGTGATACCTTTTTCATTAGTCCTGAAAATGGTGGTCTGGAAATTTTCCAGGCAGATGTTATTGCTGACTTCAATGGTAATGCTGACCTAATTCGTTTAGGAGGAGGTCTTGGGTTTGACGACTTAGTTATTTTCCAAAGTCCCACTGGTGCAGGCAGTGATACCATTATTCAGAATGGTTCTGATGGTCCGTTCTTGGCAATATTAGTAGGAGTTGACAGTAATACTATTAATGCTGGTAATTTCATTGGTTCTGGTGGATTTCCTTTTCCTACCCCTTCTCCTACAGACCCTACAGACCCTACAGACCCTACAGACCCCACAGACCCCACAGACCCCACAGACCCCACAGACCCCACAGACCCTACAGACCCTACAGACCCTACAGACCCCACAGATCCTACAGACCCCACAGATCCTACACCTCCCACAGACCCTACACCTCCTACAGACCCTACACCTCCTACAGACCCTACACCTCCTACAGACCCTACACCTCCTATAGACCCTACACCTCCACCCGTTCCTAACCGGAGGCCAAATGCAGCAGATGACGAGGTAGCAACTAGCCAAAGTAAATTGGTAGAATTTAATGTATTAGAAAATGATTCCGATCCTGACGGCGATCCTCTGACAGTCACTGATTTTACATCGGTCTCTAATGGAGAGTTAGTGGAGAAAAGCAATGGGTTATTTGAATATACCCCAGATGATGGTTTTGTAGGTACAGAAAGTTTCAGTTACACTATCAGCGATGGTAATGGGGGTACTGATAGTGCTAATGTGACTATCACAGTTAACCGATCGCCAGAGTTAGTTAACAATACTGGTATAGTAGTTGAAGCTGGTTCGGGTATACGGTTTATAAATTCCAAGAATTTGCAAGCATCAGATGCTGACAATTCAGATGATGAGTTAACATACACAATTACTGATGCTCCAGACTTAGGCGACCTGAGAATAGGAGGTAGTGCTCGTTTACGGGAGGGAGATACCTTCACTCAAGAAGATATCAACAATAACTTACTACAATTTACTCCAGATAATACGGCAGGTAGTGACTCTTTTAGCTACACAGTCTCTGATGTTGCTGGCGGACAGATTCCTCAAAATTCATTTAGTATTGGTATTGTAGATGATACTAAAATATTAACAAATGAAGCGAATAACTTTACAAGTACTGCCCTAAGTAACAATATTTTGGGGTTAGCAGGAAATGATACCATTGATGGTCTCGGTAGTAGTGACTATATAGATGGTGGTGAAGGAAACGACTCTCTGTTTGGCAACTCTGGTGATGACTGTCTATTTGGTAGCAGTCAACAAGATACTCTCAGAGGTGGTGATGGTTCCGATAGCTTATTTGGTGGTGATGGCAACGATAGTCTTTTTGGAGAGACAGGCAACGATATCCTTTCTGGAGATGCAGGTAACGACAACCTATCAGGAGGAGAAGGCAGCGATAGTATGACTGGAGGAGAAGGTAACGACTCTATTCGGGGAGCAGATGGTGGAGATACCATAGCTGGTAATGCAGGTAATGATACCATTCGCAGTGGAGCTGACAACGACTCGGTAACAGGTGGAGATGGTAGCGATTTTATAGACGGTGGTTCTGACAACGATACTATTAATAGTGGTCCAGGAGCAGATACCGTTTTAGGTGGTTCAGAGAACGATTCAATATTTGGAGAAGGAGGTGATGACTCTCTGGTTGGTGATGATGGTGATGATACTATCGATGCTGGTTCTGGTCAGGATATCATTCTTGGTGATATAGGAGATGATTCTATCCAAGGTGGTGATGACAATGATGGAATTAATGGTGGTATTGGTAGTGATACTATAGCTGGTGGTTCTGGGTCTGACCGACTGACAGGTGGTGCCGGGAATGATTTCTTCTTCTATGAAGTGGCAGACCAAGGTATTGATACAGTCATAGATTTCGATCGCCCTGGTGATGATGATACATTCTTATTTACATCTGCTAACTTTGGCGGTTTAACTAATAGCGGTTTTTCTAGTGTAATTCTCCAGGATGAGAATACCGGATCGGAAGGTCAGAGTATTGGTGATGCAGAGTTGATTATTTTTGAAGGTAAGTTTGATAATGCACAAGCAGTTAATGCTGCCTTGAATGTACAAAATGGCTCAAGCGATCGCCCTGCTTTCTTTGTTTACCTAAATGGTCAACGTGGCAAATATGTCCTTGGTTATGACACAAGTTTAGCTGATGATAGTGTTCCTGCTTTTGAGCTTGGTATACTTAAGTCTATTACACCTGAAGAAGACCAAATTTCAACCATTATTGATGCTGGTGATTTTGAGTTTATTTAAAGGAAGAAGGAGTAGGGGCGAATGGCATTCGCCCTTACAGGAGTGGGGGAGTGGGGGAGTGGGGGAGTGGGGGAGTGGGGAGTGGGGAGTGGGGAGTAGGGGAGTAAATTTCAACCTTTTTACCCTATTGTCTAACTGAATATCCTTACTTCTGTTCCTTTGTCTATAAAAAAATAGACATCTCCATTGAAGAAGGAGTCAGGAGTCATATCAAATCCGGTAGCATCGGTGTAATTAGATGGGGAGATGGGGGGATGGGGGGATGGGGGGATGGGGATGGGAACCCACCCCTAACCCCTCCGAGGAGGGGGAGATGGAGAAATATTTGGTAATCGTTGAAGATGGAACATTTTTTACCGAATAATTAAGGTAAAAATCCTCTCCTTTTAAGGAGAAACAAGAAAAAATTTTCCTTTGATTCAATCCTCTTCCTTTTAGGGAGAGGTAATTATCAATTATCCATTATCAATTATCAATTATTGAAGTGCCGAATTAAACGGATTTGATATCAGGAGTCAGGAGTCAGGAGTCAGGAGAATGGAGTCGATGGGGTATCTCACCCCACCAACCGCATTTGCACCACCGCTGACGGTGGGGTATTAAACCCATAAGGTATAAAGATAATAAAAAATCAAATTAATTATCCCACAGAAATTATCAATTATTCCCCTCCACGGTCGGGGAGGGGCGAGGGGTGGGTTCCCTACTCCCTACTCTGTACGGACGTTGCATGGAACGTCCCTACTCCCTTTTTTCGATAAATATCTAATAGCAATTATCAGGAAAAATTAAAATGACACAAACAGAAAGAATTAAACAACAAGTCGAACTACCTCACAAATAGGGAGCAGGGAAAAGGAAATAGGGAATAGGTGAATTTTCTGTTCCTTTGTCTATAAAAAAATAGACATCTGGTAATAATAAAAAATCAAATTAATTATCCCACAGAAATTATCAATTATTTCCCCTCCACCGGAGGGGTTAGGGGTGGGTTCCCTACTCCGTACGGACGTTGCATGGAACGTCCCTACCCCCTTTTTTCGATAAATATCTAATAGCAATTATCAGGAAAAATTAAAATGGCACAAACAGAAAGAGTTAAACAACAAGTCGAACTACAACCACCAATTTTTATTCAAGGTTTAGCAGAAGGAACTAATTTCAGCGACTCCATTATTGGGAGTACAGTCGCAGATACAATTTTAGCATTGTTCGGAGATGATACAGTTTTTGCTCTAGATGACAATGACGTTCTCCTGGGAGACGAAGGTCAAGACCAAATGAACGGAAATGCCGGAAATGATTTTCTCAACGGAGGTCTGGGAGATGATAGTTTACGAGGTGGTAAAGATTTAGATACTCTGTTCGGAGGTAGTGGTAGTGACGTATTATTTGGCGATCGCGACAGTGATACTATCTTGGGGGAAGAAGGCAATGATACTATCTATGGAGGTAAAGAGAATGATAGTATTGTTGGTGGTGGAGAGGACGATCTATTATTCGGCGACCGGGGGGATGATTTTGCTGATGGGGACATAGGTAATGATACAGTAGTTGGTGGAGCGGGTGACGACCGCTTATTAGGAAATGATGGTGGAGATACATTATTTGGTGAAACAGGTAGAGATATTCTAGAAGGTAATACAGGAGACGATCTACTGTTTGGCGGAAAAGATGCAGACTCACTAGCAGGAGGTGTTGGCGCAGACTTTCTCTCTGGAGACCTTGGTGCAGATACACTTGCAGGAGGAGCAGGACAAGATACTTTTAATATTACTCGTGACTCAGGAGGTCCAGGAGTTAGCAGTGCAGATTTTATTAATGACTTCAGTAACGAAGATTTAATTGGTCTGAGCAATGGTTTGACTTTTGAAGAACTAAGTATTTTTGCATCAGAAGACAACCCCGATAATACTATTATTAGTGTCGGTGGTACGAACGGCGATTTTTTGGCAGTGTTAGAAGGAGTTGAAAGTAGCACAATAGACTCTAGTGATTTTGTCACATTATCACTCACCACACCCACACCCCCTGGACCAACAACTTCACCAAGTCCAACACCTACAGAAACTCCAGAACCAACATCTACAGAAACTCCAGAACCAACACCTACAGAAACTCCAGAACCAACACCCACAGAAACTCCAGAACCAACACCCACAGAAACTCCAGAACCAACACCTACAGAAACTCCAGAACCTTCCAACAACCCCCCGGAAGCAGAGGACGATAACTTATCTACAAATCAAAATGAACCATTAACTTTTACTACTCAAGAACTACTCGAAAATGACTCTGACCCAGATGGAGACCCTCTTAGTATTTCTGCCATCGGTACACCACAAAATGGTTCATTAGTACAAGAAAACAGTACAACCTACATATATACTCCCAATACTGGGTTCCTCGGACAAGACAGTTTTAGTTACAGTATTAGTGACGGCAATGGTGGTTCCGATACTGCCCAAGTTAATATTAAAGTCAATGACTCACCCCGGTTAGTTAACAACCGAGGTATCATTGCCGAGAGAGGTGGACCAAGACAAACGATATTCGATACTAATCTTTTAGTTACAGATCCCGACAACACACTAGAAGAAATTACCTACAATATTATCAGGGCGCCCATACAAGGTAATCTGACATTAGTTGATGAAAGTATCAATGATGACGATACTTTTTCTCAAGCTGATATTAATAACAACTTGATTCTATATACCCCTGGTAACACAGCAGGTAGCTTTCCATTTAGTTTTTCTGTTTCTGATGGCGATAATGGCACAATTCCAACTACATCTTTTAGTATTACTGTTGTTGATAATGTATTTGAACGTGGAGCTGGTGATAATACTATTAACGGTACTCCCGCAAGTGACTACATTCTCGGAAATGCTGGAGAGGATACTATTAGTGGTCGTGCTGGAGATGATGTTTTGGATGGAGGAGCGGACGAAGATTCTATATTAGGTGAAGCTGGTAATGATTCTTTGTTTGGTGCAGAACAAGCTGATACATTATTCGGAGGAGTAGGCAACGATACTCTAGATGGTGGTGCTGATAGTGACTCTTTGTTAGGAGAAGATGGCAGCGATCTATTATTAGGAGCAGAACAACAAGATACTCTCGCAGGTGGACAGGGTAACGATACCCTAGACGGAGGTACGGGTAATGACTCTTTATCTGGCGAAGATGATAATGACTCTCTATTTGGTAATACTGGAAATGATACTCTAAGAGGTAATTCTGGTAATGATACTCTAGACGGTGGTGCTGATGATGACCTGCTTCTTGGTCAAACTGGTAGCGATAGTTTATTCGGTGGGTTAGGTAACGATAGTGCTGCTGGTGGGGTCGGTGATGACTCTTTGAGTGGTGGTGCAGGGGTTGATACTCTTGATGGTAATGAAGGAAATGATTTTATCCGTGGTGATGAAGGTAACGACAGTATCAATGGAAATATAGGTGATGACTCTTTGAGTGGTGGGTTTGGTGCAGATAGGTTAACTGGTAATGAGGGAGATGATGCTTTCTTTTTTGAAGTTCCTAATGAAGGAGTAGATGTAATTACTGATTTTAATGGTAGTAATGCAGATGTATTCTTGTTTAGATCCAATAATTTTGGCAATTTAACTAATCCTCCTGGCACTGCTACAGAGTTTTCTAGTGTGATAGTTTCTCTGGATAATTTGGGTTCCCAAGGTCAGGATATAAGTGGTCAAGAACTTATTATTTTTGAGAATAGATTTGAAAATGTACAGCAAGTTAATTCTATTCTGAATAATCAAAATGGTTCGGGAACAAGTCCTGCTTTCTTTATCTATGTAAATAATAGTTTGAATAGTAAAGTTATTTTAGGATATGACCCGAATCTTGAGGATGATGGTAATCCTGCTTTTGATTTAGCAGTTCTTAATAATATACCTCTTGTTGCTGATGCTATTAGTACTATTATTGATTCTTCAGACTTTAAATTCATTTAAGAGATTAGGGTCGTAGGGGCTTCTTGAGGACACGGAGAGGGGGTTCTTTAGGAGACAGAGAAAGGGAGAGGGGGTTGTTGAGGACACGGAGATGCGGAGAGGGGGAGATAGGGTGTCACCTACAGGCCGCGTCCGGTGTGTCTCTGTTTCCTCATAGGGAGTAGGGGCGAATGGCATTCGCCCGTAGGGGAGTAGGGGAAACCTGCAGTGGAAAAGACATCCGTTGGCTAAGGTTGCGGAGAAATAGGAGTAATATAATTCCGTCGATGGTTATACAATGCGTAAGGGCGTTACGAAGTATGCGCCAGCAAATGGCCATTCTCTTATCTTTAATACTGAATAATCATGTCCGGATAATTAGTGATAAAAAAAACTTTCTCTTTTTCCTCTCTTCTTTGTTCCCTCCTGACTCCTGACTCCTGACTCCTGACTCCTCTGTCATTTATTTATAACTTTTCTACCGGACATGATATAACACTGATTGTCAAAAATAAACAAAAATTGTTAATATGAAAAAGTTTCAAAAAAATTATCAAATTTATGGTTAAAAGGAATTAGTTATAGTTGATTTTTTAGAATTTTAAAAGTCTCTAATTAATATAGTTTCTATCAATTAAAGTAGTTATGTTTTGAAATAATTAATAACCTGTAAAATTACACAATATTATGGTTTATTAAAGTTAACAATATTACTACAAAATCAAGAATTAAAACGACAAAAAAATATCGAGCTTGTCTCATATTAGTTAATGTAAATTATCTATTATTTAAGAGGTATAAAAATGCCATCGTCAAATTTCGGTGCTCAAATAATTACAAGGATAATCAATGGCTTTCCTATCAGAGGTTTCATTGATGATTTTGGTGAGTTTGTACCATTACAACCAGTACCGACAGCATCCCCAACCCCACCACCAACAGCAGCACCAACAGCAGCACCAACAACAGCGCCAACCCCACCACCAACAGCAGCACCAACCCCACCACCAACAGCAGCACCAACACCAGCACCAACAACAGCGCCAACCCCACCACCAACAACAGCGCCAACACCACCACCAACACCAGCGCCAACACCAGCACCAACACCAGCACCAACACCAGCACCAACAACAGCACCAACACCAGCACCAACACCAGCACCAACACCAGCACCAACACCAGCGCCAACACCAGCGCCAACACCACCACCAACACCAATACCAACAACTCCCGAAGGTAGGGAGATAGTTGTAATAGATGGTAGAGCAGGTTTCTTCGATGCAAATAACGACTTTATAATAATAGACATAGTAGAACCAACAGATCCACCAGTAATAACACCAGCACCAACCATAGCACCAACCCTAGCACCAACCATAGCACCAACCCTAGCACCAACCCTAGCACCAACCCTAGCACCAACCCTAGCACCAACCATAGCACCAACGCCACCTCCGGTACCTACAGCACCAGGAGGAGGAATTTTACTTCCAGGTGGTGAAGCAGTGGGCACCGAGGGAGACGATCTAGTATTTGGTAGTCCCTTCAGCGACACATATTCTGCACTAGGTGGCAATGATATAGTATTTGGCCAAGAAGAAAGTGATTCTTTACTCGGACAAGAAGGCAACGACCAAATCAACGGCAACCGAGGCAATGATACAGTTAGCGGTGGTTTGGGAGATGATAGTGTACGAGGTGGAAGAGACTCTGACTCTGTTCTCGGTGATGCTGGGAATGATACATTATTCGGCGATCGCGGCTCAGATACAGTCAGAGGTGGAGAAGGTAGAGATATTATTTACGGTGGTAAGGAAAACGATGATGTAGCAGGAGGAGATGAAAACGACTTTGTTTCTGGAGATATTGGTGATGATACGGTAGCAGGAGATGGAGGTAACGACAGTCTTTTTGGCCAGGTTGGTAACGATATTATCTCTGGTGGCGCAGGATTAGATGTTATTAGCGGTGGTGAAGGTAATGATAGTATTTCAGGAAATGAAGATAATGATTCTTTATCAGGAGACCAAGGTAACGATACTCTAGATGGTGGTACGGGAGATGACGTATTATCTGGAGGTCAAGATGATGACGTATTATCTGGAGGTGCAGGTGTTGATACTCTCAATGGCGATGAAGGAAACGATACTCTAGATGGTGGGGAGGCAAATGATGTCCTTTCGGGCGATCGAGGAAATGATTCTATTGATGGAGGTCAGGGTGAGGATCTATTGATAGGTGGTCGAGGTGATGATACTTTAACTGGGGGTGAGGGTGAAGATAGTTTTGTTATTCTAGATTTTGGGGAACCTGATAATTTATATACTGTTACTGACTTTAATACTACAGATGATCTTCTTAGTTTGGAGGGAGGTCTGAGGTTTGAAGATTTAGAAATATCTGATGAGGGTGGTAATACTGTTATTCGGAATGCCAACGGTAATACTTTAGCTATTTTAATTGGAGTTGATAGTAGTACTCTCAACCCTAATAACTTCTTCCCACAACCAGTTAACACAGCACCACCAGTAACAGACCCACCAGCAACAGACCCACCAGCAACAGACCCACCAGCAACAGACCCACCAGCAACAGACCCACCAGCAACAGACCCACCAGCAACAGACCCACCAGAACCAACAGACCCACCAGCAACAGACCCACCAGAACCAACAGACCCACCAGCAACAGACCCACCAGAACCAACAGACCCACCAGCAACAGACCCACCAGAACCAACAGACCCACCAGCAACAGACCCACCAGCAACAGACCCACCAGTAACTGACCCACCTGTTCCCCCCGATCCGGGTGAAGTGACACCACCTTCTCTCAACGATCCTCCCACTGACATTCTGTTAGATAACGACAGTGTGGAAGAAAATAGTGAAGCAGGTACAGTTATTGGTACATTTACCACAGAAGACCCAGATGAAAATGATGTCCATGAATATAGATTAGTTGATGATGCTGATGGACGGTTTGCTCTCAACGAAGACCAGTTAGTTGTTGCAGAAGGAGCAATTCTTGATTTTGAGGAACAAGAAACCTATGATATCCAAGTCAGAACATTTGACAATGCTGGAGAAAACTTAACCAGACCATTTACTATCAGCTTGCTCAATGTCAACGACCCACCAGAAATTACAATTCCTGACGACCAGCAATTGGTTAATGAAGGGGAACAATTAGATATTGTTGGTATTGAGGTGACAGACCCCGATGCTGGAGACGGAGAATTAGAAGTTACTCTAGAAACTACTAATAACAGTAAGCTGACTCTTAATTCTACTTCTGGTCTGACTTTTACTACAGGTGATGGTAAAGCAGATACCGAAATAGTATTTACGGGAAATTTAGAAGATATTAACCAATCTCTCAACACCCTGACATATACAGGTAATGACTCAGGTACTGATTCTATCAGCATCTCGGTAAATGACCAAGGGAACACAGGTTTAGGGGAAGCTCAAACTGATACTGCTGTAATTAATGTCAGTATTAATGATTTACCAGTGGTGGACACGAATATCGAATTAGTGGTCAATAAACAAGAGACTGGAATAATAGATAATACCCTTCTAGAAACCACCGATGACAGTAAAACTTCCTTAATTTATACAGTTACAGAGTTGCCTACTCGTGGTAATTTGCTAATTGATGGAGGAACCTTTACCAGTTTTACTCAGGAGGATATTGACCAAGGGTTACTCACTTATGAACATGATAGTAACAATACTAAAAATGATTCTTTTAGTTTCAGTGTTTCAGACCAGGTAGGAGGTGAAACTACAGACACTTTTGAAATCAGAGTTAATGTTCCGCCAAATATTACGAGCAAAAATTTAAGTCTCGATGAAGATACCCAGGAAGAAATTACTAACCAAAATTTATTGGCAGAAGATCCTGATACTGAGGCGGTTGCAAAAACTCTAATTTATGAAATTACGGAATTACCAAGCAGTGGGAAACTACGACTAGGAAAGGCGACTCTGGGAGTAGCAGATACTTTCACTCAACAGAATATTAACCAAGGTAGTCTTACTTACGAACATACAGGAGATGGACCTGGTACAGATACGTTTAGTTATTTTGTGACTGACCAAGATGGGGGTACGACCAGTGGGTTACTCAATATTAATATTAACCCTGGTAATGATAACCCACAAGCGGTTGATGATGTATTTGAGACCAATGAAGATAAGGCAATAACTATTAATAAGTCTAAGTTGTTGGCAAATGACTCAGACCCTAATGGTGATGAAATTACAATTACTGAATTTGCTGCCGATAATATCAAAAATGGCACTTTAGAAGAAACAAAAAACAGTTTCATTTATACCCCTGATGAAAATTTCAGTGGAGAAGAGACTTTTACCTATACTATTGCAGATCCTGAAGGGTTAACAGATACAGCAACAGTTGGTATTAATGTTATTCCGGTTGCCGATACTCCTAACCTGGAAATATCTACATCTTCGGTATCAGGTAGTCAAGATGAAGAAATATCTCTAGATATTACTGCTAGTTTAGTAGATACTAGCGGTTCAGAAACTCTATCTATTACCATTGCTGGAGTTCCAGAAGGAGCAACACTTTCAGCAGGAACAGACCAAGGTAACGGTACTTGGCAACTGACTGTTGAGGAACTAGAAAACTTAACTCTTATACCTTCTGACGCAGAACAAACAGAAGTCTTAAACTTTGAGTTAACAGTTACCGCAACAGCAACCGAAACAGCTAACGACGATACTGCTTCGGAGTCTGGGGTTATTGCTGTAGAAGTGACTCCCCTCAATGGACCTCCTATTGCTGTTGATGATGTATTTGAGACTAACGAAGATACAGTTATTACCATTGATAAGTCTAAGTTATTAGCAAATGACTCAGACCCTAATAATGACGAAATTACAATTACCGAATTTACTGTCGATAATATCAAAAATGGTACTTTAGAAGAAACAGCAGATAGTTTCATCTATACACCCAATGAAAATTTCAGTGGAGAGGAGAGTTTTACCTATACTATTGCAGATAGTGAAGGGTTAACAGATACAGCAACAGTTGGTATTAATGTTATTCCCGTTGCGGATACTCCTAACCTGGAAATATCTACATCTTCGGTATCGGGTAGTCAAGATGAATCAATATCTCTAGATATTACTGCTAGTTTAGTAGATACTAGCGGTTCGGAAACTCTATCTATTACCATTGCTGGAGTTCCAGAAGGAGCAACACTCTCAGCAGGAACAGACCAAGGTAACGGTACTTGGCAACTGACTGTTGAGGAACTGGAAAACTTAACTTTGATACCTTCTTCAGCAGAACAAACAGAAGTCTTAAACTTTGAGTTAACAGTTACTGCAACATCAACAGAAACAGCAAACGAGGATACTGCTTCAGAGTCTGCGGTTATTGCGGTAGAAGTGACTCCCCTCAATAGCGATCCCATTGCTGGTGATGATGTATTTGAGACCAACGAAGATACGGCAATAACTATTAATAAGTCAGAATTATTGGCAAATGACTCTGAACTTGATGGTGAGGAAATTACAATTACTGAGTTTGTTGCCGATAATATCAAAAATGGCACTTTAGAAGAAACAAAAAACAGTTTCATTTATACCCCTGATGAAAATTTCAGTGGAGAGGAGAGTTTTACCTATACTATTGCAGATCCTGAAGGGTTAACAGATACAGCAACAGTTAGTATTAATGTTACTCCCGTTGCTGATACTCCTAACCTGGAAATATCTACACCTACTGTATCAGGAACAGATATAGAAGAACTACCTCTGGGTATAACTGCAAGTTTAGTCGATAATAGCGGTTCAGAAAATCTATCTATTACCATCGCTGGAGTGCCAACAGGAGCAACACTTTCAGCAGGAACAGACCAAGGTGATGGTAGTTGGGTTTTGACACCAGAGGAATTAACCAATTTAACTATCTCCCCTCCTGGAGACCAAGAGACCGGAACAACCTTTAACTTTGACTTAACAGTTACAGCAACAGCAACAGAAACAGCTAACGATGATACTGCTACTCAAACAGGTACTATATCTGTGGAAGTAACAGCATTAAACGATGCACCAGTACTAACAGACCCAGGAAATTTAGCTCTGACAACTATCAATGAAAATCAAGTAAATAATGCTGGTACTCCCATCGCAGATATTATCGCTGGTGCAGTTACAGATGCTGATGGAGGAGCGAGTACCGGAGTAGCTATTACTCAAATAGATAATAGTAACGGTCTATGGCAATATTCCGTCGATGATGGGACAAACTGGGTAGACGTGAGCAGTAGTAATACCACATTACTTACAGCTACAACAAGCGATCGCCTCCGTTTTGTACCTAATACCGACTTTTTTGGCAATGCCACCATTGAATTCCGTGGTTGGGATACCACAGACGGCAGCAGTAATACTACTCAGTTGACAGATATCTCAACCATCGGTGGTACAAATGCTTTTAGTGAAGGTGTCGGTACTGCTAATATCTTGGTCAACGACATCCCAGAAGTTACGAGAAACAGAGAACTGGTTATCAACCTTGGAAATACAGGAAGCATAGGTAAAAATTTATTGCGGACAACAGATGGAGATAATGGTACAAATACCTTTACTTACACAGTCACCACCGAAGCAACAGCAGGAATATTACAACTTGAGGATAACTCCACTAAAACTTTCACTCAAGAAGATATCAATAGTGGTTTAGTTATCTACCAACACACAGCTACTAATACAAATGATGACTCCTTTACTTTCCGAGTTACTGATGCTGATGGCGGTAGAGTGACAGATACCTTTAATATTCGGGTCAACGATCCACCTGTGGGTACCACTACTGACTTAAGTGCATTTATTGGTCAAACCAAGGTCATTCCTACAGAAAATCTCCAATTTATTGACCCCGATGTAGAAACTGCCACTCCTGCTTCCTTAGAATATACCCTGACTGAAGTGCCGACTTTAGGAGAACTACAACAGGGAGGAGAAACTTTAGCAGTAGGAAGCACCTTCACTCAGGAAAATCTCGATAATGGAGAAATTAGTTATGCAACAACTACTGCTGGTATTGGGACTGACAGTTTCAACTTCCTGGTTACAGACCAAGACGGAGGTACTACCAGTGGGTTGTTAAATATTAATATCGTCGAAGCTAACCGACCTCCAGAAGTAGAAGATGATAAAACTGTCACCTTGGATGAAGATACTACTGCGACCTTAGACATTCCAGCGCCCACAGACCCCGACGGCGATGCGTTAACTATTACTGTTGACAGTATTCCTGACCCAGAAATTGGGGAAGTATTATTGCCAAATAATAATTCAGTAACTGCTCTCCAACAATTAACCACAAACCAACTAACATCATTAACATTTGTTCCTGTTGCTAATGCTAACGGAGCTGCTGGTACTTTCAGTTACACCGTTGATGATGGCAACGACGAAAATAGTTCGGCAACTCAAGTTATTAATATTGATGTCACCCCAGTAAATGACCCACCCATTGCCATTGATGACGGGCCAGTATTTACCAATTTGGGGAACGTGCTGACAATTGATTTGTTGGCAAATGACAGTGATATTGATGGCCCCGAACCCCTCTCAATTACAACCCTTAGCAATGATGATGGAACTATTTTGGGTATCTTAAACAACTTGGGTACTCAAGTTCAATACACAGCAATATTTGGCACTGGTATCGACCTCTTTCAATACACCATTACCGATGGTATAGACGAAGCTACTGCTACTGCTACGGTAAATATTCTAGATGCTAGTGATGCTGCTGACTCCCTAGTTGGTGGTGAATTTGATGATAATTTTGATGGTAGTGGAGGCGACGATATTCTGGAAGGTTTAGGAGGAAATGATACTCTGGCAGGAAATGATGAAAACGACAGTTTAGTTGGTGGTGACGGAAACGACTCCATAGATGGGGGTGATGATGATGATACTTTGAGTGGTGGTCTGGGAGCGGATACACTCTCTGATGATAATGGCAATAACACTTTTGTTTATACAAGTGCTGATGATGGTGGTCCGGAGTTTAATGCTGCGGATGCTGCTTCTATAGGTACTGCCATTAGTGCTGGTTTGTACGACCGCATCACTGGTTTTGAGGGCTTAGGTGTAGGTGACGTCGGTGGGGATACTATTGCATTTTCTAGCACTGTTATTCCTGCTGTAGACAATATTGCCACCAATGTACAAACTACAGATATTTCTGGAAATGTGTTAATAGCTGGAGACCCTGGTTTATTTGCTTATGAAGTTGAAGGCAAAACTTATCTCATTTATGATGCTAATGGTGATAATACCGTTGGTGATGATTCACAAATTCTGGCAGAATTAGATGTTAGTGGGGTTGTTGCTCTGGATATAAATGATGATTTTACTATTATCTAATATCCAATTGCTGTTAAGTATCAGTCACTAATAATTTTGTATCCCTTACTAGATAGGTTGTTGAGAACTCAGCAACCTATTTTTTATAGTTTTTCTTCAAAAAAATAATCCTTTACCCTTGACACTTTGATGAAAGATTGAGTAAGATGGAGAAGCATCAAAGATCGGGATTAAGTGCATAAATAAAATCAGGTTAGTTGCACCCTTGTTTAGATTGAATTCCTACCTACTTGTGATCAAGTGGCAGGAAAAAAAATTAGAATTTTGAATTAAATTTGAGTATAGCAGTCGAAGGAAAGGACGCAGACAGATCGAGCAGCTTAAAACTCAGACAAAGCAATATTTTTGCTTCTTCCTTCTTATATCATGTCCGGTTGAACAGTGATAAATAAATAACTACGGAGTCCTCAGGAGTCAACCCACCCCTCGCCCCTCCCCTCCCAACCCACCCTAACCCCTCCCAGGAGGGAGGGAAGAAAGAAGAAGAACTGGAGTTGAAGGAGAAAGTTTTTTTATAACTAATTATCCGGACATGATATTACTTATTCCTTCTGCTATATCATTTAACAGCATCTAAGTGAAAACTAGCAGAGTTTTCTAGTTGAAGTTGCTGAAAGATTTATTGGCGACGGTCTCAGGGGCAATTATAGCCGTCCAACTAAGCAAAATTACAGCATAAATAATAATATTTTTTCCTGTTTTCAGGCTGAGATATAGAAGAAGTTAAATGATAGTTCAAAGTCATTTTTACAAATGGCTGTAATATCAATTGAATAAGCATTTAGTAATTTGTAATAACATGAAAAATTTGTTACAAATTACCATAAATTGCTGCAAAATTCTAGAAAATAACGATTAAATAAAATGGCAATAGACATATTTTCTCAGTAGATTAAATGATGATTTACTGAGCAAATATTCAATTGAGATTATGAAGATATTTATCGATATTATTGCCATAATCCACTTGAATTTCATGCCAAATTAATTAATCTCAATTAATCTGACTTTTTCCGGAAGAGAAGCAACTAGCAATGCTTAAACAAATAGCGAACACAACTAATACTAAATAATCAACGCTTAATGAACTATGGCAACAATTACTGTTAACACCCTCCTTGATGAAAACGATGGTGGTCTTAATCAAGGTGCGGGTAACTCTCTGCGAGAAGCTATTACCTTTGCTAATGCAGGCGATACTATTACCTTTGCTGATACTATTGCCGGAGATACCATCAATCTCACTAATGGCGCACTGATAATCGATAAAAACCTGACTATTGATGGGGATGAAACCAACCGAGTCACTATAAACGCAGGAGGTAACTCCCGTGTATTTACTGTTAACGATAACAACGTTAATAATCAAGCTACAGTTACCATTGATGGAGTAAACATCACAGGTGGATTGGCATCTAACAGCAATGTTCGTAACGGTGTTGATGGTGGTGGTATATTCAACAATGAAAATCTCACTATCAGTAACGCTGTAATCACAGGCAACACGGCATCTGGTGATGGTGGAGGTTTCTATAACAACGATCTAGGTACCGCCAATATTATCGATACCACTATTAGCAATAATGAAGCTAACTACAACGGTGGTGGTATCATGGCATTTGGTGATACAACCATTACTGATTCTACCATCAACAACAACGCAGCACTTGCTACTGGTACTGGCGATGGTGGTGGTATTGCTATCTTTGGTACTACAAGCATTAATCAAAGTACCATTAGCGGTAATACAGCAAATGGTCAAGGAGGTGGTGCTTACGTCACTGCCTATAACCCCAATTTAAGGCATTTTTCCAGCGCTACAATTTCTAACAGTACCATTACTAACAACACAGCACTAACTCCGACTCAAAATAATGGTGGCACTGGCGGTGGTTTGGCAAGTTTCGCTATATCTAGCACTCCCAATAAAACTACTACAACTGTTACTTCTACGATTATTTCTGGTAACTTTAGTAATACAGGTGCTAATGATGTTGACGAATTAAGAGCTACCAGCAACTCCATCCAAAGTGGAGGCAACAACTTAATTAGTACAGGAAATGCAACTGGTAGTTTCAACGCTACAGAGATTAGTGCTAATGCTGGTATAGACCCCCTTGCTGATAACGGCGGTCTAACTCAAACCCATGCTTTACAAACTGGCAGTGCTGCTATTGATGCTGGCAGCAACCCTTCTAATTTGACTACTGACCAACGTGGCAGTGGTTTTGATCGTGTTGTTGGTGGTGGGATTGATATTGGTGCTTTCGAGTCTGGTCCCATTCCGACTCCTCCCCCTACACCCACACCTACTCCTACACCTACACCCACACCTACACCTACACCTACTGCTGATTTTACCGGTAATGCAGACGATAACACTCTTGATGGTAGTGTTGACAATAACATTATCGACGGTTTAGGAGGAGATGATCTAATAAATGGTGAAGGAGGCGACGACCAACTGTTCGGTAGTGGTGGTCGAGATACTCTTAATGGTGGTAACGGTCAAGACATCCTCAATGGTGGTAGGGGTCGAGATAGTCTTAATGGTAATGGTGGTCAAGACACTCTCAATGGTGGTGACGGTCAAGACATCCTCAATGGTGGTGGGGGTCGAGATCTCCTCAATGGTGGTAACGGTCCAGATACCCTCAATGGTGGTAACGATCTAGATATCCTCAATGGTGGTGGCGGCCAAGACAGTCTCCTGGGTGGTGGCGGCCTAGACACCCTCAATGGTGGTGGCGGTCAAGACACCCTCAATGGTGGTGGCGGCCAAGACAGTCTCCTGGGTGGTGCTGGTGCTGACAGTCTCCTGGGTGGTGCTGGTGCTGACACTCTTGATGGTGGCTTAGGTGCTGATACCCTAACTGGTGGCGACGACGCTGACAGTTTCCTATTGCGTTCGGGAGATGGCAACGATCAGATTCTAGATTATGTAGATGGTACAGATAACTTTTTATTAGATGGTCTGGTTTTCGATAACTTGCTAATAGGACTTGACCCCAGCAACAGTGGTAATACTATCATAGAGACTAATATATCTGGCTCGACAGAGACTTTGGCAACTTTGGTTGGCTTTACCGATGTTGCTAGTCTAACTAATACTGATTTTGTTATTGTTTAATTAGTATTAGCACTCTTTTTCCACATCTAATTGATTAAGCGATCGCTCCTGTGATTTTAGGGGGCGATCGCTTTTTGGGTTCTGCCAAAATAATTGCATCTAATTCTCAAATTAATTAAATATTATCTGATATTTGTTAATCCAACGCCAATGTCCAAAATCAATCAAAATATCTATGAAGTAAAATTACCTATTTCGTCTATTACCCTCTTATTTTAAGGATTTAGGAGTTTATATTTCTATCTGTAAATCTCTTAATTCATTAACTATTTGATACTTCTGTATCAATCAATACTTAAAAATAGGGGATTATTTGTGAAATTATTAATAATTATTATCAATAATTTATTGGTAAAATTAGCTCTGTAGGTTGGGTAGAGCGGTAGCGTTAGGGCAGCTTATCCGTAGGATAAACCCAATATCTACAGGACTTACGCATAACCACCATATTTAGTAGGGGTTAACGGCCCGTTAACCCCTACAAATGGTATATAATTCCACTTTTTGCGTAAGTCCCGATCTAAAGAGAGCCACAATTACTTTAAGGAGTTTAATCATGGTTGAGTTATCAACAACTACCTCTAATAAAAATAGTTCCAACCAACAAGTTTGGTATAGACCGACGTTTTCTCCAGAGCAAGGAGTTTTGCTAGTATTAGGTGGCTCTTTTATCACAGGAGCAGCTTTAGCTCAAGAATGGACAAATTCAACAACTTTAGCTTTGATCTGTGCTTTTTTCGCCTTGCAAGCAGAACATCCGTTAGTGGTGCAAATAAAACAGCGAAGTAGCTGGAAACCCCGCTTTCTTATCTGGGGTGGGTTATATGGAGGTATTGCAATGGCGATCGCTACATGGCTATATTTTCAATCTCCATGTTTGCTATGGATCTATGGGATGGCAATAGCAGCTTTAGTTGCGGATAGTATTGCAGTGCTAAAGCAAAAACAAAAGTCTATACTAAATGAATTAATTGGATTTACAGCTATCTGTCTATCAGCACCTTTAGCATATATAGCTACTACAGGCCACATTTCTTTAGCTGCTATGGCAATGTGGATCTTGAATACTTTATTTTTCAGCAGTGCTATATTTACACTCAAGTTGCGAAAAAAGAAAACCAGTTCTCCTGTACCTGGAATAATATATCATGGGACTGCAGTCCTAATTATACTGAGTCTTTATTGCTTCAACTGCTTAAATATAGCCACAGCTTTATCCTATACTGTGGCCTTAGTCAAGTTAGTAGCGATCGCCTTTCAATTAGATTGGTATCGCACAACAAAATTTCACTTTGTGGCAATATTTGAAACTCGTTTTGCCCTGCTTTACATTGCTATTGCTGCCATAAGTGTTCTTCCTGCTCATTTGCCCAGTGTTTAAAATCAAAGTAAATTTTCTACGGAATTTTGTTTGAGAAAGTTTATCAGGACTTACGCACGAGGCAAGAAAAACTAGGATTTGAGATTGCTTTCCGTTCCGGACTGCTCCGCAAACCCTGTGGGTTGCTTTGGACGGAAATACGTTGCAGATGCGTAAGTCCTATTAATTATACAAATTACCATGCATTAATGATGCTACTTAGGTAGCACTTCAATTATTAAGTAATTAACACAAACAGAATAACCTTTTTAACTGATGGGGAGTTTGAGGGGCTATAAGTCCCGCGCTCTATCTGAAAGATGAGCGTCGGGATACATGGACCCCTCAAGCAGATTTTTTCCGGTCAATCCCGGAAAAATCACCCAACAGTATAGATATAGAGCTATAGAGTAATCATTCTGTGTTAGAATTTTTGTATGACTCTAACCATCAACTATCGCTATCGACTTCACCCCGACCCCATCCAAGAGCAAACTATGCTCCATTGGTTGGAAATATCTCGCAAAGTGTACAACTATGCCTTGCGGGAAATCAAGGATTGGGTGAATGCCCGTAAGTGTAGTTTGAACTATTGTTCCCTATCAAAAGAATACATCATCCCAGCTAACAAGTCTTTTCCAACCTACTACAACCAGCAAAACGCACTGCCCCTGGCCAAAAAAGCATTCCCAGAACTCAGAGAAGTTCCCTCTCAAGTTCTGCAAACTACAATTCGTAGATTGCACGATGGTTGGAATTATTTCCAGCAAAGAGGTTATGGCTTTCCTCGCTTCAAGAAGTTTGGCCAAATGAAGTCGATGCTGTTTCCTCAATTTAAAACTAACCCCATTACAGGTTGGCAGATTTCTCTCCCCAAGATTGGAATTATACCCATTAACTTGCACCGACCAATTCCAGAAGGTTTTGTAGTCAAGCAAGCAAGGGTATTAAGGAAGGCAGATAGGTGGTTCGTAGTACTCACGCTCCAGTCTGAGGTATCGAGACCAGAAGCTCAACCTCACGGAGAAGCGATAGGTATAGATTTGGGTTTGGAGAAGTTTTTGACAACCTCAGATAGAGAGTTTATTGCCAGACCCCGATTTTTGACATCCTTGTATCGCGAGTTGGAATTACTGCAACGCAAGTATGGCAGAACGAAAAAGGGTTCTAAAAATCAGGAGAAAGTAAGGTTGCAGGTAGCCAGATTTCACAATCACATTGCAAATGTGCGGAAAGATTGGCAGTTCAAACTAGCTAACCATCTTTGTAGCAAAGAGGGTATTGGGATGGTGTTTGTTGAGGATTTGAACTTGAAAGCCATGTCCAGAGGTATTTTGAGAAAGCACACTCTGGATGCAGCTTTCGGACAGTTCCTGAACGTGCTGGAATGGGTAGCCAAGAAACATCAAATTTATTTTTCTCGTGTCAATCCTGATGGAACATCTCAAACTTGTCCTAAATGTGGAACACATACGGGAAAGAAAGAACTCTCGGAACGGAGACATAGATGTAGTGAATGTGGATACGAGACAGACAGAGATCATGCAGCATCAGAAGTAATCAGATTGCGTGGTCTAGAAAAATTGAGTACCCAGGGACTCTGGGGAATAGAAAACGCCTATGCAGTCGGTCTGCCGGGGACGGAGGCAACTCAGTCTAGGTCAGAGGCGAAACCTCGTAGGGAGAAAAACTAGGAATGCCAAACTGTGAGGTTTGGAAGCCCGCGCCGTACCGTCAGGTCGGCGTCGGGAGGATGTCACTAATTAGCACTCTGGGAGCGCGTTAATTATTCTGATGTTTACCGAAATATTGTGGTTTAAAACCTCCCCTTTTAAGGGGATAAAAAATAAAAATTTTCCTGTTCGTCAATGCTCTTCTTTTCAAGGAGAGGTAATTCTAAATTCTAAATTATTGAATTCTCCCCCACTCCCCTACTCCCCTGCTCAATAAACTGAGTAACAGCTTAAAGTGAACGGACAATAGCAACTCTACCATATCTGGGGTCGATATCCATTCCTATCACTTCTAAATTTCTAAAGGATCTGCCATCTGCGGTAAAAATTGAATAATTTGCTGTTGTACCTGCTGGCAAAGATAAACATTTATTAAAAATTTCTTGTCTGTGGTCTAGAGGTAAAAAATTGTGTTCTCCAACTCTTAATGCTGCTTGATTATAAAAAGAAAGTTGACCTTGGTAGTTAAGGATGCCAGCAGGAGTTGCAAATTGTTCGCACCACCTTAAGGCCAAAAACCATTTAGCTTCCGAAAGTCTTTGATATTCTCGGTTTGGGTTAGGGTGTTGTAAAACTTTGTATCCCCCCTCACTGGCGAAAATTGTTCCACCTAAAAACCCAAACATTATGCCAATGGTATTACCCATGTTGAACTAGCTCCATCCATAATGTGAGAGATATTGGCTGTTTTGACTTCTCCCGCAACTTAAGTACACGGGATTCTAATTACTGATTTTGCAAAGGAATAGGATAATTCATGCTGCTTCACCTTTATTAGTTGTCACTGGACTATCTTGCCAGTAGGAGCAGTCAAATTACCCCTTATGCTCAAGCATATTGGTATTGATACCAAATTTATTGCGCTTACTTGTTACATCCTGTACTTCCATTACAGATTTTTTTGTGTTTTACCATTCTGAGTTGTTAAACTTGCTGCTCCATATTTTTTCCATTATCTGGCCAACTAATACTATATGGAAGAAAAAAGGTTATTAAATTAATTATTCCCTTTAAAGTCTCATAAGGTATCAATTTGCCTCGGCGAAAATACTTTGCCCTTTTTCATCACCCTGATCGAAATGCCTTTGCTCTCAAAATGGCTTTTTGGTAAGGCTAATTTCCATTACCTATCTATATAGCTGCTCCCTGGAAATCTTAATAATTCGTCAAAAGCTATACTCCATGTTGAAATCTTCCAGATTCATCAAGGAGTCATTTTTCTTTCTTGACTTGATTTAACTCAGGGACTTATGACTTCGCACTAAATACGGTGATAACTTATGTATGATAAGTTTTATACCTTGATAAGTATCTTATCGGTTGTTACGCAGATATTCTATTATTTTCAGCATATATTTATGATTCAGTGGAGCGCTTGTTTTTTAATTAACCTTTGTGTACTTACCAAAGCTTTATTTAACTCATAGCTACGTTGTTGGGGATTTTTTAGATAAGCTTGTTGTTCTTCTTCAATCATCTCTACATCTTGTTGTACTAATCCATCGAGTAGTTTTTGAGCTGAACCAAATAAACTATTTTTGACAAATCGTCTAAACCATTCTGGGAGTTTATGTAAACGCCAAAAGGCATGAAGTGATGTAAAGTGAATTAGATAAGCTTGGGTTTGTTGTTCGTTAATAGGTAATAAAAGACAATAAATTTTAAAATCTTTGCCTAGGTTAGAAACCCAATTTGGATAGATATAACTAACATTTAATGGTTCGGGATGAAGTTGTCGTAAACTAGGAAATAATAATTGAGATATCGACCAAATTTTGTCGATTTTGTAATAACTTTGAGCATCATAAAAAGCATCTACTCGGTGGTCATTTTCAGATAAATCTATTAATTCTGCTGCTGCCCATGCTTGCCAGTTTTGATGTAAATGTCCGTGGTGCATATCCATCAAATTTTCCACTAAATAAGAATAGTGCGCTCGACATTTTATGACTGAGATTGTGGCGATATAATTTAGATGTTCCCACTCAGGTATTTCTAATGGAAAAACTGAATTTTCTAAGGATTTATCTCCTGGAAATAGCCAGATAAAACCATGTAATTCTTTGACTGGAAAAGTGCGGATTTTGCAACTAGGCAATTTTTGATTACTGCCTAAATAAGGTACATAAGAACATTGACCACTTGACTTAAAACGCCATCCATGATATGCACATTCTAATTCATCGGCGATCGCGCGACCAGAACTAAGTTTGACAAAACGATGAGGACAAAGGTCTTCCAAAGCATGGACTTTTCCTCCTTGGTCCCGATAAAGGACAATTGATTGATGCCAAAGGGTAATGCTGAAAGGTTGAGATTTTACCTCTGCACTGCGGGCAACAGCATACCAGTGATTATGATTAATTCCTAAGTTACGGATATCATGGAAAAAAGTTATTTGAGAGGAAGACATAGGGCTTATATCATGTCCGGTTGAATAGTTATTATATAGTTGGGAGTAGGGCAGTAGGGGAGTGGGGGAGTGGGGGAGTGGGGGAGCAGGGGAGTGGGGGAGTGGGGGAGTGGGGAGATTAAAGGCTTGAAGTAATTATAGAAATTATCAACATATACTATATAACCGGATTCTATATTAAAGATAATATTAATTCTTAATAATTGAAGAAGGCAGCTATGCAGAAGGGAAAATTAGACATCTCCAAAAATTCAAAATAAAATCAATTATCATGCATAAATTATCAATTCTTTCTCCCTGTTGCCTGTTGCCTGTTGCCTGTTGCCTGTTGCCTCTTTTCTGGAGATGTCTATTGCTTATGGATAGTCAACGACCGACCACATTTGTGTCTATAAACCCCAAACAATTTTAAGCATCCCCGTTGACGATGAGGTATTAAACCCGCTACAGAAAAGATAAATCAGAGTAGTTTTGTAGGAGAATTTCACAATGATTAATATTCCAGGTTACCAAATTCTTGCCAAAATTTATGAAGGTAATAATTCAGTAGTTTATCGAGGTAGGCATGAGGAGAATAATCAATCTGTTGTACTTAAATTTAGCAAAGGAGATTTTCCTTCTGAAGCTGAGAATAATCGTTATCGAAAAGAGTATGAAATTCTGAGTTCTTTGAATTTTTCTGGAGTGATTAAAGTTTATGGATTAGAAAAATATAATAATACTCTAGTGATGATTTTAGAAGATTTTGGCGGTGAATCTCTCAAAACATTAATTACATCACAAAAATTTACTATATTGGGCTTTTTGAATTTAGCGATTAAAATTGCTGAAAGTTTAGGTGAAATTCATAGTGCTAAGATTATTCACAAAGATATTAATCCATCTAATATAATTTTTAACCTCACGACAAGCGAATTAAAAATTATAGATTTTAATATATCTTCTGTATTAACTCGTGACAGTTATAAACTCAAACATTCAAATATTTTAGAAGGTACTCTTCCTTATATATCTCCAGAGCAAACGGGTAGAATGAATTGTTCTTTAGATTATCGTACAGATTTTTATTCTCTTGGTGTTACTTTTTATGAACTATTAACTCAACAGCTTCCTTTTACTAACAATGATGTGATGGAATTAATTCATGCCCATATTGCTAAACAGCCAAAACCACCACATGAAATCAATCCAGAAGTACCACATATAATATCAAATATTGTCCTCAAATTACTAGCAAAAACTGCTGATGAAAGATATCAAAGTGCTTGGGGTTTAATTGCCGATTTAGATGAATGTTTAAATCAATTACAA
This sequence comes from Okeania sp. KiyG1, assembly GCF_014132355.1. GTDB lineage: Bacteria > Cyanobacteriota > Cyanobacteriia > Cyanobacteriales > Microcoleaceae > Okeania. Next base: position 33,106 of record NZ_BLZO01000106.1, read on the forward strand.
ATGATAGAAACAATTGTAGAATTTCCCCTTGGTAGTCAAGATATTTCTGATAAATTTAAAATTCCATCAAAACTATATGGCAGACAATTAGAAATTGAAACGCTAATAGCAGCTTTTGAGCGTGTTTGTAAAGGTAGCAAAGAAATGATGTTAGTAGCTGGTTATTCTGGCATAGGTAAATCAGCTTTAGTACAAACAATTTCTCAACCTATTATCCATCAAGGCGGGTATTTTATTTGGGGGAAATTTGACCAGTTTCAACGAAGTATTCCATACTCAGCAATTGTGAGTGCTTTTTCTGAGTTAGTCAGAATTATTTTAAGTGAAAGTGAGGCTAAATTACATGAATGGCGAAATAAACTTTTAGCAGCTTTTGGTACAAATGGGCAAATTCTGATTGATGTAATTCCGGAATTAGAATTGATTGTTGGAACCCAACCAAAAATTCAAGAATTAGGACCAAATGAAGCTCAAAATCGTTTTAATATCGTCTTTCAAAATTTTATCGGTTTATTTTGTCAACCAGAACATCCCTTAGTTATATTTCTTGATGATTTACAGTGGGCAGACTCCGCTACACTGAAGTTAATTAAATTAATGATGACAGATGTAGAAACAAAGTATCTATTTTTAATTGGAGCTTATAGAGATAATGAAGTTAGTCCAACTCATCCTTTAGTGATGACTTTAAATGCTATTCGCACTCCATCTGAGAGTATGAATTATGCACAAATAAATCAGATAAATTTAACTCCTTTAACATTTGAAAATATTAATCAATTAATTGCAGAAACATTGTGCAACGATCGAGTTTCAGTACAACCATTAGCAAAATTGGTAGAAAGTAAGACCGGAGGAAACCCATTTTTTGTTAATGAATTTATGAAAACTCTCTATCAAGAAAATTTGCTGAAATTTGATTCCGAACAGATTCGATGGCAGTGGAATATAGAACAAATCACAGCACTTGATATTACTGATAATGTAGTGGAGTTAATGATTGGAAAACTGGAAAAATTACCGCAATTAACTCAGAAAGTTTTAAGCTTAGTTGCTTGTGTAGGAAACCAATTTGATTTGAATACACTTTCGTTAATTTATGAAAAAGAATCTTATGCAACTTTTCAAGATTTATTACCTGCTATTCAGGAAGGATTAATTCTACCTGCGTCAGAAACAGAAGCTAAAAATGTAGAGTTGAACTTATATCCATTTTTAATTCTGAATTATAAGTTTTTGCATGATAGAGTACAACAAGCAGCTTATACTTTCATAGATGAATCTCAAAAACAAAATTTACATCTAAAAATTGGCCGTTTATTCTTGAAAAATACTCCTCCAGAATATCGTAGTGAAAGAGTTTTTGATTTAGTAGATCATTTGAATATAGGTAGAACTTTAATTACAGATGAATCAGAAAAAATTGAACTAGCAAAATTAAATGTAGAAGCAGGTAAAAAAGCTAAAGATGCCACAGCTTATGTAGCTGCTCAAGAATATATTACAGCAGGTATATCTCTATTAGACCGGGATTGTTGGACTCAATACTATGATTTAACTTTTGCGTTATATAAAGAAGGGGCCATAGTAGAATATTTAAATAGTAATTTTTCAGAAAGTGAAGCCTTAATCAAATTAATATTAGACCGTTCAAAATCAGTTATTGAAAAAACAGAAGTTTATAATTTATTGGTTGTTCAATATACTTTACGCGCTCAGTACAAAGAGGCAATTGCAGCAGCAAAGAAAGCTCTAGGGTTACTAGAAATAGAACTTCCAGAAACAGATTTACAGACAGTAATAAATCAGGAATTTACTCAAGTCAAAGAAAATTTAGGCACTAAAGAAATAGCTAGTCTGATTAATGAAACAAACATTGAGAAATCAAAATATAAAGTAGCTTTAGCCTTAATAACAAATTTGATTGCATCTGCTTATTTAATTTCACCAGAATTATGGACAGTAATTGTGCTTAAAGGTGTCAATATTTCTTTGAAATATGGTTCAGTTGCTGAGTCATGCCTTTGTTATTGTAACTATGGAATAATCCTCAATAGTTATTTAGGAGATTATCACTCGGCATATCAGTTTGGTCTGTTGGCATTAAAACTAACTGATAAATGGGAAATTTCAGGATTAAAATGTAAGGCTTGTGCTGGATTTGCTAATACATTAAGCTTTTGGTTTAAGCACATTAAAGAATCTAATGTAATTAACAACGAAGGGTATGGAGCGGCTTTAGAATCAGGGGATTTAGAATATGCAGGTTATCTTCTACATAACACTGCTATTAACTTATTATTTCAAGGTATACAAATCTCAGAAATATTGAAAGAAGTTTCTCGTTATTTACAATTTACTCAAAAACCAAAAATCAACTTTCGACAGATACTTTAACAGGAATTAAAAATATTATAGAAAACTTGCATCCACAAACAGAAAAAATGGATATCAACCCTTCAAAAGACGAAAAAATTCACTTTGATATTGACAAAATTAACGAAACAGAATACTTGGAAAATTGTCAACAACATCAAAATTTTCACTCTCTATGTATCTATCTAATTAATAAGTCTTATATTCTCTATTTATATAGAGACTTAGATGCCGCACTGCATAGCATCTTAGAAGCTCAAAAATATCTGACATATATTATAGGTACTGTACCTACAACAGAATTTAATTTTTATTATTCACTAATCTTAGCTGCCCTCTATCCTCATGTTTCAGAAACTAAGCAAACAGAATATTGGCAACAACTAGAAAAAAATCAACAACAGATGAAAATTTGGGCAGATAACTGTCAAGAAAACTTTGAACATAAATATTTATTAGTAGAAGCAGAAATGGTAAGTATTGAGAGAAAAAATGCAGAAGCTATAGAATTATATAATCAGGCAATAGAATCAGCAAATAAAAATGAATTTATCCAATATGAAGCCCTAGGAAATGAATTGGCAGCAAAATATTGGCTAAATCAAAATAAATTTAAGTATGCCAAAGTTCATTTACAAGAAGCTTACTATAGTTATCAAAAATGGGGCGCAACTAGAAAGCTGCAAGATTTAGAGAATCAATATCCAGAATTGCAAAATATATTAACAGTTAAAAATCGCATAATTGATACTCAAACCACAGCAATTTCTGGTGACACGACCAACCATGGCCAATCCCTAGATTTAGACACAGTTATTAAAGCATCCCAAGCAATTTCTAGTGAGATTGTATTAGATAGATTACTATCTAAGTTAATGAAAATTCTCATCGAAAATGCTGGAGCAGAAAAAGGTGTTTTGTTGTTGCTCACAGAAGGTAAACTAATCACTAAAGCTGAAGCAACATTAGATTCTGAAGAAGTCGTAGTTCAAGAAAGTAAAATTAATGAATATGAAAATTTACCACTAACAATAATTAACTATGTAGAAAGAACCCGTCAAGATATTGTTTTAAGCAATGCTGTTGCTGAAGATCGGTTCACAACAGACTCTTATGTTGCTCAAACTAAACTTAAATCAGTCTTATGTACTCCAATTATTAATACTGGTAAGCTCATCGGAGTTTTGTATTTGGAAAATAACTTAATTACAGGTGCATTTACTCCAGAACGTTTGGAAATATTAAGGCTTTTATCATCTCAAGTAGCAGTATCTTTAGAAAATTCAATCTTATATACTTTTGTAGAGCAAAAAGTACAAGAAAGAACTCAAGAATTAAATGAAAAAAATCTACGACTAGAGCAAACATTACAACAGTTACAACGTACTCAATCTCAACTAATTCAAAGTGAAAAAATGTCCAGTTTAGGACAATTAGTAGCAGGAGTAGCCCACGAAATTAACAACCCTATAGGCTTTATTTATGGAAACCTTTCTCCCGCTACTGAATATGTTTCTGATTTACTAAATTTGATTGATTTATACCAAGAACACTATCCTGAACCTGTAGAAGAAATTCAAGATGAAATTGAAGAAATCGAATTGGAATTTATCGTAGAAGATTTACAGAAACTTTTGAATTCAATGAAAGTAGGTACCGAACGTATTCGAGATATTGTCATTTCTCTCCGCAACTTTTCGCGTCTAGATGAAGCAGAAATGAAACCTGTAAATATCCATGAAGGTATCGATAGTACATTTCTAATTTTACATACTCGTATTAAGGAAAAGTCAGATAAACGTGAAGTTGAAATAGTCAGAAACTATAGTCAGTTACCACAAGTTATCTGTTATGTTTCCCAAATGAATCAGGTATTTATGAATTTACTCAGTAATGCCATTGACGCTTTAGCATTTTTGCGAGATAAACAACAGGAATTTGACCATAAACCCACCATTACAGTTTCTACTGAAGTGACAGAGTTAAACACAGTAAAAATCAAAGTTGGGGACAATGGCAATGGTATTAATTCTGAGACATTATCCAAGATTTTTGACCCATTTTTTACTACTAAACCAGTGGGTGCTGGTACAGGTTTAGGACTATCAATTAGCTATTCAATTGTTGTAGAAAAACATCAGGGTAATTTGAGTTGTGTTTCTGAAGTTGGAAAAGGTACAGAGTTCATAATTGAAATTCCTATTAAACCAGCTAGTGGTAATTATAGTTAGAAGGAAGAAGGAAGAAGGAAGAGGGAAGAAGGAAGAGGGAAGAAGGAAGAAGGAAGAAGGAAGAAAGAGTCATATCATGTTCGGACGGGTCAGTTATAATAAAATTTAAGGACTGACAGTACCGACAGTACTAAAGAAATACTGAAATTATCGGCGTTGGTAAAGCCCGTGTATGATATTAATCTTAATTCTTTAGGAGTCAGGAGGGAAGAAAGAAGAAGAAACCCCGAGTATAAGGAGAAAGTTTTTTGGTCGCGTAAAGGTAACATAGTTCTATCGCGCTCTTATCCAGACATGGTATCATACCTCAAATTACCAATGCAAAATTATCAATACCCCATCTCCAATATTTCATAAGCATTCCTCCTTTCTTCCCTATTTTGGCAATCAAGGCGGGGTTTTAGACCCTTATGATTTTGATAAATACGCCTAGTTAAACAGATTTGATATCATATATTGTAAATAATTCTATAAATATTACCAAAAATACTATGATGACTACTGTTTCTGTCGAACTACCCACAGGATAATTCTCAGCGCTGCGTAAAAATCCGCACGAGTTTGTTAGAGAAATGCGGATAGCTAAAAAAAAGCGATGTTGCATCCGCAACCCTGTGGGATAGCTCCTAAAATGCGGTTGGTTTTAGAGGAGCAATCTATCCCTTGAATTGATGTTAATATTTTATCACTTGTAGTTGTCGTAGTAGAGGTCTAAAAATGAGTAACTGGCAAGACCAGATCGGCTTTAATCCCAGAGTTTGTCATGGGAAACCTTGTATTAAAGGAACCCGGATTATGGTTTCGGTCATCCTAGATAATCTGGCAGAGGGGTTGACAATAGAAGAAATTGTTGAAGAATATCCACCCTTGACTTTAGAAAATGTACGAGTGGCGATCGCTTATGCTGCGGCACTGGTGAGAGAAGAAGAGCTATTACCATTACGATAGGAATTATGTTGATAAAATTAGATGAAAATCTCAGTATTACCCATGCTAATTTTCTCAGGGATGAGGGTTACGATTGCGATCGGGTTACTGATGAAGGATTATCTGGTGAGGATGATGAGGTTGTATGGCAGCAAGTTTGTACTGAAGGACGCTTTTTTATTACTCTCGATCTTGATTTTTCTGATGTCCGCCGTTTTCCACCGGGAACTCACCCTGGTATTTTACTTTTGCGTCCGGGTAGTGGAGGTCGCCAAGCTGTGCTTGATATTTTGATGCGAGTTGTGCAGGAATATCCACTTGCAAATTTGCAGGGTTGCTTAGTGGTTGCGGATAAAACTCAAACCCGTATTCGCCGTCCCTCTGTTTGAAGTTAATAGATGTTTAATAGGGCGATCGCTTTTCTAACTTCTTCATAAAAAAAGCATCGCTCCTCTAACGCGGTTGGTTTTGGGAGGAGCGATCGCTAATACTTCCCACTACAAGTGCTTACGTCAGTTGTACGCTCAACCTGTAATTAATGTCGTCCTCAATAAAAGACTTTTGCTCTGTGGGACTCCAAGTTGAAACACCTACATAATAAGTACCTGCATTCAAGGGAACGTTTATTGATTCTGGTAGAGTTCCTTCATTAAAAAACCTTGTAATGAGCTCACCTTCACTGTCTTGCAGTATCATATAAGGATCGCCAGTCAATTTATCAAGATTAAGCTTTACAGTTTTTTCACTTCCTTTTACTTCAAAGCGGTAGTAGTCTATAAAATCAAAACCTCTCCCTACAAAATCATTAACAGTCTGTTTCTTTTTGGTGAGAGTACCCAAGTTGCGGGCGCCTTCACGATAATCATCTTCTATTGATTTCCTCAAGTCAGAAAGTGGTCTTGGCTTACCTTTGGCATTAATTCCATATACCTTGTAACCGCTGTCAGCCAATAATCTTTTATCTAACTCGGAAACTGAGCCAAAAGAAGGAGTTGAGACCCCAGATTCAACCTCATAACTAGGATGAAAGATATCGCTCAGTGGAACATTCTTACCACCGTTAAACTTTCGTGAATATTTCCCTGTGAAGAATCCTTCAGAGACTAACTGCTCGCTCGCATAAGTCCCACCAATAAGTCCCAAGGTATGACCTAATTCGTGAATGAGTAGAGGGTAATAGTCTTCAGGGACAGAATCTTCGAGTCCTGTATTAACAGACATTGTAGTTACTCTAGGCAAAGGTTTTGATTCACTGACGCTGTCAAAAGACGCAATTCCTGCAGCACTGTTATCAGTAAGAGGATCTGCACTTAGGAATACTACCAGATCGTCAACAAATCTATTTGTCTCGAAAGTAAACTTAGGACCACGATTAATATTTACCTGTGACTTTTGTACGTTTTCCAAGTTCACTCCTTTATGTTCATCAGCAATCCATCTCGCCCAGTCATTAGCGGCTTGCTGTGCTACTTCCCGGCGCTCAGGTGTCCAGAAACCAAGATAGTCATTACGAAAATCTAAGTCAATGTTAAAGTTTTTATTATCTGGCGCGTAGGTGTTCTTAATTAGTCCTAAGTCATAAGTGCCGCCGCCTTGGAGACCTCCATTGAGAGAGTAATCAATAGTATTGCCAGACTTGCGATTGCGTTTTGAACCATCTTTCTCAGCAATAAAGCTAACTGTGCGCGGTTTCTTCCAATTAGCTTGGGTAAAGGTAATAGTATCTTGAGTGCCATTGCTCTTATTATTATCGGCATCCACCGTCAAGAACTTACCAGGATCGAACTTCAGCGTTACATTCGATTTAGGTGCTTTGTTCAATCGAACTTGGAAAGTTCCCTCATCCCCTTCTTTCCCACTGAAAGAGAGATTGTTAATGGTAGCTAAATTTGTTGGTGCCTCTTGGGCTGACAGTTTCAGTTTGTAATCAGTTTCTCCCCAACCAATGTTAACTCTAGCGTAATAAGTGCCTGGTTTGAGAGCGCTATTAATTGATTCGTCTTTAGTACCTGCTTCACTGGAACTAGCAACGACATTGCCCTTTTTATCAACTAATTCCAAATTAGCATCGTCCTTCAATCCCTTGAGGTCGAGAGCTAAATTAGTCCAACTCTTGACTTTGAAGCGGTAATAGTCATCGCTATCGTTAGCAAAGGAGCTAACCAAATCGCTCAAGGTTTTATTCCCATTGATCGTACCGAGATTACGAGCTTTACTCCTGCTGTTCCCTGCACCATCTGCTTTAGTTTTTAAGACTAAGTTGTATTTGGTATCTCCCCCATCAGATGGTGAGAAGACGCTGGCGTAGTAAGTGCCTTTCTTTAAAGGTTCAGTAATAAGCTCCTTTTTTTTGCCATCGTTATATGAACCTGCTATTGGATATTCCCGACCGCTCTGGTACAATGAGACATCAGCATTGTCGTCCAATCCCTGGAGACTCAGGTTGAGAATCGTGCCATCTTTTTTGACATTGAATTTGTAATAGTCACTGCCGTCAATGCTACCCACAAAGTCGCGGAAATTTTGATTCTTCTTTAAAGTGCCTAGATCGCGAGCGCTTTGTAAAGTACTACCTGCACCGTCTGACGAAATTGGTGTCGCTTTCAATATCAGATTATAATCAGTATTAGCTCCAAAGTTGTAGAAAACATTGGTATAATAAGTTCCTGGTAAGAGGGCGCGATTAATCGATTCGTTTTTAGTCCCTTCATTGAAGGAACCCGTTATCCAGTCACCATTACTGTCATAAAGTATTAAAGTGGCGTCTTCTTTTAGTCCTTTAAGAGTAAGGTTCACTATAGCACCATCACCGTCCACTTTGAACTGGTAGTAGTCGTTAGGATCTGACGTGCCAATAAAGTCGCTAATCTTTTGTTGCTTTTGTTTGGGAGTACCAAGATTGTAAGCAGTGTCTAGAGTATTGCCCCCCTTATCAGTTTTGCTGGCTCTTCGTTGCGACTTAAACTCAGTCTGGAGTAATTCCTCGTCAGTATTGTTGCGATCGCTCCTACTCACCGAGTCAGTATAAAAATCAGTACTATCAAGCTTCCCAATATCAAAAGCTTTACCTCGACTATTACCTGCTCGATCGCGCCTTTGAGCAGTCCTAGTTTTTGTTTCTATCTCATTAGATTCGCCACCAATTAGAGGATCGACTTTTTCCCCTACATTGTCCCCTTTTCCTATCAGTGGGTCTTCTTCCTCGATTGAGGTCTTTTCTTGTGACTCCTGAGATTCACTTAGACCCAATGTTCCTAAACTATTCTGAGACAGTAATAATTCATCATTACCTGTATTAAAATTTTCAACTTTTACTTCCGAGCTTTCTGCACTCGACCCAATACCACTAGCCGATCGCAGCTCATTACTGACTCCATCTATTCCAGCTAACATTGGGTCGGTAAACTCTGGCCCAAACTTGCTAGATGGTTCACCAAAAATACTATCCATAATTACCTCTGTGCAAAGATTTTTTAGCTCAATATTTGTTTTGTTTTGAGTTAGTTACGTCAGATATTAATATCTCAGTAAATATTCGTATAAGTAAGTTTTTTCTAACTAATAACTAATTCAACTGAAGTACTTTAACATAGACCTAGAGCTTTTTGTCGATAATCAACAAATTTTTTTGATTTTTTTGAAAAAATATTCAAATTTAGTCAAAACAAGCAATTAACTATAAAAACAAAACTAATATTGACAAAAAAATTCATGTTTTATCATCGAAGATCGACAATATTTAGTAAGGAGTGCGATAATAGTTTCTCCATCAATTAATATTGAAAATTACAGATAAATTATTTAGAAATGTTTAATGGCCAAAATTAATCGAAGAGTTACTTATTTCTCAGGGCAAGGAAAAATTAAATTGATAAGTAATTATCTCTATCAATATCTACCAGGACTTACGCAGAGACTCTACAGATAGGGAGGGCGTTTTGCTACCGCATAACTCCGTTAACGCTCCGCGACATGTAAAGCGGAGCTTGGCGTTAGCCAATACCATTTGCTCACGCAAAGCTCCGTTTTATATGTTGCGCAGCAAAACGCCCCTACAAGATGGTGTATTAGTGCCTAATACTAAGTCGCCAACTACTCCGATCCACTTTCGCGAAGTGCAAATGCAAAAGGATACCGAAATATTGTGGTTTAAAGCCTCCCCTTTTAAGGGGATAATAAATAAAAATTTTCATGATTAGTCAATCCTCTTCTTTTCAAGGATAGGTAATATCAAATCCGGTAGCATTGGTATAATTCAGTATTGAGGAATAATTTATTGATATTCTAGAGTAGGACAGCCTTTTGTCCCTACTGACGATAGAAATTATATTACTCCCAAGCCAACGGATTTGATATAATTCTAAATTCTAAATTCTAAATTCTAAATTCTTAAACGTAATTTATTCATTCCCCAATCCACTTGCGAACAGCGAATATTTCTGACGAAAAGACTTATCTGAATCAACATGGATGGTGTATGTACCAGCAACAGGATTATCTATCAGCACTTGCTCCACATTATCTACTGAGTTCTTCTGATTCCGCACCGCATCGTCTGACGGTTTGCCAGGGTTTAAACTCCAGGGATAATAGGTCTGGCCATCCGGTCCAACAATCCATAAGTCGAGGTCATTCACTAACGCTGGTGTGTCATCATCCAATCCATTGCCATGAGCTTTTCCAGCAGGGTCAGTCCAAACAATAGTGGTTTTCAGAGGCTCACTACCGTCTGATTTAACTTCTATCTTCTGCTTGCTGCCAGTATAACTCTCGTCTTGGCGTAAAAGAGAACCGTCTTCTGCTTTCGAGTCACTCAAGAAGTTAGCACCAGCAGCGCCATCTACAACACCCCAACCATAACTATAATCAGGACCTGGGTTGCCTGCATCAGCAGCAGTATGAATTAGTAAACCTTTCATGGTTGCGCTGCTAGGTTTGACCTCGGAACCGTGTAAATTTGTGTAATGTTGGTGCAGGAGTGCAGCAGTACCAGTGACATGAGGTGTTGCCATTGAAGTACCTGATTTTGTGGTGTAGGCTTTATCAAAAGCAGAGCTAGTCGAGTACACCTCAAAACCATTGGCTACCACATCCGGCTTAATACGACCATCATCTGTCGGTCCCCAGCTAGAAAATTTGGTCATTTGTTTCCGGTCGTTAATGGCTCCTACAACCAAAGTATTTTTGGCGTTTTTCTGGATAGGCAAAGTGTCATAGCCAGTTTTTTCGTTACCATCTATTGAGGGGGTTGAGTACACAGATTCATTTGTTATTGCATACCAATATTCATCTTTTTATTAGCATTATCTGGTATTTTTGAATCGTCAACAAAAGTAGCTAAGTAGTAGGATTGATTTCCATTATATTTGTCGTCGCGGTCATTACCTGCAGCCCAAACACTGAGAAGATGGGGATTATCATACAATACCTTGTCTAGTTCTTTAGTATAGTTGCTATATTTGCCAAAGTCTGGATCTTCATCTGAGTCTTCGTCAAGTGGCACCGTCCAAAGCCAGCTTTTTCCTTTCCTGTTCCAGCCAGTCATACCCCCGTAGGAGTGATTTGATATATCTATCTCCTTAGCGACTTCGTCTATTTCTGCTATATCGTTCTGAAAGTCGAAACTAATAATTTCGACCTGGTTAGCCATACCACGAGCTTTTTTATCTACACCAGTAGCTCCAATAATCCCTGCAACGTGAGTAGCATGATCGTTATAGTCGCTGACATCGTCGCCAACATTGACGCGACTGCCACCATCAGCAGCAAATTCTTGGTGAGTGTCGCGAACTTTTCCTTGATCCCAGACACCAACCGTTACCCCAGAACCATCTAAGTTTAATCCTAGCTCACGACCAGACCATAACTGGTCAGTATTAGTCGTATTGGCAGAGCTTTCGTTCAAAGGAATCGGATCGAACTGATCTACAGTAGGACCAGTACCAATAAAATAGACCCCCTTCTCCACTTCCACTGGCTCATCAATAAGCTCGAAACCTATATCCTCTAACTCAGACAGATTCAGATTCTCTTTCAGAACAGTTAATGTTTCTTGATTATTTTCAGCTTCAAGAGTCAAACTATAATTAGCATTGATATTGTTATTTCTTGCCTGCACCCGCACATAATAAGTTCCAGCAGCCAAATTCTCCTCTATTTTCTCTATATTAGTACCTCCTCGTTTAGACTTCTCAATTACTTTTCCTTGCCTATTCAATAAAAACAAATCCGCATTACCAGTCAACTCATCCAGAGAAATATTTACATTCCTTTCCCAATCTAAAGTAAAAGTGTAAAAATCTAGGCGATCGCCACTTCCCACAAAATCGCTGTAAGACAAGACCTGGGAAAGACTTCCAATATCCAGTGCTTTCCCCCTGCTATTTCCTGCATCATCTGGAGGCGCCTTTTCTAGCTCGAACCCTAAGTAATAATCTGTCGAATCCGATTTACTCCTTGTTTTCACCTGTATGTAGTAATCCCCTGAACTGAGAACATGACTAATACTTTCTGCAGTAGTGCCATTGTTTTTTGACTTTTTAATCACTTTACCCTTACTGTTATGCAGATACAAGTCTGCATTATCCTTCAAACCCGCCAGAGAAATATCTATCTCAGCACTTTCCTCTAGTGTAAACTTATAAAAATCTTTCTGGTCAGACCTGCTGACAGACTGCCTAAGTTTAGTCTCTTGATCCTGACCCATAGTCCCAAAATTATAGGCTTTGCTGCGGTTGTTACCAGGTAAGTCCCATAACTTGGAACCCAAGTCGAGAGTGTAGTCAGAGCTGACTCTACTATTTCTGCGTTTCACTTCAACATAGTAATCACCAGGAACTAGAGTCTCCTGTATTTGCTCAGTTCTCTTACCATTTAGTTTGGACTTGTCAATAACTTTCTGGTTACTGTCTAACAGGTACAAATCGACATTGCCACTCAAACCACCTAGAGTAATATATACGTCTTCCTTCTTGTTGACAGTCAAAGAGTAAAAGTCTTGGGGGTTATTTTTTCCTAAAGAAGCACTAAATGACTCGGTATCAATAAATCTCATCCCTAAATGATAGTCCGTTGAAACCTGCTTATTTCTGGATTGAACCTGTATGTAATACTCCCCTGGGTTCAGAATGTGACTAATACTTTCCGAGGCAGCACCATTACGCTTCGACTTTTTAATTTCCTTACCTTTACTATTACGGAGATATAGATCGGCATTGCCATTCAAATCAGACAAGTCAATCTCAACTTGACCCCTTGCATCAACACTAAACTTATAAAAATCCTTGCGATCGCTCCTACTCACCGAGTCAGTATAAAAATCAGTACCATCAAGATTCCCAATATCAAAAGCTTTACCTCGACTATTACCTGCTAGATCCTGCTTTTGAGCAGTCCTGGTTTTTGTTTCTATCTCATTAGATTTGCTATCAGTTAGAGGATCGACTTTTTCCCCTACATTATCCTCTTTTCCTATCAGTGGGTCTTCTTCCTCAATTGAAGTATTCTCTTGTGACTCCTGAGATTCACTTAAACCCAATGTTCCTAAACTATTCTGAGATAGTAATAATTCATCATTACCTGTATTCAAATTTTCAATTTTTAGTTCCGAGCTTTCTGCACTCCACTCAATACCAATAGGCGATCGCAGCTCATCACTTACTCCATCTATCCCAGCTAACATTGGGTCGATCGACTTTTGCCCTAAACTGCCAGATGCTTCATCAAAAATATTATCCATAATTACCTCTGTGCAAAGATTTTTAGATCAATATTTGTTTTTTTGAGTTAGTTACGTCAGATATTAATATATCAGTAAATATTCGGATAAGTAAGTTTTTATATAGCGCTGTGCGCAGGGAACAGGGAACAGGGAACAGGGAACAGGGAACAGGGGGAATAAAAAACCGATAATATAAGACTTTTAGCTATTGGACATTTCCTGTGATTTGTACATAAGCCAGCGCACATTGCTATAACGAATAACTAACTCAACTGACCTACTTTAACATAGACCAAAAGCTTTTCCTAAAACTTTTATAGACAGCTATTCACCATGATATAATTATCGCCATGACAACAAAATTTTCGAATGAAAACAGACAGTATATTTTACCGAATAATTAAGGTTTAAAGCCTCTCCTTTTAAGGAGAAACAAGAAAAAATTTTCCTTTGATTCAATCCTCTTCCTTTTAGGGAGAGGTAATTATCAATTATCCATTATCAATTATCAATTATTGAAAGACTATTTTTAGAGATACCTGGTGTTTACTTTCAACTCATTGGTAAATCTCCCACTCTGGCAAATTCTTACAAGTTTCGCTCAGTCGAAATCAAACAAACAGCTTTTCGTTTGGATGGTGTATTAGTTCCTAATATTCAGTCTCCTGATACTCCCATTCATTTCGGTGAAGTGCAGATGCAAAAGGATGAAGCATTTTACCGTCGATTTTTTGGCGAGATATTTCTGTATCTGAGTCAATATGAGGATGCCAAGTATTGGCAAGGGTTAGTCATATTTCGCAACCGTAATGTTGAACCTGAAGATACTCAACCCTATCAAGCTTTGTTAAATAGCAGCAATGTTACTGTAATTTACCTGGAAGACTTGGGAGAGGAAGCTTACGATAACTTGGGTTTAGGCATAGTTAAGTTGATAGTAGAAGGCCAAGCAAGGGCAGTGCAACAAGCAAAAATGTTAGCGGCCAAAGCAACGGCAGAACTAGCAGACGATGCTGAACGGCAGAAAGTGCTAGAATTAGTAAAAACAATTATCTTATACAAGTTTCAAGATTTAGAACCAGAGGAGGTAATAGAAATGTTAGGCATGGAGGACTTTAAAAAATCTCGACTTTATCAAGGAATCTGGGAAGAGGGGGCATTATCAACCAAGTTGCGAATAGTTCCTTTGTTGTTAGAACTGGGGTTGACTGTAGAAGAGATAGCGCGACGATTGGAATTAACTGTGGAGCAAGTCCAACAAGCTGCTCAAAATCAGTCTAATTAATGTTAAATAGCGATCGCTCTTATTGATTGGTAGAGCGATCGCCTTTCTAATATCTCCAAAAGAAAAAAGCGATCGCTCTTCAAACGCGGTTGTTTTTGGCTGGAGCGATATAGCTGCCGCTAGGCTCCGCCAACGCCTGTTTGTAGTAACGACTTTAGTCATAAAAAGTGACTGGTGAGTTCCGAAACTCAGGTTGAAAAAGGATGTATTCAACAATTAATAATTTCTTTGTTGCAGGAAAAATTAAGCAGGGAAAATAAATATACCTAGTTAAACAGATTTGATATAATACACTGTAAATAATTCTATTAATATTACCAAAAATACTATGATGACCACCGTTTCTGTCGAACTACCCACAGGAGTATTCTCAGCGCTGCGTAAAAATCCGCACGAGTTTGTTAGAGAAATGCGAATAGCTGCTGCGGTAAAATGGTACGAATTAGGGGAAATTTCCCAGGGAAAAGCTGCGGAAATAGCAGGCTTAACAAGGGCGGAATTTATTAACGCCCTATCTCGTTACCGAGTAGATTTTATGCAGTACACTGCTGAAGAGTTAGCCCTGGAGATAACGGATGTTGATTAAAAGAGTCATAATTAATTCTTCCCCATTAATCGTTTTATTTAAAAGCAAACAAACCGATTTACTACCACAACTTTTTGATGAAATTTTGGTTCCAGGGGCGGTGTGGGATGAAGTGACAGCAGGAAGGAAAAATGATGTTGCTGCAACGGGGTTAATGAAGGTTTCTTGGGCGCAACGTATAGAAATGACCGAGATTTCCCCAGAAGTATTAGCTTGGGATTTGGGTAAAGGCGAGTCAGCGGTGCTTGGTTTGGCATTAAAAAAACCTGGTTTTGCAGTTATTATTGACGATAGAGCAGCTCGTCGTTGCGCTCAGTCTTTCGGAGTGGTAACTATGCTTTTTTAATGGATAATTGATAATGGATAATTGATAATTACAGCGGTTTTCATTTCAGTATACCACAGTAGGGACGTTGCATGCAACGTCCCTACAGGGTTTTGGTTATGGCGATGTGGTTCATCAATGAGCAAAAGCGCTGTAAAGATAGTTTTGATTGGTTGGAATTAACTATCGCTCCTTTCCTCCCCAAAAAAGACCGCTCCTCAAACTCGGTTGTTTTGGGAGGAGCGATCGCTACAAGAGAAAAATTATTTGAACTTTGCTATCATGGAAAGAAAAAATGCCCTAGATGTGAAATCAGAATATCCAAAAGAGGTGATCACTGTAGTCGTAAATCTTACCATCAACTACACTCTGAATAGCAATTTCATAATCGACACCAATAGCCAAGTTAGTCGGTACTGTCCAGAGGTAAATACCATCGCTAGCAGTTGAGCTGCTTATTGTGCGATTAAACTGGTTATTCTTGTACAAATAGATGCCAACATTCTCGCTGATGTTGTCATTCCAGGTGAGGTTGTAGCTATTTCCTGTAATCAGAAAATCGCCACCATTTGGTGAAGTGACGGTGATGAACTTATCTGGTTCATTAGCTTTAATGGTGAAGTTGCTGTTACTAAAGTCGTAAATGTCGTTGTCACCGATACTCTGAATAGCGACTTTGTAATCACTACCAGCAGCTATACTTTCTGGTACTGTCCAGGTGTAAATGCCATCGCTAGCAGTTGAGCTGGCTATTGTGCTATCAAACTCGTCATTCTTGTACAAATAGATACGAACATTCTCGCTGATGTTGTCATTCCAGGTGATGTTGTAACTTTTTCCTGGTTCTAGAGTATTGCCACCATTTGGCGATTTTACCGTGATGGAATCATTTGCTTTAATAGTGAAGTTACTGTTACTGTAGTCAAAAATGTTATTATCAACCACACTCTGAATAGCTACTTGATAATCACTACCAGCAGCTATACTTTCTGGTACTGTCCAGGTGTAACTGCCATCACTAGCAGTTGAGCTGGCTATTGTGCGATCAAACTCGTCATTCTTGTACAAATAGATACGAACATTCTCGCTGATGTTGTCATTCCAGGTGATGTTGTAACTTTTTCCTGGTTCTAGAGTATTGCCACCATTTGGCGATTTTACCGTGATGGAATCATTTGCTTTAATAGTGAAGTTACTGTTACTGTAGTCAAAAATGTTATTATCAACCACACTCTGAATGGCTACTTGATAATCACTACCAGCAGCTATACTTTCTGGTATTGTCCAGGTGTAACTGCCATCACTAGCAGTTGAGTTAGTTATCATCCGATCAAACTCATCATTCTTGTACAAATAGATACGAACATTCTCACTGAGATTATCATTCCAGGTGATGTTGTAGCTTTTTCCTGGTTCTAGAGTATTGCCTCCGTTGGGCGATTTGACCGTGATGAAGTCGTCTGGATCATCAGCTTCAATAGTAAAGTTGCTGTTACTGAAATCAGAGACGCTGCTATCGCTGATGCTGGTGATTTTCACCTTATAGTTACTGCCATCAGTTATGGATGTGGGTACTGTCCAACTGTAACTGCCATCGCTGCTGGTGGAACTGGTAATAGTGCGGTTGAAGGAACCTCCTTTGTATAATTCGAGCTTGACATTTTCACTGATGTTATCATTCCAGGTGATGTTGTAGCTATTTCCTGGTTCTAGGGTATTGCCACCGTTGGGTGATTTGACAGTGATAGAGTCTTTAGGTTTGGCTGCATCTACTGATGGTCGCCAGTTAGCAGCATATTCAGCTACCTTGTTAATCGCTAAAGCTGAGTTCTCAAAGTTGCTTCGACCAAGTGCTTCACCATTATAGCTAACAGCAGGGTTAGAGAAGTATGGAAGTCTGTTCCGAGCATAAGACATTATAGTTCCCGCGCCACTAGGGGTAGTGTAACCATAGCCGTAACTAAAAGCACCTTGACCATCAGCATTATCGCGATCATGGGCTAATCCTAGATTATGTCCTATTTCATGGGCAAGGGTATGACGATTCCTAGCATTATAATTGGTAACAACATTAAAAGCATACCTTTCAAATCCGTAAGCAGGTGTTCCCATCAGAAAACCTCTGCCACCAGCATCATCAAAATCGCTGGCAAATAAGCTCACAATATCTGCACCATAATCTTGACGCAGTTTGTGAACTTCATCCATGTAGCCATCTGAAGGTTTTTGCAGTCGTTCAAGTTCAGTATCACTCTTACCAGACTCAGTATAGTTAACCTCTGCTGTATGAACTAACCGTAACTGGGATTTAACTCCGCTTTTAGCAAAGGCTTCATTGGTATCATCAACAGCAAACTCAATTAAATCCTTCATAGCATCCGTACCCCCCTCCGCTCGGCGAGCTTCTGGAGTGTAAACAACCATCAAATCTATTGTTGAAGAGTCATCTAAACTAGTGGGTGCGTCTGCAGCAGTATCAACGATATTTATAACTATTGGTTCGTCAGTATGAGAGTGCGGGCTATGTGCATCCAAACTCAAAGTATAATTAGCATTTGCATTCCCCTTTGGCTGTACCCTGACATAATAAGTCCCTGGATTCAAAGTCCGCTCAATATCCTCTGCTTTCTTACCACCCTTGGTAGACTTCTCAAGAACTTTCCCCTTGTTATTCAACAAATACAAATCCGCATTTCCACTGAGACCACGCAACTCAATATCTACTTCTGTCTTTTCTTTGACTCTGAACTTATAAAAGTCCCTCCGGTCAGACCTACCGACAAATTCCCGCAACTTCTCATCATCCTTCAACACTCCGAAATTATAGGCTTTCCCCCGGCTATTACCTGCTCGATCCCGCCTTTGAGCAGTCCTGGTTTTTGCTTCTATCTCATTAGATTGGTCACCAGTTAGGGAATCGACTTCTTCAACTACATTATTCTCTTTTCCTATCAGTGGGTCTTCTTTTTCAATTGAGGTCTTTTCTTGTGACTCCTGAGATTCACTTAAACCCAATGTTCCTAAACCATTCTGGGGCAGCAATAATTCATCATTACCTGTACTCAAATTTTCAACTTTTACTTCCGAGCTTTCTGCACTCGACTCAATACCAGTAGCCGATCGCAGCTCATCACTAACTTTTGCTCCATCTATTCCAGCTAACATTGGGTCAGTAAACTCTGGCCCCAACTTGCGAGATGCTTCACCAAAAATATTATCCATAATTACCTCTGTACAAAGATTTTTTAGATCAATATTTGTGTTTTTTGAGCTAGTTACCTCAGATATTAATATCTCAGTAAATATTCGGATAAGTAAGTTTTTTCTAACTCTAGCAGAGGGAAGAAGGGAAAGTATTAAGTTGTCTGAGTTTTAAGCTTTTGATCTGTCAAACACCTTTGCTTCGACTGCTATAATAACTAACTCAACTTATATATTTTAACATAGACCGAGAGCTTTTTTGTCGATAATCGACAATTTTTTTGATTTTTTCAAAAAATCTTCAAATTTAGTCAAAAAAGCAATTAACTATAAAAACAAGACTAATATTGACAAAAAAGATTCATATATTGTCGAAAATTGACAATATTTAGTAAAGAGTGCGATAATAGTTTCTCCATAAATTAATATTGAAGATTACAGATAAATTATTTAGAAATGTCTAATATCATGTCCGGTTGAACAGTTATAAATAAATAACGACGGAGGAGTCAGGAGTCAACCCACCCTAACCCCTCCCAGGAGGGGAAGTCAGGAGTCAGGAGGGAAGAAAGAAGAAGGAAGAAGAAGAAGGAGAAAGTTTTTTTTATCACTAATCATCCGGACATGATATAATGGCCAAAATTAATCGAAGAGTTACTTATTTCTCAGGGCAAGGAAGAAATTAAATTGATAAGTAATTATCTCTATCAATATCTACCAGGACTTACGCACCAGAGTCTACAGATAGGGAGGGCGAATACCATTCGCCCCTACAAGATGGTGTATTAGTGCCTAATACCGAGTCGCCAACTACTCCAGTCCACTTTGGCGAAGTGCAAATGCAAAAGGATACAGCATTTTACCGTCGATTTTTTGCCGAGATTTTCCTCTATCTTTATCAATATGAAGAAACCAAGCATTGGCAAGCATTAGTAGTATTTCGCAACCGCAAGATTGAACCCGAAGATTCTCAACCCTATCAAGCTTTGTTAAATAGTAGCAACGTTACCAGAATTTATCTGGAAGATTTGGGCGATGAAGCTTATGAAAACTTGGGTTTAGGCATAGTTAAATTGATAGTAGAAGACCAAGCAAGGGCAGTGGAACAGGCAAAAATGTTAGCGGCCAAAGCAACGGCAGAACTAGCAGACGATGCTGAACGACAAAAAGTGCTAGAATTAGTAAAAACAATTATTTTATACAAATTTAAAGATTTAGAACCAGAGGAGGTAATAGAAATGTTAGGCATGGAGGACTTTAAAAAATCTCGACTTTATCAAGGAATGCAGCGGCTAGCTAGGCAGGAGTGTATAGAAGAGGGCAGAGAAGAAGGTAGAAAAGAAGGCAGAGAAGAAGGCAGAGAAGAAGGTAGAAAAGAAGGCAGAGAAGAAGGCAGAGAAGAGGGAAAACTATTGACAGTTCCTCTGTTGTTAGAACTGGGGTTGACTGTAGAAGAGATAGCACGACGATTGGAGTTAACTGTGGAGCAAGTTCAACAAGCCGCTCAAAATCAGTCTAATTAATCAGGACTCACGCAGAGACTCTACTTATGGAGAGGGCGAATACCATTCGCCCCTACAAATGGTGCTTTAACAGGACTTACGCACGATCGCTATATATAGGCCGTTCGCCCCATCACCCCATCACCCCATCTCCCCATCTCCCCATCTCCCCATCTCCTCATCACCCCATCTCCCCATCTCCCCATCTCCCCATCTCCCCACACTCTTCCTCAACCTGTATTCCGCATTCCTGCAGCAATACCATTAAGAGTCAACAAAGCACCTTGTAACAACTCACCCTTACTATAGCGAGAGTGAATAACTCCTGGCGTACCTGTATCATGTTGACGCAAGCGTTTCAACAAAGCTACCTGCAACATACCTAGAGGAACAATATTAGCATTCCGCAACTGCACAGAACGCTGCAAATCTTGCTCTCCATCTAAAGGTCGTTGATGACCAGAAATTTGTAAAACTAAATTCCGCGTCAGGTTATATTCAGTAGCAATTTGCTCAAACAATGCCTCAAATCTTTCCCGGTCTTCTGGATTAGATAATTCTCGGACATAATAATGAGCCATTTGCAAATCTACTTTTGCTAGAGTCATCTCTACTTTTGAGATTGCAGTAGTAAAAAACGGCCATTTTAGATAAAAATACTGCAAAAGTTTCAGGTGTTCTTCTGGCTGTTGTTGCACAAACTCTTGTAAAGCCGTTCCTACTCCATACCAAGCAGGTAATAGGAAGCGACTCTGAGTCCAGCTAAACACCCAAGGAATTGCCCTTAAACCAGAAATTGTCTTCTTTTTATCATTCTTCCTCCGAGCTGGACGAGAACTAATTTGTAGTTGACTAATTTCTTGGATCGGGGTAACTTGATAGAAAAATTCTACTAAGTCGGGTTGTTCATAAATCAGATGTCGGTAATGAGTGCGCGATCGCACCGCTAACTCTTCCATAATGTCATTCCAGGCATCAATTTCATCAAACCCTGTATGTAGCAAACTAGCTTGAATAACTGCAGTAGTGACATTTTCTAAGTTATACATAGCCAACTGAGGCAGAGAATATTTAGAAGCTAGCACCTCACCCTGTTCAGTAATCTTAATCCGTCCACTAATACTCTTACCAGGTTGAGCCAAAATCGCTTTATAAGCAGGACCGCCACCACGTCCTACCGAACCACCGCGCCCATGAAATATCCGCAATGCGATTCCATATTCCTGACCGATTTTATGTAAAGCTTTTTGAGCTTTATGAATTTCCCAGTTACTACTGAGGAACCCAGAATCTTTATTACTATCTGAATAACCAAGCATCACTTCTTGCAAATAAAGAGTCTCTAACTCAGATTTCATTTTAGAGTCTGCTTGTGCTTGCAATTTATCATACCCACCAGCAAGTGCTGCCCGATACAAAGGCAATTCAAATAAATTGCGCATAACCCTGGGAGCGTTTCTCAAGTCTTCCACTGTCTCAAACAGAGGCACTACCTGAATCTCACTTGCACCAGTTGCCGGGTCATAAAGTCCTGCTTCTTGAGCTAGCAACAACACTTCCAACATATCGCTGACATCACGACTCATACTGATAATGTAAGTTTGGCAAATTTCGGGGCCAAACTCTACCTGTAGCTGTCGTAGCATTCGGAAAGTGTTAATGATTTCGCAAGTTCTCTCAGAAAAAGGTAGTTCTGCAGGAATTAGTGGGCGACGAGTAGGCAATTCTGTTGATAGCCATTCAGTGCGCTCTGCTTCTGACATTTCGATATAGGGTTTAGGCAGAATTTGTAAGTATTCAGTAACTTCATTAATTACAGCTTCATGGACAGAAGACTCCTGGCGAATATCTAGTCGTGCCAAATTGAAGCCAAAAATTTCTACCTGGCAAATGAGGTTTTCCAAGTCACTACAGCTTAAACCCGTTTCGATCAAGTTACGTTGAATTAGTTGTAATTCTTCTAGAAATTCCGCACCAGAAGCATAAACTGCTGCTGTTTCTCGACGTTGGGAGAGAACTTCCATTTGTCTTTGGAGAGAATCACCATTATACAAGCGCCAGTTGCGATCGCGAGTATTTTCCAAACGTTTTCTCACATAAGATAACTTCAACCTGTAGGGTTCTCGTCGATAGCGAATTGCCCATTGGTCATATACTTCGGGCATTTGCAATTGGTCGCGGTCTAAGGAGTCCAGCAGTTCTGGTAAAACATCACTCCAATGCAAGGACAAACTTAACAGTTCGATCAGGGAATCAGTAATATTAATATACTTATCTAACACTATCTTGCGTTGATAGCAAGCTGTTTGCCAAGTCACCTCTGGGGTACAAAAAGGATTACCATCCCGGTCAGCTCCTACCCAAGAGCCAAACTTACAGAAATTGAAAGTAGGTGGTTTTAAGTAAGGGAAAGAACTATGCAGAGCTTGTTTAAACCTCTGGTATAGTTTGGGAGTAGCTTCAAACAATACCTCTTCAAAGTAATGAAGAGTCGTTTCTACTTCATCAAGTACAGTAGGTTTAAATTGGTGTATTTCATCTGTACGCCACCACAAACGAATTTCTTCTGTTAACTGTTCCTTGAGAGATTCTGTTTCCAAGGATGAAACCACTGATTTTTCATGTCCTCCATTTCCAGACAATTCTGAAAAACTTTCTTCTACTAGATCGAGCTGTTGGAAAATTTTAGCAATGCGTCGCTGTTTTGTTCTGATTGTATGACGTACAATTTCTGTAGGATGTGCTGTAAACACTAGACGGATATCTAAGTTATCAATTAATCGTTGAATTAATTGAGATGGCACATTCAGAGTCCGCAGTAGGGGAAATAGATAATGAAATGTCCCCTCTCCTTCAGGTTTGTTTTTGTTATCGCTCCAGATAGGAATACTTCCAACCCGCAATGAACCAGCTTCACCATCCTTAGCTTCATCATCTTTAAAGATTAGTTTTCCCGGACCTTTGTTGTGAGAATACGCTTGTTGTTGCATCCTTTGTTCATAATGCTGTTCAACAATATTGATTAGCTGAAAATATAACGCAAAAGCTCGAGCTGCCCGAATTGCATCTTTGAGTTCTAGCTGTTCAATAAGTTGTACAATTTCTGAATCTAGAAAGTTAAAAGCTTGTCCTTCTGTAGAATTAACCAAGCGCATCTTCTGGAGTATGCTTACCAATTCTTGGCCACACTCTTGTCCTAGCACTAATTCCCACAAATTTTCAATTATTTTAATTCGATTACTCAGAAACAGACCTGAAACTTTAGTCGGGGCATTATTAAACCCTTGTTCTAGGGTTGTCTGCTCTGATTTTAGTAGTGAACTCATATTACCTATTCCTTAGTAGATACTGATATCAAAATAAATGTATTTTTGATACTGTTACACTCACATAATTTACGCACAAATACTATGTGTAGTAGGGGCAAACGGCCGTTTGCCCCTACAGATGGTGTATAACTTAACCTTTTGCCTAAGTCCTAACTCATTAAATGGGATTTAAATGTTTATAATACACCTGGGAGTCAAGTAGCCCTTTGATAGCTAGCCTTTCAGCAATGTTTTTTGTTAATTAATCACATAGCAGTAGAGGCTTTGAGCTAACCTATTGAACAGGATGGCAGTTGTTCCATCTTTAACCTTGAGTTGAAGAAATCTTCGGAATCTTTTGAAACTATAGTATAGTTAAATAAAATTAGGAATCTGATGATTTTTGGGAAAATTAAGCATTGGTAGGCGATCGCCCCGGAAGATTTCTTCACTATAGAGGCCAATTTCTGGTAATAATTCATTAATGGCTTTATTACCCAGTAAACCTAATAAAACCGGACCAGTGGCCAAGCTAAGTAAAATATCTGAGGAAATTTTCCAACTGGGAGTTTTTAGTGTAAGATCTTCAGAGGGATTTTCTCGAAAGGATTGCATTGATATTACCTCAATAAATAAGTTTATACGCAAGAGCTGATATAGGAAGCTTAACAAGACTTCAGCATCTTCAGCCGAAGGACAAATATTCATTGAAGAAGGCAGCTATGCTGAAGGCATCCCCCAACCCCCGATGATGCGCTATCCCTTATAAGGAACTCCTGAAACCCTTGTGGGAGGGTGGGAGTGTGGGAAGGGTGGGGGTGTGGGAAGTAAGAATTTTGTCTACGGTCCTCACTCATAGTGTATTTTTCAATACAATTTTCTCCAGAAAAAGCCACTCCCAGACTTATCCATAACTTGTCTTTTTGTCAAGTTTTTATGTTAAGAAAGATGTTTATAAAGCATAGCTTTGAAAGGGGGGAGGCAGAAGGGAAAATTGCTTATGGATTCTCATCCCAAACAATTTTGAACACCGTGTAGACGGTGGGCTATTAAAGCCATAATGATAATATTAAAGTTGAATATTAATTTCAGTACTTACGCAAATTGACTTTGAAACCACCATCTGTAGGGGCGAATGGTATTCGCCCTCAATATATATATCGACCAAGAGAGGAAAAAAATCCTTTACCGAAAAATTGTGGGTATGCGCCTCCCCTTTAAGGGGATAATAAATAAAAATTTTCATGAATTTGTCAATCCTCTTCTTTTCAAGGAGAGGTAATTATTCATTATTCATTATTCATTATTCATTGTTGAATCCAATCCTCTTAATTTATTTATAACAAATCGATTCTCACCCCAAACAATTTTGAACACCTTGTAGACGGTGGGCTATTAAAGCCATAATGATAATATTAAAGTTGAATATTAATTTCAGTACTTACGCAAATTGACTTTGAAACCACAATCTGTAGGGGCGAATGGTATTCGCCCTCAATATATATATCGACCAAGAGAGGAAAAATCCTTTACTCCAATCCTCTTAATTTATAAGAAAAGGTAATTCTAAATTCTAAATTCTAAATTCTAAATTCTTGAACAATATCCTTTCCTTTATAATGTTTATACGCTACATTCCAAGCAGTCACTAACCAATAGTTAAGCCGAGCAAGGGAGTCTCCCACAAACAGCAGAAGATGAAAGGGAATAAAACTATATTGACGGAAAATCGATCTCCTTTAGGAGATTGGGCACAGAAAGCTCTGGGACTTCCAGAAGTGCAAGTGCAGGTAAGATTGCGTGGCAATCATTTACATATTCTCTGTGAAGCTGAAAAATGTCCAGAAATGAACTTTGCACTAGCCCAGTTTTCCCAGGCACTGGGTCAGGTCGATCTAGAATCTTTACTACCTCCTAATCAACCTCGGATTTATCAGATGTTTCTATGTGGCCGAACTTTAGGTCGCAGGAGACCTGACTGGACAGTAAAACTTGATGGTAATAAGGTAGCAACTCAGAGCCAACTGGTAAATACTCCTTCTAGTTCCTCTGATTCAGAAGTTAATACCCTCTCTCGGTCTAATTATGTTGTTCCTACAAAATACCCACAAAATCAAAATGATAGTCAAATTTTACCGGAAGAACATCTGACAAAAGTCACTGCTGGACAATCTCCGAAACTAGATATTAATCATAATGCCTCTGAATTACTTTCAACTCCCCACAAGGCATCTGTGTTGACAAATGACATATTAGACCATTCAGAACTGGTTTTATCACCAAAATTAGACTCAGAAAATTCTTCTATTATTGAATCAACACAACCCAATGAATTAGAAGCAGACCCAGAGAAGACAGAAGAATTAGACCAATATTTACTTGATTCTCCCCTTACGGTTTCTTATCAAAGATTGGCCCAATATGGCCATCCAGATGCAATTGCTAGCTATCTTAGTGAAGTTTTAGGTGAGTTAGGGGTTTCTGTAAATGTCAGTATTAGAGAAAGACAACTTAAGGAAAAATTAACAGAAACTACCCAACAATCAGAAGATTCTGCCAAAAGTCCTGAATTGAAAACCCAGAAAATTTTATGGGTCTCCTGTGAAGCAGCTTATAGTCCAGCTCCATCTTTGTTGGCAGAACCGATCGCTCAAAAGCTCCGAGAGTTAAAACTCAAAGATTTTCATGAAGCTTTAATTTCTGGTTGTTCAGGGTGAAACTGCACCGGACTGATGCTGCGGGTGGACCTAACTCCACCAGACCTGATGCTACAAGAATGGGCAAGTTGGGGAGATGTGGCAGCAATTGAACGTTTGCTACAACAACAATTTACTACTCTTGGAATCAAAATTCGAGCTACTCTCAAAGAATCTACGTTACATTTATTCTGTACTAATACTAATAACTCAAACCAACTAGCTCCAGATAAAAAGAAGACAAAAGAAGCGATCGCCTCTACATTATCTACAATTCTACCTAGAGGTATCCAAGCTGCTACTATCTATGGTTGTATTATTAATGAACCGAAACAAAAATCGGAGTCACCTCTTTGGATCGACTGGTTGAATTTACCAGCATCGGAAAATCCAGAGATGGCAGCAAGTGCTAAAGTTTTGGCAAGTCAGGGAAACTATGAAGCTATTAGTTTTCTATTAAACAAATTCCTTAATCCAGACCTGGATCAAA
>NZ_BLZO01000107.1 GCF_014132355.1 Okeania sp. KiyG1
GGGTTCTATATTTAATATCATGTCCGTTGGTATCGTTTGTGTATAAAGTTAGCGAAATATCTACCGTCATATAGAACCCCTAACCGTATCTTCATAAATATGCGCTTTAGCTAGAGACAGGAGACAGGGAGGTAACCCACCCTAACCCTCCCAGGAGGGGGAGACAGGAGACAGGAGGGAAGATGTGGGGAGAAATAATACAAAAAATTCAACACTCCTTGCTGATGATTTTTCCTCACTCATTGATGCGCGAAAAGGCTTAATTACCATAATTATATAGACCTCAAATGGGTTCTATAAGGTTTTTCCTTGCCTTGTAGGGGCAAACGGCCGAAAGCTTGCGCATAACTATCGTTAACGCCCCTACTTCTTCCTTGCCTTCTCTATACAATACCGATGCTACCGGACATGATATAAATTCAGGCTAAGAAGTGTGCTGGTACAGCTACAAGATATGTAAGCATTTCCTGCGGAATTCTGCTCAAACAAAAGCTGAGAGCTGACAGCTAATAGCTGAATGCTTATGTATTTTTTCCTATCTTTATTATTGCTTTACATAACTAAACCGTAGACTAACCGATGGCTCTAATATTTGTCAGATGATTTAATTAAAATAGTGAGATAATCTCACAACTCATTCAAATTCTACCTTGAGAATTGGAATGAAAGAAAATGATAAAAACTATTTTAATGAACTGGCCATGAACTTCACTATAACACCATTGAGCAATTATGAAATTGGCGACTTAATACATGAGAGCAAGCGTACTGTCGTCTATCGCGGAGTAGCTAAAGCAGATGCTCAACCAGTGGCGATTAAACTAATGCGCAATCAGTTTCCGGCCTTTAATGAATTAGTCCAGTTTCGCAACCAATACACCATTGCTAGTAATCTGTCCATTGAAGGTATTGTCAAGCCATTAGCTCTGTTAAGTTATCAGAATGGCTATGCTCTAATCATGCCAGATATTGGTGGCATTTCTTTGGGTGAATATTATCAAAATTTGTCACCTCATACAAAATATATATCCCAATTTTTAGATATAGCCATTGAGATAGCAGAAATTATCTATCAATTACACCAAAACAGAATTATTCATAAAGATATTAAACCCGCAAATATACTAATTAATCCTGAAACTAAACAAATAAAAATTATTGACTTTAGTATTTCTACTCTACTGCCAAAGGAAACTCAAACCATTCAAACACCCAATGTGTTAGAAGGAACTTTAGCTTATATTTCCCCAGAGCAAACAGGCAGGATGAACCGAGGAATAGACTATCGCAGCGACTTTTATTCGTTGGGGGTAACATTTTATGAGATATTAAATGGAACATTACCATTTGAGACGACTGACCTCATGGAATTGGTACATTGTCATTTGGCGAAAATGCCAGTATTAGGGAATAGGGAACAGCGGTGCGACCCCGCGTCGGCGACAGACGCAAGCGGTCAGACCCCGCGACGACGCCAGTCGCAAGCGGTCGGACCCCGCGACGACGCCAGTCGCAAGCGGTCGGACCCCGCGACGACGCCAGTCGCAAGCGGTCGGACCCCGCGACGACGCCAGTCGCAAGGGAACGCCGACCAAGAGAGGGAACGCCGACCAAGAGAGGGAACGCCGACCAAGAGAGGGAATGCTGACCAAGAGAGGGAATGCGCACCAAGAGAGGGAGTAGGGAGTAGGGAAGGAAGAACAGGGAATAGTGAAGAAAGCAAGGGGGTTTGTGAAACACAAATACCTCAAATGCTAATCGACATTGTTATGAAGTTGATGGCGAAAAATGCGGAAGATAGGTATCAGAGTGCTTTGGGTTTAAAATATGATTTGGAAAAATGCCGACAGGAATGGGAAGAGAAGGGAGAAATAGAGTCTTTTGAGTTAGGAAGTAGGGATATTAGCGATCGCTTCCTCATCCCGGAAAAACTCTATGGACGAGAAGCAGAAGTACAAACTTTACTAGATGCTTTCGAGCGGGTAGCTCATCCCCCTGTTAGTAAGGAGGGGGGAGGTAGAGCAGAAATGATGCTAGTGGCAGGATTTTCTGGTATTGGTAAAACTGTTGTTGTCAATGAAGTGCATAAACCCATTGTCCGGCAGCGCGGGTATTTTATTAAAGGTAAATTTGACCAGTTTAATCGGAATATTCCTTTCTCTGCTTTTGTGCAAGGGTTTCGAGACTTGATGGGGCAACTGTTGAGTGAGAGTGATGCTCAACTGGAGGAGTGGAAAAACAAAATACTTGATGCTGTAGGGGAGAATGGGCAAGTTATTATTGAGGTGATTCCGGAGTTAGAAAAAATTATTGGCAAGCAACCTTCTGTGGCAGATTTATCAGGAAGTGCGGCTCAAAATCGTTTTAACTTACTATTTGGCAAGTTTATTCAAGTTTTCACCACCAAGGAACATCCTTTAGTCATTTTCCTGGATGATTTGCAGTGGGCAGACTCCGCTTCTCTAAATTTGATGAAACTGTTGATGAGTGAGGCTTCTAACTCCTATTTGTTGACGATTGGGGCATATCGGGATAATGAAGTATTTCCTACCCATCCGTTGATGTTAACCCTGGATGAGATGGTGCAAGCAGAGGCAACAATTAACACCATTACCTTAGCACCTTTGTCTCAGGATAATATTAATCATTTGGTGGCAGATACCTTGAGTTGCGATCTAGAGGTAGCTAAACCTTTAACAGATTTGGTGTATCAGAAGACGAAAGGAAATCCGTTTTTTACGACTCAGTTTCTGTTGGGTTTGTATGGGGATGAATTAATTAGTTTTAATTTTGAACTTAGGCATTGGGAATGTGACATTGCTCGGGTAAAACAAAGGGCGCTTACTGATGATGTGGTGGAGTTTATGGCCGAGCGGTTACAGAAACTGCCATCAGAAACAATTGAAGTGTTGAAGTTAGCTGCTTGCATTGGAAATCAGTTTGATTTGGCTACTTTGGCTATTGTTTGCGAACAATCGGAAATGGAAACTTCTACAGCTTTGTGGAGAGCATTGCAAGAGGGATTTATATTACCTCAAAGTGAAGTTTATAAGTTTTATTTTGGTCAGGAGCAACAGCAAAAGTTTAGTCCAGCAGGAATTTCGGAGCTGGTTAACTATAAGTTTTTGCATGACCGAGTTCAACAAGCTGCTTACTCGCTAATTCCTCAAGAGCGTCAACATTATACTCATCTGCAAATTGGTCGCTTGTTGGCCAGTCATACAAAGCCTACAGAAATTGAAGGGAATATCTTCAATATTGTTTCTCAATTCAATGCTGGAATAGAATTTGTGACCCAGCAAAAAGAGAAAAATGAAATCGCTCGCTACAACCTTATTGCCAGTTGTAGAGCAAAAAATTCTGCTGCTTATCAACCTGCTTGGAATTATGCAAAAATTGGGATCGGTTTGCTCGGTCCGCAATGTTGGCAAAATTGCTATCAACTGACTCTACAACTTTACGAAGAATCAGTTGAATTAGCCTACCTCAATGGCGATTTTGAGACGATGGAAAAGCTCTCAGAGATTTTCTTTAACAAGGCTAACACATTTCTCGAAAGAATCAAAATTTATCAAGTCAAAATACAAGCTTGCGTCGCCCAAGACAGATTGTTAGACGGGGTAGCAATTGGTTTGAATGCCCTCAAATCTTTGGGAGTAAACTTGCCGGAAGAACCCACTGAAGAAGATTTGCAACAAGGTAGGTCTGAAATTGCTTTCCTCACTAAAGATCGAGAAATTCCAGATTTAGCTAATCTGCCACAAATGACTAACCCTAAGATCCTAGCAAAAGTGCAAATTTTATCGAGTCTATTTGCTCTAACTTTTTTCACGAATCCAAATCTTTGTTGGCTCACAGTAATTAAACAAATTATTCTCTCTCTCAAACATGGTAACGCCCCAGTATCTGCTTTTGCCTATGCTAATTACGGTATGATGAAATGTGGCATTTTACAAGACATCGAAATTGGCTATCAATTTGGACAGCTTGCTCTTTCAGTTTTATCTCAACTGAATGTTAGAAGTCTGGAAGCAAAAACACTCTATATTATTAATACTGGTATCTCCCATTGGAAAGAAAGCCTGCACGACACCGTACCTAATTTTAAAGAAGTTTATCTCAAAGGATTAGAGACAGGCGATTTCGAGTTTTCAGGTTATGGCGGTATCAGCTACTGCTACTTTTCCTATATCCCTGGTAAAGAACTGAAAGAACTCAGTCGAGACATGGAAATTTATGGTTTAAAGATGCAAGAAATTCAGCAACAATCTTCTTTAAACCTTTTGAATATCTTTTGGCAAGCTGTGATGAATTTGCAACAAGAATCTCAAGCACCTTGGAATTTAGATGGAGAAATATATAACGAACACCAATTTCTGCCAATTTATCTTCAAAGTAACAACTATCTAGCTTTAGGATATTTGTATTTTAATAAGCTGATTTTAGCTTACTTATTTAGCAATTACCCTGAAGCAGGAATCATTTGCGCGGAATCTGAAAAGTATTTATCGGTTTTAACTGGAACCCCGGTATTGCCTCCCTACTTTCTCTATAATTCCCTAACTAAACTAGCGTTGTACTCAGAGTCTACCGAGGAAGCACGAGAGCAAATATGGCTACAATTAGCAAAAAATCAAGAAAAGTTGAAAGACTGGGCACATCATGCACCAATGAATTGCCAGCATAAATACGATTTAGTAGAAGCAGAAAAAGCACGAGTGTTAGGAGAAAAATGGCAGGCGGGCGAACTATATGACAAAGCTATTTCTGGAGCAAAAGAAAACGAATACATCCAAGAAGAAGCCCTCGCTAACGAACTAGCTGCAAAATTTTATCTGGAATTGGGGAAAGACAAAATAGCTGCAGGCTATATGCAAGATGCCTATTACTGCTATGCTCGTTGGGGAGCAAAAGCCAAGGTGGAAGATTTAGAAAAACGCTATCCTTTCCTCCTGAAACCAATTATCGAAAGACAACTCTATAGCTCGACCTCTAGTGCTACTTCGATCGATTTAACTCAAGGCACAATTTCCAAAACAACCACAGGGTCGGGAGAAATGTTAGACTTAGCCACCCTAATGAAAGCATCGCGTACTCTCTCAGAAGATATCTCCTTAGAAGGAGCAATAACTAATTTAATGCAAGTAGTCAGAGAAAATGCTGGTGCTGAAACCGTGGCATTGATGCTGTTTACTGACCAAGTATTAATGCTGACAGCTCTGGTTACTGGCCCAGAAAATTCCACCCTGACCCCTCTTCCTGTGGTAATCACTCATGCAGTACCTTTGAGTATTGTCAACCAAGTCAAGCACAGCCAAAAGCCTTTAGTTCTGGATAACGCTAGTAACAACAATGCTTATGCTGGCGATGCTTATATTCAAAAATATCAACCTCAATCAATTTTCTGCCTACCCTTAATAGCTCGGGGTAAACTCATTGGCATTCTCTACCTAGAAAATAATCAAGTAGCTGGAGCATTTACCCAAAAACGGGTGGAAGTGCTAAATTTGCTTTGTTCTCAGGCAGCAATTTCTCTGGAAAATGCCCAATTGTACCAACAAGCACAACAAGCACTGACCGACTTGCAAAAAGCACAGTTGCAACTGGTACAAACAGAAAAAATGGCAACATTAGGAAATCTGATGGCGGGAGTCGCTCATGAAATTAATAACCCCCTGGGTTTTATGGGTGGCAATATCAATATTATCCAAGAGTATCTTGCCGATCTGTTTACCATTATTGAGCGATATCAGGAAGAGCTACCGAACCCTAGTCCTGGACTGACTGATGAAATAGAGGAACTGGAACTTGATTTTCTGATGGAAGACTTACCCAAAACCATTGCATCTATGGAAACAGGAATTAGGCGCATTGGTGAAATTAGCGTCTCCTTGCGTACTTTTTCTCGCACCGATACGGAGAATAAAAGCGAGTTTAACTTGCATGATGGTCTTGATAGCACCCTGTTAATCTTGAAATATCGCCTCAAAGCTAACGATCGTCGTCCGGGGGTTAAAGTAATTAAAGATTATGGAGATTTACCGAATATCCAGTGTTATCCAGGACAATTAAATCAAGTATTTATGAATATTATTGCCAATGCCATTGATGCATTAGATGAAGCAAATGAAGGCCAAACTTTCCGTGAAATTGAAGCCAATAATAATTGCGTTACTATTAGTACGAAATTAAGTACGGACAAAAACATGGCGGTAGTAGAAATTGCTGATAATGGTCCAGGAATGAGCGAACAAGTGCGCTCCAGAATATTTGAGCAGGGATTTACAACTAAGGGGGTGGGCAAAGGAACGGGGTTAGGGATGGCAATATCCCAGCAAATTATTCAAGCAAAACATGGAGGAACAATTGATTGTATCTCAGCATTAGGTAAAGGCACAAAATTCATCATTACTTTACCTTTAAGTTAAAGCGAGGTACTGATAACTGATAACTGATAACTGATACAGCGGATTCCACTTTGGTGAGGTACACTCCGAAGCGGGCAAGATGCCCGCACTGAGAACGTTTAATTGTTACAGGACTTACGCAAATTGACTTTTCAACCACCATTTGTAGGGGCGTTAGCGGAGCTTTGCGCTAGCAAATGGCATTCGCCCTCCCTATATGTAGAGTCTCTGCGTAAGTCCTGTGTTAATATCTGTACTTCATATACTTGGAATATGCCGTAATATCATGTCCGGATAATTAGTTATAAAAAAACTTTCTCCTTCAACTCCAGTTCTTCTTCTTTCTTCCCTCTTTCCTCCTGACTTCTGACTTCCCCTCCACCGGAGGGGTTAGGGGTGGGTTGACTCCTGACTCCTCCGTAGTTATTTATTTATCACTGTTCAAGCGGACATGATATAACTGATAACTGATAACTGATAACTGATAACTGAAATGATCTGGCCATGAACTTAACTATAACAAACTTAACTGATTACGACATCGGCGACTTAATACATGAGAGCGAGCGTACTGTCGTCTATCGCGCAGTGGCTAAAGCAAATGCTCAACCAGTGGCGATCAAACTGATGGGCAATCAGTTTCCTTCCTTTTATGAATTAGTCCAGTTTCGCAACCAATACACCATTGCTAGCAATCTGTCTTTTGAGGGTATTGTCAAACCATTAGCTCTCTTTAGTTATCAGAATGGCTATGCCTTAATTATGCCAGATTTTGGTGGCATTTCTTTAGGTGAATATTATCAAAATTTACCACCCCGCGAAGCCAAAGACATATCTCTATTTTTAAACATCGCTATTGAGATAGCAGAAATTATCTATCAATTGCACCAAAATCGCATTATTCATAAAGATATTAAACCCGCAAATATACTCATTAATCCCGAAACTAAACAAGTTAAAATTATTGACTTTAGTATTTCTACCTTACTGCCAAAAGAAACTCAAACCATTCAAACACCCAATGTGTTAGAAGGAACTTTAGCCTACATCTCACCAGAGCAAACCGGAAGGATGAATCGAGGAATAGACTATCGTAGCGACTTCTATTGTCTAGGGGTAAGTTTATATCAGTTATTAAGTGGAGAATTACCATTTACCAGTGGCGACGCAATGGAATTAGTACATTGTCATATATCCAAACAACCTCCACCATTAAAGGCAGAAATACCGGAAGTGTTGTCAGATATAGTGATGAAATTAATGGCCAAAAATGCCGAAGACCGCTATCAGAGTGCTTTGGGGTTAAAGTTTGACTTGGAAAAATGTCTGTCTCAATGGGAGGAGGCAGGGAAAATTGAGACTTTTGAGTTGGGAGAGCGGGATGTGAGCGATCGCTTCCTCATTCCCGAAAAGCTCTATGGAAGGGAAACAGAAGTTCAGGCTTTGCTTGATGCCTTTGAACGAGTGGCCAATCCCCCCCTAACCCCCCTTAGTAAGGGGGAGAAGAATCCCCTAACCCCCTTAGTAAGGGGGAGAAGAGTCCCCCCTAACCCCCTTTAGTAAGGGGGGAGAAGAATCCCCCCTAACCCCCCTTAGTAAGGGGGGGACAGAAATGATGCTCGTAGCTGGCTTTTCCGGCATCGGGAAAACCGCCGTCGTCAACGAGATACACAAACCCATTACCCGGCAGCACGGCTACTTCATCAAAGGCAAATTCGACCAATTCAACCGTAATGTTCCCTTCTCCGCATTCGCCCAAGCCTTTCGTCAACTGATAGGACAACTACTCGGTGAATCTGACAACAAATTAGAAATATGGAAAGAGAAGCTATTAGAAGCTCTAGGAGAAAATGGACAAGTCATCATTAGTCTAATCCCAGAAGTTGCCAACATTATTGGTAAACAACCTCCAGTCGCCGAACTATCAGGCAGCGAGAATCAGAATCGTTTTAACCTACTATTTAAAAAATTCGTCCAAGTCTTTACCAGCGCGCAACACCCCCTAACGATTTTTCTAGACGACTTGCAGTGGGCTGATTCTGCCTCATTAAACCTGTTAAAGCACCTGATGGAACCATCAGAAGTCGAAACAGAGTCTGGATACCTACTGATTTTAGGAGCTTATCGCGACAACGAAGTCTCCCCTGCTCACTTGCTCATCCAGACATTAAACGACATTGCCAAACAAAGCACCCCCATCAACACCTTAACCCTCCAGCCCCTCGGTGAAGGGGACATCACGCGCTTGACCGCCGAGACTCTGTTGTGTTCCGAGGATATTGCTGCGCCACTAGCCAAGCTAGTGTATCAAAAAACTCAGGGAAATCCATTCTTCACCACACAGTTTTTGCTGGGACTGCACCAGGACCACCACATCACCCTGAACGCAGAAGCCGGTTATTGGCAATGCGACCTAACCCAAGTGAAAAAACTGTCACTGACTGATGATGTGGTAACATTTATGGTCAGTCGTTTGCAGAAATTGCCAGGCAGCACCCAAGACCTTTTGAAGCTGGCGGCCTTCATTGGCAACCGCTTTGACTTGGAAACGTTATGCATTGCCTGTCAACAAGGGAGGGAAGATGTCGCGACGAACTTGTGGTCAGCCCTGCAAGAGGGGTTAATTGTTCCAGAAAGCGAAACCTACAAGTTTTTCCAGGGCGAATCTGAATCGGCTAAATCAGCCAAAAATATTACGGTTGAGTATCGTTTTCTCCATGATCGTGTTCAACAGGCTGCTTACTCATTAATTCCTGACGAGGAAAAACCGGCTGTTCACTATCGAATTGGATTATATTTCCTCGAGAACTTCTCGGAGGAAGAACAAGAGGAGGCACTGTTTGCCATTGTTAATCATTTAAACTTTGGTCAAAGCTTACTCACGGAGAAAAGCGAGCAGAAGAGACTGGCAGAACTTAACCTCAGAGTCGGCAAAAAGGCTCTGTCTTCAGTGGCCTACAAAGCGGCGATCGAGTACCTGGAAACTGGTATTAAATTGCTGGAGTCAGAGACTTGGAGCAGTGAATACAATCTGTTTTTCGAGCTGTACAAAGGTTTGTGCGAAGCTTATTTGGCAGATGCTGAGTATGGCAAGCTGGAAGATGCTATTGCCATAGCTCTGAATAATATTAGCGACTCCGTAGACCGCATCGAATTTTACATCCTTGAAATCGTCAAGTTTGTACTAGAAGGTAATTGTGAAAAGTCTATAGAAGTAGGATTAACTGGGCTGAATGAGCTGGGAATTGATGTTGACACGGAAAACTTGCCCGAGTTAATCAATTCTGAGTTTTCTATGATTGAGCAACAGATGGAGAATCGTTCTATATCGTCGCTTTTAGAGTTGCCCACTCAAGTGGATAGAATAACTGCGGCCAAAATAAAGCTACTGGTTACTTTAAATTCACCAACATACATACTTGGTAATTTCGACCTTTCTAATTTTGTCTCTTTAAAAGCTACTTCACTATCTGTAAAATATGGCAATATTGATGAGTCGATCAAAGCTTATGCCAGTTATGGACTGTTCTTAAATGTAATCAAAGCCGAGTACCAGCGTGCGTATGAGTTTGGCAAGCTGGCGTTAGACTTGAGCTACACACTCAACAGTAAGGTGGAGCGATGCAAAGCTGGGCTGTTTCTGGGTGCTGCGCTTCATGTGTGGGCAAAGCCAATTCAAGGCGCCGCACAGGTGAACTACGACTGTTTTCTGGCGGGTACTGAAGCGGGCGAAGTTCAGTTCAGCGGTTACAATTTGTACTGCAATATATTAAACCGCCTGTTTCAGGGAGAATATCTGAGTAGCGTTGCTGAGGATATTAATAACTACTGGTTAGTCGCAGAGAAAAGCAAAGACGTTCTTTTGCTGTGTGCTTTGGCTGCCACCAGAATTTTTGTCCAAAAACTTTGTTTGTCTGCCGATGAATATGAGCAGTCAGCATCACGACTTGAAGCAGAAGCGATTATTCATGAGAATAAAGAATTAGCCTGGACCTCAGTCTGCTTCCATTATTGTCTCAATATCCATTCTTGCTATGTGTTGGAATCGTTTGAGGAGAGTTTTGAATATTTTAAAAAGGCAGGGACTATTCTGGATGCTGCCGCAGGATATACAACAATTAGTAACTATTACTACTATGCTTCTTTAGTTTTACTCCAGTTATATTCCAGGCGATCGCCACAAGAGGAAGTAGAGCTATTAGAACAGGTGAAAACGAAGCAAAAACAGCTAAAAGCATGGACTGAAAGTTGTCCGGAAAACTTTTTGCACAAATACTTGCTCGTCGAAGCAGAACGCCACCGTGTTTTAGACGATAAAGGTTCAGCGATCGAAATATACGATCGCGCTATTTCTGGAGCCAAAGAAAATGGATTCACTCAAGAAGAAGCTCTCGCCAACGAACTCGCAGCAAAATTCTACCTTGAATGGGGCAAAGAAAAAATTGCCCAAACCTACATGGTAGAAGCTTACTACTGTTATGCCCGGTGGGGTGCAAAAGCCAAAACCGACCACCTCGAAGCCACCTATCCCCAACTCCTCACTCCCATCCTCCAACAACCAAAATCGACTCT
The DNA here is from genome assembly GCF_014132355.1 of Okeania sp. KiyG1. GTDB lineage: Bacteria > Cyanobacteriota > Cyanobacteriia > Cyanobacteriales > Microcoleaceae > Okeania. The sequence continues at coordinate 10,980 of NZ_BLZO01000107.1, forward strand.
AACTCTCAAGACTAAAACCACCCTCACCTCTGATCGAACCCTTCGCACCACCAGTAATGCCAATACCTCCATTCTCGATATTTCTAGTGCCATTAAAGCCTCTCAAGCGCTCTCTGGAGAAATCGAACTGGAAGTCTTGCTCTCCCAACTGATGAAAATTGTCCTCGAAAATGCAGGAGCTGACAAAGCTGCATTAATCTTGAATAATGACGGAACTTGGGAAATTGTTTCTCAGTGCATAGAAGAAACCTGTCAGTTATGCCTAACCTCCCTCGACAATAGCGATCGTCTCCCTGCCAGCATTGTTCGTACCGTCCAACGCACTAAAAAACCTATTATTCTCAACCACGGGGTTCAAGACACCCACTTGGCATCGGATACTTATCTCATACAACAGCAACCCAAAAGCTTATTCTGTAACCCTATTCTCAATCAAGGTCAGCTCATTGGTATTTTGTACCTCGAAAATAATCTCAGTGCGGGAGCTTTTAGCAGCGAACGGGTGGAACTGCTGAATTTAGTCTGTTCCCAGGCAGCGATTTCTATTGAAAATGCCCGCTTATACCAACAATCTCAAAATTATGCTAAAAAACTTGAAGGTACAGTGCAAGAGCTTCAGCAGACACAGCAGCAATTGCAGAAATCTTTTGAGGAGTTGAAACAAGCACAACTGCAACTTGTGCAAAGTGAAAAAATGGCTTCTATTGGTCAGTTAACTGCCGGAATTGCTCACGAAATCAACAATCCATTAGGTTTTATTTCTGGGAATTTCACTTTTACTGACTATTATATTCAAGACCTAATTGAACTGTTGAAACTTTATCAAGCAGAATTGCCTTCTCCTAGTGAAAAAATTCTGAATAAAGTTAAGGAGATGGAGTTAGATTATCTCATAGAAGACTTACCCAAAAATATTGATTCGATCAAACAAGGTATCAAGCGGATTACTGAAATTAGCACATCAATGAGAATCTTTTCTCGTGCCGATACTGTAGCTAAAGTTCCTTTTAATCTCCACGAAGGAATAGATAGCACTTTATTAATTCTCAAACACCGACTCAAAGCTGATGAAAAACGCCCAGAAATAGAAGTGGTGAAAAACTATGGTAATTTATCGGAAGTTAATTGCTATCCAGGACAATTAAATCAAGTATTTATGAATCTAATTGCTAATGCTATTGATGCTTTAGAAGAAAATAATCTAGGTAAGACTTTTGAGGAGATTGAAACTGCACCAAATCAGATTATTCTGACTACAGAAATTGACAGAGAAAAACAACAGATAATCATCCGCATTCGAGATAATGGCATGGGCATGAGTAAGGAAGTCAAAGAAAAAGTTTTTGAACATTTATTTACGACTAAAGGAGTAGGAAAAGGTACGGGTTTAGGTTTATCAATTTCCCGGCAAATTGTAGAAGAAAAACATGGAGGTCAAATTGTTTTGACTTCAGAATTAGGAGAAGGCACAGAATTTGCTATTGTTCTGCCTCTTTAGTAAACTTTTATTTTTTGCTCTACTAATATAATGTCCGGATGATTAGATATCTCCAGAAAAGAGGGAACAGGGAACAGGGAACAGGGAACCCACCCTCGCCCCTCCCCTCCCAGGAGGGGAATAATTGATAATTTATGGATAAGAATTGATTTGATTTTTAATTTTTGGAGATGTCTATTAGTTATAATAAAATTTTTGTTTGTAGTTGGGCTTTAGCCCGAACTCTAGATAGGGCTAAAGCCCAACTACAAGCTTTAATTATTAATTATTAATTGTTAAATACTACCATTTTTTATAATCTGGTGATTTGTATCTAATTTATAAGCTTTACCTGATTTAGCATCAAATGCCCAAGCTGCAATTTTCAACTTACCTTTTGGTAATAATTTACCAGAAATTGTTTGTTCCCAACCTGCATTAAGGTATGCTGGATTATTGAATAGTTGAACTAAATTTTCTCTTGGAGTTTGAGCAGACATCAAAACATCAAAAATAATCCAATCATCTTTTTCTTTTGAGTTTAATACCCCGTCATCTACAGGGTGTTTATAATTAGTTGGGGTTTGAGTCCCCATCCACTTTTTCCTTATTCCTTCTTCCTTCTTCTTTCCTCCTTCTTCCTTATTCCTTCTTCCTTCTTCATTAGTTGGAGTTTGAGTCCCCATACGCTTATTCCTTATTCCTTCTTCCTTCTTCCTTCTTCCTTCTTTTTTATAGGTTAAAATAATTGCATCCGCAGGTTCATTACGGTCTGGTAAAAATGCCCAACCATTGACAAAATACCAACTATTTAAAGGTATAATTCCATCTAATGAACCATAATTTTTATCTTTCTGTTTTTTATTAGCTATCGCTTTGATATTATTGCTGGTAACTAAATTAGGTTTTAACATACCTAAGTAGTTAAGTTTATTGACTAAATCTTTAACATAATCATAACTTGCTAAAATATTTTCTTCAACACAAGATTTATTTTCAATGATATTAATGAATGACAAACAAGTTTTTCCTTCCATACGCAATTGATAGCTGGATTTAATTTCTTTCACGCTATAAGTAAATGATTGATAGTGTAAAATCATCGCTCCAGTTATGGCGATCGCTACTTTCAAGAATTTAGAATTTAGAATTAAGAATTTAGAATTACCTCTTCTTATAAATAAGAGGATTGGATCAAAGAATTTTTTTTCTTCTCTTGGTCGATTGGATATGGCGAGGGAAGCTCCGTTAACTACCGCTTTTTTATCCATGAATGGAGAGGCTTTATACCTAAATTTTTCGGTGATTTTATGGAGCCATACTTGCGATTTCCTCGGATTTATCTGACTAGAAATATGACTAAAAACTATTGGTAATAAATGTATAATCGCGATTATTAAATAAAGAGAAAATGTTGTATACTTTGAAGATAAAGCACTTTCTAGTCCAAAACCAACTCTACCAACGGCAGTAATTAAAGCACTAATGATTGAATAGAAAGCAATCATTATCCAACCAATTGTTCTCTGGAAAAGATGCAGATTTTTAATATGTTTGAGTAGGTAAATAAATAAACAGCTAAATATTCCTATTTCTACTCCACCAATAAATATCGAAGAAGTAAGAGGAGATATTTCAAAACCAGAACCTAAAGGAGAACCCAAAAAGGCTAGGAAAAAATGTAAAGTCTGCTCTGGATGCCGAAATGCTGGTATGAGACTAGGGCTAAGTTTAGGCTTTTGATAATCATAAAAATAGATAATTATATTGCTGATAGAAACTGCTATCCAGCTTAAGAATAACCATTTTTGTTTCAGTAAATCTGACGTTGATTTTGCCGTAACTAATGTGAGTACAGGTAAGACAATTACCCAAGCTATCATCCCATTAGAATAGGAAAAAGTACTAATGATGCAAAGCATCATACAAATTAAAAATTTATATCTAGTATTAAAGTAGGAATAGATAACTGAAATTGCTGTAGTAATACAAGCGATCGGCATCATAACTACTAATTGGATTCCCCAAAACCAGTTATCATATTGAATTGGAGAAAATATCAGTAGATTTGCTAATAAAGCTATGACTGAAGTTGTCAATAAATTAGCGTTTACAGTTAATCTATTGAGGCGATAAATATTAACAGAAACTAGACAAGCTAACATAAATATTACTAACATTTCATATCTCACATCCCAGTTAGTTAAATATGCCAGTCCGAGAAATATTAGTCGTGGAAATAGTTTTCTACTTTCATTATGTTGAGCAATCAAGTCTTGCCAGGACAAGGAATTTTGGGAAATTTTTATGAATAATTGAGGCATGAGATTCCATTGGTCCCAATAAGGCATATTAACGCTGTAAGTCAGAATTAATATTCCCATTGCGACTGCTGGAAGTATTACTAAAAATATGCTGATCCAATATAGAATTTGGAAATTATACTTGAATATTTTTTGTTAATTAGGGATTTTTTTCTGTTGTCATTATCCTCATTACGTTCCAAAGTTGAAGTTTTCAACTTTCATCTGAACTGATTTTTTCAAAGCCAATTTTTTCTCTAATAATATAGTATGGTCTTTGTCTAACCTCATCATAAATACGACCAATATATTCTCCAATAATTCCTAGAGACAGCAGTTGTACTCCCCCCATAAAAAATGTTGTAGTTAAACCATAAGCCCAGGATAAAAATTCTTGCCCTAAAACAAATTTAACGTAAAGACCAATTGTTCCGATAATAAAAGAGAAAATTGCAGATACTAACCCTAAAATAGTTGCTATTTTCAAGGGAATAGTTGAAAAAGAAAATATGCCATCAAAAGCAAGCTTAAATAACTTAGCAACTGAAACTTTAGGCTCACCTCGATATCGAGGACCACGTTCTACATAAACTCCTATTTGTTTAAATCCAGCATAAGCTCTTAAACCACTTAAATATTTGTTGCGTTCTGGCATTTGCCGTAGAGTTAATATGACTTTTCTATCCATTAATGAAAAGATACCTGCATCCATGGGAGTGATAATTCCTGACAACTTCCTTTGAATGTAATAAAAACTTTTAAATGCTAATCGTTTCAACAACTTTTCTTTACGATTCTTTCTAATAGCATAAACCACATCATATCCCTCTTGCCAAAGTCTTGAAAAACTAATAATTGCTTCAGGAGAATCTTGCAAATCTCCATCCATTAAAATAACAGCTTTTCCATCAGCATGATCGATTCCTGCAGACAAAGCACATTGATGCCCAAAATTTCTAGAAAAGTTAATAATTTTTACTTCTAAGTGTTGCTGACTTATTTTTTTTAACAGTTCAAAGGAAGAATCTACACTACCATCATTGATAAAAATTACTTCACTATTACCATCAAGTCGCTGTAAAACATCTAATAACTGTCGCCATAGTTCAGGGATAATTTCTTCTTCGTTGAAGATGGGAATAATTATAGAATAATCTATATTTTTCATAGTTTTTACCGAAAAATTGTGGTTTAAAGCCTCCCATTTTAAGGGGATAATAAAGAAAAATTTTCCTGTTCGTCAATCCTATCCGTTTTAAAGGAAAGGTAATAATTAATAATTAATAATTAATAATTAATAATTAATAATTAATTGTTGAATCACTTCTCGCCCAAATGATACATATCTAGTTTATAATTGTCAACCCAGGAGATAATATCATGTCCGGTTGAATAGTTATTGTATAGTTGGGTGTGGGGAACCCACCCCTAACCCCGACCGTGGAGGGGAAAAGGGGAGTGGGTGAGTAGGGGAGATTGAAGTATTTATAGAATTATAAACATATACTATATAACCGGATTTTATATAAGAAATTATTTACAGCACTTTTGAGGAAGTGTGAGGTACAGTTGTAAGACTATTCTTATATTCCCTGTTCCCTATTCCCTGTTCCCTGTTCCCTATTCCCTAGAGCAATAAAACTTTGTACCTCCAAGACTAGAAAACTACTGTAATAAAAAGGAATCAAAATGACAGAAAAAATCTCAAAAGTTACTATCTATACTGATGGTGCTTGTAGTGGCAATCCTGGCCCTGGAGGGTATGGAGTTGTTATTATTACCGATAAACACCGCCAAGAATTATCTGGAGGTTATAATTTAACTACTAATAACCGCATGGAATTAATGGCAGCAATACTAGGACTTCAAACTCTAGAATCTACTTGTGATGTGACTCTTTATACTGACTCTAAATATATCGTTGATGCCATTACTAAAGGTTGGGCAAAACGCTGGCGAGCTAATGGTTGGAAACGGAATAAAAAAGATAAAGCAATGAACCCCGATCTATGGGAACAATTATTAGATTTATGTAACCAACATCAAGTGGAATTTTCTTGGGTGCGTGGTCATTCTGGCAATCTAGAAAATGAGCGATGCGATCGCTTGGCAGTGCAAGCATCACAACAACCAAATTTACCACCAGACTCCGGTTACTAAGGGGGAGTGTGAGGAGTGTGGGAAGTGTGGGGAGTGTGGGGAGTATGGGAAGAAATTAAAAAATTAGGACTTAGGCAGTAGAACGTATTTCCGTCATTGCGACCGATAGGGTTTGCGGAGCAGTCCGGAACGGAAAGCAATCTCAAACGCTACTTTTTCCTGCCTCGTGGGTAATATCATGTCCGCATAAGAGCGTGATAAAAAAAACGGCGTTGCTGAATTGAAGTATGAATGCGCGATTGTTTGGTTCTCGCCTTCGCCCCCGCGCATCCCCCGTTCAACAAAAAGCGCAGCAACATCTGGCTTCCCCCTTTTCAAGGGGGACAGGAGGGGGATCAAGGGGGACTTTTAGAGTTTTATTCCCCCCAATTTTGGCTTGCTCGGGGGGCAAAATCATACCCAAAATCAGCAACACCAAAAAAACTTTCTCCTCTCCTCCTCTTTCTTCTTCTTTATTTTCTCCTGATATAGAATCCGGTTATACAGTATATGTTTATAATTCTATCCACACTTTCTCGCCTTCAATCTCTTGACTTCCCCTTCTTCCCACACGAACCAACTTCCCACACTCCCCACCCCCAAATATACGATAAGTATTCAACCGGATTTGATATGACTCCTGACTCCTGACTCCTCCGTCGTTTATTTATAACTGTTCAACCGGACATGATATAAGTCCAGATATCTTTAACATTACTATGCAGGACAACCATTATTTGAAGTCTTTCAAAAAGTGCATTTAGCCTCTAAACTAGATTCAGCAATCTATAATATTAGGAGGGTTAGCTTTGACTGAAGATAATAACTATTCATCCCCTTCCATAGCCACTATTTCTCGTCAAGAATTACGGGAGTTAGTTCGATCGCAACTTCAAGCTCTGCTAGAACAAGATAACTTATCTGGAGCTAAAGCAATGTTAGTTCCCGTACAACCCGCTGATATTGCCGAAGCGATCGAAGGTTTACCAGAAACAATGCAAGTCATAGCATTTCGCTTACTTTCTAAAGGTGAGGCGATCGAAGTCTATGAACAACTAGACTCCAGCGTACAACAGTCTCTTTGTGAAAAATTCAAACGTCAAGAAGTTATAGATATCGTTGATAAAATGTCACCTGATGACCGTGCTAAACTATTTGAAGAATTACCCGCAACCGTTGTCAGGCGTTTATTAGGTCAACTTAGTCCTGCCGAACGCCAAGCTACAGCGCAACTTCTGGGTTACAACTCTGGAACAGCAGGACGAATAATGACTCCGGAATACATCTCCCTCAAAGAAGAATATACAGTTTCTCAAAGTTTAGAACGTATTCGCTCATTAGCTCACGTTACTGAAACAGTTTATTCTCTATATGTCACTGACACTAACCGTCATCTCACAGGTATTCTGTCGTTGCGAGATTTAGTCACTTCTCAACTCAACCAAACCATCAGCGAAATTATGAGTCGTGATTTTGTCTGCGTGCAAACTGGTACTGACCAAGAAGAAGTTGCTCGTATTATTCAGCGTTACGACTTTCTGGCAATACCAGTAGTAGATAGTGAACAACGACTGGTGGGTATCATTACCATTGATGATGTGCTAGATATTTTGGAACAAGAAACTACTGAAGATATTTATGCTTTAGGTGGGGTGCAGTCTGAAGGTGATAACTATTTCCAGATAAATCTATTTACTGCTGCTCGTAGAAGAGTGGTCTGGTTATTTGTGTTACTACTGACAAATAGTGTTACGGGTGGAATTATTACAGCACAAGAAGATATTCTGCAAAAAGTAGTTGCCTTAGCAGCATTTATTCCATTGTTGACTGGTACTGGAGGGAATGTGGGGGCGCAATCTTCTACTGTTGTGATTAGAGGTATGAATACCGATGAAATCTGGAAAATTGGGCCGTTTAAAGTGATTCTGCGTGAAGCTGCTGCTGGTGCAATACTTGGGAGTGTTCTCGGTTTGTTAGCAACAGTTTGGGCTTTCCTGTTTATTGTCAATGGTAATTTAGAAGTGTCAGTGACAGTGGGTGTAAGTTTGCTAGCAATCTCAATTTTGGCTTCTGTTGCTGGTTCGTCTTTGCCATTCCTATTTCGCTCATTTGGGTTAGACCCCGCCTTAATGTCAGCACCTTTTATTACTACTGCGGTGGATGTTCTCGGTGTTCTGATTTATTTCAACTTGGCACGAGTAATTTTACAAATATGAAAGAATTTGTGGAGGAGTCATTTCAGTTATCAGTTATCAGTTATCAGTACCTCTACTTTAAAAGGGGAGACTTGAGACCTTATTTTTTGGTCAGACAGATTTATAATGCCCAAATTACCTATAAATTGTGGTTTAAAGCCTCCCCTTTTAAGGGGAAAAAAGCGGTCGTTTGCGGAGCATTCCGTAGGATGGGATGGCGAGGTCTCCTCGCCATATCCAATCGACCAAGAGAAGAAAAAAATTTTCCTGTTCGTCAATCCTCTTCTTTTCAAGGAGAGGTAATTATTAATTATTAATTATTAATTATTAATTGTTGAAATTATCTTTAACTTCTTAACTCTAAAATGGGAGTAGTTTATATAGGCGATCGCGCCGTCGGCAAAACTCATTTAGCCTTAGAATTGGCCAATCCCCAAGGAAATTATGTCCAGGTTTCTTTGGTCAATCAAAATTATCAAAATCTCCAGGCAAATTTACTTAATTTAGATGGCACTGCTAAACCTACTCAAAGTATTGAAAAACGTTCTTTGGATGTGAAAGTTAGACTTTCTACTGGTATTAGCAAAATTCCTGTAGATTGGATAGATTCTCCTGGGGAATTATTTCGTAGGTCATGGCAATCTGAGCATATTAATGAATGGCAAGATTTTAAAGAAACGGTGGGTAAAAGTGAAGGGATTTTTTTAATTGTTCCTCCCTATCGAGAAATTTTACAGCCTCATATTAACCCAGAAAATTATATTACTCAGCAACAATGGTGCAATAGATTTAATCGTTGGACTGACTTTTTTATTTATGATTGTCCTCAAGCTCGACGTATTGTAATATGTCTGAATAAAGCCGATCTAATTAATTGTAATCTTGAGCAAGAAATTGCTAAATTGGCTTATTTACCTCATGGTTCTACTATGAATTGGCTGCAACGTCATAATTATGTGGTTAATAGTTATTTTTTACCACTAAAATCACAGTTAGAACAAATAAATAGCAGTCGTTCAGGTTTGTCTGTCCGGTGTTTTATTACCAGTATTTATCACCGTAGTTTATTAGAATTACCTTGGATTTATTTAGCTAGTTATTTAGCTTGAAAGAACGAATAAGGAAGAGAGAAGAAGGAAGAGGGAAGGAAGAAGAAAGTTGGGTAGTTATTTGATATTTCTCATACTCATACTCAATTTGTTGAGATTTTTATTATCAAGTTGGTGAGTAATCTCAAAGTATAAAATACGGTTAGTCATGGCAGTGTAATATAACAGCTAAATAATCTGGGAAATCCGATTTTATTTGCCGAACTTTCTCTCTCCAATTTATCTCATCCTCACTCATCACTTCTATTCCCTTTATTTCTTTGTTAACAAAAGCTTCCAGTCCAGCCTCTTCTCCAAGTTCGTGCCACTTACCATCTGGAGTAACTACAGCATAAGGTATAAATTCAATTTCCTTAACTGCAAACGTATGAATATCGGGAACAAAAAAACGCGATGTCATACCTTCCATATCTGCAAATTTGTACCAGTCCCATTTGCCATCTGGATTAAGAGTTGTCATTTTGTATTCTCCGTTTTCATCTACTCCATCTATTAGCTCATCAAACCAATCTAATTCAAACTTAGCTAATACTTCTAAATTGTTGGCTTCTACCTCCCAACCTTTTGCTATTTTATTAATTTCTTCTTCAGACATACTCTTAAGCTCATTGATTTTTTTAACTAATTCTTCTCGATCTAGATACTCCTTGTATGGTTCTACTTCTATATAATAATCGTAAGGTAGTAGGAGTTTTTCTACCTTGCTTTTTACATTGACAGTAGATGGGTGAATTATAATTAAAGCTGTCAAAAAAGTCATTTTACCATCAAAATTTATAGTGTTTTTGGTCTAAATTTTTATTAAACTGCTCTCCTAATAATAAATAATCATTCTTTATACTACCACTCTCATAAATCAATTCTCCAAACACACCTTATAAGTATAACTAGCAACAACTTTCCCAGTCTCGTCCTCATTCTCCTCAAGAACTTGAGTATAAGAACGATTAGCATCTACCAAATTAAGTAGTCTTCGTCCCATTAATACTCGAACTAACCCGAATATTCCTTTTATCAAACAAGCAAGTTAAATTAATCAATAGTAATAGTAAAGATATAAGTCAAAAAAATGGGGAATATTTGTATTATTGGACCTACGGGTGCGGGAAAGACTACTTATCTAGCAGGATTAGCTTATTGGCCAGAAAAAAGTCACCCAAATTTTCAAATTACAGCCATTACTAATGATGCTCAAAATTTAGCTAATAAAGCTGAAACAATTATTCTCAATGGTGCTTCTTTAGAACCCACTATTATTGATGGAATAAAAATCAAAAGTTTCTATGATTTACCTTTGTATTCTTTTCACATAGAAATCAAACGTTGGTGGCAACAAAAACCAGAAGAAATTAATCTAGTAGTGCGAGATTATCCAGGAGAGATTTTTAATGAATTACAAGGAGGTATTTCTAATCCTTTACATCAAGAATTTATCGATGAATGCCTAATCAAAGATAATGTCGGCTGTCTAATTTTACTCCACAAATGGGAGCCAGGAAGCGACATATTTTATAGTAATGTGATGGAGAGATTTATTAATTTAATAGATGAGCGCGACCGCTCCCAAGATTTACGTCTAGCTATAGCAATGAGTAAATGTGAAAGAGGAGAAATTTGGCCTGGTCGTCTTGACCCAGAATTAGACATATTTAAAGTACATTTACCAAGAACAACCAGTATTTTACAAAAGCGTATTCCTCAACAAAATTTACGGTTTTATGCTATATCTACTTTTGGCGTTCTACAACGAAATGACCCCCGTCCAAATCGTACTGATGAATTAGGAAGTCCCCACTCAATATTACGGGAACCTTTGAAATGGAAACCTTATGGTATAGTTTCACCCCTGTATTGGTTAAGTCAAGGCAAAACAATTAATAATTAATAATTAATAATTAATAATTACCTCTCCTTGAAAATAAGAGGATTGACTCAAAGGAAAATTTTTATTTATTGTCCCCTTAAAAGGGGAGGCTTTAAGAGGTTGTCTGAGAACCCATTTGCTACATCCAAGCCCCCTAAATCCCCCAAGTTTGGGGGACTTTTAGAAGCAAATTGACTCTTTTTCCCCCCAAAGTTGGGGGGCTAGGGAGCAAAATTCAGTATCAAAAAACTTTTCAGATATTCTCTAAACCACAATTTTTCGGTAAAAAAAATGTTTAACTCCCTATTAAAACCCCGAATTAATGAGAATTTAAAAGAGGAAAATTGTTCTGGCATTTTACGAGTAATAGGCGATCGTGCTGCTGGTAAAACTACTTATATGGCAGCTTTGGCTAGGTGGCCAAATGCTGATTTTTCTAGTCCTGTTGAATTAGTTACTCCAGCAAATAAAGATGGAGAATTTTTGATTAAGCAGGCACAAAATTTTATAGAGTCAGGGCTACAAATTGAACAAACTCGTCTAGCTAATGATGTGTTAGAAATTAAGGATTATAGTTTAAGAATTACTCTCAAACCAGAAGATAATTTTAGGCGTTCTAATACTGTTTTGAATTTAGATATTAGTTGCAAAGATTATTCTGGAGAATTTTTTAGCGATGTACTTCAGCAAACAGATTCTCAATTACTTCGAGACTATTTAAATGATTGTTTTCCAGCCACGGGAATTATGTTAATGATTGATGGTACAACTCATCGTAAAGACCTAGAATATGCTAGAGGAGTAGATCAACTTTTAGTAGCATTAGCAGGCCGGGATTTGTTTAGTGAAAAACGGCGTATTGCTTTGGTTTTAACTAAGTGTGAATTAGCTGATTTATGGGTAAATAGAAATAGACCAAAATTTTTAGCCGAGGCACGGTTTCCTACTATTTTTGAAAGATTAGAATCTTGGCAAAATTTGGGAATGGGTAGTGTGGAATATTTTACAACTTCTGCTTTTGGTGTGACAGGAAATAAATATTCTAAACCAAATTCTCAGCAAATTTATCGGGGTCGTGGTGGGGTAGCATCAGTATTAGAAGACTCGAAAAAATGGCGACCTTTTGGCTTAGTTTCTCCTATATATTGGATTTGTACAGGTAAACGTAATTCACAGTTAGATAATGATTAAGGAGTCAGGAGGGGAAGAAGGAAGAAGGAAGAAGGAAGAAGGAAGAAGGAAGAAGGAAGAAGGAAGAGGAGGAAAAGAAGAAAATTTTTTGTTCGTAGTAGGGCTTTAGCCCATGAAATATCTATCTTATAATTGATAAATGTTTGCTACAAATAGCTAGGGTATTTCTTAGAAGTAAGGAGTGAGAACTCAGAAGTCAGAATGAATAGCTTCAATGCCAGTTTTTAGACCGGAAATTCTCTTTTTTGTCAAATAATAGGTTTCCTGTAAAGTCTTTTAGTCATACTTATTATTCGTAAAATTCTTTTTGAAATTGGTATTAGGGCTAAAGCCCTACTACAAGCTTTAATTATAACTATTCAACCGGACATAATATAAGACCTAAAACCTTCCCCAAATCAGCAAATGGAAACTATTGAAATTCACGAGTTCAGCACAGGTATAATTCCCGAAATATTACCCGATGGTAAATGGATTTCTCGGGGATTTAAAGTAGGGGAATATATGAACTTAACCTTGCCTCAAGTTCCCCATTCTGTAGGAAGAGCAATTGCTAATAAAGGCTTTGAAGTAGCCAAAGACCGTAATAGTCAAGAACCTACTTTTGTCGGGCGAGTTGTCTTAAGTATAAGTAATGAAGAACCAGATTATTCAGTAGTTGCTGTAGTAACTACTGGGCAAGACGAGTATGGGCGTTCTACTTCTTTTTATCGTTATTTTCTCTGTTCCGGTAAAGATAATATTTGGCAAATATTAGACTGGATAAATACTCAACAACAACAAGGTATTAATCCAGTATTTAATCCATCTGAAACTAAAGAAGTTGGGAAACCAAATCAACATAAAATTACTAAAAATTAGAAATAAATTTACCCACAGAATGGCAAAAATGGCTGAGTAGTCAAGTTATACCTGTAATAATCCCCACTGAATTATCTGACTTACAAATTATTAATAAAATGGCTGAAATTAAAGCCAACGATCTACCTATATCATGGGCTTATAATGTCGAAGCAATTGAACGACCAGAACAATTTATTATTATTCATCCTGCTAATACTGAAGTAGAAGCAAGTCTGTCACAAACACAGACAAAGATGATGAAAAATCCCAGGGAAAATATCTCAACAAATATAGATGAAGCAGCTATAGAAACAGCAATTAAAGGATTAATTAGTGGTTCTCAAATCAAACAAGAATGGGTAGAAAATTTAATTTTAAAATTACAGAATGGTCAAGTTACATCAAAATATTTAAACAACCTATTTGATAATCTGGGAGCAGGCAATGCTGTTAAACAAGGAAATGCTAATGCTCAAATGGTTAGGTTATTAACTTTAAGAGCAATTTTTATTCCCGAAACTTTACCAGAATATCTAAATTGGTTAAATATTACTGGAGATGGAAAAAGAAGATGAGAAACAAAAATATCTCTAAAATTACAATCTCAACTGAAAAATTATCAAAAATCATTAGATCCATTAATTGTACTAGGAATGAATTACGCCTTCTATCAAATATTAGGAGGAAAAATATCTGTTCCTGCTTTCTGTTGGCTATTAAAAACTAAAAATAGTTTATGGTCAACCTATTCTACTATAATCAAACAACAAGTTAGCCACGATTTAGAATATTTGGGTAACAATTTATTAAACACAAGTATTGACCAAGAAATAGAGCAATTAATTTATGGAGATACTATTTGGAAGAAACTCATTTCCCACTTAAAATCTAGTCGCGAACGCTGCAATTATTATCAACCTTTTGCTGAGTTATTTTCTCAACTACCCGATTATGAGTTAGCAGCTTATTTTCATCAACTCAGTCATGGAAAAGTACCAAGATCGATATTTACATCAGCATTTCCGAGATTAAAGTCAATTTATGAAATCAGAATTTTTGGGTTAAATGTTCAGCAAGAATTAACTGTTTCCGACCGAATAGTTATCCTCATAAAAAAGTATGGCTTGCCAGTAGCAACAACTTGTTTATTAATACTTTCTCATGGTTTATTTTTTGCTTTAGGATATCAGATAAGTAAGTTTAATACTGGCACTATTGCTGAACCGAAAAAAAATGAACATTCCCCTTTTTCAGAAGAACAATTAACTGATAGTTCAACAAAAAATGTTAGCGTAATTTCCTCAGTCAAAATGGAAAAAGCACTAGACAATTTTCCCACTACTAGCAGTGTAATTCGAGAAATAGTCCGGGAACTAGAGACAGAAATATTATCTCAAAATTCAACAGTAGTTACATCAGAAGAAGCACGCTTAAAAATTATTCAAGCAATTAAGCAAATTCTAGAAAATGATATAAAACTTCAGTATTCTGGGGCGATAGAAGATGAACTTTTAGGAGAACCAGAGAAATATTTAGAAGCACAAAAACAATGGATAGAAGCAATTTATTCTTATCAGCAAAAGTTTTTTAGTAGTGGTTTTGGCTACATAGAACCAGGTAAACAAACAGCAGGTAGATTGAAGTGTAATGTGGCTGATTTATTAGGTATTCAATTACAACAAAGACCTCAATATTGTGGAAGAAAATTAGATAAGGAGTCAGGAGTCAGGAGTCAGTAGTCAGTAGTAGGGGCGTTTTGTTCCGCATTTTTCCTACCTTATATCTAAGTCCTGATTTTATGAAATTGATATTAAATGGAGGCAATATCTGCTCTTGAAAAATTATAGCAGTGGAAATAAAGGGCGCGGACAAATCAAAAGCTTCAAACTCAGACAGTGCCAGATTTTTCCTTCTTCCTTCTTCCTTCTTACTTCTTACAGAATTATTAATTATTAATTATTAATTATTAAATAATTATGGTTTAAAGCCTCCCCTTTTAAGGGGAAAAAAAAGCGGTCGTTGCGTAGCTTCCCGAAGGGTGGGATGGCTCCGAAACCTGCGCCATATCCAATCGACCAAGAGAAGAAATAATATCTCCTTATATTCAATTCCGTAACGGTTTTAACCAGAGGTAATTATCAATTATCCATTATCAATTATCCATTAATGAATTCCCTCCTGACTCCTGACTTCTGACTCCTGACTCCTAAGAAATACCCTAGTGCAGGATTGTGGAAATAACTGATCGGTTACAAAATCCTAAAACAATTACAAATCAATACTTTTGACTTTTGACTTTTGACTTTTGACTTCCGCATAGCGGCCCTAGCTCATCAATGGACTACCATGATGATGAATCAAATACCAATTTCCACCCATCCGCTCAAAAATATTCGTTGCGATACACTGAGCTTTAGTTCTCCTACCTCCAATCACTTGCATCAAATTTTCGACTAAAACAACATAACCAATATCCCCATTAACTTCTGTTGTCACAATATCAAGATCTATTTCAATATAATTAGTATTCTTAAATATTAAATCCCAGGAATTCCGAATATTTTCAAAACCACGAATGGCATTACGACCTGGATGAATACAAACTGTGTCAATACCCTTGGACAAAATAGAACTAATAGTTTCGATGTCCCGTTTTTCAAAAGCTCGATAAAAAGCTTGATTTGCTGTTAACATTGCTTGCTTTTCGTCAGTCATAAAATTTTGGGTTTAGATATAGAATAATTGTTATTATATTAGCCAGTTCAATCAAATTATTCTCCGATAGACTATGGAAACAACAGAAAAAAAATCTCCTAATATATTTTTGAAAATGTTATACATTACCCTCTTTTTGTTAGTAACAGTTGCCATTGTTGTCGGAGTTAATGCCACCTCTGACAAACTAAGCTTATTTGCTGGCACCAGACCCGATAATCTCGGCGTATATTCTGGACGACTAGCGCCTTGTCCCAATAGTCCAAACTGTGTCAGTAGTTACAGTCAGGATGCAGAACATGGTATAGTCTCTCTTAGCTATGACTCTAATAATCCAGAAACAGCGATCGCTAACCTCAAACAAATAATTGCATCTATGTCTCGGACAAATATTGTCAAGGAAGATAAAAATTATTTGTATGCTGAGTTTACAAGTAAAATCATGGGATTTGTAGATGATGTAGAATTTTATGTAGACGAAGATGGTAACGCTATTCAAGTACGTTCAGCTTCCCGTCTTGGAGAATCAGATTTAGGTGTTAACCGCGAACGAGTCGAAACTATTCGGACAAAATGGAACGAACTAAAAACAAGTTAAGTAATATCATGTCCGGTTGAATAGTTATAGATAACAAAGGAGGAGTCAGGAGGAAGAAAGAGTAGTAGAAGGAGAAAGTTTTTTGTTCGCGCTCTGCTCCGGACATGATACCATAGCTCAAATCACCAATGCCAAATTCTCCTACTCTCCCCCCACTCCCCCACTCCCTTCCGTATCCGTGTATCCTTCCATGATAGTCACTCCCCTACTCTGTTCCCTCTCACTAAAAGAATATAAACCATGACCGATAAATTTTGGGTATGCGTCTCCGGATAGAAAAAAAGAGAATATTCCTGATTTCAAACCTCCTTATTGCAGAGGTACTGATAACTGATAACTGATAACTGATAACTGATAACTGAAATGGCAACAACCTCAAACTATACAAACACCATAAACCAAACTGAAACAACCGTCCCCCAATTAGGTGCATTTTTACAAGCACATAATGAAATTGAATACATTCTACCTCCCTTAGTCGGAATCATGATTACCACTAGATTTAAACTACGGGGTGCTACTGCACTTCTAGTGAACCTAACAGTTGCAGGTTTTGTACGCCAAATAATTGAACAACTAAAAGAACAAACAGAAACTATACCTGTAATTGATACTGAGCAAACAAATATTTCTCAACCAGTGACAACTGTTGCTAGTGATGACTCACCAACATACACAATAGTGCATTCAGTTCCCGGTCGCATCCGACTGCGAATCCCAAAAGTAGCATCTGACCCAAATTACGTCAGACGTTTAGAACAACTTTTAACAGCAGACTCCCATGTATTAGGAGTACGGATAAATACAGCAGCAGCTTCCATCGCCATCCAGTATCAAGCTGATGGAATGTCAGACTGGGAACTAGGAATGTTATTGATGAATATTATTCAAGAAGCTGATTGTGATGAAGAGGAAATACCCGAAGCATAGGTAATTTCAGTTATCAGTTATCAGTTATCAGTTATCAGTAATATCAAATCCATTTAATTAGGTATAAAGCAAAATTTTTCGGTCTCCATAATTACTAAATTTTGTCTCATTCCTATTTATTCGGTACTGTCAGTTCTTATTTAGTAGGTTGGGTTGAGGAACGAAACCCAAAAACTGTGAGGAACGAAACCCAAAAACTGTGAGGAACGAAACCCAAAAACTGTGAGGAACGAAACCAAACAACTGTGAGGAACGAAACCCAAAAACTGTGAGGAACGAAACCCAAAAACTGTGAGGAACGAAACCAAACAACTGTGAGGAACGAAACCCAAAAACTATGAGGAACGAAACCCAAAAACTATGAGGAACGAAACCAAAAACTATGAGGAACGAAACCAAACAACTGTGAGGAACGAAACCAAAAACTATGAGGAACGAAACCCAAAAACTATGAGGAACGAAACCCAAAAACTATGAGGAACGAAACCCAAAAACTGTGAGGAACGAAACCAAAAACTGTGAGGAACGAAACCCAAAAACTGTGAGGAACGAAACCCAAAAACTGTGAGGAACGAAACCCAAAAACTGTGAGGAACGAAACCCAAAAACTATGAGGAACGAAACCCAAAAACTGTGAGGAACGAAACCAAACAACTGTGAGGAACGAAACCCAAAAACTGTGAGGAACGAAACCCAAAAACTGTGAGGAACGAAACCAAAAACTGTGAGGAACGAAACCCAAAAACTATGAGGAACGAAACCAAAAACTGTGAGGAACGAAACCCAAAAACTATGAGGAACGAAACCCAAAAACTGTGAGGAACGAAACCAAACAACTGTGAGGAACGAAACCCAAAAACTGTGAGGAACGAAACCAAAAACTGTGAGGAACGAAACCAAAAACTGTGAGGAACGAAACCAAAAACTGTGAGGAACGAAACCCAAAAACTGTGAGGAACGAAACCAAAAACTGTGAGGAACGAAACCAAAAACTGTGAGGAACGAAACCAAACAACTGTGAGGAACGAAACCAAACAACTGTGAGGAACGAAACCAAACAACTGTGAGGAACGAAACCAAACAACTGTGAGGAACGAAACCAAACAACTGTGAGGAACGAAACCAAACAACTGTGAGGAACGAAACCAAACAACTGTGAGGAACGAAACCAAACAACTGTGAGGAACGAAACCAAACAACTGTGAGGAACGAAACCCAAAAACTATGAGGAACGAAACCCAAAAACTATGAGGAACGAAACCAAACAACTATGAGGAACGAAACCAAAAACTATGAGGAACGAAACCCAAAAACTGTGAGGAACGAAACCAAACAACTATGAGGAACGAAACCCAAAAACTGTGAGGAACGAAACCCAAAAACTGTGAGGAACGAAACCCAAAAACTGTGAGGAACGAAACCAAACAACTCTATGTATCTGTTGGGTTGCGCTACCGCTTAACCCAACCTACTGTATAACCACCTGCTCCCTGCTCTGTCTTTTGGAGGAGATGTCTATTAGAGTTGTTGGGTTGCACTACCGCTTAACCCAACCTACCGTATAACTACCGTATAACTATATCCATTACCAATTACTCAACAATGCAAACTATCAAATCACAACAATCAGGGTCAACATCAACACTAACAGTCAAAACTCCCACAATATCATTAGTGCATGGCATTCCCGGAAGAGTCAGACTTCGCGTCATGCACTTGAGTCTAGACAAAAACTATACTGACAATGTACAAACATTATTAGAATCAGATATCCACGTCAAACAAACTCGCATTAACCAAGCAGCAAGTTCGATCGCCATTAATTATCAGACCAAAGGCAAATCAGAAACAGAAATACTAGACCATCTTATATCTCTAATAGAAAACGTCGATCGCTCTACCGTAACAATTGCCAAAAACAAAGTTAAATCCCAAACACCACCAGAAACAGAAGACCAAAATGAAGGAGAATGGTCAAGTTTAGTAATACCAAGTCTAGCAACCCTTTTAGCTTTCCTCAGCGGACCATTAAAATTACCAATTTCTCCACAACTGAGTTTTAGCGCCTTGGCCATTGCAGCATTTCCAGTTGTCAAACGCGCTTTCCAGAGCTTATTAATCGAACATTGCCTGAATATAGACTGTCTCGACTTCCTCTCCCTAACCCTCGGTGCCATCCAAGGCAAAGTATTAACCCCTGCATTAGTATTAACTCTCCACGAACTGGGAGATGTAATCCGCGAACAAACAGCCAGATCCACCGAACATCAAACTTCAGACCTGTTAGACGCCATCGGACGTTTTGCCTGGGTAGAAAAAGATGGAGAAAAACAACAAATACCAAGCGACCAAGTCAAACGAGGCGATACAGTTATAGTCTACCCAGGAGAACAAATACCAGTAGATGGAGAAGTATTACAAGGTGAGGCAGTCATTGACCAACAGCAACTCACCGGAGAGTCAATGCCAGTTGTCGGCAAACCAGGTACATTAGTCTATGCTTCGACCTTAGTACGTTCCGGTCAAATTTATATTCGGGCAGAAAGGATAGGCAAACAAACTCGTGCTGCTGCTAGTATCGAACTATTACAAAAAGCTCCAGTACATGACACCAGAATGGCAAATTATGCCTCTCAAATGGCAGACAAATTAATTTTGCCATCCTTGATATTAGCTGGCATTGTCTTAGCCACAACTCGCGACCCCAGTAGAGCTGCATCTATTCTCACCCTAGACTTTGTCACAGGAATTCGAGTATCAGTTCCCACCGCATTTTTGGGAGCGCTAAACCATACTACCAGACACGGTATTTTGGTTAGGAGTGGTCGTACTCTGGAAATGTTAGCCGAAATTGATACTATTGTTTTTGATAAGACTGGTACTTTGACTCAAGGTAATATTGCTGTGGTGGGAGTAGAAACAGTATCAGGACGAATGAGTGCCACAGAAGTTTTGGCTTTAGCAGCTTCTGCGGAACAACGTATTACTCATCCAGTGGCAGAGGCGATCGCTCGTTATGCTCAGGAACAAGGTGTGAATATTTATCCACGGGGTGAGTGGGAGTATAAAGTAGGATTGGGTATTCAGGTAGATATTAATGGTCAGGATGTTTTGGTCGGCAGTGCTAAGTTTTTGACTCAAGCAGGAGTAGATTTAGATTGCTTCTATGAAAATCATCCTTGTTTTCAGGAAAGTTGTGCCCATACTGACCAAGAATGCCCAGTTTCTGAGTGGTTATCTTTGATTTATGTGGCCTGCAATGGCGAGTTTCAAGGGGCAATTCAATATAAAGACCCAGTGCGTCCGGAAAGTATGCCTCTGATTATGAGATTGCAACAAGAATATGATATGGAAGTGCATTTACTGACTGGGGATAACGAGGTCAGGGCGAAGATGGTGGCCACAGAGTTGAAAATTCCAGAGTCTCAAGTTCATGCTGAGGCTTTTCCTGACCAAAAAGCTGCTATTGTTCGAGATTTACGCCGCACCGGAAAAACTGTGGCTTTTGTGGGAGATGGGTTAAATGATTCTGTGGCTTTAGCTTATGCAGATGTGTCTGTTTCTTTTGAAAATGGTTCGGATGTAGCGAGGGAAACAGCAGATGTGGTTTTGATGAATAATAATTTATCTAGTTTGTTGGAGGCGATCGCTATTGCCAAGGAGACTAAACATCTCATCGAACAAAATACTGTTATGGTAGTAGGGCCAAATTTGGTAGCTTTAGGGTTGGCCTCTACAGTGGGACTACATCCTCTCATTGCTACGGTGGTCCACAATGGCAGTGCGATCGCTGCTGGTTTAAATAGTTTACGTCCTCTGGTGCAGCATCAGTTAGAAAGTAGTACATAATAGAAGGGTAGGGGAATAGTTTTTGTAGATATTTGTATATATATTTTGGTTAATTCCAAAAGTTTATTTACCCCACCGAGGAGCTAAGGCTCGGTAGGAATCCCCGTGCCTTTAGGCCGGGGAGGATGTCAACAAACAAACCCCCCACAAAAAAACTAATCTTATCTTCTTCCTTTTTCCTTCTTCCTTCTTCCTTCCTAATTAAAATTAATTATGTCACTTGTTCATTTAAAAAAATCTGTAGTCACTCTTCACCTCCGAGAAATGGTTGAAGATGGTCAAACAAACGATCGCTTTGCCTTATTCGGATTAGGTGCCTTTTTGCTCAGTCCATTAGTTGCTCCTACTGTCACAAAAGTTGCGAGAAAAGTAGTTAAGGATGCGATTAAAAGTGGTCTTTCTATGTATGAACAAAGTCAGGCGACTTTTGCCGGAATTAGTGAAGAGTTTGCCGATAATTTGGCAGAATCTCAAACTAATCGTGGAAATTAAAATTATTAAGTTAGGGGTGAGTTGAATAATTAGATAAAACTTCACCTCTATAGAACCAAAATTGCTTCTATAGAAGTCTAAGAACGACTCAAAATTATAGAAATTTATCGCTTTAGCAAAAAAAATGATTCTGTGTAGACAAAAATCATTTTTTACTCCTAATATCAAATCCGGTTAAATACCCTCATAATCAATGTAAGCATTTCCTGCGGAATGCTGCGCAAACAGCTATTAGCGGTCAGCTGTCAGCTTTTTAAAGAATGAAGTAAAAATTCGTTTAACTTATACTATATTTTCGTAAGTATTTCCTGCGGAATGCTTACTAATCAATAGCTTAAAACCCTGATTATTACGTTATTGGATCTATGTGCAATTAGGCGGATTTGATATAATTTATTGTGAGCTGAATAAAATGTTGAGCAGGTAATTATATCATGTCCGGATAATTAGTGATCAAAAAAACTTTCTCCTTCTTTTCTTCTTTCTTCCCTCCTGAATTCTAAATTCTGTTTGCGGAGCATTCCGTAGGAAATTCAGAATTCTGAGTAGTTTATTTATAACTGTTCAACCGGACATAATATTATTGCTCCATCCAGCTATTTTTCGTTTGTTTTTTATTCCAGTTTTTACAGTTTTTCTTGATTTAACAAATTTAAAGCTATTTGTCTAATTAGGGTTTGCTGATTAAATCTCAAAGTACTGATAAATAAAGGTATTGGCCTTTTTATAATCGAAAAAAGTGTGCCTGTTTCAATTCACTTACCCTCAAAAAGTGAGTATGCGTGGGGTGAGTATGGCAGAAAAATCACTCTAACAATTATTCCTCCTACTTTCTCTGTCTTCCCACCCTCCCCACACTTCCCACACTTCCCACACTCCCCACACTCCCCACCCCCCACACTTTGCTTTTTTCAGCAAACCCTAATTACTGCCAAATTTTCTGGAGCATGAGTTTTCTGATTCTAGATTCATCTTCCTGAAATTGAACATCTAAAAACCAATTTAATTTAAAATCAATTAAAATAAAGCTAAATTTAAGATTGGATTGGAGGATTGAAAATGACCAATATACCTGAATGGGTAAAAACAGAATGGGTGGAAAGACGGCAAAAACAAATAACTGATTTTAAGAGAAATGAATCTCCATTTGAATCAATCTTAAAAATACGCGGAGAAATCGCAGCTTATAGTAGAGCTTTATTACTAAAACATCAAATATTTGAAAAAAAATTTGTGATTTTTGGACAGCCGAGAACAGGAAGTACATTATTGGTTCAATTACTCAATAATCAACCGAAAATTTATTGTGAAAAGGAAATATTAAGTGCTAAAGATTATAGAAAAATGTTATTCCCAAATCTATATATCCAAGGCAGGCGTGTAAAGTTTTCTGGTAAAGTTTATGGCTTTAAGCTGATGATATCTCAATTGCCAGAAGAGCAATATGTAGATCCAGAAAAATTTATGTTTAATTTGTATTACCAGGGTTGGGCAATAATTCATTTAATCCGTAATAATTACTTACGAAGCATTATTTCTAGTATGTTGGCTAGTTCAAGAAACCAATGGGAAGCCAAATCAAAAAGCTCACTAAATTATCAGACAATAAAGATAGATTGCAACAAATTAATTGAGCTTTTGAAACGGAGAGAAATATATCGAGTTAAAGAGAAAGAAATATTAGAAAAACTTGACCACATAAAAGTAATTTATGAAGAAGATTTACTACTAGAAGAAAACCATCAAAATACCTGCGATCGCATTTTTAATTATTTAGGACTGGAGTCAATACCAATAAAAACAAAGTTAGTAAAAACTACATCCAATCAGCTTTCAGATGTTATTGAAAATTATGAAGAATTTGTGGAAAAAATTAGCCAAACTAAATATGCAAAATTTTTGAGCAATTGACTAAGAAGTAAATCAAAGAAAAACTTAACTACAGTGGTTTAGACAAAACTTGAGCGGAAAATAGTCTCAAATTTAGACAGGGAGAGGTTTTTAGTTCAGACAGATCTAAATCTAGCAATGACAAAGGTTTCCAGTATTTTTTAGGTCTTCGACTTTTTTCTCTTGCCTACAACATAAATTAAATTAGATAGAGAATTTAAAAATAGAAAAGTTTATCCTTATAAAAAAGCATAATTATCTACCAATTATGATGTTTGACTAAATTATCCACTTTGACAAAGATACCAAACAGCTTTTATAACAGTAAAAAAAGAAAGCGTTAAATTAATTATGTTTAAATGTATTACAGTTAAAAATTTTAGATGTTTTGAAGAAATTACTATTGATAATATCGAACGAGTTAATTTAATTGGAGGTATCAATAATGTTGGCAAAACAGCTCTACTAGAAGCAATTTTTTTGTTAACAAGTTTAAATTCTATAGAAATTCCGTTTCAATTAAATTTTGATAGAGGAGTATTCCAGCAACAAACTTTTGATGTAGAAGAAGTTTGTGAATGGTTATTCTATAATAAACAAGTAAGTAAAGCCATTGAAATTAAAATAGTAAACGAAAATGATGAAGATAACGAATTAAAATTGAGTTTAGATAAAGCATCAAGCCCAAGATTGTTCCCTTTGCATTTAAGGTCAAATAGTATAAAAACTCTCAAGGATTTAAAACTAGAATTTAAAAAAATGATCAAAAAATCTTGGGATTTACAACATTTTTAATACCAGATCAAGAACAAAAAAAAATAAAGATAGAAATTCAAGAAGACGAAGAACAGAAAGCTAGAGAAATAGAAGTTTTTCCTCCTAGTGTTTTTCTCAGTAGCCGTTTAAGAGTCTCACCAACCGAAGATGCAGAAATATTCAGTAATTTTGAAGCCATAAATCAACAAAATGAAATTATAGAAATCTTAAAAATAATAGAACCAAGATTAAAACGTTTAGCAGTTTTAGTCACCGGAGGAATTCCAATGATTCATGGAGATATTGGAGGAGATTATTTAATTCCTGTTTCATTAATGGGAGAAGGAATGGAAAGATTATTATCTATTATTTTATCGATTATGAATGCACCAGAAGGAACTGTATTAATTGATGAAATTGAAAATGGCATACATCACTCAATTATGGAAAAAGTTTGGCAGTCTATAGCTGTAGCAACTAGAATATCTAACACTCAACTTTTTGCTACTACTCATAGTTATGAATGTATTAATGCTGCTCATCAAGCATTTTCTAACTCCGAATTATATGACTTTCGTTATTTCAGACTAGAGAGAGAAAAAGAGACTAATATTATCAAGAGTTTAGTTTATGACAAAGATAATATTGAGACTTCTTTAGAACTTAACCTGGAGATGCGTTAATGAGCCAAATTCAAACAACAATTGAAAAGTCAAAGTTGATTCTTGGTGAAGGAAAAGAAGATGTAATGTTTTTATCTCAATTAATTGAATATTTAGAAATTAATAATATCCAAGTTAATTCTTATGGAGGGAAAGATAACCTTAATAATTACTTGAAAACCTTGCCTTTAATACCAGGCTTTTCTAATTTGCGTTCTTTAGGAATTACTAGAGATGCTGATAAGTCATTCGATGATGCCTCTAAAAGTATTGAATATTCTCTCAAGCAACATAAATTGAATAAAATAGAGAACTTAAAAATAGAAAAATTTATCCTTCCAGACAACAGTTCTTCAGGAATGCTAGAAGACTTATGTTTAAAATCAATACATACTGATGAAATTAGTTGTATTGAAGATTTCTTTCAGTGCATTGAGACAAAAGCAAGAAGAAAATTTAATAAGACTTCTAAAGCTAAAATACACGCCTGGTTATCTACTCAAGAACATCCCAATAAACGTCTAGGTGCAGCAGCTCAAGCAGGTTATATTAACTGGGATAACGAAGCTTTTGAAAAACTGATTTTTTTTATAGAAAATCTTTAAATAGAGTGTAGCCATTCAGCTATTAGCATTTCCGTTTGTCATGCTCCGCAAACAGCATTCAGCTTTTGAGCGTAATGTAATATAGTAAAGTTAGCTTGTTACCTTTTTCTTTCCTAGTGAATGCTGCATAAACATCATTTTGAATTCTCCTTCTAAGATAATAAGTTAATAGCTGATAGCTGACTGCTGAATTCTTACAATAGAGTTTCCCCTACTACAGTTTTTTTCACTTCTTTTTGACAGTATTAATTAAATTAATTGATTTTAATTTTTTAACTAAACTATCTAACTCAACTCATGTCTGTTTAATTAGCGAACGAAAACTACTTTCTCCTCTTTCTTACTTTTCTCTCCTCATTCCTGATATTAAATCCGTTGGCTTCGGAGTAATATAATTCCGTCGATTTTCATACAATGCGTAAGAGCGTTAGCGGCAGCTTTGCATTAGCAAATGGCCATTCGCCCCTACAATATAGGGCGAATGCCATTCGCTCCTACAATATAGGGCGAATGCCATTCGCCCCTACTCTTATCTTTAAATACTGAATAACACCCATGCTACAGGATTTGATATGACTCCTGACTCCTCCATAAATAATTTTCCATTCTAACTCTCTCGAAATAAAGCAATGAGAGAGTATAAATTACCAAATAATTAAGGTATAAAGGCTCTCCATTCATGGAGAAAAAAGCGGTCGTTTTGCTTCGCATAACTACGTTAACGCTGCGCGACATGTTTGCGCAGCATGACAAACAGAAAAAGCGCAGCGCACCCGTTGGGTGGGATGCTGAGGAAACCTAGCCATATCCAATCGACCAAGAGAAGAAAAAATCTTTTTAACCAATCATCTTATTTATAAGAAGAGGTAATTCTCAATTCTAAATTCTCAATTCTAAATTCTAAATTATTGAACAGTAATCTATGGAGTTGCCGACTTATTTGCATTCAATTCTTGTTGAGAATATACACCTGCTTTTAAGTTAGATTTATGTTGTGCTTCTGCCGCTACTTCCGCCTTAGCCTCCGCCACAATATCCCCGAATACTTCTACTGTTTCTGCTAGAGCACCTTTAGTTTTTTCCAAGAAAGAAACACCCGTTTTAATAGTTGCTTTAGCGACAGGTTTTAACAAAGGCAAAAGAACTGGAGTTAATACAATTGCACCTACACCTACTGCAATCGGAACTCTATTTTGAATAACAGTTTGTTTAACTTGTTGAGGAAAGTTTTGAGTTGCTTGTTGCCAGGTTTGATTAGCTACCACAGGTAAATTTTGTACCACTGATTCTGGTAGATTTTGATTAGTTTGTTCTACCATATTAATGCTCTCCTGATTTTAGTATTCTTAGTCTTAAAAAATAATTATAACAAAAAACACGAACGAGGGTAATTAATTTTTTATTAAATTTTTGTTGCTATTTATTTTCAACAATAAAATATAGCAGAAGGAAGAAGGAAGAGGGAAGAGGGAAGAAGGAAGAGGGAAGAGGGAAGAGGGAAGAGGGAAGAGGGAAGAGGGAAGAGGGAAGAAGAAAAAATATTGCTTTGTCTGAGTTTTAAGCTATGGATATGTCCACGGCCTTTCCTTCGAGCTATATTATAATAACTCAGAATAAACTACAATAATTAAGATTAAACTTATATCCCATATATTTTAAAAATACTAAAATTTTACACCGAGTTCACTTAAATATTTAATAAATAATTTTAAGAGTGAAGAATGTGGCAAAGTAGATGAACTTTTGCTATAAAGCCTTTATTATATCAACTTGATATGAAATTAATTTACCAAAAAATTAAGGTATAAAGCCTCTCCTTTCAAGGAGAAACAAGAAAAAAAATTCATAATTAGTCAATCCTCTTCTTTTCAAGGAGAGGTAATTGTTAATTATTAATTATTAATTATTAATTATTAGAGCTGATTTATAAAGTCAATATTAAGAAGCTGAACTCCTGACTATACTTAGGTTTAGCAAGTTATCGTCCACTAACCCCTAAATTACTAAAAGCTATGTATTATAGGACTTTCAGCTAAGTTTACAAATCAGCTCTTAATTATTAATTATTAATTATTAATTATTAATTATTGAACGGAGCTTCCCTCCAAACTCTAGTTTAACAACTTAAAAATAACCTCAATAAACCCGATCTATTTTATGAAAAATAAAATTTTAGCCCTTGATTTTGGTGGCACAAAGTTAGCAGCAGCAGTATTAAATGCTGGCGAAAGAGAATGGCAAAACTATCAAAAAACTTTTTCCCCTCCCCATGCTTGTGCTCAAACAGATATTGAAATAATGCAAACTATTTCTCACAACCTCCTCAAAGGCGAAAAACCTTCTGCTATAGGAGTCAGTTTTGGCGGTCCCGTAGACGCAACAACAGGTACAGTTCGTCTATCCCATCATGTAAAAGGTTGGGAAAATATTCCCCTCAAACAAATCTTAGAAACCGAATTTAACTCACCCGCAATAGTTGATAATGACGCCAACGTAGCAGCATTAGGAGAACATCGTTTTGGCGCTGGTCAAGGATATGACAACTTACTCTATATTACTGTAAGCACTGGTGTCGGTGGAGGTTGGATTCTCAATGGCAAACCATGGCGGGGTGTTCAGAGTATGGCAGGAGAAATAGGTCATGTCACAGTCGATCCAGAAGGTCCAATTTGTCTTTGTGGTAAACGTGGTTGTGTGGAAAGATTAGCATCAGGTCCTTATATTGCCCAACAGGTAAGAGAACAGTTGCAATATCAACCTCAAGAAGGGCAAATTTTGCGGAGTTTAGTAAATAATGATTTAGAAGCAATAACTGCTCAGGAAGTTAGTCAAGCAGCTATTCAAGGAGACAAAATTGCCATTAAGGCGATCGAGTTAGCTGGTTGGGGTTTAGGAGTAGGTATTGGGAATGTAGCTAATTTAATTAATCCCGAACGGTTTATTTTAGGGGGTGGGGTGATGAAAGCAGGTGAATTATTGTGGGAAACCCTACAACGAGTAGCAAGAGAAACAGCTTTACCAGAAGTCAATTTTGAGATTTTACCAGCAGCATTAGGTGATGAAGCACCTTTGTGGGGAGCAGTAGCATTAGCTGAGGATCTGTTCAACAATTAATAATTAATCAGGACTTAGGCAAAGGCACTATTTATAGAGTGCAAGTACTATTGGACAATAGTTTTGAACACTATATATGGCGTATCTGCGTAAGTCCTATGAATTATTGTGGGAAACCCTACAACGAGTAGCAAGAGAAACAGCTTTACCAGAAGTCAATTTTGAGATTTTACCAGCAGCATTAGGTGATGAAGCACCTTTGTGGGGAGCAGTAGCATTAGCTGAGGATCTGTTCAACAATTAATAATTAATCAGGACTTAGGCAAAGGCACTATTTATAGAGTGCAAGTACTATTGGACAATAGTTTTGAGCGCTATATAT
Organism: Okeania sp. KiyG1; assembly: GCF_014132355.1. GTDB lineage: Bacteria > Cyanobacteriota > Cyanobacteriia > Cyanobacteriales > Microcoleaceae > Okeania. The sequence continues at coordinate 40,034 of NZ_BLZO01000107.1, forward strand.
GGCGTATCTGCGTAAGTCCTATGAATTATTGTGGGAAACCTGACAAAGAGTAGCAAGAGAAACAGCTTTACCAGAAGTCAATTTTGAGATTTTACCAGCAGCATTAGGTGATGAAGCACCTTTGTGGGGAGCAGTAGCATTAGCTGAGGATCTGTTCAACAATTAATAATTAATCAGGACTTAGGCAAAAGCACTATTTATAGAGTGCAAGTACTATTGGACAATAGTTTTGAGCGCTATATATGGCGTATCTGCGTAAGTCCTATGAATTATTGTGGGAAACCTGACAAAGAGTAGCAAGAGAAACAGCTTTACCAGAAGTCAATTTTGAGATTTTACCAGCAGCATTAGGTGATGAAGCACCTTTGTGGGGAGCAGTAGCATTAGCTGAGGATCTGTTCAACAATTAATAATTAATCAGGACTTAGGCAAAAGCACTATTTATAGAGTGCAAGTACTATTGGACAATAGTTTTGAGCGCTATATATGGCGTATCTGCGTAAGTCCTATGAATTATTGTGGGAAACCTGACAAAGAGTAGCAAGAGAAACAGCTTTACCAGAAGTCAATTTTGAGATTTTACCAGCAGCATTAGGTGATGAAGCACCTTTGTGGGGAGCAGTACAGGGCCAACGCATCTAATTTTTTTGACAAATGACCAAGAAGATAATTTCAAATGGAGACTATGCGATATAGCTGCCGCTAGGCTCCGCCAACGCGTTTGCGTAGCATTCCGTAGGAAAGCGGACTGGAAGTCTATCGCTTCTCATATCACCATCAAAAAATACCCAAACTTTCAACTGTCAAAACTATCAAATAAATTTCATAATTAATACTTAAAAAAAACACTCTTAAGCTGAATATTAGAGTTTCCGTATTGGATAATTATCCTAGTAATAATAGAAATTTTCAACAATGAAACTCCAACCCAAAAAGAGTATTTATGAGTATTTTAGTGAACTAGAAGACCCGAGGGTAGATAGAACTAAACGTCATCAATTAATTGATATTATTATAATTACTATTTGTGCTGTAATTTGTGGTGCGGATACATGGGTGGATATAGAAGCTTATGGTGAGTCTAAATATGAATGGCTAAAAAGTTTTTAGAACTGCCTAATGGTATTCCATCTCATGATACATTTGCGCGAGTTTTTGCACGTCTAGACCCCGAACAATTACAGAGTCTGTTTTTGTCATGGATTAAGTCAGTAAGTCAAATAACTGAAGGAGAAATAATAGCAATAGATGGTAAAACTCTCAGAGGTTCTTTAGACCCGAAAAAATCAAGGGAAACCTATTCACATGGTCAGTGCCTGGGCAACGGCAAATCGCCTGGTTTTAGGTCAAGTAAAAGTAGATAATAAATCAAACGAAATTACTGCAATTCCTAAACTTCTCAAGGTTTTATCTATTTCTGGTTGCGCGCGTGACCATTGATGCGATGGGATGTCAAAAAGAAATTGTTAAACAAATTACAGCACAACAAGCTGACTATGTAATTACTTTGAAAAAATCAAGGTTATTTTTATCTGCATAGTAGAAAAATTGCTAAATAAATTATCTAACAATGTTGGAGAAAAAAGCCCGCGTAATGTGATTACTGTCAATCTGATTTAACTCATGGTCGTATCGAAGGTCGATACTATTATATGGTGAGTAATATTTCTGAAGAAGTAGACCCTTTTGGGGAATGGAAAAATCTCAAATCAATTGGCGCTCCTCGATTACTTTCGCTCTGAAAAAGATGGAAAAATCACTTGTGAACGAAGATACTACATCAGTAGTTTATCAAATAATGCACAAATTTTAGCTGAAGCTATACGAGGCCATTGGGGAATTGAAAATCAATTAAATTGGGTTCTGGATGTTCAATTCCAGGAAGATGATTCTAGAATCAGAAAGGATAATGCTCCTGAAAATTTAGCAGTAATTAGACAAATAGCATGAAATTTATTAACAAGCGAAAAAACTGTAAAAACTGGAATAAAAAATAAACGAAAAAGAGCCGGATGGAACAATAATTACCTCCTCAAAATTTTGTTCAGCTCATAATAAATTCTGATGGCAAATAAGTGAAAACATTCGGTATGATGATTTTGTTTGAGTAATAGCAGAATTAGAATTATTATTGATTGTGCTTTGATTACTTAAGCGTGATTGCAGACTGTAATATCTGGAATAAAATTCAAGGCTATTTCTATTTTATAGGTGTTTTTTACCCTTGTTTTAACAATGGCCAAAATATTTAGGTGTTAGCGGAGCTTTGCGGAGCGCAATCGCTTAAAAAACTATAGCGTTAGCGGAGCTTTGCGGAGCGCAATCGCTCTATTTAACATACGCTATACATAGTGTCTTTGCGTAAGTCCTGCTATAAATACTCCCGTATCAGTTATCGATCAAGGTTGGACGCGATCGCTTACTCGAAAATAGCGTTTGTGGAGCGTGAGCTAAGATGTCTCACAGTATCCATTCTCGGAATGTACCTCTTGGTCTTTTGTCAAAAAAATTAGATGCGTTGGCCCTGGGGAGCAGTAGCATTAGCTGAGGATATGTTCAACAATTAATAATTAATCAGGACTTAGGCAAAAGCACTATTTATAGAGTGCAAGTACTATTGGACAATAGTTTTGAGCGCTATATATGGCGTATCTGCGTAAGTCCTATTAATAATTAATAATTAATAATTACCTCAACAGATGTCTAATGGTAAAGTTTTGTAAAATAGAGTAATTTATATTTATGAAACGACAACTAACAGAAGGCAGAGTCGGCCCACTATTAATAAAACTAACACTGCCTATGGTTTGGGGAGTATTTGCTGTAATAGGATTCAATATAGTTGATACCTACTTTGTGGGTCAACTGGGAACAAATGAACTAGCAGCAATGAGTTTTACATTCCCAGTCGTAATGGTATTAGGTAGCGTATCAATGGGTTTAGGAACAGGTGCTTCTTCCATAATTGCTAGAGCTATTGGAGAAGGCGATCGCCACAAAGTAAAACGACTTACCACTGACAGTCTAACTTTATCCCTACTGATAGTCGGAATATTGGTAATTTTAGGCTTAACAACTATCGACCCCCTATTCACAGCTTTAGGTGCAAAAGCAGAAATTCTCCCTCTAATTCGAGAATATATGCAGACTTGGTATTTGGGAGTAATTTTTATAGTAGTGCCAATGGTCGGTAACAATGCTATTCGTGCCGCTGGTAATACATTTATTCCTAGCGTAATTATGATTTTAGCAGGTGTTGTCAACGCTGCGCTAGACCCGATATTAATCTTCGGAGTGGGCAAAATTCCGGCGATGGGTTTACAAGGAGCAGCATTAGCAACAGTTATCGGAAGAGCAACAACTTTGATTGCCTCTTTACTCTTTCTGCATTACCGCGAACGCATGATATCTTGGAGTTTTCCAAATTTTAATCTCCTGCTCAGAAATTGGCAAAGTATCCTTTATATTGGTATACCTGCTGCTGCCACAAATATGATTACACCAATTTCGATTACTTTTATTACTAGCTTGATAGCTAGTTATGGTGTCGCAACAGTAGCTGGTTTTGGTATTGCTTCTAAGGTAGAGTCGTTTTCTATAATTGTCCCAATAGCATTATCTGCCAGTTTCAGCCCATTTGTCGGTCAAAACTGGGGGGCAAAAAAGTACGACCGCGTATATTTAGGTTTGCGTTTAGGATTTCAATTTTGTCTGCTGTGGGGAATTTTGCTGGCGATCGCTCTTGGTGTAGGAGGAAGTTTAATTGCTTCTATATTCGACCCAAACCCAGAAGTTATAGAAATTGCTGCGAAATACTTGTTGATAGTACCTATTAGTTATGGTGCTTCTGGGATGATTTTAATTTCTAGTGCTACTTTTAATGCTCTGGGTAAACCTTTGCCTTCTGTAGTGATGACGATGACAAGAATGTTATTTTTGTATGTACCTTTAGCATATTTAGGAAGTTGGTTATTTGGAGTAGATGGTATTTTTGCTGCTGCTTGTTTTGCTAATTTAGCTGTTGGTATTGGAGCTTATATTTGGAGTCAGAAAACTTGTACCTTGAAAATGACAGCTCAACAGGAAAGAGTAGAAAATATTCCAGAAGTTGTTACATCCTTTCACAGAAGTCAAAAATAGTTATTTATTTGAGAGGATTTGAGAAATCGTATTGTATCATGTCTCTTGTAAGCATTCAGCTATTAGCTGTCAGCTCTCAGCTCTCATAACGGAGTTGTAATGAATAATGAGACTTAATTAGGACTTACACAGTAGAACCTATTTTCGTCATTGCGACCGAGAGCTGATTTATAAACCACATCGTCACAATCAAAACCTTGTAGGGACCTTGCATGCAATGTCCTTACAGTGGTTTACCCAAATCAAAACTGCTGTAATATTAGAAATATGTAGTATTAAAAACCCAAAAATCTTTAATTTCATGTCTGGTTAAATACTTACAAACAATTAGGGAGAGGTCAATACCTAAATCCTCAACTTTTACACTACATTGTGAAACACAGAATTTAAGTTGCATAAAATCAGTAATTCTATCTGATGTAGTAGTAGGTGGAGTGAAAAACTCAGCCTACCAACAAAAGGTTGGGAATTTTGGACAAAACCGAAATTGTAAATCTACTCTATAGCCAACTGATTATGAATCAAATTCATTCATACACACTACCTAAATTGAAAGTCCCTGAGAAAACTCCAGAAGGATTCAAACTAATCCCTGAGAATAGCCAGAAACCATATCTATTTCCCCACTTTATTGTGAATTGTTTTGCTTCTGCAGTTATTTTCTCTTTTATTGGTGGGTTTATATATGATTTTTCTAATAATCTCAACATAGCTGTTGCTATTTGTGGAGCTGGATTCATCTTAACGTTTTTAGCAAACGTTTGGAGTTTACGTCTGTACAACAAAAGAACATTTGAACATTCTGGAAAACTGCTTGTTTCTGAGTATCCTTTAAAATTAGGGGGTAGCTATCAAATTCGGTATCGCCGTCCCTTGCGTTTGGGTGCTACTTTGAATCAAAATGCTTGCTTGAAAGCAGTGTTAAGGTGTTCAGAAGTAGTAACTTATTATATTGGAACCGATCCAGAAACCGTTCGACAAATTATTCTAGAAAAGCCTTTAATTAACCAAACTGTACTCGCAGATACTCAAGGCATTGAATTTAAAGCATCAATTGAAATTCCCAACAATAGTACCCCATCATTCCGGGCAGATCATAATAGTATTTTGTGGACAATTGAAGTAGACCTGAATCAAGAAGAACTGGTTTCTACAGAGAAAACAAACAGAGCAGTTTACGGACCTGATTGGGATTACATTTCATTGAGTTTCCCCTTTACTGTAGACCCCATATTAGCAAGTTAATTACCTCAAATTACCGAAAATCCTATTAAGCATTAACAGACAAAAACTATGATAACTATTCAACTCCAAAATGATGTGATTGAAGTGGGTAAACAGCTCTCCGGAAAATTCTCTTGGGACAGAATTTAAGTTGCATAAAATCAGTAATTCTATCTGATGTAGTAGTAGGTGAAGTAAAAAACTCAGCCTACCAACAAAAGGTTGGGAATTTTGGACAAAACCGACATTGTAAATCTACTCTATAACCAACTGATTATGAATCAAATGAATTCATACACACTCCCTAAATTGAAAGCCTCTAAAAATACTCCAGAAGGATTCAAAATGATCCCTGAGGATAACCCGAAAATACTTCTAGTTAGCTGCTTTATTCTAAATTGTATTTTTTCTGCAATTGGTTTCTTTGGTCTTGGTGCACTTATATATTATTTCTCTAATAATCTCCAGATAGCAAAAGTTACCTGTTTAGTTGGATTCATCTTAAAGTTTTTATATTCAGCAGTTTGGAGTTTACGTCTGTACAACAGAAGAAAATTTGAAAATCCTGGAGAACTGCTTGTTTCTGAGCATCCTTTAAAATTAGGCGGTAGCTATCAAATTCACTATCGTCGTCCGTTGCGTTCGGGCGCTACTTTGAATCAAAATGTTTACTTGAAAGCAGTGTTAAGGTGTTCAGAAGTCGTAACTTATTATGTTGGAACCGATCGAGAAACCGTTCGACAAATTATTTTAGAGGAACCTTTAATTAACCAAACGGTACTAGCAGATACTCAAGAGATTGAATTTAAAACATCAATTGAAATTCCCAACAATAGCGCCCCATCATTGCAGACATATAATAATTGTATTTTGTGGACAATTGAAGTAGAGCTGAATAAAGAAAAATTGGTTTTTATAAAAAAACAAACGTAGAAGTTTCTAGGAGGGAATTGGATTACGTTTTATGTACTTTCCCCTTTGCTGTAGATCCCATATTAGCAAGTTAATTACCTCAAATTACTGAAAATCCTATTAAGCATTAAGAGACAAAAACCATGATAACTATTGAACTCCAAGATGATGTAATTGAAGTAGGCAAACAACTCTCCGGAAAATTCTCTTGGGCAGGAAACATAACTCCACACGAGATCAACCTCAAAGTAGGTTGGCGTACTGAGGGGCGAGGTAATGTTGATACTAAAACAGTTTATTCTAATTCTTTTGTAGGAACAACACATTCCACTTTTAGCTGCAAAATTCCTGCTTTGGGTCCTGTATCCTATGATGGAGAAATTATCCGAGTGATTTGGGAGGTAATTATTGCAACGAAATTTTCCAGAAAATTAAATAGCAAAGAAAAAGGAAAAAAAGTGAAACTGTTTCGAGTTATTCCCAGAGGAGCATAAATTGTGTGGATTAACCCTTACGAAAGACTAGGATTACGTTGTAACCCTTTTACTGCCGAACAAACTCCTGGTGTTACAGAAGATTTGTGGCTAGACCGGGGTTTTTCCCAGCCTCCTCAACCTAAAGGACGGGTTCTTTTTCAATTCATTGGAGAAAAAGGAGCTGGAAAAACCTCTCATTTACTCCACTGGCGCAAAACAGACTGGAGGATCTTACACTTATTATCCCCCTGGGTGGGGAAGGTGGCAAATTCCTCCTGTCGAACCCATTACCTATTGGGATGAAGCAGACCGCATTCCCATACCTTTACTGTTAGCTGCACTAGCTCAAGCTTCTTACCAAGGGGCAACTATTGTAGCTGGAACCCATGAAGATTTGTCTTGGGTAGGGCGTTTTGTGCGGCTCAAAGTTAGGACAATTAGATTTCATCGCCTTACTCCAGAGACTATTCTTGCTTGGGCTGAGAAACGCATTCAAGCAGTTACACTACCAGAAGTGAAACAGGTAGGATTAAAATTAGACCGAGCAGATATTGAGCCAATAGTAGCGAATGCTGGTGCTTCTTGGCGCGAAGTGGCAACTTACTTGCACATTTGGGCTGCTAGAATAGCTATAGCAGGGAACAGGCAACAGGGAACAGGCAACAGGGAAGAAAGATAAAAGTACCTCACGCTTACTGAGAAACACTATAAAATAAAGTCGTAAGGAGCCATGTAAGAATAAGTTGTACAAATTTTAATTGATGAACCACATCTTCACAAGCAAAAATCGTGTAGGGGCGCCATTAGGAGCTTTGTGGAACGCAAATTCCATTCGCCCCTACAAATGGTGCTTTAAAAGTCAATTTGCGTAAGTCCTGACTATGATAATTCTGAACTTAAAATATGGTCAGCTTTTAACGTTACAACAGTTGGTAGATTTATACTAAAAGTAGAGCCAAAACCAACAGAGCTTTCTACCGTAATTTTTCCACCCATCATTTCACAAAATTTTTGACAGATAGAAAGCCCCAAACCAGTTCCACCATACTTACGAGTCGTAGAGTTATCAGCTTGTACAAAAGGCTGAAACACTTTTTCAATCTGCTCTGGAGTCATACCTATACCAGTATCAGTTACACTAAAAATTATCCGATCTAATACCCGATCGCTTGAAAGATGACCTGACCCTATTTCCAATGTGCTACTACCATTTCCATTTTGCTCTATGTTGTCCTCCCGAACTACTTTTAAAGTGATGATACCTTCGTGAGTAAACTTGCTAGCGTTGCTCAATAGGTTAATCACAACTTGCTTAATTTTCGTTCGGTCAGCAACCATAGTTCCAATTTCGCTACTACAATGCATCTCAAAAGAATTACCATTTTTCTTCATCAGTGGTTGTACAATGCATTGAACTTCTTTTATTAAAGTCAAGATATCAAATTCTTCTTCATATATAGTCATCTCGCCTGATTCTACCTTAGAAATATCTAAGATATCTTGAATAATTGTTAGCAGATGTAAACCAGAGCTTTTAATTTGCTCCAGGTCTGGAATAAATTCTTCATAGCCTAAATCTTCAGCATCTTCTCGCAGTAGATCGCTATAGCCAATAATAGCGTTAAGAGGTGTTCTCAGCTCATGGCTCATACTAGCAAGAAACATACTTTTAGCTTTATTAGCACCTTCTGCAGCTTCTTTTGCTTGCTTCAACTCTATATTAGCTAACTTACTTTCTGTAATATCTCTAACAATAGCTAAAACTTCATTTTGACCACTTGCCAATATTCTTGCTTCAAAATGATGACGTTTTCCATAGACAAACCACTCATATTCAAATATTTGAATATCTCCTGTTTGCAGCGCTTCCTCAAGATATTGTAAATATTGTTTTGCAACATTTTCTGGCAAAACTTCGGAAACTTTTTTACCTATTAATTCATCCCTAGACCAGGGTAAATTATTTTTTCTAGAAGGTTTATAGTAGAGAAAAACCCCATTCTTGCTGAATCCGAAAATTACATCTGGGATAGCATCAAGCAGTGCTCTATTTTTAGCCTCGCTTTGCCGTAAATCTTCTGCTCTTTGTTTTAGATCGCGAATTAGCTCCTCTTTGCTATGAATTAGTTCTCTAAGTTGATAAGTCATACTATTAAAAGACTTTGCCAATATAGCTAATTCATCTCCAGTACAAATCTCCATCTTCTGAGTTAGGTCTCCAGAAGCAAAAAGTTTAGTAACTACAGTCATTTCCTGTAGAGGTTCAGTAATAGAGCGACTAATTAACAATGCCAGAAAAGTTCCTGCAGTAGCAGCGATGGCTGCTACTATCAGACCTTGATTACGCACAGCAGCAATTTTTTGATTTAAAGGAGTTGTAGATAAACCTACACTCACAGCTCCCAGTCTTTTCCGCCCAATAACTACTGCCTTACCAGCAAGCAGTTTAGTAGAACCCCACTCAAAAATTGTTTCATCGCTCTCTAGTAAACGTTGGCCAAAAGGATCGGGTTTAATATTGTAAACCAAAACATCTTCACCATAAGCATCAGCAACTATTCTTCCATCTTTCTCGTAAATACGGCCTGCCGCTAGTACTTGATCTTCTCCAAGCTGCTC
>NZ_BLZO01000108.1 GCF_014132355.1 Okeania sp. KiyG1
ATAAGTACTGACTAATATTATACCATTTTCAAAAAATACTGTTACAGTGCTTTATTCTTTTGATAGGAGTTTTGAGATTAATACTGTAGCAACCTTTTTTGAATTTGGTATTATTTTTTTATCGGAGTCAAAATTAATGGGTCTTCTAGGGAGTCTTCAAAAATAGCTCCCTTCTTAATTAGTTCTTGCTTTAATTCTCTAGTAATTCCTAAACTATTACTACTAAATTTAGCGTTTATTACTATGGAATTTTCAAAGCTAGCTCCTCTGAGGTTAGCTCCTCTGAGGTTAGCTTCACTAAAGTTAGCTTCTCTGAGGTCAGCTTGTCCGAATTTAGCATCACTGAGGTCCGCATAAATTAGGTTAGCTTGTCTGAGGTTAGCTTGTCCGAATTTAGCATCACTGAGTTTAGCATCACTGAGTTTAGCACCTCTGAGGTCAGCACCTCTGAGGTCAGCACCTCTGAGGTCAGCACCACTGAGGTCAGCATCACTGAGTTTAGCAATTATGAGTTCAGCATCACTGAGGTCAGCACCACTGAGGTTAGCAAAACTGAGGTTAGCAAAACTGAGGTCAGCACCATTGAGGTCAGCATCACTGAGGTTAACACCCATGAGGTTAGAACCCATGAGGTTAGCATCACTGAGTTTAGCACCACTGAGGTTAGCATCACTGAGGTCAGCAATCGCAATATTTAAAACTTTACCATCTCTATTACTTCTAATCTTCTGAACTAAAATTTCTTTTTATCAACACCAGTAAGAGAAGATTTTAACTTAGCAATATCAGTATAAGAAATATCTCCAGCAATAGTCAGTGCCAACTTATTATCTTCAACAAATTTCACATCCTCTATTGGAATATCAAATATATCTTTAAATATTCCTGACTTAAAGGCATTTTCTAACTTTTCTAAATCTTCTTGAGCGCCATCAAAGAAAAATTTAATACTTCCTTCATCAATATCATAAATTGTCAATGAAGCTGCATTTAAAATTTCTCTTAAATGCTTTTCAATAGCTTTCAAAGTAGTTTTATCTTTTCTTTTTGCCGTCCCAGAAATAACATAGCCAATTTCGTATTCCTCATCTTTTTGACAAATATCTGAAGTTTTTTTAATAGATTCATTTTTGACTACATTGACTATCACATGAATGTTTTCTTGAGAATTATCAATATTGTTATCATCGCCTTGAATAATTGTACTTTCGTTACCTTGAGCTGTAGAATTATTATCTCCTTCAACAGATTGATTAGATTCTGAAGATGGTTGAAGCTCTTGTTTAATAACCTTCTCTTGGTTCATAATAATCAAGAAAAAATACTCCAAATTTTTCCAACAGCGCACCCCAAGTATCCGGCAACTTTTGTGACAGTAGGAAAAAGTTCATTGACCAACTCTTTCACTTCTTTAGTTGTCTTACCTGCTTCATTCAAAGTTTCATTTACTCGTTTCAAACTCTTAGTAATAGACTCTTTATCTGGCTCAGATTCTTGTACCTCAACTCTAGCAACTTCTAAACGTTTTACAGACTTTTCTCTGTCAGCTTCAGATAGTGCAGTCAAGCTCTGTATTTTTTCTTCTAAGTGAGCTAAGATTTCAACTACTTCAGTAGTAGTTATTTGTTCCTCTGCACTTTGAGAAACTTGACTCTGATTAAATGTACTCTTGTTGCCTTGAGCTGTTATATTATTATTTCCACTAACATTTTGATTATTTTTATTCATTTTTTGTGCAAAATTAGATTTACTAACATTTTCCTTATTTGATTCCTGATTACTATAGAACCTGTTTGGTATCTCTAAAAATTTAGGCGTTAGCGGAGCTTTGCGTCAGCAATCGCTCTTATTACTTAACTTAAGCATATATCTTTATCCTCAAGAAACATCTCCAATCATCAAAAATAAAATCAATTATCGTAGATAAATCATCAATTATTTCCTTCTACTCCCTACTCCCTACTCCCTACTCCCTCTTTTCTGGAGAGAGCTAAAAGATACCAAATCGGTTCTATAGAAAGTATGATGTTGACGTGGATTTATATTGTTCATCTAACTAATAAATTTCTCACTTGTACCGTTAGTGTAAATATTGGTAGTATTAATAGAATTACCGCCAGCTTCACGGAAGACTTGATAAATTCTTTAGCTTTCTTCTTAAGAAGAACCCCAACCCCAGTCTTCGCCAAAGGTCATTGTTCCTAAACAGATTTCTGATACTCTAAGTCCACTTTTTCCTAATAATTTATATTGCATCTTGTTATGTACTCCTAAATAATTAAGTCAGTGAAATTAGTGAATCAAACAATATCTATAATAGTTTATAGTTAGTGATTTTTGTTAATCACTTGCCTAGAACAAATAATTAATATTGCCTGATTATTTTGCTTCATCTAAACCAAAAGCCTACTTAAAAACAGTTAGTGATAAAAAACCTTCTCTGTTTGAACCTTTCTTTTCCTTCTGCCTTTTGCCCTCTGCTTCTTTCTCTTTTTTCTTCCTTCTTCCTTCTTTCTTCCCTCCTGACTCCTCCGTCGTTTATTGATAACTATTCAACCGGACATGATATAATATCAAATCCATTTAATTCGGCACGTAAAAAATATTCCATCTTCAACGATTACCAAATATTTCTCCCCTCCAGGGAGGGGTTAGGGTGGGTCCCCATCTCCCCATCCCCCCATCTCGCTATCTCCCCATCTCCCTATCTCCCCATCTCCCCATCTAATTACACCGATGCTACCGGACATAATATAAGCTATTTAATTAAACCGGATTTAGCTGATTGTGAAACTGTATTCAACCAGATTTTTAATTGGCATAATGCAAATACTCAAAAATTCGTAATTCCTCTACTTTACTTGTGCAAAATCCCTACTTTAATAATTTCATACAGTTAGCACATTTTTATCTAAATAAATTTACACTCATAAAAATCTATAAACTGATATTTTGGTAAAATTTTTGATGATCTATATCACTATCCAGTTTGTTATTTGTCACAATTGTATTTTGCGGACAAGAGTTAATAGAAGTTGTATCTATAAGTATGGATTTTAATGTGAGGAGATTAATCAAAATGAATAATAATACATCTAAAGAAGCACGACAAATTCACAACAACTATAACAAAGAACAGATGAATGCCATCGCTCAAGCTATGATTGTCAGTTTTGCTTGGTCTTGGGCAGATTTATTACAGGAAAATAAGACTAAAAACAACAATAATGTTGGCAATGCTGCTTCATAACTAAATATTATGTTTGGTAAAAAAATATTTATCATGGCAGTAGTAGTGCAAGTATTTTTAGACAGATAAATACAATATTTAATAAGCAAAATTAAATTAGTTTTACCGAAAAATTGTGGTTGAAAGTCTCCTCTTTTAAGGGGATAAAAAGAAAATTTTTCATGATTACTCAATCCTCTTCTTTTAAAGGAGAGGTAATTAGTAATTATTAATTATTAATTATTAATTATTAATTATTAATTATTGAATCAACCTTGCATCCTTAACTGATTTTTCCTATTAAGTGCTTCTTGGTAATCTGGCTTAATATCCAAAGCTATATTGTAAGAACTAACTGCTTGTTGAATATATCCTAATTTTTCCAAAACTAATCCTCTTTTAAACCATATTTGATGATTACCTGGTCTTAAAGAAACTATTTGGTCATAGGCAGCGATCGCCTCTTCATACTGCTCTAACTTTTCCATAATCTTAGCTAATTCTGACCAAGCTTGATAATTATTAGGCCAAATATCAATAGCTCGATTATAACTAATAGCAGCCTCTTGAGTATTTCCCATTTTTGTTAAACATAATCCTCGTTGTAACCAAGCATCAAAATTATGAGGTTGTTTCCCTATGACCAAATCATAAGCTGCTATTGCTTGAGAATATTTTTGTAACTTTTCTAAAGCAGCTCCTCTTTGTAAACCTACTTTAGCTACAGAAACTCCTTGTTTAACGCTCATTTCTATTACTTTGTCATAAGCCGCTAATGCTGCTTCATACTGCTGGAGTTTTTCTAATGCTTCTCCTCGACAATTCCAAGCTTCTAAAAAATCTGGTTGGGTAGTAATAGCATTACCATAAGCAATAAGAGCTTCATTATACTTACTAAGTGCCATGAATGCTTTGCCTCGACCCAACCAAGATTCTGGATAATTAGGATTAATTGTAATTGCCTGATTAAAAGATTCTAATGCCTCATCATATTTAAATAAATCTAATAAAGTATGACCGCGACTAATCCAAGCTTCCGGTAAATTAGCATTAAGATTAATTGCTTTATCAAAACAAGCAATTCCTCCTTCTTTCCAATGATTTTTTAAAGCTAATCCTTTATAAAACCAAGCTTCATAATCATCTGGATTTAATTTAATTACTTTATTAAAAGAAGAGACTGAATCGTGATATTTATGTAGTTGACTTTGAGCAATTCCTCGGTTAAACCAAGCCAAATAATTATCGGGTTGTAATTCTATTGCATGGTCGTAACTAGCTACTGCTTCACCATAACGGTAAGTTTCAACTAAAGCTAATCCTCTATTTAACCAAATCTGATAATTATCAGGCTGCAATTTTACCGCACAATCATAAGCACCCAATGCTTCAGGATATTTTTTTACGTTTAATAAAGCTTGCCCTTGAGCATACCAAATTTCTCCTATCATCGGTTGTATTTTCAGTGCTTTTTTGTAGCAGTTTATAGCAGCTTGATACTGTTTAAATTCAGCTAAAATAATACCTTTATTGTACCAGAGTTCATAATTATTTTGGTTGAGTTTTATTCCTTTGTCAAAACAAGCGATCGCTTCTTCATACTGTTTTAAATTAGATAATACAACACCGTAACAATTCCAAGCATCATCATCGTTTGACTTGATAGATAGCGATCGCTTATAAGCTTCTATTGCTTGTTCATATTTTTGTAATTTATAGAAACTATGAGCTAGTTTTAACCAACCTATAGCCCAGTCTGGCTTAATTTTAACAGCATTTTCGTAGTAGGATATAGCTGACTCGTATCTGCCCATGTTATACATTCTGTTGCCACGGTCATATTCTGGAAATGCAGAAAATATACTAAAAATGCCGTTAGACACTGAGGTGTTTTGGCTACTGTTATTATCTAATGTTGTTAAAAATGTCAATTTTTGGGATGATTGAAAATCGCTTTTGTTCATAATTGTTTTTCCTTGAGCTTGATATAATCTATCTGAAAATAGTATTATATCCTGTGAATTTATTTAAAATAGAACTTACCCGTAACCACAAATATAATAGGGGTTAACGGTCGTTAACCCCTACAAATGGTCTATAATTTCGTCTTCTGCGTAAGTCCTAATAATATCAAATCCGGTAGCATCGGTGTAATTAGATGGGGAGATGGGGAGATGGGGAGATAGGGAGATGGGAGGATGGGGGATGGGGACCCACCCCTAACCCCTCCCTGGAGGGGAGAAATATTTGGTAATCGTTGAAGATGGAACATTTTTTACGTGCCGAATTAAACGGATTTGATATAAAATCCAAATCGAAAACAAAAGGGGTGCATCTCAATTAAGCGATAAGTAATTATACTCAAGAAGAGGGAATGCTCAAAACACTTGGTGAATTTACAGGTAAACTCAGACTATAGAGCATCCTGATTTTTGGGGTGCATCTCTTCTCTTATGTGCAAAAATACTTTTTTCCTATTTCCTATTCCCTATTCCCTTCATACCTAAAAGCGATAAATTTTTGGCTTTCTTCAAAACTGAGATACACCCAACAAAAGAGTATTTGAGCAAAGTTTCACTACAAAATGAAAAAACAGGGTTAGGTATAGTGACAGCGGAGCATTGCGTCAGGAGTATCACCCATCAAATTGCGATAAAATTTTCGTAGAAGAACACCGCTTATGATATTACCTGGGATTCTACACTTGGACAAGGGAGAATATTTGTACTTAGTATACCAAGATTTTACCATACTATATATATTGTTTTTTCAATATCTTTATCATCAGAAAAACTAATCAATTTTATATATAATATTTATACTTGTGAATAATTAAGACGCGACAATTAGCTTAATTGGTGTAACAATCAAATAGGTGACAAAAACAGGTTAGTTATTATCCACTTTTAAATAAAGAGCTGAAAAATATAACTAACCTATTTTTAGTTTTAGCGCGATGTGTTTGCGGAGCATTCCGTAGGAAACGCGGCGATAAATATAAAAAATAGGGCGGGTTGGCATTCCGTTCTTAAAGCTCGTGGAGCCCGACGGAATACCAGGGCAGCGAAACGAGAGAGCTTACACTATAGCGCCAGCGAGCGTGTGGGAGTATGTCACGCAAATTTATTTGCCTCAGCAATCTTAGACGTTCCTTTATGTTGTGCTGAAAATTGGGAGTAGAGACTTTAAGTAGTAGGTCTCTCAAAAATACTACTGCCGATAATTCTAATACAGGGGGAGGACATCACCTCTGCCAAAACTGCGGTCAGTGTTTCCCGATGGAATAATCCCGCGTTGTTGCGTAAGCGTAACGTCGGGAGTATGTCAAACTTGTTGATGCCATGGAAAAGAAGTTAGTCTAAAAACTTCTGCTGTTGAGGACAGTAAAAATCACTTACCGCATCCTCAGACTATTTGCAATCAATCCTTCTAGTTACTTAAACCTCTCCACATTAGTGTGTGGGGAAAATTTCTACTGCAAAATCAAAAGTCAATATCTTGAAAAAGTAGTCAGAGGTCAGGTAGAAAAGATCATTAACTTTTGACTTTTGCCAATAAGTTGATAATGACTATTCACATATTACCTTTCCGGTAAAGTCAAAAAATAAACTGTAGAACTCTTATAGAAAGTCTTGAGACACTATGCAAAATCTAGTAAAAACAGGGGTATGGACGAAACCCCAAAATATTAACATTCTAAATGCTATGACTACTCGTATGTTATCTACAGTACCTAAATTTAAGCCATTAAAACCCTTGCGAGGATGGCTAGACCATATAGAAATTAATAATCCTAAATTAGCTAAGTTTCTGTGCCAATTAATTCCTAGTCAGTGCCCCTTTGAGCGCGATATCACTTTTTTTGGTCATATCTTGTTTCATATTCCTCCCATGTGCAAACTTAACCCTCTTTATGATGAATTAATTGGTTTGAGGTTTAGAGCTTTGTGTTATTTAGCGGATGTTTGTGGGGAAGATATAACCTCATACTGCTAATCTGGGGAACAATAATGGGACTCATACTGCTTTTCATGTTAGCGACAGCCAAAGGCAAAGCTTTCCCACCTAAAAATTAATCAATTGAAATCAACTTTTATTTTATGGGAAAGCTATGAGGTACATTACCAAATAATTAAGGTTTAAAGCCTCTCCTTTAAAGGAGAAACAAGAAAGATTTTTCCTTTGAGTCAATCCTCTTCTTTTTAAGGAGAGATAATAATTAATTATTAATTATTAATTATTAAATGTAGCTAAATTCCAACCACAGACATTAATAATCCCTTAAATAATTTTATGCCATCTGTATCACCTAACATTGGGTCTGATGCTCTCTCTGGATGAGGCATCATTCCCAACACATTGCCTTGACGGTTGCAGACCCCAGCAATATTATTAAGAGAACCATTGGGATTAGCTACTTGACTAATTTCACCATTCTCCGTGCAGTAACGAAATAAAATTTGACCATTATTGTCTAATTCTTGCAACGTTTCTGCATCAGCATAATAACGACCTTCACCATGAGCTATTGGTAAACGAATCACTTCTCCTTTTTGATAATCAGAAGTCCAAGGAGTATCAGAGTTCTCTACTTTGACCGGAACTCGATCGCAAATAAAATTTAATTGCTGATTTCTGATTAATGCTCCCGGCAATAGTCCTATTTCTGTCAATATCTGGAAACCATTACAGATACCTAAGACTAACTTACCTTTTTGGGCATGAGCAACAGTTGCTGCCATGACTGGAGAAAAACGAGCGATCGCCCCGCATCTGAGATAGTCACCATAACTGAAACCTCCAGGGACAACTATTACATCTAGACCGGAAATATCTTCTTCTTGATGCCAAACCATGCGAGTTGGTTGACCTAATAAATCTTGAGTTACCCAAGCTACATCCCGATCGCAGTTGGAACCGGGAAACACAATAATACCAAATTTCATATTAATTTAATTTCAATTATCGTTTCTATACTCCGAAGGGTAATACCAATTACCATGCATTAATCCCACATTCCGCACCACAAAATGTAGCAACCGAATCAGGAGTCAGGAGACAACCCACCCCTAGCCCCTCTCCCTCCCAACCCACCCTAACCCTCCCAGGAGGGGAGGGGAAGACAGGAGACAGAATTTGAGAAGAAAATCATAACTGCCGTGATTGAGTAATCAATCAAACAAGTATTTATGCGTAAATTTTTTACTCGGAAGATCGATGAACGAAAAAAGTAATTGAGATGATTTGCATAGTATAAATACCTACCAAAATACAAATTTATATACTACTTTTAATGATACACTCTTGAAGTGTGGAATGTGGGTTAATGCTTAACTTAGACCGCCTTTTTGATAATTAGCACTCTAGGAGCGCATTAATTATTATATTATTATGTTTACCAATGGATAATTGATAATTGATAATTTATAATTAATCCCCAAAGGTTTAAAGCCTCTCATGAGCAAGGAGAAAAAAGAAATCTGATTTCCTGATCTTCAATTCCGTAACGGTTAAAACCCGAGGTAATTATCCATTATTCATTATCCATTATCCATTAATGAACACCTTCTTTTATAGTTTCCATTAAATCAAAACGATAATTTTCAATGACCGGATTAGCTAATAGTCGATCACAGATTAATTCTAGTTGTTCCTTCGCTGTTGCTTCATCAGTTGCCTGAAGCATCAACTCAATATATTTACCAATTCTAATTTCTTCTACATTGTCATATCCCATTTGTGCCAACCCAGATTTAACAGCAGTACCAGCAGGGTCTAAAACAGATGGTCTTAGGGTAACATAGATATGTGCCTGATATTGTTTTGTCACGTGATTAAAAAATTTTAGATTTCAACTGACCACGTTAGATATTATCAGTTAAGTTATATTTATAGTTAACAAAATTGGCCATGAAATCCAATCGTACCCGGTCTCAAGAGCGTATTTTGAAGCTATTAAAAATCCAGAAGCGATCGCTATCTGCCCAGGATATTTATTCAGCACTACGCGAATGTGACCAACCTCTGGGGTTAGCAACAGTATATCGTTCTTTAGATGCCCTCAAGCAACAAGGTGTAGTGACTGTCCGGATTTTGGCCAATGGTGAATCTGTTTATAGTTGCTTGCAGCACGACCAACATCATCTGACTTGTGTAAAATGTGGGACTTCTATTCTGATTAATGAATTTTCTGTCCATAATTTAGAAAATCAATTACAGAAGTCCCACAACTTTAAGATTTTTTATCACACTTTAGAGTTTTTTGGACTTTGCGACCGTTGTACTTTAACTAGAAGAAGGAGTCAGGAGACAGAAGACAGGAGACAGAATCAATTGCATGGGGATTGAAACCCCAAACGCTTCCTAGTTGAGTCGAGGTTGCTCATCCCCTCCTAAAGTCAAAAAAGTCCTAATGCTAATTGCTGATTGCTGAGTGCTGACCGCTTATTTAACTATTAACTGAATTTTTGCCCTCTGTTACAATGGAACGCATACCTTCTAAAGTTGCTGGAATATTGCGGGGGTCCATGAACATGACTTTACTACTATCACTACTACCAATTGTCTGACCCATATCCAAATAGTTTTGAGCCAATAAAAATTGGAGTGCTTCTTTAGCATTGGGGTCTTGATGGAGGGTTTTAGTAATAATTCCTAATGCTTCAGAAGTTGCAGAAGCTCTTAATACTTGAGATTGACGTTCAGCTTGAGCTTTAAGTACAATTGCTTTTTGTTGTGCTTCTGCTTCTAAAATAGTTGCTTTTTGACGTGCTTCGGCATCAAGGACTTGTGATTCGGCCTTACCTCTGGCAGAGTTAATAGCAGAATCTCTTTCCCCTTCTGAAGTTAAAATTGCTGCCCGTTTTTGTCGTTCCGCAGTCATCTGTAATTCCATAGAATCTTGCACTGCTTTGGAAGGACTAATATCTCGTAATTCTACCCTAGTTACTTTTACTCCCCAAGGGTCAGTAGCAATGTCTAATTCTCTGAGAAGAACTTCATTAATTTCTGTGCGAGCTGTAAAGGTTTGGTCCAATTCTAATTTACCCATTTCTGCCCGAATTTGAGTTAAAACTAGATTAGTCATTGCAGATTTGAGATTTTCTACTTTGTAGTAGGCTTTTTCTAAATCCATAATCCGCCAATAAACCACAGCATCTACACTAATTGCTACGTTATCTCTAGTAATACATGGCTGAGGTGGAATATCTAATACTTTTTCCCGAATTGTTTCTTGATAAGAGATTCTATCTAAAAATGGGATAACAAATTTCAAACCAGCATCTAATTTTCTGCCATTATATTTACCTAAAGTTTCTACTAAAGCTTCATTTCCTTGATTAATAACTTTGACACTTCCGGCTAAACTTGAACCACCTAAAGCTAAAAAGACTAACAAAAAAACTGTTGCATTTTTAATCTCCTAATTATCTAATTAGTTGTTATTTCAATTGATTTTGGTTGTAAGCATTCAGCTGTCAGCTATCAGCTATCAGCCATTAATTTTTGGGAAGGTAAAAGCAACCTTTGAAATTGAGGAAAGAATAAAAATTACTGTCAAAGTCCCCGGACTAAACCTGAGAAGTAATTATTCATTACCCATTGCTATTTGCGTAGCATTCCGCAGGAAATGCTTACCTTTACTTAGGGAGATAAACTGAAGAATTTAATAAATTTTCTGGCAATACAAATAAAGTATTACCTTCACGTCTAACGACAATAACTTTTTCATGAGCAGCGATCGCGCCACTTTCATCGTCACATTTTGCCCGCCAAGAATTACCTTCATAAATGACTCGACCAGGCTGGCCTGGTAATATTTCTGTTAAAGTTTCTGCCTCTTGAGAATCTGCAATAGTCGCCACTGTATGATTGGGCAGCAGACGACGGAACCCAAGAATAGAAGCTACAGAAAAAATCATCCACAAGGCCACTTGTACGCTAATAATAGGAATTAAGAGGGACACTCCTGCCACAACAAAGGCACTCAGTCCCATCATAAATTCAACAAAGGCTGTGGGTACGAGGAGTTCTAAAAAACAAAGAATTGCCCCAGCCAGTAACCAAAATATCGTTGGATTTATTGACATCCTTATCTCGTTAAATCAAAGGTTATAGTAGTTTAACTTAAAAATGAGACGTTTTTTTGTCTGAAACTCCCTCATAGCAAGAAAGCTTTGTCTCAATCTAAAGTTAAATGACTGTATAACGGGAGATTCCTAAACCTCACGATTTAGGTTTACTGCTTGAGTGGCACTTATCTAGGTTGAAAACAACCCCCGACAGTACGCCTACACAGTCAATTTGTTGAACCACGGTCTGCCCGACCGCAGTGACACCTCGATGACAAATCACTTTTGCTGCTGCCACATCACGGTTGATTTCGTAGTGACATTCAGGACATTTATGAATACGTTCAGACAAATCTTTCTTGCCTGTATGCGCTCCACAATTCGGACAAATTTGACTGGTATATCTGTAGTCTACCTTGCCAAAATAAACCCCTCGTTTCTTGCATACCCAAGCCAAGATATTGAAAAACTGACCGAACCCTGCATCTAAAGTATGTTTACCTAACATTCCTTTAGCCCAAGTTCTAAAATCCAGGTCTTCCACAAATATCATTCCTGCTTGGTCGCATAAATGATGAGCTAGTTTAAAGTGAAAGTCTTTTCGGGTGTCTGAGATTTTTTGATGAAGTTTTGCTATCTTTTGGTTAAGTTTATGTCGATTTGCTGACCCCTTAGGTTTTAACTTTAATCTACGTTGCAGTAATCTCAACTTGCTATTTAGTTTGGTTAAAAACTTTGGACGTTCAATCAACTCACCTTCAGAAGTTGCTAAGAATTTATCAAGTCCCACATCAATCCCTAATGGGTATCCAGAAGCAGGGGTGTCCGGAACACTGACAGGACTCTGTAGAGATAACATGACAAAATACCCACTTGCTCGTCTGACCAATCTTACCTGTTTTAGTTTAAATCCTTCTGGAATTGGTCTAGATAATCTCATCCGAACTAATCCAATTTGGGGTAGTTTTATGTACTCGTTAGAGATGGGATTATTTTTAAACTGAGGGAAGACAAACGACCTCATTCTGTATTTGTTCTTAAAGCGTGGGAAGCCATAACCCTGCTGTTTCATGTTGCTAAATGCCTTTTCCAAATTCTTGAGAACTTGCTGTAAGACTTGAGCATTTGTTCTTTTGAGTTCAGGGTTAGTCTTCTTAGCTTTAGTTAAGCTAGCTGCTTTTCTGTTGTAGTTAGGGTAAGGTGCATCCCCAGGGATTATATACTCTTGATACAATGAGCAAGAATTAACCGCACATTTCCTACTGTTTATCCAGTCTTTTCGCTCTCTCAAGGCATAATTCCACACCTTCCTACAGACCGCCAACATATCTTCAATGATGGCTATCTGCTGTTGAGAGGGACTTAACTTAAACTCGTAGGTTAGTGTTATCATGTCCACATCATAACATAATTCTATTTGAGTGTGGTGTTAGGTTAGACTCTTGCTAGTCTTGGTCAGTATCTGTTTTTATTTTGGTCGCGATTCCGAACCCGGTAAATCAGAGATTATACCGGGAGTCCTCAAGCTCAATTTTTGATAGAAATTCTCAAATTAATATTTCTCGTATAATTTTTAAATTTTAAATTTTGATTTTAATTATTAACTGAATAAAATGTCTTCTACCCCACTAATTTATTGCCCAAATATTAACTGTCCTGATCCGGCCAACTCCTGGGGTCGCCAAGAGTGCGAAGCTTGCCAAACTAAATTAATCTATCGCTATTTATGGGCTGTTGATGCCGGAGCTGAGATTCCTGTTGGGGAGTTACTGGGCGATCGCTACTATGTTGTAAGTCCACAAGTATGGGTGGATACTAAACCTGCTCAACCTCCTTTTATGTATGAGGAGTTACCAGATAATATAACGCCATATTTACATTTATATCCCTATAGGCTCCATACACCAGAGGTACATGGTTTCTATCAATATGGAGAAGAAACTTATCCTACAGATATTCTGTTGTTAGACAACGTTCCTCTAGACTCTCAAGGTCAGTTATGTCCTGCTTTTGTAGATGCTTGGCCGACAGCAACACCTGTACGTCAAGTTTACTGGTTGTGGCAAATGATGCAGTTATGGAAACCTTTATCAAAAGAGCGTGTAGCTTTCAGTCTCTTGGCAAATAGCTTAAGGGTCGAAGGTTGGCGGTTACGACTGTTAGAGTTGGACTTACAAAACCGTAACACTAAACATAGAGATTTAAGGATTTTTTGGTCTAATTTAATTCCCACTGCTCATCCTCATATCCAACAGCCATTGCAAGAAATTTGTCAGATGATTGGGGATATTGGGGAATCTCTGGAGGCGATCGCCCCTAAATTGAACCAACTCCTATTGGAACAGGCGGCCCAATTACCATTAAGTGCGGAAATAGTAGGAGCTACAGATACTGGGCCTGTGCGTCTCCATAATGAGGATTCTTGTTATCCAACGGAACAAGATTTAGCTAGCAAGGAGTTAGTGCCCCATTTAGCAATGATTTGTGATGGGGTAGGTGGCCATGATGGCGGAGAAGTGGCTAGTCAACTAGCAGTACAGTCCATTAAAAGATTAGTACAAAATCTATTGACAGAAGTAGGCCAACAACAGGATTTAACATCACCAGATTTGGTAATGAAACAACTTGAGGAAATTATTCGGGTAGTTAATAACATGATTGCCACTGAGAATGATGAACAAGGAAGAGAGTCCCGACAACGTATGGGCACAACATTAGTTATGGCGCTACAGTTGCCCCAACAGGTGAAGTCTTCTCCAGAATCAAATCCGAATAATGCCCATGAGTTGTACATAGCTAATTTGGGAGATAGTCGTGCCTATTGGCTAACTAAAAATACTTGTCAATTGTTGACTGTGGATGATGATGTGGCTTCTAGGGAGACGCGTCTTGGTCATTGTCTTTATTGGCAGGCATTAGAACGTCGTGATGCGGGTGCCCTGACTCAGGCTCTTGGTACGAGGGATGGGGAGTTTATTCGGCCAACTATTCAAAGATTTTTGATTGAAGAAGAGGGTTTATTGCTATTATGCTCGGATGGTCTGAGTGATAATGATTGGGTTGAGAAGTCTTGGAATGAGTATACTCCCAGGATTTTTCGAGGCGAATTTTCTCTCAAGCAGGCGGTTGAGTATCTGATTGAGTTGGCAAATCAGAAAAATGGTCACGATAATACTTCGGTGGTACTTGCCCACTATCGCATTTCTCCAGAGCAGTTGGTTTTATTGAATAATCCTACAGCAAAACCTTTGGCACAGGAAGTAATGCCAGAATTATCTGAGGCTTCTAAAGCACTTCTTTATAGTGATGATGATGATGTTCCGGAGCTGAAACCTGAAGTTGACCTTGACTCTGACCCTGATTCTGAGGTGGAGGCCATGCCAACTTCTTCAGGGTTAAGGCCCTGGATGTTTATGGTTGGTTTATTGTTGATCTTATTTGTAGGGGCAGTTGTAGCGGTGTGGCGGAATTGGGAAAATTTCCGCCCAAATTCTAATGATGTTCCTGAATCTTGGGAAAGTCCAATGATACCTGAGCCTTCAGAAGTTCCTGTTTCTCCTGATTCTTAATGTTTAATTTTGGACTTATAGCTGATATATAGTCCGGTTAAACAGTTATAGAATGGTTAAGTCTTTAGGAGTCAACCCACCCCTAACTCCTCCCAGGAGGCAGGGTCTATTTATTGTCACGCTTAGAAAAATTGATGAGGAGATGGGGAGATGGAGAGATGGAGAGATGGAGAGATGGAGAGATTTGTATATTTGCACAATTTTTTGTATTTCTTATGAATATTCTCTGACGACAAAGAATTAGCCCTGCTCCCAGAAGGGGAAGTAAACCCACCCCTAGCCCCTCCCTGGAGGAAGTAAACCACCCCTAGCCCCTCCCTGGAGGGGAAGGAACGAGTCAGGAGTAGAGAGAATCACAAAAATTTAGTAGTTATGACGATTGAAGATTTTTTTATGTCCAATCAAACGGATTTGATATGATATATAATCGAGATCCAGCTGATTAGTTTTTGTATGAATAGAGAGGGTAGGCAGTAGACAGTAGGGGAGAGTCTTTATTCAATTGACGTGACTTTGGGGTTGTTTTTATGGAAGAATAGGAAAATTCTTAAAGCTAGTGTAATTTCGTATTAGAGCTACATTAGTTGAATTTCTAGGAGATGATAGTACAAGGTTTTAGTATATGAAAGTAGGCGATCGTGTTCGCGTTAATACCTCTGTTATGGTTTATATTCATCCTGAACATAAAGGACAACCATTCGAGCTGAAAAATCAGGAAGGGGAAGTGGTTGCTATTGTCAATGAATGGAAAGGTAGACCAGTTAGCGCTAATCTACCAATTCTTGTCAAGTTTACAGAAAAATTTAAAGTTCATCTTAAGGAAGAGGAATTAGAACTTATAGAATAACTTAAGGTTAATATTAATAGGATTTATTTTTCCTGTGACTGGTTTAATTCCCCACTGTCTACACGGTGCTTAAAATTGTTTGGGGTTATAAGGCACGAAATGGCGTGTCGAATACTATCCCCATGCAATTTTTCCTTCTGCCTTCTGCCTTCTGCCTTCTTCCTGGGGGATTGTCCCCATTTATGCTCCTATTTTTTTACTTCAGGGTGAATTAATTTCAAGAAAAAACCAAAAATATTAATATCACTCTGCATTTTTTGTAGTTCTTTTTGGTGTTGTTCAGCTATCTCGTAATACCACTGACAATAATTTTGAAAATCTTCTCTATATTTTACTTCCTGATAAAATTCCTGAGTAGTTTGATAAATTTGAAAGATTTCTGTAGCAGGTGAATTTGCTTCTGGAAAGATGCTTCTTAATTCTGGAGGCATTGAGAGTAATTCCTATTTATTAAGTTTATATAGCAATCTTAATTTGAGCTGTGAGATATTATAGATTTTAGGGAATAGGGAATAGGGAATAGGGAATAGGAAATAGGGAATGAGAAACACTGAAGCAATAAAATTATCACAAATGATTTAGGATTGCTATATAGCATTTTTATCTAGTATTCAGCAAGATTTTTTCTCTTTTGACTATTCCCTAAAAATTCATAATATGTAGCAATTCAGATAATATTGCTACATATTAAATCCTTGTTCTACCCTAACTACTGACTGACTGCTAAAAAAATATTATAACCAACCTCGCAGACGATATACAATTATACCTAGATACTCTTTTAAAGCTTTAGTAGAATTTTGTAAATTTGCAGCATCAGGAATAATATTTAAGAGAATTCCTTGCCAACTATCTTGTTTTTCCTGTAAGTCTCTTTCGGTAACTAAAAAATCTGTTGGTGCCGGAATTACTGATATTTTCTGTTTTTTGAAGATTGATATTGAGCGGGGAGTATGCAGTGCTGAAGTCACTAACAAAACATTGCCTTTAATTTCATTTTTATCTAAAATTTGTTTGACATTAACAGCATTTTGATAAGTATTCAGAGAATCAGTATCTTGTAAAATTGCTGTTTTTGGTACTCCCATAGTTTCAGCAATTTCTGCCATATCTCCAGACTCAGGGTTCCCTCCATCTTTCCAGTCAACTCTACCCCCACTTAATATAATTAAAGGAGCTTTACCCTGCTGATATAATCTTATTCCATGTAAAATGCGATCGCCTGCTTCACTAAAATCTACCCAAGGACGGGGTGAATTTGCAGGTTTAATTCCACCACCTAAAACGACAATTGCTTCTGCCGATGGTAATTCTTTCGGCGGTAAATTTTGCCATTCTAAAGATTTAATTAGTCCTTGAGAAACCCACGAATTACTAAACGTAAATGTTACTGTAAATGCTAGAAAAATTACTAATGCTGACCATTTAGGATACCACCACAATAAAATAAAAGCTATCAGCATTAGCAGGCAAGATAATCCCAAAGGATAGATAAATAAAGGGAGTAATTTAGAAAAAAACAAAAACATTAGAAGTCAGAAATTAGTATTTTTTTCGAGCTTTTTGATATCTTCTTGAAGAAACTGGACTTGACCTTGAAAGCCAACTTAAGATAGAAACACCGCTACGTTCTCTAGGGGTTTTTGGCCATGTTTTAGGTGGTTTAGGTGGTTTAGGTGGTTTTGATTCTTTTGGAGAATCTACAGGTTCAGCATTTGTTTTCTCTGGAATTTCTGGCCTTAATTCTATTTGTGACCAATACCCTAATAAACCAGCAGAAATACCTCCAATTATGCCAAATACAATACTTGATTTGATTGTATATTCTAGGAGGCTTAAGCTAATACTGAAAAATAGAGTAGCTGCTAGTCCAGCAATTAAGCCTGTTGATATTGATTGTTTATTCATGCTTTTTCATAGTTATTACAGACAACAATTTTTTCTAATTTAACTAAAAATTATAGTTTTCATTCAATTTTTGACATCTTCCCGACGTTGCTCTACGAGACAGTGTGGGATTCCCTAACATCATTGGCAGGGGCTTTCTGCTGCCTCTTGACAGATTTATATTATCAGGACTTACGCATAACTACCAGATATTGTAGGGGTTAACGGCCGTTAACCCCTACAAATGGTGTATAATTTTGTCTTTCGCGTAAGTCCTGATTATGTATGAAACCGCTCTTATTGATTGGCATTCCCATAGGACGCTCCCCCTGACCGGAGAGCGCGGGTATAAATGCCAACATGTTGATAAAATTTTTGCTCAGATAAACCAAATCCTTGAGGGCGGGGTCTTATATCAAATCCGGTTGAATACTTATTATTATAGTTGGGAGTGGGGGAAGTAGGGGAGTAGGGGAGTAGGGGAGTAGGGAGCATTTTTCTATCTGTTTGGTGCGCTACCAAATGCTACTAACGTCGTCGCGGGGTCGCATCCGCTGGCCTCCCCTATTCTCGTTCCTGAATTTCCACTGGCTCGCTCAGACTGAGAACCGCAGCTAAAAGTACATACCGCGTGCAAAGATACGATCGGGGGTTCTATAAGAATAAAGCTCCCACACTTCCTTTTCATTCAACCGAAAGTATTCAAATATCATTTCATCAGCACTCACCAAAACATATTCTTTCAAGGTAGAAATGTGACGTTAACGAAGTCAGAAGTCAGAAGTTAACCCACCCCCGCCCCTCCCCAACCCACCCCCACCCCTCCCAGGAGGAGCTAGGAGGCGAAGTAGGGGATTTGAGCTTCGCTCCAAAAATATTGCGCCTTAAAAGGCGGGGTTGGGCGACCCATATTATTTTGATAATTTTTAATTTTTTTCCTCTATCAAGAGATTATGTGTCACGATCGCATTATATCATGTCCGGATAATTAGCGATCAAAAAAACTTTCTCCTTTTCCTCCTCTTATTTCTTGCTTCTTTCTTTCCTCCTGACTCCTGAGGACTGACTCCTCCGTCATTTTATTTACTAAGTAATCAACCGGACATAATATAACTCCAAAAAAACTGAGATCATGTTGTTTTTTTTCCTCAATTTGGATTACATTTACTTGAGAATTTCTTTAGATTTAGCGATCGCATTTAGATGCGCTTACCCTGCGAGAATACCCAACAACTCTATTGATACCATCAAAAAAAACTGTATATAAAAACTCAAAAATATTGATCGGGACTTATGCATAACCACCGCATATAGTAGGGGAATTACGAAGTCTACGCAAGCAAACGGCCGTTTACTGACGCATAGCTGACGAATGACGCCCCTACAGATGGTGTATAATTTCGTATTTTGCGTAAGTCCTGTTGATATATAAACTCTTATAGCTGATTTATGAATAAATTCTAAAGAAGCTGTTGCCCAAATAATTTCAGATGTTATGATTAATTTCAGTTGAGGCAGATAATAATCAATGAATCAATGAGTCGTCTACTTGTGATACGACTGACACCACGCTCCGCGATCGCCAAGCCTCAACGTCTTTATTGAATTGAAACAACAGAGCGGAGACCTTTTAATTGGTAGTTCTTTATCTGAAGGATATACAACTTTAGAATAAATGAGCTAAACAGGAAGAAGCGTATACTACATATAACACCTAAGCTATTTACAGCACTTTTTAGGATAGTGAGGTACAGCTTATTAATTCTCTGTTGCCTGTTGCCTGTTGCCTGTTGCCTAAAGCACTAAATTTTGTACCTCATCAAGTCCAAAACTGGTGTAATTAGGTGAAATTAAGCAGATACACAAAATTAATTACACATTTTTTCAGACTAAATCCCTTATATTGTATGTCTCACATCAAATTAGGGTAGGTAAACAATTTTGTTTAGATGCTTAAATTTATTCTCAATAAGATGCAAATCAGGAGAATAGTTAACCATGAACAAAACTAAATTTTTACCAACCTTAATGGCAACTAC
Source organism: Okeania sp. KiyG1 (assembly GCF_014132355.1). Classification (GTDB taxonomy): domain Bacteria; phylum Cyanobacteriota; class Cyanobacteriia; order Cyanobacteriales; family Microcoleaceae; genus Okeania. Next base: position 19,644 of record NZ_BLZO01000108.1, read on the forward strand.
TACAATATTGTTTGCTACAATAGGAAAGGTTGAAGCTATTACTTTTGCTGGAACATCATCTGGTTCTTGGGGTATACCTACTGGAACATTTGGTGCATTTCTCTCAAATGAAGGCAGTGGTACAAACAACAGACTAACTTGGGGAACTTCTGGAGGTGGATCTTTCACAAACGCAAATTATGTTCAGTATGATGGTTTAGGTTTCAGCACAAATGTAAATACCCTATTTGCAGTTGGTGATTTAACCTATCGTAATGGTATGACATCTCGAAGCAGTCATAATTTTAGAGGAGATTTCCCTCTAGAGATGGAGTTGTCTTTTACTAATCCTTTCAATAGTGCAGAAAACTTCAACTATACTTTCAACATTATTAACACTCGCAACACCACAGGAGACCCAGTTTTAGATGGAGATAGACTCAGATTTCAAGCTAATGGTCTGACAAGTGATACTTTTAATTTTAATGGAGTAGATTACACCCTAAATTTAATAGGTTTTTCTAGTGACGGTGGTAATACTTTTGTCAGTGAGTTTAACTCTCCAGAATTTTCAGTAGCAGAGTCAATGTTATATGCTGAAATTACAGCAACATCTCCAAGCGCTGACGTTCCCGAACCCGCAACAATAATTGGTTTGGGTTTACTTGGTGTTTATCTAGCAGGTTCATTGAAGAAAAAGCGTAAATAGGGCTTGCTGATTAAATATCAAAGCATTTACTGATATTGGTTTTAGGCTTTTTATGTCTGGAAAAAGTATGAGCTTTTCAGCAAGCTATTGTTAAAAAAGTGGGGATTTTCCGGAAGCAAAAGCCGAAAAATAACTGTTACTATTGTTTTGGTCACTGACTCTGTAATTCCCATTTATTCTACGTCCTAACTACTGCCTACTGCCTTTTTCCCCTCCAGGGAGGGGAGGGGCGAGGGTGGGTCCCTACCCCAGCAAAAAGACTTTCCATAAGCAAACCCTAAATAGTGGCTTTTAGGCACAGGATTACAGCTAGCAGTTATAAACCCCGCTGAAGAGCTATGGCTCAGTAGGAATCTCCGCGCCTGACTCTTGCCTCCTGCAGAGGAGCTACGCTAACGCTAACAGGCCAGAGAGGATGTCAATTTTTAACGTTTAATTAAAGGAGAAAAACAATGAGTACTGATGTTGTTTTGTTACAGGATTTGACAGGTTCATACCGTAATGACTTGCCTAACTTGAAAAAGCAGATTCCAATCGCTGTCAATCGTTTGACCAACCCATACCTCGAAGAAATTTTTGGCCCTGATATTCAGTTTGGCATTTCTACTTTTAAGGACAAACCAGTCTCCCCTTTTGGTGCCCCTAGTGACTACGTTTACCAATCAGAACTTGCTTTTACAAGTGATATTGGTACAGTAAAAAATGAAGTTGACAGCTTTTCTGCTTCAAATGGTGCTGATGGACCAGAGGCTCAATTAGAAGCGCTAGCCCATACAGCATTTGATAGTGATGGTGGTCTTAATTATCGTTCAGGTTCAACCCGGATCGCTGTGATATCTACCGATGCGTCCTATCATGTTGCTGGAGATTATGCAACTGCCCCCGCTAACGATCTAGATAGCAATATTGAAGATGAAGACTATCCCACAATTGCTGGACTCAAATCGGTTTTGGAAACCGAAGATATGATACCTGTTTTTCTAGTTACTGATGGTGTAGAAGGAACTTATGAAGATTTAGTCGATCAACTAGGTCGTGGTTATGTTACCAGCCTTAATCCCGATAGTTCCAATGTCTCAGACGCTATTAAGTACGCAGTTGCTAAATCGAATTTAGGCGCTGCTCTTGAAGAAGGTACAACTAGCTCTGATGAAATTAATGGTGACGGTAGTGATGATATTATCTTTGGACTAGACGGGGAGGACCAGATTTTCGGATACGGTGGTGACGACTTCCTTGACGGCGGGTTTGACCTTGACTACCTTTACGGAGGATCGGGTTCTGACACAGTTTCTGGTGGCGATGGTGCTGATTATGTAGAGGGAAATAACGGTCCTGATACTCTGATTGGGGGTAGTGGAAATGATACTTTATTAGCTGGAGTCGGCAACGACGTTTTGCAAGGAGATGATGGCGATGACATATTAGATGGTGGTTTAGACCCCACATTTAGCGATAGTGATACCTATGTCTTTGATACTGGAGCTGAATACGGTATTTTAGAACTCGGAGTAGATCAAATTACTTTCTTTAAACCTAATGACAAAATCCAACTGTCTCAAGACACTTTTACTGCAGTAGATCCCACTAACTTTTTTGCTTCAGCATCCACGGTATCTGATGCCGAAACAGTAGATGAGACAATTGTTAATGTAGGCGGAGATTTGTATTATAACGAAAATGGTGTTGACCCTGGTTTTGGTTCAGGAGGGCAGTTTGCATCTGTGTCATTCAGTTTTTTACCTTTAACTTCTAGCAGCTTTGATATTGTTGACACGGATTGACAAGCAAGCTAAAAGATACAGGACCAGGACTTACGCAATGGCGCTAAGTATAGTTGGCTTGTTTTGAGTAATAACAAGTTTATACGCTATATATAGCAGTAATGCGTAATTCCTGGGGATTCAATACTATTAACTATCTGGATGAAAACGGAAGACTAACTAATCTGGTAGGCGATCGCTTGATTCCACCTGCATCTAATACTGAATACTGAGGACAAAGGTAAACAGAAAAATGAAAAATCTTTTAGGTTGTAGCACATTTTTGGGAGTGTCATTTGTTCTTTTTCTTCTCTACGCAGGTTTAAATGTTTCAGGATTTTGCTTTGCACAGATGCGCTATTTAAGCGATGAGGATAAATTTAGACAAGAATTTGAGAGACTAAATTGGCCAGGCAAGGTTTTCCTCAAGGATAGGCAAAATAAGGAAAAAGGGGGGCAACGTTACGAAAAAATAAAATACGAAAGCTTTGAACAGTATATGGAGAGTAACTCCAACTGCTGCGCTATGCGTTCTGCTTCTGGCAGTACTTCTCCTTGGGATTGGAAACGCATCACAGGTGTTCATGGCGGAGAAGTTACAGTTATGAATTATACCATTTATTATCTTGATGAAAATGGCAAGCGGAGATCGCAGAAAATGATATTTGAAACTGTTCAGGGAAATTGTGGAGAACGCTGGTATTTTCTGGAGCCATCTTATGTAAGTGTAATCTCAACTGATGCACCTCAATAATGGCAAACGTTTCAACTACATTCAAAGTGTAAATTTCTAGTCAATATACATAGGAGCAATAAAATCATGGTAACAGGACCCTTAGGACCGACAGCACCGGATAAACCGTTAGCAGTAAATGAAATAACAAATTGGTACTTGTACGGACAGGAAACAACTCCAAGTAACCAGGATCTGGTAGATGAAAAGTGGATTCGACCTGCCTCTGTAGCCGATCCTATTATTCTTCCAATTTCTGCGACACAGTTTATGGAGACTGTTGGGAGGTTTGCTATTGGGCCTCAGTTTGAACTGGTACAAAAGTTTTTCGAGGAATTTTCTAAACCTGCTGGAACTTATAATAAAGCACAAGTAGGACAAGAATTTGGGTTGGACAGTTATGGCTGGAAGATGAAGCATTATAACTGGCGAGATGGAAATGATGACTATGCAGAACGAGTTTACCTTTATAACACGCAAGAATATAAGATTTCCGACGATGCAGAATTTAAGGTTAATACTGACGGTTCAAAGGAGATAATAAATTTCGCCATTGAGCCTCGGGAATATGAAGAAGAACCAGATTTTTCTGGTCCTGATGGTATTATAGACCGGGATAACTTTGATTTTGAGGGGGGTAGTTTTTTTACTAATCTGGGTAATACAATTCTTGAGCCAAACGTAGATCCCTCTAAAATTGGTCGAACAATATATTTTGATTATGTTAATGAGGACTTAATTCCCAGAGATCCATCATACGATAGCTCAGATTATTACAGTGATGTTCTGACAAAAGAATCATTTACTGAAGTTAATATTTTGAATCCCGCTAAAGCAAATGAGTTAAGGATCGAAATAAATAAACTGACAGATGATTTATTTGATGATGGCGTGACTAAATTCCTAGATGACAAAAACCAACCGATTATTTATGGTACGCAAGAAGCAGATGAACTTTCTGAATTAGGATTTAATGCTCCAAAGCTTGAACCTTTTTTGCAAGATGCTGCTGTTTTTATCGGTGGTAGTGGAAACGACACAGTACTTCAAAGTACTCTAGGTGATAAGACTTTAATTGGTGGCAAGGACAATGACACAATGTCAGGATCGTTACTAGGGTCAAACGATGTGTCCGTCTATGAAGGTCCAAAAGCAGACTACAACATTGAATTTCTAACCAACGGCTCTGTCAAGATCGCTGACACAGTGGGAGACCGCGACGGTACTGATATCTTAGAAGAGGTAGAATTTGCACAATTTTCAGACGAAAAGGAGCCCATCGGTCCGGCGCAAGATATCTCTTTCGTCATCGATAGAACTGGTAGCATGAGCGACGATATCCAGGCGGTAAAAGCTAGTGCCAGTCAAATCGTTAATGCCATTTTCAATAGCGATAGTACCTCTCTTGATTCTCGGATATCCGTTGTTGGATATAATGACTCCGGACCAACAACTTATCTTTCCTTCACCGACCAGCCAAAAATCGAAGACCGAAAAACTGCAGCCATAAATGCCATCAATAGCATTTCAATTAGTGGCGGTTATGAGCCAATGAATGGCGCTTTGATTCACTCACTTTCAGGCAATGCGGGAGACTGGCGTTCAGAAGCGATCGCCCGACGGATATTTCTATTTGGCGACGAACCTGCTAACGACCCCGAACTGCTGTCTCAGGTGTTAGAGCTAGCATCCGATGTGGGGGTTTCTACTTCTGGCAGCAGCCTTTCTATGTCGTCAATTGCAGGGGATATTGAGACCAGCAGCGTTAATGAGGACTTGGCAGTCACGCGCTTTGCCTTACAAACGACAGAATCTGACGGCACTTCGACAACAGTTCCTGTGGAAATATTCACCATTCTAATTGGCAGCAATTCTGCTGCTTTGACCGATTTTCAAAACCTCGCTACTGAAACCGGAGGAGAATTTTTTAATCCTGCCAATGCTTCCGAAGTAGTAGATGCGATCCTCGCAGCGATAGAAACTCCTATCGTTGAAGAAGGCCAGAGAATAGAAGGAACAGATGGTGATGATACAATTACCGGTTTCGGAGGTGCAGATACTCTCATTGGTAACGGTGGTGACGATACGATCTTTGGAGTAGACGGGGAGGACGAGATTTTCGGATACGGTGGTAATGATGTCCTTGACGGCGGGTCAGACCCTGACTTCCTTTACGGAGGAGCGGGTTCTGATACTGTTTCTGGTGGCGGTGGCGCTGATTATATGGAGGGAAATAATGGCCCCGATACTCTGATTGGCGGTAGTGGAGATGATACCTTAATAGCTGGGGTCGGCAACGACATTTTGCAAGGAGATGATGGCGATGACATATTAGATGGTGGCTTAGATTCCACATTGAGCGATAGTGATACCTATGTCTTTGACACTGGAGCTGAATACGGTGTTTTAGAACTTGGAGTAGATCAAATTAGTTTCTTTAAACCTAACGACAAAATCCAACTGTCTCAAACCACTTTTACTGCAGTAGATGCCAGTAACTTTTTTGCTGAAGCATCCACGCTATCTGAGGCCGAAACACTAGATGGGACAATTGTTAATGTAGGCGGAGAATTGTATTATAACGAAAATGGTGTTGAGCCTGGTTTTGGTTCGGGAGGACAGTTTGCATCTGTCTCATTTAGTCCTTCACCTTTAACTTCTAGCAACTTTGATATTGTTGAGGCAGTGGCTTGATATCAAATCCGGTAGCATTCATGTTATTCAGCATTATAAGATTGTGGGGGCGAATGGCCATTCGCCCCTACACATTATGTTTATAATCTTATATCATGTTCGGTTGAATACTTACACTTTGGAGGTCCGAAGGCAGAAGGCAACCCACCCCTAACCCCTCCCAGGAGGGGAATGCTGGAGGCAGTAGGGAATATTGGTTCAAGGCCAGAAGTTTTTTTTATAACTGATGATCCGTTAGCGTAGCTCCCCCTCCGGGGGAACATGATATTCGATATTATCATAAATCATATCAAATTTTGAAAAATTATTAATAAATTACATATTGTAGAAGATAGAGGACAATCATACTACCCATCTCTTCGCAAAAGCAAATTGTCCCCTATTTAACAGGACTTACGCAAATTCTTAGACAGTACCCTATCAGTAGGGGGCGCAATTCGGAGCTTTGCGGAACGCAAATGCCATTCGCCCCTACTATATATGGTGGTTCTGCGTAAGTCCTGTTTAATTCAATCATGGCGCTCAATTAATGATTACCCTCCCAAACCTAAAACATTCTGTAATAGCATTTGGTCTTCACCTTTGACTTGAAAGCGTCCACTCTCAATATCTCTAATCCAACTTTGACTTTTTCCCAGCATAGTTGCCAACTGTCTCTGACTTAACTGCTGACTTTTTCTAGCAGTCATAATCTGTTCCCCACAGATCGCAGTCAGCTTTTTTGGTTTTTTGCGCTTACTAGAATAACGTAACTTTTGTTTTTCAAAATCTGCTAAGTGTTTATCCCATTCTTCGGGCAATTTAAACCAGAGGATACGAGCATTTAATAACATATTCCACTTACCTCTGGGGCCGTTATCTGTTAATCTTGTATTTTTACTACCATCATCAATCCAAAAATCTAAAGCTTCTTCACCATCATCAGGTAGAGCAGCTAACTTTGCCCACATTGGCTGAATTTCCTGGGGGTAAGTTTCGGGGTCAAATTCGGGTTGAAGTCCATAATGATTGAGAACTTCCAGATCGCTTTCAAAAGTTCTAATTAGTCGTTTTCGCTCATCCCGACAAGAAGATGCTCGTATCACTTTTTGTTCGCCATAAGCTACTCGCATTAGAGTAGGTACAGTCAACCGTTGTTCCCTACCCATTTTGGTTTTGAATAATAACCATAGTAGCATTCGAGCAGTACCTTCATGTTGCTGCCAGATACTCATTACTGTAGTTAATATAGACTGAGGCAAAATGCCGTATTGATAAAATGCTTTGCCCTGTTTGCAATCTTCTCTATTGAGGAAATACTTAGCCCAAAGACCAGCTTTCACTCTAAAGGTAAGACCAACAAGATGTTTACATCCTGTAGAATCTTCAGAAAAGTGATGTTGAATGTCTAAGATATGCCATAATTGGTCTTCTGGTAATGAGAACGCATTAATCCTGCCCTGTTGAGGCCAATCAATAGTAGTAGTAATGTTACAAGGTTGTTGAGCTAGGTTTTTAATTAAACTCAGTTTAGTTGCTTTCGATAAGTCTTTGCGTTTTTCTAACCCCAAGTATCTTTCAATTTGTTGGTCATCGATCACAAATTCTTGCTCCCATGGTTTGTCTATAACTGTTGCATGGGCAGCATAAATTAGGTGCATACAAGCTGCTCTGATATCCATTGCTGGTATATCTGTGACTTTGATGACACCATCATTTATAATTTTAGATGAGTACTCGACATCTTTGATGCTGAAGCTGATTGACCCCTGACCTTGTTTAATAGAACGTTGATAAATTAGTTTACCTTCTGCATTCACTGTCCAAGGTAATGATTCTCTTTGCGTCAGAATGTTGCAAGCTTCCCAGACGGCGATAGAAGAAGCAAAAGGACTATGCTTGCCATTGGGAAATAAATTAGAGCTTGTGGGTGTTCTTGTCTCAGCTTTATATCTACCTTTTTTGGCTTTGGTGGGAACAGGACTGCTAATAGAACAGTGAATTACGCACTGAGGTTCTTCGTAATAACCCTCACAGCTATTACATAATTCAGGATTAATGGAGTATTGTTCATCTTCTATAGTTATTGCACCTGTTGGGCAGTGAATTTGGGGTACACAGGTAGCACATAAGTTACAGTTTTCAGTCATTTTGTGAGTCATAGCACCCCCCTGTTATAGCTGTTGAGAAGTTTGTGTTAGTTATACTACTCGTCATCTGTCAGTTGATTTAGCTGACTAATCATAATGATGTCCTGATTGCTATATAACTAACTATACATAGAAGTGAATCACTCAAATCTTTTGTCTATTGTTGATTTAAGTATTTTCACTTAAGCTTAATTGACGCTTAATAATAAGGATTAATATTTCATAAATTTTTGAAATTAGATGTTCATAATAAGCAAATTAATATTCTTTTTATTTTTTATAATTGAGTAATTATAGGAATTTTCTGGTTAGACATTTAACTTGCAATAGTTAATAATAATAATTATCATTTTATTGCTATTTTACAATAAAAAAATTAAGGAAAAATGCTAAACAAATATTTTACAGGCAAATTTGTCTGCATTTAACCCCATCAGTCAACTGTTTATATTTTTAGAAATGAGATAAATACCTAACATTTTAGTCGATCATTTGTAGTATTTGTTCGATGACCAACTTGTAATTTTCCTCTTGTAAGGTGAATCTTTTTTTGTTTAAGAATTCTCCTGACTTGAGTACCACTAAGTTTAATTCCTGTCTTTTCAGCAAGATAATTTGCTAAACGTTCTCCACTCCAGTATTGACATTCAAAACCTAACTGATGAGGAGATTTTTTGCTGACTTCTATTAATAATTGAATGTATTCTTCTGTAGCTTTGCGAAAGTTACCATGCTCTCGTCGATCTCGTAAACTATCTAATTGGTCTGGGTCTCCATGTACACACCAATAAGCAACTGTTCTATAAGAGCAACCTATAAATGCAGAAATTTCTGAATAAGTTTTTCCGTCATTTAATAGAAGTAACATCAATACTCGTTCTCGGAAATGAGAGCAATTACCTTCTTGTAAGGCTTTTTGCAATCTTTTCTTTTGCATTGAACTCAGAAAATCTTTAGCAGGCATAACAGCTACCTCAGTTTGACAATTTAATGCAACTTAGCTGCACTATATATAATCCGCTTTTTAAAACCCTCTAAATTGAGAAGATGAGCTATGACTATAGAATCAGACAAAAATTTGTCTATTGTAGTCTGCTACGCTATAATTCAAGTAAGCTAGAGTAAAATATTCCTGCTTAGTAATTGAATGATTATGGTTTCTTCTATAGAAAGCATGAAGAACCGGATTTAACTTAAGCCTGTATTCTTAACAGTTAATCTGGCCAGAACTAGACATAAAAATATAAGTTTGTCTGACCAGATATATAGTTACTGCTAATAAAAATATATTACTTTTTTGTAAAATCTTTTCCTGTCAAATAACTAACAGTTTATTCTGTGATAGGTTAGAAACTAGAAAGACTTCCACATCTTTAGATGTGTAGATACTCAACTGCTTCATAAAACTGATATAAAACGTCATATAGCGATATTTTAATGTTTACTTCCTGCTTCCACCGGAACTGTCGGCAGTACTCCGTCCACAGGCATCAACGGTCAAGCTGACCGCATCTCTTGAGTGCGTCTTGCATTCTGAGGGGACCTCATCAATTAGCACTCGCTTTCTTAAATTAATTGAGGCATTTAAGTCTCGGTCTATTGATAGACCACATTCTGGGCAGTCATAAGTTCTGATATTCACTCGTCATATCCTGTACATGACCACAATTAGAGCAAGTTTTAGATGATGGAAAAAATCTGTCTACTACTACTAATTCACAGCCGTACCATTGACACTTGTATTCAAGCTGTCTTCTAAACTCATAAAAGCACTGTCTACTTATTGATTTGGCTAGTTTCTGGTTGGCTTTTCATGTCGCGCAGCGAAACATACCAGACACATTGTCATACTTCAATCACAACAGTGCCGTGGTTTTTGGCTAAGTAAGTTGTCAATTTATGAAGTGCGTCTTTACGGATGTTAGCTACTCGTCTATGTTGTTTGGCTAGCTTGACTACTGCTTTGTACCAATTGCTTGAATACTTAATTTTCCTACTCAGTGGTCGTTGTAACGCGCGCTAATCTGTTTTGCGCTTGACGGTAAGGCTTAACACTCTTGTTGCCTGCTATATAAGTATAAGGCTGGTAGATAGCGGAGAATCACACTACACTAATGTCTGTGTTATTTAAGTAGCTTGACCCATACAATTTTGGCATTGCTGAGGGGCGGGATAAATATAAGTGGTAAGTTAAGTAGGGGCAGGCATCCTGCCTGTCCTCATCCTGCCTGTCCCTGCCAAGGAGTGAAGATATGTGGAGGCAGGCATCCTGCCAAGGAGTGAAAATATCAGGAACGGGCAAGATGCCCATTCCACAAAACTATTAAAATCCCAAGCGCATTTATGCAACGCCCAATTTTTTATGGTGATGGTATTTTGTAGGGTAAATTTTTACTGTATTGACTTGCGCGTAGCACTATACTTTGACAAAGTGAGACAAAAAAATCAGGGAGTTCAGACTTTGGGTGAATAATTTCACTAACACACCTGAAGCTGATACTCCACAAACTTCTATATTAATATTTCTGAGTTGATATTATTCCGAACTCATACAGCTGCAGGAGCATGAGTAAAGCATTTCTTACCACAAATGTTAGCGCAAGCTTCACATCCGATACAGTCATCTGCATTAGTAATAGTCATTACTTTCCGTAGTACTTCATCATCATCATCATCATCATCATCGACAAATTCTCCATGTTCGTTGATGGGTCTAAGTTCTAGAACATTTCTATGACAAACTTTAAAACAACGACCACAACCTAGGCATTTATTCATGTCAATAGATTCAACATACTGAGGAGTCCAAGCTGTACCACCTTTAGTTAAAGCTGTTAATGCTGCCATCAGTTCTTCTCCTTTAATTAATAGACTGAATGTTTTGTTTTGCTTTGTTCCATCTTCTTATATAATAGCTATTTACTATGGCAAAAAAGTAGTTTTTATACTTTTTTAGTTTTATTTGTGATACTTGATTAGAGCTTTTTTGTGTATTTATTTATTAGAAAATATTTGCAATTATTGTTAGATAAATATACCTATAAACCGTCATTTCAGTTATCAGTTATCAGTTATCAGTTAGCCTCCTATGGTCGGAGCTACGCTATCAGTACCTCTGCCTGTTTGCGCAGCATGACCTAGGAAAGCATCGGGATTGAAATATTGAATTTTATTTTCTCTTGGTCTCATGGATATGGCGAGGTTTCCTCGCCATCCCACCCTTCGGGAAGCTCCGCTAGCGACCGCTTTTATCCCCTTGAAAGGGGAGGCTTGAGACCTTATTTTTTGGTCAAAGTATCTAGATGAATTTTGACGATATTTTGGATTTAGTTGAGGCAATACCAACAGATAAAGTTGAGTATTTATATTACTTAAATTTCTTCAAATACTGGTCATTTCCGTGTTGCATAAATGCGGGATGATTTTAATAGTTTTGTGGAAGTGGAATGGGCATCTTGCCCGTTCCTAATATTTTCCCGTTCCTGATATTTTCGGGACAGGCAGGATGGGGCAGGCAGGATGCTTGCCCCCACTTATATCATTTCTCAAAAACTTTTCTACATTTTGTTGAGTAGGGGACCCACCCTAACCCCTCCTGGGAGGGGAAATGGGGAGTGGGGGAGTGGGGGAGAAGTAAACATAAGAATAATTAACATTAACGCAAGCTGAAATTAGCATGCAAAGTGATTTTGCTTGTACCGATCAGTTAACAACTGAAGTATTGCCCAAGTATAGCAATAATGCATGGGAATTGGTATTACCACTTATATTCATCCCGCCCCTTAGTAATGCCGTGATTTAATTAGTAATAATAAAGTTTTGTAAGGATGTAAGCGTTCAGCCGTCAGCTCTCAGCTCTCATAAGGGAATTTGTAAGCATTCAGCCGTCAGCTATCAGCTATCAGCTATTAATTTTGGGGAAGGTAAAAATAATTGAGAAATGAGACAGAATAAAAGTTACTGTTAAAGTCCCCTTCCTAAATCTTAGAAGTAATGAATAATTAGGGTTTGCTGATAGCTGACTGCTAATCGCTGAATGCTTACGGGAATTTTAATGAATATAGACTGTTTCAGCCAGCTTTTATAGTAAGTATAAATTCTGACTCAATTAGTAAAGCTTTTATTTAAAACTAAAAGCAATAGCTGATAGCTGTTTGTGCAGCATTCCGCAGGAAATGCTTACGGTAATTGTTAATAATTAATTATTAATTATTAATTGTTGAACACCTTCTTCAATTTCCGGCCTTAACTGGAATTAAGATTTCAAATAATGTACCTTCATTTTGATTAGATATACACCTCAGTTCTCCCTGATGTTTTTCGACAACAATTTGGTGAGAAATTGATAGTCCTAGACCTGTACCCTTCCCCACTGGTTTTGTTGTAAAAAACGGGTCAAAAATACGATTTTGAATAGATTCGCTAATACCATGCCCATTATCAGAAAGGGAAATTTTGATAAAATCCTGATTTACTCCTGTGTCTGATTTCTGAACTTTTTCTGTTTTGATAGTAATAATTCCTGGTTTTTCTTGTTCTTCAAAAGCATCTATTGCATTAGCAATAATATTCATAAATACTTGATTTAACTGACTAGGAGAACACTCAATCATAGGTAAATTTCCATAGTCTTTGACTAACGTTATATCTTGTCTTTTTTCTGTAGCCTTAAGACGATGTTGTAAAATTAATAAAGTGCTGTCTATACCAGAGTGAATATCTACTTTTTTCATCTCTGATTCATCTAAGCGAGAGAAATTTCGTAAAGATAAAACTAACTCTCTAATTCTGTTTGCTCCTATATTCATTGAATCGATTATTTTCGGCAAATCTTCAATCAAGAAATCTGCATCACAGTCTTCGGCAAAATCTTGAATTTCTGGAATTGGATCTTGATAGTTTTGCCGATACAAATTCAGTAAATGTACTAAGTCTCTAATGTACTCATTTATATGCAAAATATTGCCGTATATAAAGCTAATTGGATTATTAATTTCATGGGCAATACCAGCAACCATTTGACCTAGACCAGACATTTTTTCTGCTTGTACTAATTGAATTTGAGTCTTTTGCAATTCTTTTAAAGCTTTTTCTAATTGCAATGCTCTTTCTCGTTCGCGTTTTTCTGATTCTCGTAGTGCAATTTCTCCTTGTTTTCGTTCTGTGATATCACGAATAATTGCTAGGACTTCATCTTTACCACTTTTGACATAACGAGCTTCATAATAATAGAGCTTATGATTAATAATAGTAGAATATTCTCCTGCTTGCACTTTATCGGTGCTGAGAGTAAGCTTTAAATAGTGTCGAGTCCAAACAGCTAAATCTTGGGGAAATATTTCTTCTATAGTTTTTCCTACTACATCCGATCCTTTGAGGACATTTTCATCATCTTTTGATGGGTAGAAGTCGAGAAAAACTCCTTGTGAGTCGAGGCGTAACATTAAGTCGGGAATAGCATTGAGAAGACTCTGGTTGTGTTTTTGACTTTCTTGTAGTGCTTCTTCTATTCGTTTGCGTTCGGTGATATCAAATCTAATTGCTAAGTATTGATAAGGTTTTCCAAAGTTGTTTAAAAAAGGTACGATCGTTGTATCAACCCAATAATAACTACCATCTTTAGCCTTATTTTTAATTTCTCCTCTCCACACGCTACCAGAGCTAATAGTAAGCCACAAGTCTTTAAAAAACTTTGGGGGATGATGTTTAGAATTAAGCACGCGATGAGTTTTTCCGATTAATTCTTCCTTGGAATATTTGGATATTTCATAAACTTTATCATTCACATATTGAATAATACCTTTTTGGTCTGTAATGGCAACGATCGCTGCTTGATCTATAGCAAATTTGATATCAGATAGTTCTTTGAGGGTTTTTCGCAGCATTACTTCTAGTAAGCGACGTTCTGCTATTACCTTGCCCTGGCTCATTACCTTTTGTAAATCGTGATTCTTTTCCATGAAAGATACTACCATTTTGTCTATCTGGTAATGCTCATAATTAGATTTATTTATAGCTTGATTAACTTCCATCGTTCCCACTTACTCCTGTTTAGTTTTTCTTTTACTTCTGAATCTTTGGCCTCACTTTTCAGTTAAGAATTGTTTGTAGCTTTGACACCCTCTTAAGGTAAACCTGACAGTTTGTTTTGACCTGCGTTTTTTTGAATCTGGGAGGTTTAATTGCTTTACCTTTTCTTTTACCTAGAGACGTTGCATGCAACGTCCGTACATTAAAAAAGTTTTGGTAAGCCTAGTTTAAGTCATTTAATGATTGTTGTCATGGGACTATAGAAGCTTCTGATAACCATTCCCTATTTTGTGTTTTTTTTGCTTGAGTAATAAATAGTTTTTGTAGTTCAGAGTTACTTAGTTTTTTCTGACCTAAAATATACTTTTCCTGACAACAAGCTAGGCTATTGTTCCAGACTGTGCAGGCACAACCAAATAGCTTTGTTCATTGGTGTTTTTGTCCAACTATTGGATAAATTTGATATTTGTACCTGGCTTTCATTGTTGTTGTTTTTAATTAACAATAGTATGGCATATTTATGGGTATTAAATCAAAAGTCGCCCTTGAAGGACGAGGCGTAACTACCCAGTTTTTCGGTGAAGCTGAATTATTTGGCAAGTTAATCTTGCTAAAAACCAGATATTAGTTAAATTTTATCCCATTCTTGCATTATATTTAGGAGGATATAATTTTTCTACTTTTGAGTTTAGTTAAATTAATTACTCTTTTCTAGAGGTTTAAGTAAACATTTATTTCTAATTATTAAAATTTTTTTATCAAAATATAAATATTTAATGCATTGACTATCGATCCTGAAGTTTTTTGGAAAGCAAAAAAAGAGGTATTTTTCAATACTTCCTGTTGTTGTACTGCCCTAAATTATGATATTGGTTTGGATAATCTCTGTTAAGAGAGATTGTTTGAGGTGTAACATTAACTACAAATAATTTATGATTTTTAGTGTAATATTACTATACGAATAATTAGTAATAAAAAAACTTTTTCCTCTATAGACTACTGACTGCTGGCAAGTGACTCATGACGAATAATAAAGAGATTGTATAATAACCCCTCTACCCTTGCCCGGATTTGATATTACCTAAATATTGTGGTTTAAAGCCTCTCCTTGATCGGGGATAATAAATAAAAATTTTCATCTCTTTGTCAATCCTCGTATGATGCAAGCCCCCTAGCCCCCAATTTTGGGGGAATAAAACTCTAAAGTCCCCCGTGATCCCCTCCCGTCCCCCTTGAAAAGGGGGAAGCCAGATGTTGCTGCGCTTTTTGTTGAACGGGGGATTTAGGGGGCTTGACCAGAACCAAACAATCGCGCATTCATACTTCAATTCAGCAACGCCTAAATTCTTAATTCTTGAAACCACAAAATCCGATCAGCTTCGACAAGGTCGTGACGATCGCATACACACATCGACCTCACCGAAATATTGTGGTTTAAAGCCTCCCCTTTGAAGGGGATAATAAATAAAAATTTTCATGATTAGTCATATCAAATCCGTTTAATTGGACATAAAAAAATCTTCAATCGTCATAACTACCCTCATCTTTGTAATTCTTTCTCCTCCTGACTCCTGTCTCCTGACTTCCCCTCCTGGGAGGGGCTAGGGGTGGGTTGGGAGGGGCTAGGGGTGGGTTGACTCCTCCTAACTTAACCATTCTATGGCTGTTTAACCGGATTTGATATCAATCCTCTTCTTTTCAAGGAGAGGTAATTCTAAATTCTTAATTCTTAATTCTAAATTCTTGAACTAATGCCCCTAGATTAACTAGACTGCTATACAATAAATAAACTGCCTAATACTGTGTTACTTTTATGGTCGTTCTTGCTAAATACACAAACTTGATTCAAATTCATAATAGTTCAAACTCCCAAGTGTATCGTGCTCGACTAGCTGATAATAACCAACTGGTCATCCTGAAATGTCTCGACCAAGAGTATCCCACTTCGGAGCAAATTCGACGTTATAAACAAGAATATCATCTCACTTGCCAAGTAGACTCCCCCAGAATAGTCAAAGCATATAGCTTTGAAGAATGGAACAGAAGCTACGCAATTACTTTTGAAGACTTTGGCGGAATTGCGCTGAAACAATGGCTCAAAGAACGCCAAAAACTCTCCCTCTCAGAATTTTTATTCCTGGCGATCGCTATTACTGAAAGTTTAGGAGAAATTCATGCTCAACATATTATTCATAAAGATATTAATCCCTCTAATATAGTTTTTAATCCCGAAACTCAAGAACTAAAAATCATCGACTTTGGCATTGCTACCCAACTAAGTAGGGAAAATCCTACTCTCAAAAATCCTCACCTGTTAGAAGGAACTCTAGCTTATATTTCCCCAGAACAAACAGGGAGAATGAATAGAGGATTAGATTATCGCACAGATTTTTATTCCCTGGGGGTAACATTTTATGAAATGCTGTCGGGACAACTGCCTTTTGAAAGTTCCGATGCTTTAGAATTAGTACATTGTCATCTGGCCAAAAATCCACCAGCAATTATTAGCAAAGAAAAACTTAACCAGATAAAAATACCCCCAATAATTGCAGATGTTGTGATGAAATTAATGGCCAAAAATGCCGAGGATCGTTACCAAAGTGCTGATGGGTTAAAAGCAGATTTAGAAGAGTGTCGTCACCAACTAAAAGAAACAGAAAATATTTCTTTTTTTCCACTAGGAGAAAAGGATATTTCCGACCGCTTTCAAATTCCCCAAAAACTGTACGGAAGGGAAAAAGAGATTTCCACTTTGCTCGCAGCATTTGAGAGAGTTGCCGAAACAGGAAAAGTAGAATTAATGATGGTGGCAGGTTATTCCGGCATCGGCAAATCCTCTTTAGTCCAAGAACTTTATAAACCCATTACTGCCCGTCGGGGTTATTTTATTTCTGGAAAATTTGACCAATTTCAACGGAATATACCCTATTCAGCCATCGTGGCAGCTTTTCAAGGATTAATTGGGCAATTATTAGGAGAAAGTGAAGCTAAACTGCAACTCTGGCGAAACAAACTCTTAAAAGCTCTAGGTTCTAACGGACAAATTATTATAGATGTCATTCCTGAAATCGAACTAATTATCGGCCCACAACCCCCAGTTCCAGTATTAGGAGCAAATGAAACACAAAACCGTTTTAATCTCGTTATCAAAAATTTTATTGGTGTTTTCTGCCATAAAGAACACCCTTTAACCCTCTTCTTAGACGATTTGCAATGGGCAGATTTGGCAACATTAAAACTGCTTGAACGAATTTTAATCGAAGGTCAAACACAATACTTATTATTATTAGGTGCTTATAGAGATAATGAAGTAGGAGCAGGTCATCCTTTGCTGAATTCTCTCGAAAAAATTCGCCAAAATAACAATACAATTAACCAAATTACTTTACAACCTTTATGCCTAAAACAAATTGCTTGTTTAATCGGTGATACTCTCCAGCAAACCCAAGGAAACAATTATTTAGCAGAATTAGTTTGGCAAAAAACGGCAGGAAATCCTTTCTTTGTGAATGAATTTTTACAAACATTGTATGCTGAAAACTTACTACAATTTAATCGTCAATCAAGAATTTGGCAATGGAACTTAGAAGGAATTAAAGGGAGAGGATTTAGCGATAATGTAGTAGAATTAATGGTAAAAAAACTGCAAAAATTACCTCAGTCTAGTCAAGAAATTTTATCTATGGCTGCTTGTTGTGGAGCAGAATTTGAGCTGCAAATAATGAATTTAGTGGTCAAAAAAACCCCTCAAGAAACTTTTGAATGGCTAAAATTTGCTATCGATCGCGACTTAATTTTTCCCCGCTCCGAACTAGATGAAAACCTGCTAATTCAATCTTATAAATTTAGTCACGACCGGATTCAACAGGCAGCTTATGCTCTAATTGCTGATGAACATAAACAAATAACTCATTATCGCATTGGACAACTGTTGCTCGAAAATCTACCCCCCGAAACTAGAGAAGATCGTATTTTTGAATTAGTCGGTCAATTAAACTATGGAACTTGTTTTCTGATTGACCAAAAACAACGAGATGAATTAGCTCAACTGAATTTAATCGCTTGTCGCAAAGCAAAAACTGCTGCTGCTTATGAAGTAAGTCGAGAATATGCTCAAATTGGACTATCTTTGTTGGGAGAAAATGCTTGGCAACAACAATATGAAATGAGTCTAGAGTTTCATGAATTAGCAGTTGAATTGGCATCACTGTGCGGTGACTTGGAGGCAATGGAAAAGTTGATTGATACAGTCATTGAACAAGCACATTCTTTACTGGAAAAAGTTAACGTTTATCGCATCAGCATTCTCTCAAAAGTATCCCAAAATCAGCCTACCGAAGCCATTGCTATTGCCCAAAAACTATTGCAACAGTTAGGTATAACTTTTCCCGAAAATCCTACACAACAAGATATTCAAGACAGCATTGCAGAGATTGATGAGCTGACTAGAAACAGAGAAATTGAAGACCTAGTTCATTTACCACTAACTACAGATAGTGAAAAAATTGCCATTTTGCAGATTATCAGTAGCATCATCCCAGCAGCTTATATCTCCTCCCCTCTTTTGTTTCCATTAATAGTTTCTTCATCAGTCAAGCTATCTATTAAATATGGAAATACATCAATTTCTGCCTTGATGTATGCAGCTTATGGGATTATTGCTTGTAACTTTTTACAAGATGTGAACACCGGGGTGAAATTTGGTCAGTTGGCTGTGCAGGTTGTCTCCAAACTGAATGCCAAAACTGTCAAACCTGAAGTATTACAAGTAGTGGCAGGATTTATCCTCCACCGCAAATCCCATGTCAAAGAAACACTACCACTGCTACAAGAAACTTATAACAATGCTCTAGAAGTTGGAAACCAGGATTTTTCTGGACATTGCGCTGTCGTTTTTTGTCTCCATGCTCTTTGGTGCGGTTATTCCTTGGAAACTTTGAAGCAGGAAACTAGCAGCTACTGTAACAGATTGATCAAATTAAATCAGTTGACAACCGCTAATTACTGTCGCATCCATTGGCAATCAATATTAAATTTGCTAGAGGTGACAGAAAATCCCACTATTTTTTCTGGGGAAGTTATCCAAGAAATTGAATTTTTGCCCATACTCTTATGTGCCCATGACTTATATGGGTTGTATATCTTTTTTTTAGATAAGCTGATGCTTTCCTATTTGTTTGAGGATATAAAATCAGCTCAAAATTTTGCTGTTGAAGGGCGACAGTATTTAAAGGCTGCTGCTGGGTCTTTTGGGGAACCGGGATTTTATTTCTATGATTCTTTGACAGCTCTAGCAAATGTGAGTCAGGAATCTGAGGAAATATCAGAGATATTGCAACGGGTTGAACAAAACCAAATTCATTTGCAACAACAATGGGCTGATTATTCCTCTATGAATCACCAACATAAGGTCGATTTGGTAGCAGCCGAAAGATATAGAGTTCTAGGTCAAAAGCTTGAAGCAATGGAAATGTACGACCGGGCTATTGCAGAGGCCAAAGAAAATGATTTCGTTCAAGAACAAGCTCTGGCAAATGAACTTGCAGCTAAGTTTTATCTTAACTATGGTCAGAAAAAAATTGCCCGAGTTTACATGATGGATGCTCACTATTGCTATAGTCGCTGGGGGGCAATGGCAAAAGTCAAGCACCTAGAAGAAAACTATCCGCAACTGTGTAAATCTTCAACTGTCAAAACTTATGCAAATTCCACCATTTTCGATCTTGAAACAACCAGCAATTCTACTCAGGCTATAATTTTAGACTTAGCCACAACGATCAAATCTACTAATGCCATTTCTAGCGAGATTGTTTTAGATAAGTTACTGGCAACCTTAATGAATATAATTATCGAAAATGCTGGGGCGCAACGAGGAATTTTAATTTTGCCCCGCGGTGAAAATTTATTTGTGGAAGCTACCAAGGAAGCAGACTCGGAAAAAGTTTCAGTACTTCAGTCGCTTCCTCTCAATAAGTATGAAAGGATTTGTGCAAAAATTGTCCATTATGTTGTCCGTACTCGTGAAACTGTAGTTTTAAACGATGCCACTCGTGAAGGCAACTATAAAGACGATACTTATATTCAACAATATCAATGTCAGTCCATCGCCTGCACTCCTTTAGTTAATAGAGGTCAACTCCAAGGTATTATCTACCTAGAAAATAATCTTACTACTGGAACTTTTACCCGAGAACGCTTGGCACTACTACGAACTTTGGCAGTACAAGCAGCAATTTCTTTAGAAAATGCTCGGTTGTATGATGCTTGCAAGCGTTTTGTTCCCCAGCAATTTATCAGTTTTTTAGAGAAAAAAAGCATTGTTGATGTACAATTGGGAGACCAAGTTGAACAAGAAATGACCGTTTTATTCTCAGATATTCGGGATTTTACAACTATCTCCGAACAGATGACCCCGGCCGAAAACTTTGCTTTTATTAACGAATATCTCGGTTATATGGAGCCACTTATTCAGCAACATGGTGGGTTTATTGATAAATATATCGGCGATGCCATAATGGCATTGTTTCCTCATTCTGCTGACGATGCGGTTAAAGGAGCGATCGCCATGCTCAACGAGTTGCAAAAATATAATTCATACCGAGAAAAAAAGAATCTATTACCTCTGCGTATTGGTATTGGTTTGCATACGGGAAAATTAATGTTAGGCACTGTGGGAGGATTTGAACGTATGGACGGGACAGCGATCGGGGATGCGGTCAATCTTTCCTCAAGAGTGGAAAGTTTAACTAAAACCTATGGAGTTTCACTTTTAATTACCGATAAAACTTGGAAAAGTTTAAAAAATCCTTTGGCATACGACCTCAGATTTGTTGAGAAGGTGAGGGCTAAAGGAAAAACTAAATCAGTTGATTTATTTGAAGTTTTTTCTGCCGACCCGCCAGAATTACGGCGTCTAAAAATTGCGACGAAAAAGAAGTATCAAAAGGCTGTCTTCTTATTTCATCAACGGTTATTTTCGGAAGCAGCAGCTCTATTTCAAGAATGCTTAGAATATGGTGAAGGCGATCAGGTTGTCTGTAGTTATCTCGATCGCTGTCGCCATCAGAATTTGGGTTAAATAGGTGTGGCCTTGGTGAAGCGCGTGTATGATATTGAAGAAGGAGTCAGAATACAGGATACAGTAGGGGCGAATGGCATTTGCTAACGCAAAGCTCCGCTAACGCCCCTACAGGAGTCATACCAAATTAATAAATGTTTGCTACAAATAGTTATACCAATTTGAAAAAAGAATGCTATGAAAAGTGCCACTCGATCAGATATGCTTAAAAATAGTGAATATCGTGAATTTTAGATAGTTATTTATATCGTTTTTACCTTTTTTTCAATATTTCCTTCTTCTTTCTTCTTCCTTCTTTCTTACTTCTACTATTTGTAACAAACACTTATCAAATTGGTATTAGGGTATTTATTATAATTTCCGTTTGTCATGCTCCGCAAACAGAATTTAGAATGCATAATGGATAGATTTAATACCATTTTTGATGTTGCAAATTACCTTTTTCGTGAAACAAACTTTATCTGAAAGTCTTTTTATGGTGCTTATTATTTGTAACATTCTTTTTTCAAAATGGTATCAGTAGGGGCGAATGGCATTTGCGCTCCGCAAAGCTCCGAATTGCGCCCGTACAAGAGTCATATCAAATCCGTTTTATTGAACATAAAAAAATTCTCCAATCGTCATCACTACGCTCATCTTTGTAATTCTTTCTCCTCCTGACTCCTGTAATGATTGCTCTGTCTAGGTTGAAGCGATTTTTTCCCTCTATTTAGCGACAACTCTATTAGATAAAACGCCATCTGTAGAGGGCGTTAGCGGAGCTTTGCGGAGCGCAAATGCCATTCGCCCCTACTAGATATGGCGCTTGGTGCGTAAGTCCTGATTAAGTCCTGATTATACCAAATTGATAAATATTTGCTACAAATAGCTGAAGAAAGTTTTTTATCGCGCTAATTATAGCAGTTTTAATTAACACAGGACTTACGCAAATTCTTAGACAATACGCTATCGGTAGGGGGCGAATGGCATTCGCCCCTACTAGATATGACGCTTGGTGCGTAAGTCCTGAGCATAGGTGCCTTCTGCCCTCTGCCTTCCTTCCTCCAAAGTCTAATTATTCAACCGGACATGATATTAGTGATAAAAAACCTTCTCCCTTTGAACCAATATTCCCTTCTGCCTCACAGGAGTGCGCATTCCCTTGCGTCTAGGCTCCTCCGGAAGAGCTAAAGCTTTTTCCGTTTGTCATGCTCCGCAAACATGTCGTGCAGCGAAACGCCGACGCGGGGTCGCACCACTTCTGCCTCCTGCCCTCTGCCTTTCCTGATAAATGGACATGATATAACAATACTGAGATAAGATGGATAAAGTCCTTAATTTTTTTCCCATTGTATTATTATGGTAGTCCTTGCTGGATATACAGATTTGATTCAAATCTATGAAGGTACAAACTCTCAAGTGTATCGTGCCCAAAGACTTGACAATAAGCAATCAGTCATACTCAAATTCCTTAACCAAGAATATCCCACCAGCGAGCAAATTAGACGTTACAAACAAGAATATCATCTGACTTGCCAGTTAGACTCTCCAAGTATTATTAAAGCATATAGCTTGGAAAAATATCAAAGAAGTTATGCGATCGCTTTGGAAGACTTTGGCGGAATTTCCCTCAAACAATGGCTTGAAAAGTGTCAAGAGCTTTCTGTTGAAGAATTTTTATTTCTGGCGATCGCTATTACGGAGAGTTTGGGAGAAATACACAAACTACATATTATTCATAAAGATATCAATCCCTCTAATATCGTTTTTAATCCTGAAACCAAAGAACTGAAAATTATTGATTTTGGCATTTCTACTAAACTAAGTCGAGAAAATCCTACTCTCAAAAATCCCAATGTTTTAGAAGGAACTCTAGCTTATATTTCCCCAGAACAAACAGGCAGAATGAATAGAGGGTTAGACTATCGTACAGATTTTTATTCTCTGGGGGTAACATTTTATGAAATGCTGTCGGGAAAACTGCCTTTTGAAAGTTCCGATGCTTTGGAATTAGTACATTGTCATCTGGCCAAAAATCCACCTGCAATTATTAGCAAAGAAAAACTTAACAAGATAGAAATACCCCAAATAATTACAGATATTGTAATGAAATTAATGGCCAAAAATGCCGAGGATCGTTACCAAAGTGCTGATGGGTTAAAAGCAGATTTAGAAGAATGTCGCCGACAACTAAAAGGAACAGGGAATATTAATTCCTTCACACTAGGCCAACAAGATATTTCCGACCGCTTCCAAATTCCTCAAAAACTGTATGGAAGGGAAGAAGAGATTTCCACTTTGCTCGAAGCATTTGAGAGAGTTGTGGAAACAGGAGAAGTAGAATTAATGATGGTGACTGGTTATTCTGGCGTCGGCAAGTCCTCTCTAGTCCAAGAACTTTATAAACCTATTACTGTCTGTCGTGGCTATTTTATTTCGGGGAAATTCTACCAATTTCAACACAATATTCCTTATTCAGCAATTGTGGGAGCTTTTAGAGGATTAATAGGGCTACTATTGGGAGAAAGTAGAGATCGACTACAACGGTGGCGAGAAAAACTTTTAAAAGCATTGGGTTCTAACGGACAAATCATTATTGATGTCATTCCTGAAGTCGAATTAATTATCGGCAAACAACCGCCAGTTCCAATATTAGGAGCAAATGAATCCCAAAATCGTTTTAATCTTATTTTCGGCAATTTTATTCGTGTATTTAGCAAAAGAAGTCATCCTTTAACTATATTTTTAGACGATTTGCAATGGGCAGATTTAGCGAGTTTAAGGCTAATAGAACAAATATTATTTGCAGAAAAAACAGAATATTTATTGCTGTTGGGAGCTTATCGAAATAATGAAGTAGATGTCGGTCATCCGTTGTTAAATTATCTCGAAATAATTCAAAAAAACTACAAAATAATTCAGGAAATTACTTTACAACCTTTATCCCAAAAAGAAATCGCTAGTTTAATCGGCGACACACTCAATCAGATTCAAGGAACCTCCTATTTAGCTGAGTTAGTTTGGCAAAAAACGGGAGGAAATCCTTTTTTATCAATAAATTTTTACAAGAATTGTCTGATGAAAATTTACTGCAATTTGACCGTCAATTAAGAACTTGGCAATGGAATATAGAAGAAATAGAAGCCAGAAGATTTAGCGATAATGTAGTGGAAATGATGGTAGAAAAACTGCAAAAATTACCCCGGTATAGCCAAGAAATTTTATCTATGGCTGCTTTTTGGGGAGCAGAGTTTGACTTAAAAATAATAGAATTAATGATACAAAAGTCTCCTCAAGAAATTTTTGAATATCTAAAAATTGCGATGGAGTACAACTTAATTGTCCCTACATCAGAACTGGACGAAGACCTTTTGATTCAATCTTATCAATTCAGTCACGACCGCATTCAACAGGCAGCTTATGCTTTGATTCCTGAGTGGCGCAATGCAATCACCCATTACTATATCGGACAAGTTATCCTAGAAAAAACACCCCCAGAAGCAGTAGAAGAGTCTATTTTTCAGCTAGTGAACCAATTAAACTATGGTATTACTTTAATCAGAGAACAAAAAGACCGGGACGAAATCGCGAAACTGAACCTGACTGCTTGTCACAAAGCAAAAGCAGCTAGCGCTTATCAAGTCAGTCGGGAATATGCAAAAATAGGATTATCCTTGCTAGGAGAAAATGCTTGGCACAGACAATATGAAATGACTCTATCATTCTATAATAATTCTGCTGAGTTGGCTTGGTTATGTGGCGCTCTTGAGGAGATGGAACAGTTTATTCATAAAGTTATTACCAAAGGGCAGTCTTTATTAGATAAAGTTAATGTTTACCTAATTTCAATTCAATCAAAAGTTAGCCAAACTCAACTCAAGGAAGCTATTGAAATTGCTCTAGAATATCTCCAGCAATTAGGATTTCAATTTCCTCAAACTCCTACACCAAAAGATACTCAAAAAATTACAATAGAAATTTATCAACTAATGGAAAACAGAAAGATTTCTGACTTAGTTGACTTACCAATAGCAGTAGATGCAACAACAGCTTCTGCCATACAAATTACTAACAGTATTATTCCCGCTGCTTACTTCTCAAATTTTCCTTTGTATCCACTACTAATTTCTTTTGCAGTTAAACTCTCTATTAAAAATGGAAATATACCAGCTTCAGCTTTTGCTTATGTTTCCTACAGCATCGTTGCCTGCAATATTTTGTTGGATGTAGAAACCGGAGTAGCATTTGGTGATTTAGCACTCAAACTTGTCTCTAAACTGGATGCTAAAGCTTTCAAACCAGATGTATTAAACGTAGTAGGATTATTTACATTACACCGCAAATCTCATACGAAAGAAACCCTACCACTATTACAAGAAAGTCATGCAGGAAGCATGGAAGTCGGTAACCTGGAAGTAGCAGGATATAGCGCCTATAATTTTTGTGTCAATGCTTTTTGGTGTGGCAAACCACTTAAGAGCTTGGAACAGCAAGTTCGTACTTACTATCAAAAATTGGTACGATTAAATCAACTAATGGCTGCGAATTGGTGTCAAATTCACTTACAATCTATTTTAAATTTACAGAGAGCAGTCGATCGCCCCTATATTTTATCTGGGAAAGTTCTTCTCGAAGCAAAATTACTCGAACAACTACAAGCAGCAAATAATTTTTCTGGTTTGTCTTGTTTGTATTTACATAAGTTGATGCTTTCCTACCTGTTTGGGGAAATAGCATTAGCTAAAAACTATGCTGTTGAAATCAAACAATATTTAAAAGCTATTGTCGGAACCGTTGCGACCCCTGCCTTCTATTTATATGATTCTTTGACTTTTCTTGCAGATGCAACACCAGACTCAGAGGATATATCCCAAATTCTGGCAACGGTAGAAGAAAATCAAAGACAACTACAACAGTATTGGGCAAGGTATGCTCCCATGAACCACCAACATAAGGTAGATTTGGTAGAAGCAGAAAAATGCCGAGTTTTAGGGCAAAAAGCTGAAGCGCTCGAGCTATATAACAAAGCAATTTCTGGAGCAAAAGAAAACGAATACATCCAAGAAGAAGCCATCGCCAACGAACTTGCAGCTAAATTTTATCTCGAATGGAAGCAGGAAAAAGTTGCCATGGTTTACATGAGGGATGCGCATTACTGCTATTATCGCTGGGGAGCAACTGCAAAAATCAAACACCTCGAAGATAAGTATCCTGAATTGTTTAAATCTCCAACTGCTACAACTTATGGTTATAAAATCTTGAGTACCTGGACTACGAACAATTCTACCACTACTGCAGAGTTAGATTTAGCGACATTAATCAAGTCTACTAATGCTATTTCTAGCGAAATCGTACTCAATAAATTGCTGGCAACTTTAATGGATATTATCGTAGAAAACGCCGGTGCCCAACGGGGAGTCTTGATTTTACCTGATGGCGAAGGTTTATTCGTCGAAGCAACTAAAGAACACTCTCAGGAAGTTTACCTCTTGCAAGCTATTCCTTTAAATCAGTTCAAACGGCTTTCAAAAAAAATCGTCAATTATGTCGCCCGCACTGGTAAAACAGTAGTTCTCAACGATGCCATGGGTGAAGAAAAGTCTCTTAGCAGTCCTTCCCTTGTATCTGATACCGACGGTGGCGATCGCAGCTTTACGGACGATGCTTATATTCAAAAATATCAATGTCGCTCCATCGCCTGCACCCCTTTAATCAATATAGGTCAACTCCAAGGTATTATCTATCTAGAAAATAATCTTACTACTGGAGCTTTTACCCAAGAACGCTTGGCACTGTTACGAACTTTGGCAGCACAAGCAGCCATCTCTTTAGAAAATGCTCGATTGTATGATGCCTGCAAACGTTTTGTGCCAGAGCAGTTTCTCAGCTTTTTAGAGAAAAAGAGCATTGTCAATGTGAAACTCGGAGACCAAGTAGAACGGGAGATGACAGTTTTATTCTCAGATATCCGTGATTTTACAACCATCTCCGAACAGATGACCCCGGCGAAAAACTTCGCTTTTATTAACGAATATCTCGGTTATATGGAACCGCAAATTCAAAAACATGATGGATTTATTGATAAATATATGGGCGATGCCATTATGGCTTTGTTTCCTAATTCTGCCGATGATGCTGTCAAAGGAGCGAACGCGATGTTAGAGGAGTTAAAAATGTACAATTCAGAGCGACAACAAAGGAATTTAAAACCCATTAGTATTGGTATTGGTTTGCATACGGGAAGATTAATGTTAGGGACTGTAGGGGGATTTAAGCGTATGGACGGAACAGCGATCGGGGATGCGGTGAATATCTCCTCGCGAGTGGAAGGTTTTACCAAAACTTATGAGGTTTCTCTGTTAATTACCCATCAAACTTTGGCACGTTTGAATAATCCCTTGGAATACAACTATCGATTGATTGAACAAGTGAAAGCTAAAGGTAAAACTAAACCGGTTGCTTTATTTGAAGTCTTTTGTACCGACCCGCCAGAATTACGAGATGTCAAAATAGCTACGAAACAGAAGTTTGAAATGGCAGTTTTGTTATTTTATCAGAGGTCATTTACAAAAGCCGCTGCTCTATTTCAACAATGCTTAGAATATGGTGAGGGCGATCGGGTTGCCCAGATTTATTTCGATCGCTGCCAAGGTCTTCAATAATTAATAATTAATAATTAATAATTAATAATTAGGACTTGCTGAATAAATTTGTAATCATTACTTGTCAAGGCTTCCAGGGTTAAATATTGCTGAGGGGGCGCAAGGTTTTGGTCTTCAATAATTAATAATTAATAATTAATAATTAATAATTAATAATTAGGACTTGCTGAATAAATTTGTAATCATTACTTGTCAAAGCTTCCAGGGTTAAATATTGCTGAGGGGGCGCAAGGTTTTTGGTCTTCAATAATTAATAATTAATAATTAATAATTAGGACTTGCTGAATAAAATTGTAATCATTACCTGTCAAAGCTTCCAGGGTTAAATATTGCTGAGGGGGTGCAAGGTTTTTGGTTGTTGTAGTCTCAAAATGCTAATACTTTTCCCTGACTATGCCGAAA
>NZ_BLZO01000109.1 GCF_014132355.1 Okeania sp. KiyG1
CGCCCAAAATACGCTCTTTCTTTGAGCATGAAGAGCTGAAAACCAGGTACAATTTCTATATCTAAAAAGTCTAAAACCTTTACCTGTAAATACTTTGAGATTTATTCAGCAAATCCTAAATAGAGGAAGGAATGTCCGCGTCCTTTGATTCGACTGCTATAACTATATGCTGTGCGATCGCTATATTCCTCATATTCCTCAAAATTTCTAACTTTTGACTTTTAGCTATTAAGGTATAATAAAAGTTATACATAAATATAGTCATATATAGTCAAGTGATGTCAAATATCTTCGTTGATTTGTACAAGCATAGCTACTAAATATTTGACAAAATTTAATAACTCCAAGGCCATCTGTATTAATAGTATAATGAAATTGGCACGCTTAGTTTCAGACTAAATAATCAGAAAAGTTCCGAACTGCTCAAATCCTAATATAATTTTAACTCCTTGATTTATGAAATTAGTTGAGAGACATATCCTATTCAGAAAATCATCGGTTTTATCCTGAAATTGACCGACTGTGTTTTTTGTCGAAAAATCTCTATAACTATGCTAATTATTTAGTTCGTCAATCTTTCATATTTGAAAATACATTATCTGTCACTATTACGACCTGCAAAAACACTCTCTACTCAATCAGATTATCAAGCAATACCAGCTAAAGTATCTCAACAAATCTTGATGATTTTAGATAGAAACTGGAAAAGTTTTTTAGCAGCAAACGAAGTTTATCTAAAGAACCCATCAAAGTTTAAATCTCGTCCTCGTCTTCCTGGATATAAAAATAAAGTAAAGGGAAGAAATATTGTAGTTTATACCACACAAGCCATCAGCAAGAAGCAACTTAAAACAAGGAATTATTAATCCGAGTAAAACAGGGATTTATCTCAAAACTTTAGTGCCTACTTCACAAATTAAACAAGTTCGTCTCGTCCCCAGACTTAACCATTATGTAATAGAGGTGATTTATGAGAAATGCGAAAAACAATACGAGCTAGAGAAAAATTGTTGTGCCAGTATTGATATAGGATTAAACAATTTAGCTACATTAACTTTTAATCAAGCCGGAATCAAACCGCTCTTGATCAATGGCAGACCGTTAAAATCTATCAATCAATACTATAATAAAATCAAAAGCTTCCTACAATCTCAACTCCAGGAAAATCAATCAAGTAAGAGACTGAAAAAGCTTTGTAATAAAAGAGAATTTAAAATCAACGATTATCTACATAAAGCATCTCGTTTGATTATTGATACCCTGATTAATCAGAAAATAGGAACATTGATAATAGGGCACAATAAAGAGTGGAAGCAGAAGATAAATCTAGGAAAAAAAAGTAATCAAAATTTTGTATCTGTTCCCTATAACAAGTTAATAGAAATGTTATCTTATAAAGCCAAGATGGTAGGGATATATGTAATTATTACAGAAGAATCTTACACCTCAAAAGCGAGTTTTATAGATAATGATTTGATTCCTGTTTACAAGAAAGGTGAGAAAAATCAAGTCACCTTTTCAGGAAAAAGAGTAAAAAGAGGCTTGTATTGTACTGCAAGCATTGGATTAATTAATGCTGATGTGAACGGTTCTCTAAATATTATGAAAAAAGCAGTCCCAAATGTCTTTGACTATGGGATAGAGAAGCCAGTGCGTTGGGCGGGTCCCCCGACTTGAAGCAACTGGCGTGGTGTTGTAGTGCCTCCTCCGGAGGAGCTGCGCTAACACCCAGTCAGGGTAACTCCTGCAAAATAAGGATATGTCATATTTGACTATATTTTTATGAACTATTCTTATAATTAATTTTTCTATGTAAATCTATGACAGTAGAAATTCCCCTATTGCCTTTAGGCTTTCAATTTACTTCTCCAGGTCCAATTATTTTTGAATTGGGGCCTTTGGCTGTCCGTTGGTATGGACTTCTAATTGCAACAGCAGTATTAATCGGAGTTACTCTATCTCAATATTTGGCTAAACGCCGTCATGTTAACCCTGATTTATTAGGCGATCTAGTAGTTTGGTTGGTATTAGCTGCAATTCCTGGAGCAAGGTTGTATTATGTTCTGTTTGAGTGGGAACAGTACCAACAAAATCCTATAGATATGATTGCAATTTGGAAAGGAGGTATTGCCATTCATGGAGCAATTATTGGTGGAGCGATCGCTGCTTTAATTTTTGGTAGAGTTAATAAAATCTCTTTCTGGCAATTGGCAGATTTAGTGGCGCCTTCTGTAATTTTGGGACAAGCCATCGGTAGGTGGGGTAATTTTTTCAATTCTGAGGCTTTTGGTAGTCCCACTGATTTACCTTGGAAGTTATATATTCCTCCAGAACGTCGTCCATCGGAATTAGTAAATTTTGATTATTTTCATCCCACCTTTTTATACGAGTCTCTATGGAATTTGATGGTCTTTGGACTATTACTATTCCTATTTTTTAAAGATTTGCGTGGTAGATATCGACTTAAGGTAGGGACTTTATTTCTTGTTTATATGGCAGCTTATAGTAGTGGACGAATTTGGATTGAGGGATTACGGACTGATAGTTTGATGTTAGGGCCACTGCGAATTGCCCAATTTGTGAGTTTAGCTGGAATTTTATTGGGGTTGGCAGGTTTGGCTTGGCTATATTTGTTGAAGCGACCTTTACCTGATGTGTGGCCTTCAGAGAATAGGTACAGGGAGGAAGAGACACAGAAAGAGTGAAATGAAGAAGGAAGAAGGAAGAAGGAAGAAGGAAGAAGGACAGAAGGAAGAAGGAAGAAGGAAGAAGGAAGAAGGAAGAAGGAAAAATTGCATGGCGATAGTCAACGACCAGCCACTTCGTGTCTTATCGCCCCAAACAATTTCAGCACATCCGTTAACTGTGGGGCATTAAACCCGCAAGAGAAAAGATAAAAAAAGCTCTAGACAGTAAGTCCAGAGCTATACCAGGGTGCATCTACCATTCCTTTTATCTGAATGTAGTTACTAAAATCAGGAAAAATCACAGAATACTGAAGAAAATTTTTTGGCTAATACTAATAAATGAATAATACAGAAAGTCTTGAAGCAGCAGTCTACATTGTAGGAGCAGGTCCAGGAGACCCCGATCTATTAACGGTGAAGGCTTATAATATCTTGGCTAAAGCAGATGTGATTCTATACGCAGATTCTTTAGTACCTAAGCAAATGTTACGAGATGTACGTCCTGACGCTGAGATTATTGGAACGGCAAATAAAACCCTAGAAGATATTCTGCCTTTAATGATAGACCGAGTGAGAAAAGGTTGTTCTGTAGTACGTCTCCATTCTGGAGATCCAAGTTTGTATGGGGCGGTTTATGAGCAAATGCAGCTTTTGGCAGAGGCAGAAATTGATTTTGAAATTGTGCCGGGAATTAGTGCATTTCAGGATGCAGCGGCTAAGTTAAAAGTGGAGTTGACTGTACCTGGGTTGGTACAGACAATTATATTAACTAGGATTAGTGGAAAAGCTACAGGAGTTCCTCCTAGTGAAGAGTTGAGTAGTTTGGCTGCTCACGGGGCGAGTTTATGTTTGTATTTGAGCGCTCGTCATGTTTGGGAAGCACAACAAAAGTTGATGGAACATTATTCGCCTCAAATACCTATTGCAATATGTTATCGTTTAGGATGGCCTGATGAACAGATTTTGGTTGTACCTTTGGAGAAAATGGCTGTTGTTACTGAGGATAAACAGTTAGTCAGAACAACCCTATATGTTATTAGTCCAGCGTTGGAGAAAGTGGAAAAAGTAGGGCGTTCTGGTCTTTATAATCCTCAACATACTCATCTATTTCGAGGAAGTAGTTCAACAATTAATAATTAATAATTAATAATTAATAATTACCTTTTCTTGAAAACGGATACGATTGACTCAAAGGAAAATTTTTTCTTGTTTCTCCTTCCAACTACATGAAGTACAGATATTAACAATTAAATGAATGCAAGTGCGGGCATCTTGCCCGCGATGGGTCTACTTCACCAAAGTAAAATCTGCTGTATCTTCACACGTTAGTGAGCAGGATAACCCAAAAATAATTGGAACGGGAGCAAGATGCTCCCACTGGTTATATCGTGACCAAAATAATTGGAACGGGAGCAAGATGCTCCCACTGGTTATACCATTACAATGCACAACTACTAATCAATTTTTATACTTAACTTCTTAGGTGTTTCATAACAGATATCTTACAGGGATTTTACATTAGAAAAAATCAAACAATCCTTTGAAATTAAGATAAGAGAAGAACAAAACTATTTTGCAAATATATCGCCATTACAACCTAGTAAATTATTAACAGAAATACTCGACTATAACGTAGCGATCGCTCTAGCAAGTAATAGCGAAAAAGCTCGTTTCCTGACGGAATGC
Source organism: Okeania sp. KiyG1 (assembly GCF_014132355.1). GTDB lineage: Bacteria > Cyanobacteriota > Cyanobacteriia > Cyanobacteriales > Microcoleaceae > Okeania. The sequence continues at coordinate 4,374 of NZ_BLZO01000109.1, forward strand.
TCCGCAAACGGAAATGATAATTGCGCCAGTATTAATAGATATCAAAAGACAAAATCAAGAACAAATTAATATATTCTCAGGCATAGATTTTACAGTTGAGCCAGAAACAGGATTAAACGGAACTTGTGACTTTTTAATAACGAAATCATCGGAAATGTTAATCGTAACATCTCCAGTAATTGTGATTGTTGAAGCGAAAAAAGAAAATCTCAATTTAGGATTAGGGCAATGTATAGGAGAAATGATAGCAGCCAGAATATTTAACCAAAAAGAAGGCAACAATATTACAACAATTTATGGAGCAATTACATCTGGAACAAACTGGCGATTCTTAAAACTTGAAGGGGAAAACATTATTATAGATTTAACGGAATATTATCTAAATCAAATCAATCTAATTATGGGAATATTAACAGCTAGTCTGACTTCTTAAAGAAGCGGTCAGCGGTTTGGAGAAGGAAGAAGAAAGAAGAAACAAGGAAAGTACATGAGTCTATAGATAAATACCTTACCGAACAATTAATAATTAAATAATTCGCGCCTTGAAACCTCCCCTTTCAAGGGGAAACAAGAAAAATTTTTCCTTTTATTCAATCCTCTTCCTTTTATACTAATTCCCAAAAGTAATGCTATATTTAAGTTATACTTCAACAGTCAAATATTCACCAAAATTCAAAGTCTTTTTTTGACAATTATTATTCGGTTAGTATAGATTTTTCCTAGTTTTAACTCCTCCCGCCATCTCCCATAGTTCCCACACTTCCCCACCCAATCATACATAGCGTTCTTTTTGAGAAATGGTATTAGGGAGAGGTAATTATCAATTATTCATTATCAATTATCAATTATTGAAAGTGCTTTTCATTTCAGTAGACCAGACAGTAGGGAAAAAAATATAGGTAGTGCGTCAAGGAAGTGTTGTCCGGGTGGGGAGTGTGGTCCGGGTGGGGAGTGTGGGGAGAGCTGAGAAAGAAAGTAGGAGGAATAATTGTTGGGTGTATAGTTATTGTGCTTGTCTTGATGCCGTCCTAACTTTTTAGTCCAACAAGCAATTCAACTCGCGCCCCCAACGCGTCTAAAATACGCTCAACCTTATATATATCAGTGCTGAGTGATTACCAACCGCCTGCCCTACTTACTTATCCCACACTTTGGTAATGCACAACCAAAATATATTGGACAAACTACCTTTTTATAAGCGGGTTTGGTATAATTTATTCCTTAACTTCTCTCTTCCTTCTTCCCTCTTCCTTCTTCCTTCTTCCTTCATAACATGAGTAAAACTTCTATCAAACCTGCTCTAATAACTAAAATTATCCCCGACTCCATCGCTGCCGAAATTGGTTTTGAACCAGGAGATGCGATCGCTTCTATCAACGGACAACAACCACGAGACCTGATCGACTATCAATATATTTGTGCTGACGAATATTTAGAAATAGAGGTCATTGATGCTAAAGGCAAAACTCACCACATCGAAATAGAAAAAGACTACGATGAAGACTTGGGTTTAGAATTTTCTACCGCTCTGTTCGACGGTCTCATTCAATGTAATAACCGTTGTCCGTTTTGCTTCATTGACCAACAACCACCAGGTAAACGAGAAACTCTTTACTTAAAGGATGATGACTATCGTCTCAGTTTCCTCTACGGTTCATACCTGACTCTGACTAACCTTCCTCAACGGGAGTGGGAGAGAATAGAACAAATGCGACTCTCGCCACTCTATGTTTCTGTCCATGCTACTGAACCAGAATTGCGATCGCGCCTACTGAAAAATTCCAGAGCAGGTAAAATACTCGAACAAATTCAGTGGTTTCAACAACGGCGACTGCAAATACACGCTCAAGTTGTGGTTTGTCCGGGAATTAATGATGGTATTCATCTGGAACGCACATTATTAGATTTAGCAAAATTTCATACTGGAGAAATTCCGGCAGTAGCATCTGTGGCAGTTGTACCAGTCGGTTTAACTCGCTTTCGTCCTAGTTCAGATGAACTAATTCCCGTCACCACTGAAAAAGCGGAGGAAGTTATAGACCAAGTACAAGAAATTCAAGCTAAACTGAGACAGACATCAGGGACTAATTGCATCTGGTTAGCTGACGAATGGTTTTTAATTGGCCGTCGAGAGTTGCCCCCTGCCTCAGAATATGAAGATTATCCTCAAATTGGCAATGGAGTTGGTTCAATTCGGCAGTTCATATCACAATTTGAAGCTGCTGTCAAAGAAGTTTTAGCCAAAAACATTTGCTTAAGCACCAAAAGGAAATTAACCTGGGTAGTAGGAAATGCAGTAGAGAAAGCATTTGCAGCGATCGCCGAGCGACTCAATCAAATTGAGGGACTGGAAGTAAATATGGTAGCCTTATCAAGCAACTATTGGGGACAAAGTATTAGTGTTACTGGATTATTAACAGGCCAAGATTTGCTAGAGGGTTTACAGGGGCGAGACTTAGGGGAAGGAATTATTTTACCCTCAGTAATGCTCAAACCAGGAGATAATTTATTTTTGGATGATATGGCCCTAGAAGAATTAGCAGATCGACTGAAGAAACCTATTTGGCCAGTGGCAGGAGTAGAAGAGCTAATTTTGACTGCTGTGGGCGATTGCTAATTGAATTTTCAACTTTTGATTTTGGCAGAGCAGTTGACTCGTTAGTTTAAAATATCAGTTGGACTTGGAGACGAATAAAAAAATCCATGAGTGTTTTTCGTAATGTATTGGTAGTAGGAGCGATCGGAGTAGTTATTTCAAATGCGGGACAGGGGTCTACAACCCCACCACCTATGCACTCCCAAAGTAATACTCCTAAAAATTCTATTTTAGACCCACAAGAGGTCAAAGAAAAATCTATTGAGGTAACAGAAACTCAAGAAGTCAAGTCAGATACTGATTCTTTAGAGGATATTACTCAATCGAGACATCAAGGCAGTTTATTAGAGAAGTTAAATTCCAATTCTGATTCTCCTTCATTAGGTACAAAAGTACCATCAACAAGACACTCAGAAGTTAATATCAATAAACACTTACCTCATTCAAAGCCTAATCAAGAGGCTATTTCTTCCTTAAAAAATTTGAAAATATATACAAGAATACAGGTAGTTTATTGACAGAATTAAAATCCCATAGAAAGGGAGAAAATGTTTCGTCTTCAGCATTACCAATTAAACAAAATATTAATCGTAGTTTGGAAGCTAACAAGAATCAAAATTTTAATGTAGATTCAAAAAATGTAGCTGAATTAGAGAAATCAAATTCTCGTTTATTAGATTTGTTACAGTCAAAGTCTGGTAATTCTCATAGAGAAGCAAATATTAGTCCGGGTAATGAAACAGAATCTAAACAGTCAATTACTCTGGCTGGTAAAGGTGCTGAAAAAGTTGATGTAGATTCAACAAATGTGGCTGAGTTAGAGAAATCAAATTCTAGTTTATTGGATTTATTACAATCAAAGTCTGGTCATTATGAGGTAGAAACGGAAATTAATCCTGGTAATGAAAAAGAATTTGAACAGTCAATTACTCTGGCTGGTAAAGGTGCTGAAAAAGCTGAAGTAGAATCGACAAATGTGGCGGAGTTAGAGAAATCAAATTCTAGTTTATTAGATTTATTAAAGTCAAAATCAGGTAATTCGGAGGTAGAAACTAAAGTTAATCCTGGTAATGAAACCGAATCTAAGCAGTCAATTACTCTGGCTGATAAATTTGGGAATAAAGCTGAGATAGACTCGAAAAATTTAGCTGAATTAGAGAAATCAAATTCTCGTTTACTAGATTTATTACAGTCAAAATCAGGTAATTCTGAGATGGAAACGGAAATTAATCCTGGTAATGAAACCGAGCTTCAACAATCAATTACTCTAGCTGATAAAGGTACGGATAAAGGTGAGGTAGACTCGAAAAATTTAGCTGAATTAGAGAAATCAAATTCTAGTTTATTAGATTTATTAAAGTCAAAATCAGGTAATTCTGAGGTAGAAACTAAAGTTAATCCTGGTAATGAAACCGAATCTAAGCAGTCAATTACTCTGGCTGATAAATTTGGGAATAAAGCTGAGATAGACTCGAAAAATTTAGCTGAATTAGAGAAATCAAATTCTCGTTTACTAGATTTATTACAGTCAAAATCAGGTAATTCTGAGATGGAAACGGAAATTAATCCTGGTAATGAAACCGAACTTCAACAATCAATTACTCTAGCTGATAAAGGTACGGATAAAGGTGAGGTAGACTCGAAAAATTTAGCTGAATTAGAGAAATCAAATTCTAGTTTATTAGATTTATTAAAGTCAAAATCAGGTAATTCTGAGGTAGAAACTAAAGTTAATCCTGGTAATGAAACCGAATCTAAGCAGTCAATTACTCTGGCTGATAAATTTGGGAATAAAGCTGAGATAGACTCGAAAAATTTAGCTGAATTAGAGAAATCAAATTCTAGTTTATTAGATTTATTAAAGTCAAAATCAGGTAATTCTGAGGTAGAAACTAAAGTTAATCCTGGTAATGAAACCGAATCTAAGCAGTCAATTACTCTGGCGGGTAAAGGTGCTGAAAAAGCTGAAGTAGAATCGAAAAATTTGGCTCAATTAGAGAAATCAAACTCTCGTTTATTAGATTTGTTACAGCCAAAGTATGGTAATTCTCACAGAGCAGCAGAAATTTCTCCCAGCAATGAAACCGAATTTCAACAGTCAATTACTCTGGCGGGTAAAGGTGCTGAAAAAGCTGAAGTAGAATCGAAAAATTTGGCTCAATTAGAGAAATCAAACTCTCGTTTATTAGATTTGTTACAGCCAAAGTATGGTAATTCTCACAGAGCAGCAGAAATTTCTCCCAGCAATGAAACCGAATTTCAACAGTCAATTACTCTGGCAGGTAAAGGTGCTGAAAAAGCTGAAGTAGAATCGAAAAATTTGGCTGAATTAGAAAAATCAAATTCTAGTTTATTAGATTTGTTACAGCCAAAATCAAAAGTAGAAAATCCTAAAATTGAAACAGCAAAATTTCAGACAAATTTACAACCTAATCAAGAACAAGAAAACGAAACAAATAATTCCCAAACAACATCGGAAAGAAATTCAATTCCCGGAAATTCTTACCGAGTAATGACAAGCATTAATCGAGCACCCATAATGGAAACAGTCAATGATTTAGCACAGACTGAAACCCAAGCATTAGGCTTAACTAACCCCTTAAGATTACCCGGTAGAAATAACCGAAATTCAACAACAACAATTCATAACCCACCTACTTTTGGCAATACTTCAACACAGAAAAAATCTGCCCAGATAACCACAGGTCTCAATCAAACTCCAAGCAGCAATACTGTTCCTAATTTAGCCAGAGTAGAAAATCAAAAACCTTCATCAACAAATAGTGGTTTTATCATTGTTCAACAAACAACAGAAAGTTTTCCCCCACCAGTACCAGACGGAACCTTACAAACAGATCCTCCCCCTCAAATTCAACGAAAACCTAACCCATTAAACTTTCCAATTACCCCCGATGAAGTACAAATAGAAGAAACCATAGCAATTACTTTAGAGCAAGCCATTGACTTAGCCAGACGCAATAATCCAGAAATAGAAATTGCTCAATTAGAAGTCGAAAGAAGTAGAGAAAGTATGCGAGAGGCTCAAGCAGCTTTGTGGCCCAGCCTAACTTTTGACTCAAGCTTACAACGTACAGAAAGTGCACAGGGTGATTTGCAGGCCAAAGCCCAAGAACGACTAGCAGAAAGTCAAGGTTCAGAGTTTGTAGACACAGATATTCAAAATTTCCCCACCACAACTTTTATCAATGAATTTCGATTTGACTATGACCTTGGCCTTGGTAAAGCTCGTTCTGCCAGAATTGGAATTGCTAGAGAGCAAATGCACCTCCGAGAACTAGAGTTAGAAAGAGTTTCAGAAGAATTGCGCTTTAATGTATCTGACGAATACTACGATCTACAGGAATCAGATGGACGAGTCAGAATTGGGGAAGCTGCTGTGGCTAATGCTAGAAAAAGTTTAGAAGATGCAGAAGCTTTAGAAAGAGCTGGAGTTGGAACTAGGTTTGATGTATTGCAAGCTCAAGTAACATTGTCCAACGAACAACAAAATCTCACAAACGCACTGCGAGACCAGCGAACTGCCCAACGTCGCTTAGTGGAAAGATTGAATATAAGTCAGTTAATCAATTTAACGGCGGCTGACCCAATTGAGCCAGCAGGGTCTTGGCCTCTATCCTTAGATGAAACAATTGTGTCCGCTTTTCAAAACCGAGCTGAGTTAGAACAGCAGTTGGTACAAAGAGACTTAAGTGACGAGCAGCGAAAACTAGCTCTCTCAGCCATCAGGCCAAGCTTAAATTTCTTTGCCACTTACAATGTGTTGGGGTTAACTACTGATAACCAAAGTCCTTTTGCAGCTAGGGGTTGGGCTGATGGAACTACAGTAGGATTCAACTTTAGGTGGAATTTCTTTGATGGTGGTGCAGCTAGGGCGGCGGCTAGACAGAGTATTCTGGATCAAGATATTGCAGAAAATCGCTTTGAGCAAGTTAGAAATCAGGTTCGTCGTGAAGTTGAACAAGCCTTTTTTGGTTTGGAAGCTAGCTTCGAGAATATTTCTACAGCAGAATTGGGTGTGGAACAGGCCAGAGAAGCTTTACGTTTGGCACGACTCAGATTTCAAGCAGGTGTGGGAACTCAGTTAGAGGTGATTGATGCTGAGACAGACTTGACGAGGGCTGAGAATAATTTGTTAACTGCAATTATTGACTATAACCGTTCTTTGTCAGAACTACAGCGAGCTGTTAGTAATCTTCCTGGTGGAGATTTGTCGGATACTCCTTGAGGAAGATGAGGAGTGGGGGAGTGGGGGAGTGGGGGAGTGGGGAAGAAATTAAACCCACATTCCGCACCACAAAATTTAGTAGAAAAATAAGTCAAAAGTAAGAAGTTAAAAGTCAAAAGTAAGAAGTTAAAAGTCAAAAGTCAAAAGTCAAAAGTCAAAAGTAAGAAGGAAGTAAGAAGTAAGAAGTAAGAAGTAAGAAGTAAATTATAGTGGTCAATAGGAGTCAAGGATTCAGTAAGTGTTTATGCTGGCATAAGTAATCTGAGAATTTGACTATCCATTGAGGTAAATGAAGATAATTTATATAGTATAAATACCTAAGCAAGCTACGGATTTTATACTAATTTTTATGTTACGCTCTTGAAGTGCGGAATGTGGGATTAAAAAATATATATCTCTTACCATTACGCTAGGAGGACAACCAGATATTACTTTCTCTGAGTTTTATCAAAATCATAAGGGTAGCGCCACCCCGCCTTTTAAGGCGCAATATTTTTGGAGCAAAGCTCAAATCCCCTACTTCTCCTCCACAGTCGCGGTTAGGGGTGGGTTAACTTCTGTACGGGCGAATGCCATTAGCCCCTACGACTTCTGACTTCTGACTTCTGACTTCTCAACGTTGGTTGAAGACCCGCGCTCTCCCGCAGGGGAGCGTCGTATGGGAAAACCAATCAATGTTGCGGTTTCACACATGATATGCTAAAATCTCAGTCTTGAATCAGTAAACAGTATATGGTTGAAAAAGCGTACAAATTTAGATTTTACCGAAAAATTGGGTTTAAAGCCTCGCCCTTGTAGGGCGACTTTTTATTTTTATGTTAAGTGAATTGAATATATGCTATAGTGTTATTAGTTGCCGGGGGGCACTCGGAAACTCTAAACGGACGTGGAGGCAAGCGTCAGACTACTGCCAAAGTAGCAGCAGCCTGTGAGACGTCAACCCACCGAGGAGCTAAGGCTCGGTAGGAATCCCCGTGCCTTTAGGCCGGGGAGGATGTCAACCTACTCAGTCGCAAGAAAATTTGCTGCGGAGGACAATAGGTTGTGTGCGCCTCATATACAACAAAGCTTTAGCCGCTAGAACTCAAGCTTGGCATGAAAGCAAAGAACGAGTAGGGTATAAGCAAACTTCTGCTATGCTGACGAACTGGAAAAAACAGGAAGATTTAGATTTCCTAAAAGAAGTTAGCAGTGTTCCATTACAGCAAGGCGGTAGTCCATCTACAAACAGCTTTTACCAACTTCTTTAGTGGATGTGCCAAATATCCCAACTTTAAGAAAAAGCGCGCCGGGTGGTAGTGCTGAGTTCACAAAGTCCGCATTTAAGTGGAAAGATGGTCAAGTATATTTGGCTAAATGTTCTGAACCGTTACCTATTAGATGGAGTAGGCAGTTGCCCCAAAACTGTGTACCAAGTACAATTACCGTAAAACTTGACCCTAGCAGCAGATGGTCAGTGTCTCTGAGAGTCAATGACTCTAGAGATTTAAAACTGAACCCAGCAACCAAACAAGTTGGTATTGACGCGCGGAATTACCAGTTTAGTTACTACCAGTGATGGAGAAACATTTGCTAACCCTAAGAATCTAAGCAAATTAGACAAAAAACTGAGATTGGCTCAAAAGTCTCTATCTAGAAAAACTAAGGGATCTAATAACTATCAAAAGGCCAGACTGAGAGTAGCCAGGATACACGCCCGAATTAAAGATTCAAGACTTGACTATACCCATAAGCGCGCCCACTCAACTAATCAGAGAAAATCAAACTGTTGTGGTTGAGGATTTAGCAGTAAAAAACATGGTCAAGAATCATAACCCACCCCCATCCCCTCCCGGGAGGGGAGCAAGAGGGGTGGGTAGTGATGCCAACTGGGGAGAATTAGTTAGGCAATTAGAATACAAAGCAGAATGGTACGGTCGTCAACTAATTAAAATTGACAGATATTTCCCTAGTTCTAAGCGTTGTTCTAATTGTAGTCATGTAGTGGAAAAATTACCTCTAAATATTAGAGAGTGGGATTGCCCAGAATGTGCAGCTCACCACGATCGAGATATTAACGCTAGTATAAATATTTTGGCTGCGGGAGGAGCAGTGTCAGTCTGTGGAGCGCGCCTTTAGACCTGAAGGGAGTAAACCCCGCAAGGCGGGTGCTATGTTAGCGAAGCTCCTCTGTCAAGAGGAAACAGAAAGCCCCTAACAGTGATGTTAAGGAATCCCGCGCTGTCTCGTAGAGCAGCGTCGGGAGGATGTCAAAGTGGCTTTTTCTTCTGTCTTCTTCTAAAAAAACAAGTTATATAAAATCCGGCTATACAATTAACGCACTTTCTACTTCCATATCAATGCAGACATAAAATGCCGGAATATCCCCAGATAATTCCCACTCTCATCCTTTATTCTTCCTGACCAAAAAATAAGGTCTCAAGCCTCCTGCCCTTTCAAGGGGATGAAAAAGTGGTCGTAGCGCCGCTTCCCCTAGGGTGGGATGGCGAGGACACCTGCGCCATATCCATCAGACCAAGAAAAAATAAAGTTCAATATTTCAAGCCTCTGACTTTCCTGCCGAATGCTGCGCAAACAGGTACAGGTACTGATAACTGATAACTGATAACTGATAACTGATAACTGAAATGACTCCTGACTCCTAACTCCTGACTCCTGACTCCTAGCTAAGTTATTTATAAGTATTCAACCAAACATGACATTAAACTTCTCAACATTAGTTAACATTTTTTAGAATTACCAATTTCAACATAAGTTAATAATTCATAATGGCCAACATCAAATTTGAACAAGAAAACCAGGAAATAATTGCTGCTGATGGAGCAAATTTAAGAATTAAAGCTCTAGAAAACCGTATTGACCTCTACACCTTTACAGGCAAAATGATGAATTGCGGAGGCTATGGACAATGTGGAACCTGTGTCGTAGAGGTTGTTGAAGGTCTGGAAAATCTTTCACCCCGTACTCCAGTAGAAGAACAAAAGTTAAAGAAGAGGCCCCCTTCTTATAGATTAGCCTGTCAGACTATGGTTAACGGTCCTGTGACTATCAAAACAAAACCAAAACGCAAATAACAAATAATGGTATTCTTAACCTTGTGGTTTTTTCAATTCAAGGTGGGTTAATCATGGCAGTTAATGATTTAGGCTTTGTGGCAACCATTTTGTTCATATTTGTGCCAGCCGTTTTCTTAATCATTTTGTATATTCAAACTGGCAACAACGAAAGCTAAATTAGCAGTTTACAAACTCAGAGTAGGAGCATAATTTAAAAAAATTGTCCTCCTACTTTGCTGTTTTTGTCTAATTAGCAGTTGCTGATTAAATCTAAAAGGACTGACAGATAAAGGATTCAGCCTTTAAAGGATCGAAAAAATTGCCTGGTATTACGTTGAAAACCCTGAAAAACTTAGCATAAAAAAAGGCAGGGGGGATAGCAGAAAAATCAAGGAACAGATATATCCGACTATCTCCTACAGTACTTACGCACGAACAGTACATCCAGTGAGGGCGTTTTGCTACTGCATAACTCCGTTAACGCTCCGCAACATGTAAAGCGGAGCTTGGCGTTAGCCAATGCCAGAAAGCCCCTACAAATGGCGTTTTTAAGGGAGTTGCATGGGTAAGTCCTGCCTAATTAATTCCTCTTTTCTTCTAACTACTCCCCTACTCCCCTACTCCCCTACTCCCCGCTCCCCTACTCCCCCACTCCCCTACTCCCCTACTCCCCACTCCCCCACTCCCTACTCCCCTACTTCTGTTTCAGCAAACCCTAACTAGCACTCTGGCGAGCTAACAATACAGGACAATTGGCATAAACCCGCACATAGTCCGATAGAGAATTTCCTAATAGTTTATCAAGGTCCACAAGATTCTTAGCACTAGATGGACGGCGGTCTGGCGAACCCAATATCAATAGGTCTACATTCAAATCCTGGGAAACTTTACAAATTTCTGGACCAGGTTTACCACTAGCAGCAACACAGCGATACTTAATACCCATTTTTTTGGCTTTTGCTGCAGCTTCAGCCACAACAGGGTCTTTTTCTGCATCGGCAGTATAATCTTGCATTGATTTTCCACTGGGGTCTTTCTTCACATGACTCAAAATTAATTCTCCCCCAGGAATTTGATTCACTAAGGAAATAGCCAACTGTAGAGAACTTTTTCCTCCTTCTGATGAATCTAGAGCTACCATCACCCGCCTGATTTTTTTGACGTAGATATCGTCTTTCACCAGTAGCATTGGACGGGAAGTTAACTGGAAAACATATTGACTAACAGAATTTTCCAAAATAGCTTGCAGTCTACCTAGTCCCCGCGAACCCATAATAATTAGCTCAGATTCTTCTTCATCAGCTATTTGACAAACAATATCCTTTGGGTCTCCTTGTTTAAGTCGAGGATTAACTTTTTTTTGGATCTACTTTTAAAGATTGGACAGCCTCTGCCAAAATTTTTCCACCTTCTTCTAACTTAGCAGACATACCTTCTGCACTAGCTTGAGGGGGGGACAACGTGCAATACAGTGACAGATGCTACTTGAAAGTAGGGAATGTCCATCAACATATTGAGCATCTGCTCGCATAGTCCCCGACCAGCAACAGCTAGCAAAATTTTGTTTATCATCTTTATAGTTGAGTAAATCAGCGAATAATAACGTTTAAAAATAGCATAAATCTCCCGCACCCATGATAACTTTGAGAAATGTAGCGTTTTAGCAAATTTTGTAAAGTGGCCTCATCAGAACAATCTCAATCTCAGTTACCCACAAGTGCGATTGAAAATCAATCTACTCAGAAATCAGATGCTTGGTTTGAATATATAGTCCGAGTTCATCCTCACCACACTGACTATGCTGGTGTTGTTTGGCATGGGACTTATATTTCCTGGATGGAGGAGGCAAGAATAGAAAGTTTGCGTTCTATTGGTATTGAATATGCTGAGTTGGTTAATCTTGGCTGCGATTTACCAGTAGTAGAACTTTCAGTACGTTATCACAAAGTGGTCAAGTTGGGGATGGTAGTTGCAGTGAGGACTCGCATGACAAATACTGAAGGAGTCAGACTAGACTGGGATTACCAAATTCAATCTTTGGATGGTAAAGAGTTATATGTTACAGCTAAAGTTACGTTGGTAACTGTTGACCGAGAAAAAGGCAAAATTATGCGCCGTTTACCTCCAAAAGTAGAAGCAGCTTTAACTAAGCTTTATTAATAGTTGATATTTCTTTTTATTATTATTAGACATCTCCAGAAAAGAGGGAGTAGGGAGTAGGCAGTAGGCAGTAGGGGGAAATAATTGATAATTATTTATGTTTCATAGTTGATTTTATTTTTTATTATCGGAGATGTCTATTTGATAGGTAATAGGCGGATTAAATTTGTAATTACCTCCAAATTTAGCAGCAATTAATAAATTTAAACACTTTTTAACTGTTATAGGATTGAAATTTTAATTCAATTAATTGAACTTTCAAATAAAAACGAAATATATTTTGAATCTGTTTTAAAATGTGGAATTAAGAGAATTATTTTTTACTCTGGTTCTCAGAAAGATAGAAACAGAATTTAACCTCAAATTAATTAGGGCTTGCTGATTAAATCTAAAAGCATTGACATATAAAAGTTGTAGTCTTTTTTTGACTTTAAAAAGTGCAAATTTTTCAGCTCTTTATGCTCAAAAAGGAACGTATTTTAGGCAAGACTATGGCAGAAAAATCATTCTTACAAAACTTAGCTCCTACCTCCTCGCTCATTCCAATTTCTCCTGTCTTCCCCTCCTGGGAGGGCTATCCCTTATCAGGAACTCCTCAGACACGAGGAAACGGAGACGCGGAGACACGGGGACACGGGGACACGGGGACACGGAGAGAAGGGAGAAATAGTTATAGTATCTAAGTAATACTACTTAAATGTTCAAAATTAATGTACTTTAAAATACATTTTATCTCTAGAAAAAGGCTTTTAAAGTCTCCCACATAATTTGTATATTTTGTCAAGTTTTGTGTTAAGAAAGATGTTTATAAAGCATAGCCTGGGAGAGGGAGGGGCGAGGGGTGGGTCGTCTCCTTTCAAGGAGAGGTAATTCTAAATTCGCGCATTCTAAATTCGCGCATTCTAAATTCTAAATTCTAATCCTGTCTCCTACCCCTACTGAAAGACTTTTTCAGCAAACTCTAATTATTACTCTGCTGATTAAATATAAAAGCATTTACAGAAAAAAGTAAGTGCTTTTTTAGAACGAAAAAAAGTGCAACCTATTAAGCTTGAGCCACCAAAAAGTTAGGATTTTGGGGTAACTACCGCAACAAAATAAAGGGATAAATATATCCGACTACCTCCTCTAAATTTCCATTAATTAATCCTGAGTTCTGACTCCTACCTCTTATCGATGATTTTTCATTTTTTTCTGATTTGTTCATTATATTATGTCCCGATAATAGCGGTCTCGAAAAAACTTATCCTCTTGTTTCAACAGCAAATTTTTCTATTTTTCCTACTCTCCCACTCCCCTATATATATTAATAATAATTATTCAACTGGACATGAGATTACCGAAATATTGTGGTTTAAAGCCTCCCCTTTTAATACCAGTTTGATAAATCTTTGCTACAAATATTTAGGGTATTGCTTAGGAGTCAGGAGACAGGAGTCAGAAGTCAGAATGAATGGGTTTGATACCATTTATTATCTAGTAATTTATCTTTTTCGTCCAATAGATGTTTCCTAAAAATTATTTTAATACTGCTTATTATTTGTAACATTCTTTTTTCAAATTCGTATAAGGGGTTAACGAAGTCAGAAGTCAGAAGTCAGAAGCGGTGCGACCCCGCGACGACGCCAGTCGCAAGCGGTCAGACCCCGCGACGACGCCAGTCGCAAGGGAATGCTGACCAAGAGAGGGAATGCGCACCAAGAGAGTCAGAAGTTATTTTTGTAACAGGGATTTGAGCTTCGCTCCAAAAATATTGCGCCTTAAAAGGCGGGGTTTTAGACCCATGTTGTTTTGATAATAAATAAAAATTTTCCTGTTCCTCAATCCTATCCATTTTCAAGGAGAGGTAATTCTAAATTCTAAATTCTAAATTCTAAATTCTTCATTAATTTAAAACCTTCACAGCAGAACCATCCTTCAACTTTTGCACCCCTGAAACAATCAACTTGTCACCAGGTTGTAAACCAGACACCACCTCAGTCACATCACCCTTAACCAAACCTAACTCAATTATTTGACGTTTTGCTTTCTGCTCCTCACCCGCTCCTTCCAACAAATACACAAACCTTTCTTCTCCCAGAAAACCTACCGCCGTCATTGGTACAACCACAGTTTGACGTCTATCCCAAATCACATTTACCCGCACAAACTGACCATCTCTTAACTTTCCAGCACTATTCTCCACATCTGCTTTAACTAAAATAGTTTGAGAGTCACTACTAACAGTAGGAGAAATAAAACTAACCTTCCCCATTCCCAGAGCTTTCCCCTCTGAACTCTTAATTTCCACAGGTAAACCCAATTTTAAATCCCCTCGTCGCTCCAAAGGAATTGGTAAATTGATTTCTAATACTTGATTTGCCGTAACAGTAGTAATAGTGTCACTATCAGTAACAAAATCTCCCATTTTCACAATCATATTTCCCACAATTCCAGCAAAGGGAGCTACAACTACCGTATCCTGTAACTCCACTTCTAAACTTTCTACCTCTGCTTGTTCTGCTGCCACATCTGCGGTGGCCTGAGCAATTTCTTCAGGGCGAGTGCCATTTTGCAACTCCTCTAAATTACTACGAGCTTCTGCCACCTCAGCTTCTGCTCTAGCAATTTCTTCGGGACGAGTACCATTTTGTAATTCCTCTAAATTACTACGAGCTTCTGCCACCTCCGCTTCTGCTCTAGCAATTTCTTCGGGACGAGTGCCATTTTCTAGTCTTCTCAATACTTGGCGTTGTTGTTCGAGTGCTGCTTCTAATGTCTCAATTGTAGATTCTCGATTTCTTTGCAACTGGGTCACTCGTCTTTTTGCTTCTTCTACTCTTGCCTTAGCTGCCTTCTCTTGTTTGAAAATTTCCTGAAACGTTAATTCAGCGATCGCTCCTTCATCTCTCAAATTTTGATTTCGTTTTACTTGTTCGCTAGCTAACTCTAATTCTGCTTGTTGTACTTCTATTTGCGCCTTAGCTTGAGCAATTTCTTCTAACATACTACCTGATTTGGCATTGGCCAGTCGTGCTTCTGCCTCTTGTAGCTGTGCTTTGGCCTGGGCAATTTCTTCATTACGAGTACCTGCTCGTAGTTCTGCTAAACTTGCTTGAGATTGATTAAGACGCGCTCTGGCTGCGGCAATTTGTTCTGGCCTTGCTCCAGTTTTGAGTTCTGCTAAACGTGCTTGAGATTGATTGAGACGCGCTCTAGATGCGGCAATTTGTTCTGGCCTTGCTCCGGTTTTGAGTTCTGCTAAACGTGCTTGAGTTCGCCGGAGGTTTGCTTTGGCTCTTCTTAAGTTGGCTTCTACATTATCACTTTTGATTTTAGCGATCGCCTGCCCTTTGGATATAAAGGTTCCTTCCTGGGCTAAAATTTCTATTACTCTACCATCTATTTCTGGTCTAATTCTGACTGAGCGTTTGGCTTCGAGTGTCCCAACAAATTCTGAGGTTTCTTGGAGGGAGGTAGTTTCTATTGGTATGGCTTTAACTAGGGTACTTCGTCGTCTACCTGGAACTGGTGTTGATGGTTTGTTGGCTGTTTCGCTATTTTGAGACTGCCACCATTGTCCTCCTAAAAATCCTATTCCGAGAGTGGTAATAATTACTGTTGCCCAAAGTACGCCAGAAAAATTCTTTTTGTCAGGTTTAAACTGTTCCGGAGTAGTTTTTGTCTGGTCTTTATATAGTTCTATTTTGGTACTTTCCTGGATATTTTCTGGTGGTTTAGCTTTGTCTTTAATTGCTGAGTTTGATAAATTTAAATTTGACATTTATTTAACCTTTATTGTTTATTATTTTGACTAATTATTTATACAGTTAATATAGAGTTAAAATTCGTTTTTTTTGCATAATTATATTCAACAGTGTATCTTTTGTTTTTGGGCTTAAGACCCCACCGCCTACAGGGTTTTGACAATTTTTGGGGTTTAACTCCTCATCCATTTTTGCTTCTTCCTTCTTTTGCTCAAAGTACAGCAGAAAAATTATTTTTGTCAGGTTTAAACCATTCCGGAACAGTTTTTGTCTGGTCTTCATATAGTTATATTTTGGTGTTCTGCCTTCTGCCCAAAGTACACCAGAAAAATTATTTTTGTCAGGTTTAAACCATTCCGGAACAGTTTTTGTCTGGTCTTCATATAGTTATATTTTGGTGTTCTTCCTTCTTTTGCTCAAAGTACAGCAGAAAAATTATTTTTGTCAGGTTTAAACCATTCCGGAACAGTTTTTTTATGGTCTTCATATAGTTATATTTTGGTGTTCTGCCTTCTGCCCAAAGTACAGCAGAAAAATTATTTTTGTCAGGTTTAAACCATTCCGGAACAGTTTTTATGGTCTTCATATAGTTATATTTTGGTGTTCTGCCTTCTGCCCAAAGTACAGCAGAAAAATTATTTTTGTCAGGTTTAAACCATTCCGGAACAGTTTTTTTATGGTCTTCATATAGTTATATTTTGGTGTTCTGCCTTCTGCCCAAAGTACAGCAGAAAAATTATTTTTGTCAGGTTTAAACCATTCCGGAACAGTTTTTTTATGGTCTTCATATAGTTCTATTTTTGTATTCTCCTGGATATTTTCTGGTGGTTTAGCTTTGTCTTTAATTGCTGAGTTTGATAAATTTAAATTTGACATTTATTTAACCTTTATTGTTTATTATTTTGACTAATTATTTCTACAGTTAATATAGAGTTAAAATTCGTTTTTTTGCATAATTATATTCAACAGTGTATCTTTTGTTTTTGGGCTTAAGACCCCACCGCCTACAGGGTTTTGACAATTTTTGGGGTTTAACTCCTCATCCATTTTTGCTTCTTCCTTCTTTTGCTCAAAGTACACCAGAAAAATTATTTTTGTCAGGTTTAAACCATTCCGGAACAGTTTTTTTATGGTCTTCATATAGTTATATTTTGGTGTTCTGCCTTCTGCTCAAAGTACACCAGAAAAATTATTTTTGTCAGGTTTAAACCATTCCGGAACAGTTTTTTTATGGTCTTCATATAGTTATATTTTGGTGTTCTGCCTTCTGCCCAAAGTACAGCAGAAAAATTATTTTTGTCAGGTTTAAACCATTCCGGAACAGTTTTTGTCTGGTCTTCATAATAGTTATATTTTGGTGTTCTGCCTTCTGCCCAAAGTACAGCAGAAAAATTATTTTTGTCAGGTTTAAACCATTCCGGAACAGTTTTTGTCTGGTCTTCATATAGTTCTATTTTTGTATTCTCCTGGATATTTTCTGGTGGTTTAGCTTTGTCTTTAATTGCTGAGTTTGATAAATTTAAATTTGACATTTATTTAACCTTTATTGTTTATTATTTTGACTAATTATTTCTACAGTTAATATAGAGTTAAAATTCGTTTTTTGCATAATTATATTCAACAGTGTATCTTTTGTTTTTGGGCTTAAGACCCCACCGCCTACAGGGTTTTGACAATTTTTGGGGTTTAACTCCTCTTTTTTATGGTCTTCATATAGTTATATTTTGGTGTTCTGCCTTCTGCCCAAAGTACAGCAGAAAAATTATTTTTGTCAGGTTTAAACCATTCCGGAACAGTTTTTTTATGGTCTTCATAATAGTTATATTTTGGTGTTCTGCCTTCTGCCCAAAGTACAGCAGAAAAATTATTTTTGTCAGGTTTAAACCATTCCGGAACAGTTTTTGTCTGGTCTTCATATAGTTCTATTTTTGTATTCTCCTGGATATTTTCTGGTGGTTTATTTTTGTCTTTAATTGCTGAATTTGATGAGTTGAAGTTTGACATTTATTTAACCTTTATTGTTTATTATTTTGACCAATTATTTCTGCAGTTAATATAGAGTTAAAATCAGTTTTTTTTGCTTGATTAGATTTCAACAGTTTATCTTTTTATTTTAGGTTTAATACCCGACTGTCTACACAATCTATACGGTCTACACGGTGTTGACAATTGGTTGGGGTTTTACTCCCCATCCACTTTTTTCTTCTTCCTTCTTCCTTCTTCCTTCTTCCTTCTTCAACAGTTCTAATTCTTTGACTAATTCTTCCCTAAGCCATTGCATTTCTGCATTTAGCATTGATTTTGCTCGATTACAAGCAGAATATTGATAGGAGTCTAGTAGTAGATTCTCAGATTGTTGACTATCTAAATATTCTTGACGTAGTTGACAAACTATTAAACGATGCTCAATAAGTTTTACTCTCTCAGTAGGTTCTAAATCACTGAAAAAGAAAAATTTAATCAGAAATCTAGAGCGACCTTTTACCCAACTTTCTTTGAGATTTTCTAGCATTTTTTCACGCCAGCGATCGCGCCCTTTTTCTGTTATTTGATAGATTTTACGACTACATCCGGCCTCTCCTGGTTCTTCTGTAACTACGAAAATATAACCCCGCTCTTCTAATCGTTTCAGCAAAGGATATATAGCACCATAGTTGATACTAATACAGCTACTCATAAATAACTCTAGCTGTTGCTTTAAACGATAGCCGTGCAGAGGTTTCTTTTGCAGTAAACCGAGAGCAGATAACTCAAGCATTTATATCAGTCTGATATATTTGTTTATTTTTTTATTATATTTCAATTAATTTTATCTGACGAAATAAAAATTAAAAAATCTTCAACTTATATTTTATAGTTCTGGGAGTTGGGTAGGGGAAGCGTCATATTGGCGGTGTATACAAGTCATAAGTCAAAATGGTTGGGTGTAAGTTTGGATAAGTTCAGTAGAACGGAAACTTACTTGTTTGATATCTCCCTTATTTAAATACCCACAGGCATCATGAACGGTGCCAATGGCGTTAGTGGGGCTGATATGAAAGACTAAAATTTTTGGCGACAAATACCCACGGCTGTTTCCAGGACTCAGGCAACCAAAAGCACATAGCACGGGCTAATATTCCAAATGGGTTTTATAAAGCTCTTAGTTAATATCTTCCTTCTCTTTTATTGCGTATGTCGCAATAATACAATATAAGACAAGTGTGTTTCAGGCGTTGGTTGAGAGACATAGAGCGATCGCTTGATTTAGATATAAAACCCTGATGAGAGCTATTTAAAAATAGAGGTACAGAAAATTCTGTGAGGCAGTTCTATTTCAACGAAGGCGGATACCTCATACCATTTCTCAAAAACTTTTCTACATTTTCTTGAGCTGAGGAGTAGGGGCAAATGGTCGTTTGCCCCTACAGAACTTTATGAACAGTGCCAATGGCGTTAGTGGGGCTGATATGAAAGACTAAAATTTTTGGCGACAAATACCCACAGCTGTTTCCAGGACTCAGGCAACCAAAAGCACATAGCACGGGCTAATATTCCAAATGGGTTTTATAAAGCTCTTAGTTAATATCTTCCTTCTCTTTTATTGCGTATGTCGCAATAATACAATATAAGACAAATGTGTTTCAGGCGTTGGTTGAGAGACATAGAGCGATCGCTTGATTTAGATATAAAACCCTGATGAGAGCTATTTAGGGTTTGCGCTCATAAAGTATGAGTGGTAGGGGTAGGAGACAGGAGACAGGAGACAGGAGACAGGAGACAGGAGACAGGAGACAGGAGGGACGGGGAATAATGAGGAGATAGGAGTGAGAATTGTCCTGAGATTTTTCTGTCCGAAGGTTTGCCTTTTATGCTAACTTTTTGAGATTTTTAGACTACTCCCAGGGCACTTTCTGGGAATCAAAGAAGGCTCAAACTTTTAGGAGTCAATGGTTTGATAATTAATCAGAAAGCCCTATTTAAAAATAGAGGTACAGAATTCTGTGAGGCAGTTCTATTTCAACGAAGGCGGATACCTCATACCATTTCTCAAAAACTTTTCTACATTTTCTTGAGCTGAAGAGTAGGGGCAAACGGCCGTTTGCCGGTACACAGAGAAGTAAAAATCAGAATAATTAATGCGCTCTTAGTGCAGGATGGCGGAAATAACTGAGCAGTTACAAAATCTTAAAAGCTTTACTAAACAATACTTTTGACTGTCAGATGTGTGTCTTACATTCTGGAGGGGCTGTGTGCGGAATTACTTCCGCACAGTAGGTGCCCCGTAGGAAACCTCAGAATTACACACTCGCTTTTGTACGGGCGAAATTCGGCAGCTTTGCGTCAGTAAATGGCCATTTGCTACGCACAACTACGTTAACGCCCCTACTGACTTTTAACTTCCGGGTAGCGACACTAGCTAATAATTACCAAAAATGTAATTTGGCTTGTGCTAATTACTTAATAATTGAAGTGCTACTTAAGTTAAGCATTAATGCATGGTAATTGGTATCAGATATGAATCAAACTACTACCACTGCAAAGATAATGAAATACGCTATTGATATAGATATGTACCCTTAATCTAGATAAAAGGCCACCACTCAAGAATACTAATGAAAAATTTCTGGAAACAAATAAAAACAGATGGGTCTAATAAAATTAACAACCATCACCCATCACCGTGGAACGCTAAAGCTAATACTCAAAATACCAAAACTATTCTTTTTCAAAAATCTAGAAAACTTATATGGAGAATTTTAGCAACTGGGATAATTACTCAAGGTGCGTTACTAGCAACTCCAGCTTTTGCTAATAAAACTAATACTCAAAACTCTCTCACCTATACTCAGCTACTAGAAAAAATCAAAGCTGGAGAAGTTACAGAAATAGATGCTTATCCCTCTCGAGGAATAGCTAAAGTTAGCCTGAAAGGGCAAAAGAGTAATGAATCTATGTATACCGTCAATATTTTTGAGGATAATCCAGAACTACACGCCCTAGTTCGCGCTCAAAAAATTGACTTTGAACTAAAGCGCTCTGCCGACAATAGCGTAGCTATGGGCATTATATTTAATGTACTCATCGTCTTTATAGTTATCATTGTGCTGCTAAGTATTCTACGTCGTTCTAGCCAGTCACAAGGAAATGCTTTAAACTTTGGCAAGTCCAGGGCACGTTTTCAAATGGAGGCCAAAACAGGAGTATTATTCGATGATGTGGCAGGTATCGAAGAAGCAAAAGAAGAACTTCAGGAAGTAGTCAGTTTCCTCAAAAAGCCAGAAAAATTTACAGCTATTGGGGCAAAAATTCCTAAAGGAGTACTTTTGGTAGGACCTCCGGGAACAGGTAAAACTCTATTGGCAAAGGCGATCGCTGGAGAAGCAGGAGTTCCTTTTTTTAGTATCTCTGGCTCAGAATTTGTGGAAATGTTCGTGGGTGTGGGAGCTTCTCGTGTCAGGGACTTATTTCGCAAAGCCAAAGAAAATGCTCCTTGCATCATATTTATAGATGAAATAGATGCGGTGGGTAGACAACGGGGAGCTGGTATTGGTGGGGGTAACGATGAAAGGGAACAAACCCTAAACCAGTTACTGACAGAGATGGATGGATTTGAAGGCAATACAGGCATAATTATTATCGCTGCAACTAACCGTCCTGATGTCTTGGATGCTGCATTATTACGTCCTGGTCGGTTTGATAGACAAGTAACTGTGGACTTGCCCGCTTATAATGGACGCTTGGGAATTTTGGAAGTCCATGCTCGGAATAAAAAA
This sequence comes from Okeania sp. KiyG1, assembly GCF_014132355.1. Classification (GTDB taxonomy): domain Bacteria; phylum Cyanobacteriota; class Cyanobacteriia; order Cyanobacteriales; family Microcoleaceae; genus Okeania. The sequence continues at coordinate 25,934 of NZ_BLZO01000109.1, forward strand.
CTAACTCCAGAGGTTTCCTTAGAGGCGATCGCTCGTCGGACACCTGGTTTTTCGGGAGCAGATTTAGCGAATATGTTGAACGAAGCAGCTATTCTGACTGCTAGAAGACGTAAGGAAGCAGTTACACCCTCGGAAATTGATGATGCTATTGACCGAGTGACCATCGGTTTGAGTTTAACTCCATTATTGGATAGTAAGAAAAAACGGTTAATTGCTTACCATGAAGTCGGACACGCTTTATTAATGACCTTGCTCAAAAATGCGGACCCTCTGAATAAGGTGAGTATTATTCCTCGTTCTGGAGGAGTGGGTGGTTTTGCTCAACCAATTATGGATGAAGCAATGGTTGACAGTGGGTTATATACTCGTTCTTGGTTAATAGACAGAATTACAATTTCTCTAGGTGGACGTGCTGCGGAGGAAGAGATTTTTGGCCCTGCGGAGGTAACGGTGGGAGCTGCTAACGATATTAGGAGTGTGGCAAATTTAACCCGTGAAATGGTAACTCGTTATGGAATGTCCGATTTAGGGCCAGTTGCTTTAGAGAATCCTAGTGAGGAAGTCTTTTTAGGTAGAGGTTGGCAGTCACAGTCAGAATATTCTGAGGAAGTTGCGACTAAAATTGACCATCAAGTTCGAGCAATAGCTGTTCATTGTTATGAGGAAGCTCGCCGAATCATTAGAGAAAATCGTGTGGTGATGGACAGGTTGGTAGACCTTTTAATAGAAAAGGAAACTATTGAGGGTGAAGAGTTCCGGAGAATTGTTTCGGAATACACAACGTTACCTGAGAAACAGGCTCTTTCTATTAATTTAGAAAAGAAAAGGTAAACTACCCGGCATCAAATCAGATATTATGATGCGGGCTTTTCGTAGCCCTCCAGTATATCCCATATAGTTAGCTGTCTTGCAACGAAATCAAGACTGCTAACTTCACAGGATAACCAGGGACCTCCAGGCTGGTTTACACTCAACCCCAAAGCAGCTATATTTTTGGCTCCATTATAAATTAAAGTCAGCGACTCCCTCACGAGAACCGCTGCTCTCCAAAACCGTACTTGATACTGTCGGGTAAGAGAGCATACGTCACCGTATCTCCCTCCCCTGAGAACCGGACTTGACACTCTTCGCATCATCCGGCTCAAGCCTCCGCTTTAACAGAACGTCTACCACTGTGTATGGTTTTATGGCAAATTTTGTGTAGGTGTTGAAGATTGTCAATATCCTCTGTACCACCTTTCACCAGAGCTATGATGTGGTGAGTTTCTAGAGCTTCTCCGTTATTTAGTTTTTCCCCACAAATTGGGCATTTCCAGTTCTGGTTTTGGGCGATTTTGTAATATTTAGACCCTTTATCCCAGATGGTTTTGCCAGATTTAATGGCTCTTTTTGCCCAATATTCTTGTAGGTTGGGGTCGTCCGGGGATGCGGTTCCTTTGACTTTAATATGGCGTTCAATGGGGATACTTGCAATATTAAATAGGATAATTTCTTTTGAAACTCCTTTTCGGTCTTTGACCTGACAAGCAAATTCCCATCCTTTGCCTCGAATTTGAAAGTATCGGTTAGCAATCCACCTTTTTCCCTTATTAGGGTGTCGTCTTTTGGCCCATCTCCAAAGTGCTATCCACACTTCTGAACGTATATAATTGAACACTTCTTTGCTGACTGCATGACGATAATAGTTCCCAAAGCCGCGAAGTTTAGGGTTGAGTTGTTCAATGACAATTTTCTGTTCGACCGCCCGGTTAGTCGAGAGCCAATCCCTAATTGATTGTAGGAATTCTAGAACTTTTTGCTTTTGCGGTTTGATCAGAAGCTTGCCTTGATATTGTCTGAGATTAAACCCTAGGAAGTTGAATCCATAGCTTATATGTACGATGCGGGTTTTTTCTCTATTCAGTTGTAGTCCCTTTTGTGCTAGCCATTCTTCAATTTGGGGTAGGATTTCTTCAAGGTCTTTTCGACAGGTAGCGGTTACAACGAAATCATCCGCGTACCGAATGAAGCCATATCGATTGGATTTGTAATTGCCTTTCTTCTTCTGGAATTGGTTGAGGAAGTTTTCCAGGCCATGTAGTCCAATATTTGCTAAAAGAGGGCTAATCGTGCCTCCTTGTGGTGTACCGCTGGGAGTGTCGTGGTGTTGTCCTTTATCCAAGTATCCTGCCTTTAGCCATTGTTTGATGAGGTTGCGGGCGGGGAAATTCCTGATGGAATTGAGAATAACTTGGTGGGAAATGTTGTCGAAGAATCCGCAGATGTCGGCATCTAATACCCATGTGTCTCTGTTACCTTGTAGGCGTAAGAAACATTGTTCTATGGCATCGTGGCAGCTTCTTCCAGCTCGAAACCCGAAGCTGTTTGGCTCGAATTGGGCTTCCCAGATGGGTTCTAGGGCGTTTTTGACGATGGTTTGTGCGACTCTATCTTTGATAGTGGGTATGCCTAATGGTCTTTGCTTACCGTTGGCTTTTGGGATATAGACCCGTTTGGTCGGTTTTACTTTCCACAAAGTCTGTTGTCCCATTTCATGGATAAGTTTGACCCGTTGTTCTGGTGTTAATGCCACCTCCTTATCTACACCAGGTGTTCGTTTTCCCAGATTTAGTTGGGTGATTTTTCGCACAGACCAAAGTAGGTTGTTGTAGCTCCTTAACATCAGTTTTGTCAGGCTTCTGACCTGATTCCACTGACCGTTCTGTGTAGCACGATAAATTCGCTTCCTTAGATTCCTAACGTTCTTCATCACTGGTTTCCAGTTAATCTGTTGCCAGTCTTGAAGATGTCCTTTGTCTCCGATAACCGTTATGGTTTCCATCTTTTAACTCAGTTGGGTTTCTTTGAAATGTGTTTATCGTTTAAGACCTGTCAGAATTGGGCTGCCATTTTCAGGCGGTGTGATGTTGGAACAATTCCTCAACCCTTATCCTCTGCATTACACAGGGGCGTTCGCTTTTTCTGACTTCCTTTATCCCCTAGACATTCGGCTTTGATTGCTCTGGGCTTACTTTGCTGTGAAACAACAAAGAGTCTATTGGACTTATCGTGTTTCGCCGTTGATGACTTGCGGATTGGTTAGGGTTCTGTTCATACTCCGGTAGCGTTTGGACTTCTTTGTTGAACCACGAAACTTTCAACAACCTTGCTACTTACCATTTTGGTTAAGGTGTTTCAGCCTAATTTCACCTTTCCGTATATCACGGAGCTAGATTAACAGTTCACTTATCGTTAACCCTTCCAATTCTTCCCCTCGCATCACTACCAGTTTAGGCTATCAGCTTAGACGCTTTTATGGTCTGCACTCCAACGGTTTCATTACTTACTCCCGCCGTGACCGGACTCTGTAGAGTCTTTTATAGGGGAACTGGACAGAAGTACCCCAGAGAGAGTCGGCTCTCTATTCATCAACAGCGACTTTGCACGTCGCGCTTCGCATCATACGGCTCCTCAATGAAACGGGACTTGTCAAGTCTACGTCACCACCAACATATCTTCTATCCAACGATAATTCTTTGGAATATCAGACGGTGATTTGGGCTTGACCCTATTACAGTCAGATTTTGTGCCATAACTTCCATCAATGGAAGTCTTATTATCGTGACAATGCCGATGGAGTAATTGCCAGTTTTTATACTCATCCTTTCCGCCTAGTGACTTAGGAATGATATGGTCAAGTTCGATAATATCTCCACCTTGAAAATTTAATCCACAATATGGGCATATTCCCTTCTGTCTTTTGAGTAACGTTGCCATTCTCTTTGAAACTAGGGGGTTTTTACCCATTCGGGAACTCCAATATATTAAGTCGCCATTGTAAGGGGATGATTCACCTTTGACTTTTATGTACCCAATATTAGTGGATACGGATGAGTGTTTAATCAGGTGATATGGATTTGAATATTCTCTTGTGGAGAACACCCAATTATCCCCTTTGATTGTGTGCCAGTATTTCTGCCTAATCCATTTTTCCCCTTTGTTCCGGTGTCTGTGTTTCCCCCATTTCCAGAGTTTCCAGAATATGAGGTAATCCATTTTGGAGAACACTTTACTACATTGGTATGGCTTGAAGTAATTACACCATCCGTTGATGATAGGGTTCAGGTTTTTAATTAATGCTGCCTGGGATTTCCCTCTATGTTTTTCTATTACTTCAGCTATTTTGGCGTAGTGCCTTTTCTGGGCTTTCTTTGAGGGGGAGATTTGGGTTTTGAACCCGAGCAAGTTGCCTTTTGTGTCTTTTCCTGAACGACATTTACCTGCTTTATATTGGTATATATGAAATCCCAGGAAGTCAAAGCCTTTTTCCTCTCCTCTGTATGATTCAAGGGTGTGGGCTATTCGGGTTTTACACTTGTTGAGTTCTAGACCAATTTGTTGAAGCCATTCTGCTATGACCTGATGGCACTGATGGATTGCTTTTTCAGACTCATGTAAAATTACTAAGTCGTCGGCATATCTGATTAAACTAATTGAGTTTCTTTTGTCTCTTTTTGGTAGTTGGTATTTACCGTCGGAGCGCTTCATGTCAAATGATTCTGACAAACTCTTAATCTCTTCTTCCATGCCATGCAAAGCAATATTGGCAAGCAAGGGTGATATTACCCCTCCCTGGGGGGTGCCTGTTTCAGTTGGGAATAATTCTTTTCCATCCATTACACCAGCTTTTAACCAAGCTCGGACTTGTCTGGTGAAAGGTGGGGAAGGTATTCAGTTTTTCTAGTAGCTTCTCATGATTAATTCGGTCAAAGCATTTGGCTATATCAGCATCAAGGACATATTTTGCCTTTTGTTTGATGCTACATTGTATGGCTTGTATGGCATCGTGGCAGTTTCTACCTGGTCTAAAGCCGTAACTATTTGGCTCAAAGAGGGCCTCCCACTCTGGTTCTAGTGCCATTTTTACTAAAGCCTGTAATGCGCGGTCATACATGGTAGGTATTCCTAAAGGTCGTTTTTCAACTGTCCCAGGTTTGGGTATCCAAACCCTTCTTGTTGGTTTAACCTTTGTTCCCAGTTTGAGTTGGTCTATGAGCTTTAGACGTGCTGCTGGGGATAGGGATTTTACCCCATCCACTCCTGCTGTCTTTTTGCCCTGATTTTCCTGGGTCACTCTACGCACCGCTATGGCTTTGGCTGACCAAGATTTGACGAGCAACTTTTGGAGTCTGTGAACTAATGCGACGTTGCCACAACGAGACGCTTGATAAATCCGTTTCTGTAGCTTATAGACCATCCTTTCTAGCTTTGGCCAGGGGATGTCCTTCCATCTATACATCGGTTTTGATTCCGTGTTCATAACATTACTACTACTAACAGCCTTACCTTCCGTTACATCGTGAGTCCGTCGGCGTATCTCAACCATTACGGTTAAGCATTAGCAATTGAGCTCAATCTTTCCCTAGCATTACCTAGTTTCCTAGAGTTTGCGTCTTGGTTGACTACTGTGGGTATCGACCTCCTCACAGAGTAACGACCAGGGTTACTTCGTTCCGAATAACCATCGGTTTGTCCGGTTAGAATGAAATTCTCCGCCTTTTTGGGAAGTGCTTATCAACTAGAGCCGAATTCTGTTGATTCCCAAGTTTTGTGACCTTTTGGTTCGTCTAGCGTATCATCCTCTTTCGCTAGTCAGGCGTGTAGACGGTTCAAATATTCCTTCACTTTTGTTATCCATACGGACTTACTCAGTCTGCCTTGACCACGAGGTTTGGTATACTTTTGACCTTTTATTCCCGCTTTGCCATATTGAAGACCACTCTCTACAGCAGGGAATATGTTTTCACTCCTGCACCTGGAGGGTTGGGCTTAGAATTTCTAGGATACTTTTCTTCACCAACATGGTTATTCAGTTGTCATCTGCATAGGATTTAAGTGCGGACTCAACCTTAAACGGGTTACTACACAGATGCCAGTCTTCCCCCCTTTCTAGGTTTTGACTGAACGAATCGCACTCAGCATCACCTTTCCATCCACAATGCTGGCAATGATAATCTTTACCATGACGATATGACTTACCTTTTGTAGGATGAATATGCAAACATTTATGACAGGTAAGGCTTGTATATGCTGGATTAACTAATATTAATTTCACGCCATGTAACACACATTTATAAGCAAGAAACATTCTGAACTGATAAAAAGCCCAACTATTAGATAATCTTCTTTCTTTCTTACTTCTTGGTTGCTGATTAGTTCTTTGTCTAATATTAGTTAAATCTTCTATGGCAATAGAAGTCTTATTAGTCGCTGCTTTTTTGACTAAATATGTTGTTATTTCGTGATTAAGGTGTTTCTGATAGCGTCGTTCTTTACCTGATAACCGTTGCTGTAGTTGCCGACATCTTCTTCGACTACTACGAGTGCCTTTAGATGCTTTTTTTGTAGAACTGCTCTGATTTGAGAATAATAATTTCTCTTAGAAGTTATATTTTTACCGAAAAATTGTGGTTTAAAGCCTCCCCTTTTAAGGGGATAATAAGCGGTCGAGGGATGGCGAGGTCTCCTCGCCATATCCAATCGACTCCTGTGAAGAAAAATTTTCATCTCTTTGTCAATCCTCTTCTTTCAAGGAGAGGTAATTATTCATTATTCATTATTCATTATTCATTGTTGAACTGACCATGATTCACCTTCAGATGTTGAGGCTATATCTGTCCTACCTAAATCAATTCCTATTATTTTATTTGTTTACTTTGGCTCCGGAATAATATGATTAACATGAATGTTTATATAGTAAGTTCCATCATTTCTTTTAGTTAAGACTGCTGAAGTAGGCTTACTACCTTTTAATATTCCACGTTGATAATTACCGATTAATAACTCAAATTTTGTGCGCTTACTCAAAAGCTTTAAACTCACAATCCATTTCTTTGTATCTAAACTAAATGTTCTACTGTCGTAATCAACTGATGTTGGTGCAAAAGGTAATTCTTTTTAATATGATTAGTAATAGAAGTTTTGCGATTAGAACATACTCGCCTAATTGTATGAATTGTAGTTTGTGCTGATCACTGAAACTTTTCTCTAACTGTACCGTAAATTAAAGCTTGCATTGCCACATTATTTGTCAGTTTTTTGTCACTGTTTTTGTGTATATACTGACAAGCATTAGCAAAGCTTTCCATAGTGGCTTCTATTTCTTTTACCACTTCCTTTTAATATTCCACGTTGATAATTACCGATTAATAACTCAAATTTTGTGCGCTTACTCAAAAGCTTTAAACTCACAATCCATTTCTTTGTATCTAAACTAAATGTTCTACTGTCGTAATCAACTGATGTTGGTGCAAAAGTTAATTCTTTTAATATGATTAGTAATAGAAGTTTTGCGATTAGAACATACTCGCCTAATTGTATGAATTGTAGTTTGTGCTGATAACTGAAACTTTTCTCTAACTGTACCGTACATTAAAACTTGCATTGCCACATTATTTGTCAGTTTTTTGTCACTGTTTTTGTGTATATACTGACAATCATTAGCAAACATTTCCAGAGTGGCTTCCATTTCTTTTGCCACTTCCTTTTAATATTCCACGTTGATAATTACCGATTAATAACTCAAATTTTGTGCGCTTACTCAAAAGCTTTAAACTCACAATCCATTTCTTTGTATCTAAACTAAATGTTCTACTGTCGTAATCAACTGATGTTGGTGTAAAAGTTAATTCTTTTTAATATGATTAGTAATAGAAGTTTTGCGATTAGAACATACTCGTCAAAGTCGCGTGAATTGTAGTTTGTGCTGATCACTGAAACTTTTCTCTAACTGTACCGTACATTAAAGCTTGCATTGCCACATTATTTGTCAGTTTTTTGTCACTATTTTTGTGTACATACTGACAAGTATTTGCAAACATTTCCATAGTGGCTTCCATTTCTTTTGCCACTTCTGGGCTGACCTTTAATTTACAGGATATAGTTGTTATTTGCTTCATTATTATACGATACTTCAAATGGCAAAAATATCAATCAACAATGAAGCTTCATTTTATTTGAAATTAAAAATTCCTCCCGGCACTGAATCATAAGACATCTCCAGAAAAGAGGCAGTAGGCAGTAGGCAGTAAAGGGAAATAATTGATATATCTAGTGTGATAATTGATTTTATTTTTTATTATTGGAGATGTCTATAGATTACAATGCGGGACTCCTTTTTGAAATTTAGTTGAAGATCGAAATTTGAAGTTTTCGATGAACTCCTACCCCCTTTTTTCCTTTTTAAATAGCTATCAGCTATTAGTGCTTCAGCTATCAGCCAAAAAAGGTAGTGCATATAATTAGGTATCTGTTTGCGTAGCTTTGCGCGGAAAGCTGACCGCTGAACTGCTGAATTGTTGTTTGCGCAGCATTCCACCAGGAAAGGCTTTTAATTATCTACCTTGTAAACCTGATAAATTCCTGGTTTGTTGAGCATACATCTCTCGTAAAATTAAACCAGGGTCTACCCAACGACCCCCATATTTCAAACCCCAATGAAGATGGGGGCCACTGGTTCTACCAGTCATTCCCACTCTCGCTATTCGAGTCCCGGCGGGTAGAACTTGACCTTGAAGTAGCATAATTCCACCACCACGATCTACTAAATAACGACGTCCACCATGAGTTTCTACTCTTCCTTGAACGTGGCAGTAAACGTGTTCCCAATAACCTGACTTAACAACAATACCAGTACCACATCGCCTATCTTCCCAGACTTCTACAACTTTGCCTGCCCACCAATTTCGGATGTAGCTTCCCCTGGGTGCTGCTAGGTCTAACCCATAATGAAATCCCCCTCCTCTAGGGCCAAAAGGGGATGTATATCCTTGAAAGTTTTCGACTGGGAAGGAAGCATTTTGCCAGTTATTGACGTAGGCTATTTGTTGATTATTAATTTTGGGTTCTTGAGCTGTGACTAATTCTTGTTTGAGTCCTGTGGTGGTGAAGCCAACTCCAATAATTCCTAGTAATAGTAAAATTTTTTTGAACTTTTAAAATACTGCTTGATAGGATTAGATACCAAGGGCAAACCAAGGGGGATTGGATTTGACATGGTTTTTATTCACTCCTCAATTTCTTGTGACCAGGGATGATTTGACGCATCTGAAGATTCTGAGGAATTGTATCACAATTTCACCATGTTGCCATTAGTAAATAGTATTGTTAGGTATTGACAAATCTATGAGCTGGTCTTAAGAAATTTCGAGGCTAACGCTAAATATAGAGAACAAAAACTATAGTGCTACATATATTTGACACTCCACGGGATAAATTCGCGTGGATTCTAAAGGTAGTTTCAACACCGGATAAATCCACCTGTTTAAACTACTCATTAGTTTAGGGACTGTCATTGACCCCTACCTTTAAATCAACTACATCCATTACCGAAAAATTGTGGGTATGCGCCTCCCCTTGATCGGGGATAATAAGCGGTCGTTTGCGGAGCAGTCCGTTAGGATGGGATGGCGAGGTCTCGGAGCCATATCCAATCGACCAAGAGAAGAAAAATTTTCATCTCTTTGTCAATCCTATCCGTTTCAAGGATAGGTAATTATTCATTATTCATTATTCATTATTAATTGTTGAAAGATACAGCTTTCTCAGTGACTTGAGTCCGGGGAGTAGTCAATTCTAACGGCAAACGTTTAAATTTTTTAACTTTAGTCAAAGCGCAGGTATTACGAATAGTTTGGTTAATCCACATTGAACCTATTTCAATATGATCAAAATCCTTACTCGTATACTTGCGACGAACTGAAGTATCTACTTTCAGCAAGGTGTTAGCTACTTCAGTATTGAGCAAAGTTAATCGCTCAAATTCAGCAGCTTTACAAGCATTAAGCCGATAAAAAGGTAGTTTTAGTGTCAAAGTTAATTTACTCATGGCATGATAATAACATCACCCTAAACACTTGTGTAGGATACTACTTCCCTCTTCATATCAGTATCTTCCTTCTCACAAAATTTCAAGTTGGTATTTCAATTACAAATTCTGCTCTTTTTTCAGGAGAAGAAATACATTTTATTCTCCCTTCATGTTGTTCAACAATAATTTGATAACTGATTGATAGTCCTAAACCTGTGCCTTGACTTACTGGTTTGGTTGTAAAAAAGGGGTCGAATATTTTAGAGTAATTTTCCTCTGTTATACCCAAGCCATTATCAGAAATATAAATCCCGAGCCAATCATTTTGTAATTTTTCTGTTCTGATAGAAATTTTTGGTTGTTCTTTTCCAAATTTATTCTGAGAAAATTTTATTTCTAGTGCATCAATGGCATTATTAATAATATTCATTATTGCTTGCTTTAATGCATTAGGATAACAATTAACTAGAGACAGTTCGCTATAATCTTGAATGACTTTAATCTGAAACAATGGATTTTGTAAACGTGGTTGAAGAATTAGTAATATACTGTCAATAATTACATGAATATCTACAGATATTATTTTTTTATCTAGGCGGGAGAAAACTTGTAGTGATTTAACAATTTTATTAATACGGTTTGCCCCTCTTTCGATTGAATCTAATAACTTGGGTAAGTCTTCTTCAATATAATCCAATTCAATTTCTTCAATTTTGTCTGCAACTTCATTGGGTAAATTTGAAGAATTTTTATGCAAAAGATTAACTAAATCTAATAAATCTTTAGTATAGTTATCAAGGTGATTTAAATTACCCAAAATAAAGGTGACAGGATTATTAATCTCATGAGCAACTCCGGCAACCATTTCTCCCAAACTAGACATTTTTTCCGCCTGAATGAGTTGAGCTTGAGTCTTTTCAACTTTTTAAGAGTTCTTTGTAAGTAAATATTTTGCTTTTTTAAGGCTTTTTTAGATGATTGATGCTCAATTTCAGCTGCAGAGCGAGTAGCAATTACTTTTAAGATAGATTTTTGTTGTTCATAATCATGTTTTAAAGGTTTAGTATCTAAACCTCCAACATGACCGACATTTTTTCCATGACTATCTACAATAGAAATACCTAAATAACTTTCAGCTTGCAAAGTTAATAAATCTCTATCTTCTGGGAATAATTGTTGAATTGAATGGGGATAAATTTGCAGACCTGTTTCATAAACGGTACTACAAGGAGTTCCTTCTATATCGTATTTAAAATTAGGTATAAACCTGTCTCCTGACCAAAAAGCTAATACCTTAATTTGTGGTCGAGTACTGTCTATAAATTCTCCAATAAATCCATATTTTATTTGCAAAACTTGAGCCAGGTATTTAGCACAAGCCTGAAAAAAATCTTCGCCGATTTTAGATGCAATTCCTGCAACAATGAGTTTGAGATTATATTCCGATTCAAAATTATGATTTGTCATTACATTATTCTATGATTCTAGATACTATTTATATATTTTTTCTGGATGTGTAAATCATACTTTTGCTATTTATTTAAGTTCATTAAGTATTAATTATGAGATATTTAGTAATCATTTTTTACAGAATAGTTAAGGTTTAAAGCCTCTCCTTTAAAGGGGAAAAAAGCGATTGTTGCGTAGCTTCCCGAAGGGTGAGATGGCGTTTTGCTGGCGCATAACTACGTTAACGGCTGTCGCCCATGACAAACGGAAAAAGCGGAGCGAATCTGATAATATCGGGTCTCTTCGCAATATCCATCAGACCAAGAGAAGACAAAATTTTCATCTCTTTGTCAATCCTCTTCTTTTTAAGGAGAGGTAATAATTAATAATTAATAATTAATAATTAATAATTAATTGTTGAACCGATATTTGTCTTATTAAGTATTTTTAAGATTAAGATATAATCCAGAGCTACATTTTACCCGTCTAGTTATTTTTTCATCACCTAATTGGACGTTATTAAAACCGCTCGTCAACTATTATTCTGTTTGTTTGGCAATTATATTAACTTGTTCTAGATGTAATCCTAATTTAAGTTATTTTTCTAATCTAGCAACAACAGATAATATCAATTATCTAACTTCAGTTTAATTGAATACTTAAAATATAATCATCGCTGAAATTTGTTATAATTCAGGAATTTAATATTTTGACGAAAAATAAAATATAAGATTTTAAAAAATGATACTAGAAGAAATTTTTCCCTTTAGATTGGCCATAGATGCCACAGCGATCGCAGGTGCATCTCTCTGGTCTTTGGCCTTATATTGGGGTTTTTCCCCTCTGAGTGAGTGGGTGACGTTACAACTTAACCGTTGGTTTAATTTTGCAGAAAGAGCATTGTATACATCTGAGAAAGAATTTGAAAGGACGCGTAAAGCAAGAGAATCTCAGAACGCTTTTTATGCTTCTATTTTTAGTATTGTGCCTTTTTTAATTGTAGGAAGTTTGTGCAATTGGGGTGTAGAAATTGGTTTAGATAAAAGTTGGTCAATTAGTATTGGGATAATTGTTTGTGTAATCTGCGGTGTTTATGAGTTAGGAAGAAGAGATAGTAAATCTTCTTAAAGAAGGGAATAGTTTAATAATTAATAATTAATAATTAATAATTAATAATTAGGGCTTGCTGATTAAATCTGAAAGCATTGACTGATATTGGTTTGAATAATTTTAGGTGCTGAAATAGCAGCTTTTCGGTTGATGGAGCTCAAAAAGTGAAGATTTTGGAGTCATTATGACAGAAAAAGTAAGGGTAGATTATGAATGACCAGTTCTTCAGCTAACTCCCCGTTCATCCTAACTCTTCACTACTCCCTACCATAGCAAAAAGACTTTATTCAGCAAGCCCTAATTATGGTTTAAAACCTCCTCTTTTAAGGGAAAAAAAAGGGTGCATCTCATATTTGCAAACAATACTTTTTTTCTATATATATTCCCTGTTCCCTGTTCCCTAAAAACGATAATTTTTTGGCTTTATTCAAAATTGAGATGCACCCAAAAAAAAGAAATAATATTTCCTGATATTCAATTCCGTAACGGTTTTAACCAGAGGTAATTATCAATTATCAATTATCCATTAATGAACTTTCCTTGAAAGCGGATAGGATTGACTAAAAGGAAAAATTTTTATCTCTTGGTCTCATGGATATGGCGAGGTCTCCTCGCCATCCCACCCTAGGGGAAACTGCGCTACGACCGCTTGTTTCTCCTTTAAAGGATAGGCTTTAAACCTTAATTATTCGGTAATATTAGGAGCAGGATAGGAAACAAGTAAAAAATATTTACCCCGTCAACTGTACCTCATAACTTTGGAAATTGCTGTAGCTGAATTATCAGGCTATATATATATTATGAAAATAGACCAAAAGTTTCCTTTTCCTACTGATGTAGAAACAGCGATCGCTCTGCAACAACAACTCCGTCATCAAGTAATAACTGAAGACCAATTTGGAACTATTAAATATGTAGCTGGTATTGATGTTGGTTATAGTGATTCAGATAAGATTACTCAAGCAGCAGTAGCAGTTTTAAGTTTTCCACAATTGGAATTATTAGAAAAGTCTATAGTTAAACGTCCTACTTCTTTTTCTTATGTTCCTGGATTATTATCTTTTCGAGAAATACCTGCTATTTTAGATGCTCTAGAAAAGCTAAATATTACTCCTGAATTATTGCTTTGTGATGGTCAAGGATTGATTCATCCTCGTCGATTTGGTATAGCTTGTCATTTAGGAGTTTTAGTTAATATCCCTAGTATTGGTGTAGCTAAATCTCACTATATTGGTCAATATAATTCTGTGGGTTTAGAAAGGGGGAATTGGCAAACAATAATAGATGAAGAAGAAGTTATTGGTGCAGTTGTGAGAACTCGTACTGGAGTTAAGCCAATTTATGTTTCAACTGGTCATAGAATTAGCTTAACAACTGCCATAAATTATGTGTTGAAATGTACTACTAAATATCGATTACCTGAAACAACTCGTTGGGCTGATAAATTAGCTTCTAATTAAGAAGGAAGAAGGAAGAAGGAAGAAGGAAGAGGGAAAAAATAACTTAAAAAGTTGTAAGCTATTGGTAGTAGACTGACACAGCTAAAACTGTGCATTAGCTTTTAACTTGAAAATTCTTACTTTTGACTTTTGACTTTTGACTTTTGAATTGAATCTAATGCACTGTTTAAGATGAAACAATCCACTACGTCTGTATTGACTGATAACTGTTAACTGATAACTGATAACTGAAATGGCTACTCTCAACCTCAAACCTACTCATAAACCAGTCAAATTATATTACCAAACTTTAAATAAGTTTATACAGTTGGGGGCCGTTAATGAAGGGGCGGTAAAAGTTGCTTTTGCGGACTTGCTAACTGCTTGTTGTCAACAGTTTAACTGGACGTTGTTACAAGAAAATAGCATTCCATTAACTAAGAAAAAACTAATCCGAGTTGATGGGTTATTAGTTAGAGATGATACTCTTAAACATGGCATTTGGGAAGCTAAAGATACCGAAGATGATTTAGCTAAGGAAGTACAAAAGAAATTTGCTAAAGGTTATCCCAAAGATAATATTATTTTTCAGTCTCCCGAACGGGTGATTATTTGGCAAGGAGGAAAACAGGTTTATGATGAAGAAATTACGAAACCGGAAGCTCTGGTAGAAAGTCTCAAGTTATTTTTTGAATATCGCCCACCCCAGATAGAAAATTGGGAAAAAGCAGCTACAGAATTTGGGGAAAGAGTTCATAATTTAGGGAAAAAATTAGTTGAGTTAATTCAGAGTCAACGCAAAACTAATAAAAAGTTTATTGCTGTGTTTGACGGGTTTAGTAATATTTGCCGTCTGTCGATTAATCCGAATATTTCTGATGCAGCGGTGGAAGAGATGTTGATTCAGCATTTACTAACGGAACGAATTTTTCGCCAGATTTTTGATAATCCAGATTTTACTCAGCGGAATATTATTGCGGTGGAAATTGAGAAGGTGATTAATGCTTTAACCTCGAAGTCTTTTAGTCGGAATCATTTTTTAGAGGAGGTAGATTATTTTTATTTGGCATTGGAAGAAGCGGCTAAAACTATTAAGGACTATAGCGAAAAACAGCATTTTTTAAACACGGTTTATGAGAAGTTTTTCCAAGGGTTTGCTGTTAAGGTTGCTGATACTCATGGCATTGTCTATACTCCCCAGTCTATTGTTGATTTTATGGTAAAAAGTGTTGATGAGATTTTGAAAAAAGAGTTTAAGAAATCTCTCAGCCATAAAGGGGTACATATTCTCGATCCGTTTGTGGGAACGGGTAATTTTCTGATGCGGGTAATGCGGGAAATTAGGAAAACTTCTCTACCTGATAAATATAAGGATGAGTTGCATTGTAATGAGGTGATGTTATTGCCTTATTATATTGCTTCGATGAATATTGAGCATGAATATTTAGAAGCAACGGGTAAATATCAGCCCTTTGAAGGGATTTGTTTGGTTGATACTTTTTCGGTTCAAGAAGCGTTACAGTTAGATTTTTTTACTCCAGAAAATACTCAACGGGTGCAACGACAGCAAGATTCAAAGATTTTTGTGGTTATTGGAAATCCTCCTTATAATGCGTGGCAACAAAATGAGAATGATAATAATAAAAATCGGAAGTATGAAGAGGTAGATCGACGGGTAGCTCAGACTTATTCTAAAGACTCAAAAGCAACTTTAAAAAATTCTCTTTCAGACCCTTATGTAAAAGCTTTTCGTTGGGCTGCGGATAGAATTAAAGATGAGGGAATTGTGGCTTTTGTCACTAATAGTAGTTTTATTGATGCGATTGCTTTTGATGGGATGCGACAACATTTAGCCAAAGATTTTAGTCAGATTTATGTTTTAGATTTGGGGGGTAATATTAGAAAGAATAATAGCAATAAAGCTATTTATAATGTTTTTGATATTAAGGTTGGGGTTAGTATTAATCTGTTAATTAAAAGAAGGAAAATAAAAAATATCAATGTCAAATTTACTATGCAAATGTGGGTGAGTTTTGGCGAAAAGAGGAAAAATATGCTTATTTGGAAAAATGTCAGCATTTAGGTGGGGTTGACTGGCAAGAAATTAAACCAGACAAAAAAAATACCTGGTTAACGGAAGGATTGCAAGCTGATTTTGAAACTTTTATCCCAATGGGAAGTAAGGAAACTAAAGCTGCAAAGGGAAAAGTAACCGATACTATTTTTAAATTATTTAGCAACGGAGTAAAAACTAATCGTGATGTTTGGGCTTATAATTTTAATCCTGATGAATTAGCAGAAAATATTCAACAGGCGATCGCTACTTATAATGAACAAGTAAGAAAATGGCAGGGTTGTCAAGACAAATCTGTTAAAGTCGATGATTTTGTCACTTATGATGATACTAAAATTAGTTGGTCTTCAACTTTAAAAAACCATTTGAAGCAAGGAATTATCGTAGAATATGACCAAAATCATATTAAAGAGTCTCTCTATCGTCCTTTTTCTAAATCTTTTCTCTATTTTGATGCAAACTTAAACGATCGCCGAGGTCAATTTCCCTACATATTCCCTACCCCGGATACTGAGAAAGAGAATCGGGTAATTTGTGTCACCAATCATACTCAAATTCCTTTTTTAGTTCAAATAACAGATTTGATTCCTTCTTTGGATGTTGGAGGACGTCCTGGTCAATGTTTCCCTTTCTACACCTACGACGAAGATGGAAACAACCGCCAAGAAAATATCACTGATTGGAGTTTAGACACCTTTCGCCAAGAATACCAAGACGCCATGATCGCTAAATGGGATATCTTCTATTATATCTACGCTCTTTTACACCATCCCACCTACCGAGAAAAATACGCCGATAACCTCAAACGAGAATTACCCCGCATACCCTACGCTCCAGACTTTCAAGGATTTGCCAATGCAGGAAAACGCCTCGCCGAAATTCACATCAACTACGAACAACAACCCGAATACCCCTTAACATTTATCGAGAATGAAGAAGTTCCCTTAAATTGGCGAGTCGAAAAAATGAAACTCAGCAAAGATAAAACCCAATTAACTTATAACGACTTTCTTACCTTAGCTGATATTCCGCCAAAAGTCTTTGAGTATCGTCTCGGTAATCGTTCCGCTTTAGATTGGATTATCGATCGCTACCAAGTAAAAGTAGACAAACGCAGTGACATTGAAAATGACCCCAACCGCTTAGACGACGAACAATATATTGTCCGATTAATTAGTCAAGTAATTACAGTTAGTTTAGAAACTGTAAATATTGTCAATAACTTACCGTCCCTCAAGGAGTAGGGGAGCAGGGTAGGGACGTTGCATGGAACGTCCGTACGGGAGTAATTTTTTTGCCCCACTCTTACCCAAAATGCCAACTTTTTGAGCATGAAGAGCTGAAAACCAGGTACTTTTTCAATACCATTAATTGGTCAAACCTTTATCTGCAAATGCTTTGAGATTTAATCAGCAAGCCCTACATAATTAAATATGGTTTATCGATCTAAAAAATACTATAAAATCAAAAGTTGTTCTATTTTTAAATATTTAAAAGTCTATTGTGGAAATAAAATATGCTCTTGTTCACGAATGGTTAACACCGAAAGCAACTGGTGGTTCAGAACTGGTTGTTAAGGAAATTCTCAAACATATTAATGCAGATTTATATGCTTTAATTGATTTCGAGTCAACCAATCCTGAAAGTTATCTTTATCAACGTAAAATAGGCAAAACATTTTTACAACATTTGCCTTTAGCTCGTAACGGAGTACAAAAATATTTACCTCTATTACCAATAGCAATTGAACAATTAGACTTGCGAGAATATGATGTAATTTTATCTTCTTCTCATGCAGTGGCTAAAGCTGTTATTACTACACCCTATCAACTACATATTTGTTATTGTCATACGCCAATGCGTTATGCTTGGGATTTAACTTTTGACTATCTAAGTAGTAGTAAATTAGGTAAAGGTATTCCTGGTATTTTTACCAGATATCTTTTACATAGACTCAGAGAATGGGATGTAATTTCTGCTAACCGAGTAGATTATTTTATTGCTAATTCTCAACATACCGCCCGCAGAATTTGGCGTTGTTATCGACGCGAAGCTGAGGTGATTTATCCGCCAGTAAATGTGGAAAAGTTTCCTTTTCAATCTCAAAAACAAGATTTTTATCTGACAGTTTGTAGATTAGTGAGCTACAAAAAAATATCTTTAATTGTCAAAGCTTTTAATCAGTTGGGGCGAGAATTAATAGTCATTGGTGCTGGTGATGAATTAAATAAATTACATCATCTTGCTAAACCCAATGTAAAAATTATTGGTTGGCAACCTGAAGAAGTAGTTGCTAAATATATGTCAGAAGCAAAAGGTTTTATTTATGCTGCTTGTGAAGATTTTGGTATGGCTTTAGTAGAGGCACAAGCTTGCGGAACACCTGTTATTGCTTATGGGGTTGGTGGAGCGACAGAAACAGTTTTAGATATGAGAAAATATCCAGATTCAGCAACGGGTTTATTGTTTTCTGAACAAACAGAAAAAGCTTTGGTTGAGGCGGTGGAAAAATTTGAAAATTCTCAGGAATATTTTCAGCCGGAAATTATCAGAAAGCACAGTGATAAATTTTCTAAAACAGTATTTCAAAAGCATTATTTAAGTTTTGTGGAAAAGTGTTACGAGGGAAAAGGTAATGGTTCAATAATTGATAATTGATAATTGATAATTGATAATTACCTCTCTCTAAAAGAAACTATCTCTTACAAGGAACTCCTGAAAACCTTGTGTTACCCACCCTAACCCCTCCCAGGAGGAAGGGGAGTAGGGAGCAGGGGAGAAAGGAGAAAGAATCATAGTAGATAGGAAAAACTACTTAAGTTATCAAAAAAATCTACTTTTTAATACACTTTTTCTCTGGCAAAAATCTTTGAAAGGCTAGTAAATAACTTGTCTATAATGTCTAGATTTTATGTTAAGAAAGATGTTTATAAAGCATAGCTAAAAGGAAGAGGATTGAATAAAAGAAAAAAATAATTTTTTCCCCTTGAAAGGGAAGGCTTTAAACCTGAATTATTTAATTATTTAATTATTAATTATTTGGTAACGAGCAAAATATTTTGTAAGCATTTCCTGCGGAATGCTGCGCAAACAGCTATTAGCTGATGGCTGACGGCTGAATGCTTACAATATTTTTTATCATAAAAATCAAATTAGAGATTGTTTGTCAAATAACTATGAGGAAATTATTCAATGGATAAGTTAGAAAGTTATCGTTCCTGCATTGAAATTTTGTTAGAAAAGTATGCTCAATTTCCAACTGAAAATAAAGAGGTAGAAAATTAACTATTTTTTGACCAAAGACGAAATCATTATCAATTTATGCGAGTAGGTTGGAAAGATTTAGAACGAATTTACTATACCGTTTTACATTTTGATATTAAAGATGGAAAAATTTGGCTTCAGCAAAATGCAACTGAGAGTGATGTAGGTCATTTCAGTTATCAGTTATCAGTTATCAGTTATTAGTCAGTACAGTTTAGTTTTAGTAATATTTTAGTAAGCAGTCAGCAGTCAGCAGTCAGCTATCAGCTATTACTTAATTGTCTTTTAAGTAGGAATTAGTATTGATATATTTCAGGAGAATTAATCAGTTATCAGTTATTAGTCAGTACAGTTTAGTTTTAGTAATATTTTAGTAAGCAGTCAGCAGTCAGCAGTCAGCTATCAGCTATTACTTCATTGTCTTTTAAGTAGGAATTAGTATTGATATATTTCAGGAGAATTAATCAGTTATCAGTTATTAGTCAGTACAGTTTAGTTTTAGTAATATTTTAGTAAGCAGTCAGCAGTCAGCAGTCAGCTATCAGCTATTACTTCATTGTCTTTTAAGTATAGCAATCAGGAATCAGTTGTGAGAATTGAGATGTTCCTTAAAAGTATAGAATATAGCAATTATTATACTTAGGACTTAGGCAGATACGCTATATATAGCGCTCAAAACTATTGGACAATAGTCTTTGAACTCTATAAATAGTGCCTTTGCGTAAGTGCTGATATTTATATAATCTGTTTTTTTCTTCTTCCCTGTTCCCTGTTCCCTGTTCCCTGTTCCCTGTTCCCTGTTCCCTGTTCCCTAAAAGTTTGCAATATCTCACAACTCAAGTCATATTGCTATAGGAATTAGTATTGATATATTTCAGGAGAATTAATCAGTTATCAGTTATTAGTCAGTACAGTTTAGTTTTAGTAATATTGGTGATTGCTAATAGCTGAATACTTACATATTTTATTAATACAAAGTATTGTAAATTTATTAGTTTTTGATAAAATAGAGTACAAAATTGATAACAATTAACTATGAGAACTATTTTAGATTTAAAGCCATTAATTACATTAACAAAAGAAGATTTTTATCAACTCTGTAAAGTTAATCCAGAGGTATCATTATAACTTAGTCGTAATGGAGAATTGATTATTATGTCGCCTTTAGGTGGAGAAAGTGGTAATCAAGAAGCTAATTTAATTGCTGATGTTATTATTTGGAATCGAAAAACTCAATTAGGATTTTTATTTAGCTCTTCAACAATATTTAATTTACCTAATGGTGGTAGTCGCTCTCCTGATGTTTCATGGGTAAGACGAGAAAAATGGGAAGCTTTAACTCCTGATGAAAGGAAAAAGTTTCCACCTATTTGTCCTGATTTTGTGATTGAATTACGCTCTCCTAGCGATAGATTAAAACCTCTACAAGAAAAAATGAAAGAATATTTAGATTGTGGTTTGAGATTAGGATAGTTAATTAATCCTCAAGATAAAACTGTAGAAATTTATCCTCATTCTCATTTCCTACAATTCCATTGGTAATAGCTAATCCTGCCTGAGTCATTGCCAAACCCTCTAAATTTGTCTCAGCTTTCGCTAGTTCCAAACCTTTTAGATAGTGTTCTCTGGCTAATCTATTCAATCCAATTTGTTGATAAACTTTTCCTAAGAGTTGATAGATGGCAGTAGATTCAACACCATCCTTAATTGCAGTTTTCAGCAAGGCGATCGCTTCATTATAAACTTCATTCAAGCATTAGAGATGAAGCAAAAGTTGCTGGTAGCTGAACATCCTGATATTGCCAACAGCTGTAAGATTTGATGAGTTCAAGACTTTCAATTCATATCAAATCCGGTAGCATCGGTGTTATTCAGTATTTAAAGATAAGAGTAGGGGCGAATGGCATTCGCCCCTAACCATTGTACGACGACGTAAGTAATGAATTTTCCAACCGCAGTGTGAAACTCAGAAATTGTTGAAGCTGCCAAAAAAGTTTTAATTTCAACAGCAATTTTTTCATCATCTCTTGTTCCAGCAATTAACTTTTCTGCACCTAAATATATCTAAAAATCAACAAATCCTAAATCAATACGATAGGGGTCTTCAATAATTAATAATTAATAATTAATAATTAATAATTACCTCTTCTTTTCAAGGAGAGGATTGACTAAAAGGAAATTTTTTTCTTGTTTCTCCTTTAAAGGAGAGCCTTCAAACCTTAATTATTCGGTGAGTTATTCTCCAACCCTGATTCTCAAGAGCAGTTCTAACAAGCTGATGAAAAATATCTTTTGCAGGCATTGTACCGTTTTACGGAAGTTAAAATTCAAAAGTCAAAAGTAAGATTTTATGGCATTGCTAAATTAAGGTATGAAAGTAGGTTTATAAGAAATAGGGAACAGTTAATATTAACAAGTAGTTCAAACCATCCAAAATACAAAATCCAAAATACAAAATTATCAAATCATACCCAGAATCAGCAACCCCGATTTTATAGGCTCAAAACTTTGACTGATAACTGATAACTGATAACTGATAACTGATTTGTTGGGTTGCGCTGGCGCTTAACCCAACCTACAATATAATAAATTATTAAAGTTAATTAGGGTTTGCTGAAAAAGTCTGTTAGTGAAGGAAAGGAACAGGGAACAGGGAACAGTTTAAACTATCTGCTACGGTCAAATTTTCGGCATTGTCAGGGTCAAAACTTTATCATTTTGAGACAACAATAGCCAAAAACATTGTTGGCGATGTTTCAAGGGTGGCTATCCTACATAAACTAACTGTTTTTCCCTCGTTTCCTGATTCCAATTCACATCTTGGCCAATCAGATTCACGCGATAATTTTTAGCTCCCTCAACCTGGTGCCAGCGCAAAGTTACAGACTTGGTTTGAGATAAAACCATTTCATAACTGTTGGGCGCCCTTCTGATAATAGTCGTCTGCGATCGAGTAATCCGTAATCTTGTAATTCCTCATAACAGTAAGAACAATTTGCCTTGATAACATGGCTTATACTTTCAATAACAGTGATCGAATGAGTACCAGAAAAGCATTTTCGCAATGTAGAGGAAATACTAGGATCAATAAAATCATGTATTTCAATTAATAAATCACAGTTCGCAAAGAAGGAAACATCTTGTTGTGTAAATAGTTGTTTTTCATATCCTTCACAGTCACTAATAATCAGAGCTTTTTTTGTAAATGGAATACTTTTAAGGGTATTTAGATCACAGAAAGATCCAGTAGTTACTCTATCAGCTACATTGTTAATTTGAGCCATTTGTCTACATAAATCTATTGCTTGACTCTTTATATCATATGCAAAGACTCTAGCAGTAGGTATTCGCATTGCTAAACCAACTGCATAATATCCTTCTGCACACCCTATATCAACTATTTCACTATAATCCGTGTTACATATTTTGCCTATAATCTGATGAAGTTCTGATTCATATGAACCTACAATTTTAGGGATTAAAGCACTACCAACTGATTTCTGGTCAGGATATTTCATCCCTTTAAAAGGACCGTGTTTAACGATTAAGTCAGGAGATATTGATAAAACTTCATCTTTATGATTAACAACCTGTTTACAGTTTGGTTCTTGTAAAATAATCCTTTCAGACTTAACAAATTCCGAAGCCCGAACTACAGTATTATAAAGTATTCTCCAACCAATATCATTTTGGAGAATTTGGGAAACAGTATATTTGAAAAAGATTTCATTATTTTATCTTTTATGACATAGTGATTTGAGCTTCAACTACTTTACCAGAAATTGGCCTAATACTAATTCTAGAGAAGCTGTTACGAAGTGCCAACTCCAACTAAAACCATTGCTAGACAAAGCTTGTATAATACCAATTTTCAGTAGTGCATCAGCAAAGTGTAGGATAGGTAATCAGATCATTTTAGGTGGATGATAGGCCAAAACAATATCCTGCGCTGGAACTCCTTTTTCTATTAATTGGTCGGCGATCGCTTTTTCAGTCCCATCATGTTGTACCCAGATTTTTCCATCCATAATATCGACATGAATAGAACAACCATAAATTCTGGTATTGTTATTTCTCCACCCTAAATTTACCATTTGATAATGTTCTCCTTCGTGGTCAAAAACCGTTTGACTTTTGATGGGGTCATTAGGGGAACGTAACTTAGCTCTTGCTGTTAGTAATTCCTGAATTAATTGACGATATAAATCTAATTTATCCATTGAGCGATCGCCTCCTTTTCAATGTCATAAATAATTAAGGGAATTTGGTTACGACTAATTACAGTTTGAATAAATGCATACTTGAAAAAGCGTTTATATAGCGTTTCTCAAATTGTTGAGAAATGGATTAGATCCCCCTACCCCCAGATCCCCTAACCCCCTTAGTAAGGGGGAACTGCTTAAAGTGAGGTTTCAAAGTCCCCCTTTTAAGGGCAAGGGAGGTTTCAAAGTCCCCCTTTTTAAGGGGGATTTAGGGGGGTCGTAAATGTACCTCATTTTTATGATAAATGCTATAAATCTCTAAAGGAATTGCTAAATACAATAGCAGGCATTGTACCGTTTTACGGAAGTTAAAATTCAAAATTCAAAAGTAAAAAGTAAAATTTTATAGGCTCAAAACTTTGACTGATAACTGATAACTGATAACTGATAACTGATTTGTTGGGTTGCGCTGGTGCTTAACCCAACCTACAATATAATAAATTATTAAATTAATTATAGCTCATGTCGGTGCAAAACCAAACAAAACTTAATCAACCATCTTTAGAAAAACATCTAAAAATTACTTTGGTTATGATTCATTTCGCCCAGGGCAAAACAAATTATTGAAACAGCACTTCAACAAAAAGATATGCTAATTGTTATGCCTACTGGTGGGGGAAAATCTTTATGTTTTCAATTACCTGCATTACTCAAACCAGGCTTAACAATAGTAGTATCTCCTCTGATTTCTTTGATGCAAGACCAAGTGGCAAGTTTACAAGATAATGGTATTGCTGCAACATTTTTAAATAGCAGTCTTGGACTGACAGAAACTCGAAAACGAGAAACAGATATTATGCAGGGCAAAATAAAACTTTTATATGTTGCTCCAGAGAGATTATTATCAGAGAGATTTTTACCATTTTTAGAGTTAATTAATACTCAACAAAGTATCTCTACTTTTGCCATAGATGAAGCTCACTGTGTTTCAGAATGGGGTCATGATTTTCGCCCGGAATATCGACAGTTACAAATGTTACGAGAAAGTTATCCAGATGTGCCGATGATGGCTTTAACTGCTACGGCGACAAAACGAGTCCGGGGAGATATTATTGCTCAATTAAATTTACAGCAACCTTATGTTCATATTGCTAGTTTTTCCGTTCAAATTTATATTATGAAGTCCGCCAAAAAACTAATGCTAAAAATACTTTTGCTGAAACATTGCAGATAATTAGAAAAATTGGTGGTTCGGGAATAGTCTATTGTAATAGTCGAAAAAAAGTTGATGAAATTGCTTATCAATTACGACAAAATCGTGTATCTGCTTTACCTTATCATGCTGGAATGGATGATGAGGAAAGAGCTATTAATCAAACTAAATTTATCCGAGATGATATTGATGTAATTGTGGCAACTGTGGCTTTTGGTATGGGTATTAATAAGCCAGATGTCAGATTTGTAATTCATTACGATCTGCCGAAAAATATTGAGGGTTATTATCAGGAAACTGGGAGAGCGGGTCGAGATGGGGAACCTGCTAAATGTACTCTATTTTTAGTTATGGTGATAAAAAAGTATTGAATATTTAATTGCTCAAAAACTTGATGAACAAGAACAAAGAATTGCTCATCAACAGTTAAGGCGAATTCTTGATTATGCTGATGCTACTGATTGTCGCCACCGAATTTTATTAGGCTATTTTGGTGAAGATTTGCCCGAAAATTGTGGAAATTGCGATAATTGTAAATATCCTAAACCAATAGAAGATTGGACTATTGAAGCAATGAAGTTTTTGTCCTGTGTAGCGAGAACTAAGGAACGGTTTGGTATGAATCATATTATTGATGTTTTAAGAGGTTCTAAAAATCAGAGAATTTTAGAGAAAAAACATGACCAACTTTCTACTTATGCTATTGGTAAAGATAGAAGTGCTGATGAATGGAAACATTTAGCAAAATCTCTCTTGCATCAAGGTTTAATGGATGAAACAACTGATGGTTATTCAGTGTTGAAACTTAATCAAAATAGTTGGGATGTAATGGGGCGAAGAAAAAAGGTAGAAATTGCTATAGAAAAGAAACGTAAAATTGAAAAAACTACTACTTCTTTAGCTGCAGATGAACAACGATTATTTGAAGAATTGCGGGCATTACGGAAACGAATTGCTGATGAAGAAAATGTGCCTCCTTATGTGGTATTTCCAGATACAACATTACAACAAATGGCACAGAAACGACCTCAAACTTTGGATGAATTTATGAATATTTCTGGAGTAGGTAGTCGGAAACAAGATAAGTATGGCAAAAAGTTTATTGAGGCTATTAGAAATTATTGTGCAGAGAATGGTTTACCTAGTAATTCGGAACCTATTCGAGAATTAGCAAAAGTTGTAGATAATGTTCCTTCTTTTACTCAAATAGAAACATTAGAATTGCATAAACAAGGATTAAGTATTGATGCTATTGCTAATCAAAGAGGAATTAGTTCTGGTACTGTTACTGGTCATTTAGCTGAATTAATAGAAAAGGAGCAACCAGTAGATATTGATAAATTAGTAACACCCGAACATCAGGAAAAAATTATTGCTGCAATAGAAGAAGTAGGAGATGGAGCATTGAAACCTATTTATGAATATTTACAAGAACGTTATAGTTATAATGAAATTAAATTAGTTAGAGCATATTGGCGGAGCGATCGCTTAGATTTTTAGTAATTAATAATTAGGGTTTGCGTATGGAAAGTCTTTTAGTAGGGGTAGGAGAAAACCCCTCCCAGGAGGCAGGGTCTATTTATTGTCACGCTTAGAAAAATTTATGGGGAGATGGGGGATGGGGGGATGGGGAGGTGGGGAGGTGGGGAGGTGGGGAGGTGGGGAGATGGAGAGATTTGTATATTTGCATAATTTTTTGTATTTCTTATGAATATTCTCGCTACGACAAAGAATTAGCCCTGCTCCCAGGAGGGGAGGGGAAGACAGGAGACAGGAGACAGGAGACAGGAGACAGGAGACAACCCACCCCTAACCCCTCCCAGGAGGGGAGGGTCAATTTATTGTCGTCAGAGAAAAAGGAGGAGGGGGTGGGGAGTGTGGGAGGTGTGGGAAGTGTGGGAAGGACAGGATCTCAAAAAAAATAGGGTTGCAAATATTCTCGCTACGACAAAGAATTAGCCCTGCTCCCAGGAGGGGAGGGGAAGACAGGAGAAATGGGAATGAGCGAGGAGGTAGGATTCAACAATTAATAATTAATAATTAATAATTACCTCTCAAAAGAAAACGGAATTGATTGACTAATAATGAAAAATTTTTCTTGTTTCTCCTTATAGAGCTACAGCTAGCGGCGCAGTCAAGGAGAGGATTTTTACCTTAATTATTCGGTAAGAAGTGCCAAAGTATTTTCCGACTCCCTATTCCCCAGGGAGCAAGATGGTCCCACTACAATTTACAGCATATTTCGGGCAAATGAGGTACAGGGTAAATGATGAAAATATTGTAGTGCGGGCATCTTGCCCGCGATAGGTGTACCTCATAACAACGGGAAATGCTGTACAATTATTCTTTCCTCACATTTTCCGGTACTCCTACTGGAGATAAACCAGCGATCGCTTTTAAATTTTGACACCTAACTAACTCGGTAAAGTTTAAATTATTACGCCCTTCAATTTTGGCTACATTTTCTATTCCTTGTAATAAATAATTTGCTGCTTCAGCTTCTTGATAACCTCGTCTTGTTGCTACTCTAATTGCCATTTCATCTGCTGCTAATTCTGTTTGTGTACTATGATTATTTTGCCAAATTTTGATTAAACCAATTGTACTTAAACCACCAGCAACTAATATTCCTACTACATCTGCTTCGCTCAATTGGGAAATTACTCCTATTAAACCAACTGCAAAAATACCTTGATTCAAATTAGGTTTAAACCATTGAATTTCACATAACCAATTGACAGTTCGTAACATGATTAAATCTCGTTGTTCTTTGGGTAAGTTCATCCATAAGTCAAAATTTAGATAGATTACCCGGTCATTTTTCCAAGGTAAAGGAAAGGTTGTTTTAATAATTATAGGTTGCTCTGGTTTTCCAACTATTTTTGTCATCATTCGCCCAGAAGCAGGCATGATATCTAATAAGCGGCTAGTTTCAGAAATTTCTGTATTCATAATTTTTAAATTAAGGAAGAAGGAAGAAGGAAGAAGGAAGAAGGAAGAAAGAAGAAGGAAGAAGGAAGAAGCAAGAAGGAAAAATATAATTTTGCCTGAGTTTTAGAGGGTATCTAAAAAGTTTTTTGATACTGAATTTTGCCCCCCGAGCAAGCCAACTTTGGGGGGAACAAGAGTCAATTTGCTTGCTCTAGTCCCCCTTTTATCCCCCTCCCGTCCCCCTTGGAAATCCCTCCCGTCCCCCTTAGAAAGGGGGAAGCCAGAGGATGCTTCGCTTTTTGTTGAACGGGGGATGCGCGGGGGCTTGGATGTAGCAAATAGGACTTTTCAGACAACCTCTTAAGCTATCTATCTGTCCTAATCTTTCCTTCGACTGCTATCAGCATTATTTTTTTTAATTGGAATTAAACTGCTTTTAAACTACTTGATAAAATTTGCAAAACTTGGGTAATTTTTTCTGTTTTTGCTTCTGTGGCACTAATTAATAATAAAAATACATTTCTATCAATCTGACGGGCTAAAATTATTCCACTTATCGGTTGTGTATTATTATTTATTGTTAAACTACCACTCCAAGGTAAAGTAATTTCTCCTGGTTTAATTATTTGAAATTCTTGTGGTTGAAAACCTTCGCCTCTAGCAAATTCATTTATGGCAATTATCGCTAAAGTTTGATTATCTAATTGTTGTAAATTAACTTGAGGTTTGACTACCACAGTATAAGCTAAATTTCCTTCTGGCGATTCAAATACTGGTACGCCTGCAATAATTTTTTGTTGATAACCTTCTATAATTCCAATCTCAAATTTACTATCTTTATATGAGCGAGAACTCAAAGCGATCAATGCATTAGTAATGTCTTCAGCTTGGGCTGGTTTAAGTAAGGATATTTGATGCCAATTTCCGACAATATAGTTGAAAATAAATAAAGTTAGAGCTGTTAATAATCCTATACTAATTAAGCGCCATTTTTTCATATATATAGCCATCCTATTTCAGTTATCAGTTATCAGTTATCAGTTGTAAAAATATCTTTGAATTTAGGGAACAGGAGTAAAAGTTTCAGATTTTTTATATATCCTTAGATTTCTGACAAATTATTTGGAATTACTATTTTAAACTTCCAAATTAATTTTTTGCTGTAAATTCTCATCATTATAGTCAGAATGATTTAGGTATACATTATCTGAAAAAAATTTGTATAGCAGAAGGAAGGAGGAAGGTTAATATTACATACAGCATATTTCTGGCAAATAATGTACAGGTTGGAATGGTAAAATTATTGCAGTGCGGGCATCTTGCCCGCTAGATGTGTACCTGATAACAGCGGGAAGTGCTGTAAGTCAAGAGTACTGATAAACATCTGGTAAAAATCAAAAATAAAATCAATTTTTATCTATAAATTATCAATTATTTTTCCCTATTTTCTATTCCCTCCTTTCTGGAAATATCTAATGGCAGTGCCTATAAATTATCAGTTAAATTCCTCAGAATATTCAACTATTAACCTATCACCTAAAACCTACCACCTATAAACCTAAAACTTAAATTGGAGATATCTAATGGCAATGGCTATAAATTATCAGTTAAATTTCTCAGAATATTCAATTATTAACCTATCACCTAAAACCTAAAACCTACCACCTATAAACCTAAAACTTAAATTGGAGATATCTAATGGCAATGGCTATAAATTATCAGTTAAATTTCTCAGAATATTCAACTATTAACCTATCACCTAAAACCTACCACCTACCACCTAAAACCTATCACCTAAAACCTAAAATAGTAGGGTCTCCAAAATCAAATAATCCAGCAACACAACCTGTCATTAAGGTAGCAAGAGTACCAACCCATAGAGCTTTCCAACCAAGAGAAGAAAGTTCCGATCGCCTCGATGGTATGAGATTTGATATTCCACCGACAAAAATTCCATAGGATGCTATGTGGGTAAAACCACAAAGAACATAACTAACTATTAGTAAGCCACGATCGCTAATTTCTCCGGCCGCTTTTAGTTGTGCCAAAGTAAAATAAGGAGGGATACTTGTTTCAAATAATCTACGTCCAATTAATATTGAAACTTGCCAAAGTTCGTTCCATTCTAGAGATACTCCGGTGAGAAAAGTTAGGGGTAAAAATATCGCTCCTAAGATATTTTGTACAGTAATTATTTTAAATATATTTCCTAGGGGACTTGGTAGATTTGCTAAACCATTAAATATGGCATTAACTAATGCAAGTAATCCCAAAATTACAATAATTACTGCCACAATTCCTACTGCCATTTTTACTCCATCTATCCCTCCATTCATTAAACTATCCATTGGGTTTGGTAATTGGTCATTTTCTTTTTTTTTCTCAGATGGAACATGACCTAAAGTTTTCGGTTTCTCGGTTTCTGGTATCAAGAGTTTCGATAGTACAAAACAAGCAGGAATAGTCATTATTGATGCTGAAACTAAATGCCCAGTAATACCAGGAAAAGTTGGTCTGAGAATAATTGCATATATGCCTAATATTGAAGAGGCGATCGAACCAAAACAACAAGATAAAATAGTACAAAGTTCGCTGCGGGTCATATCTTTTAGATATGGTTTTACGGCAATTGCTGATTCTATTCCTACGAAGATATTTGCAGCTCCAGATAAAGATTCTGCACCACTAATATTCATTGTTTTTTGGAAAATTTTAGCAAACAATTGAACGATAGGCTGAATAATATTTAGTCGATATAATAGACTAATTAACCCAGAAAAAAAGATGATTTGTGGCAGAGAACGAAAGGCAAAAATAAAGCCTAAATTCAGATTATCCGGGGTGAGGCGATCGCCTGGAATTTCTACATAAGGAGTACCTACGGTTCTAACTATCCATCTGGCTGCTGGGCCTGGTCCAACAATGCGATTAGGGTCTGGGACAATTGCCGAATCAGAGCCACCAAATAAAAATCTGGCCCCTGCTTCTGAAGCATCTAGTACTGCATTTAAGAGATTATTGATTTGTGCAATAAGGTCGCGGGTTGGTAATACAAATATGAGTAAACCAATAAATAGTTGTAATCCTATTCCCCAAAATATAACTTTCCAAGGAATAATTAGGCGATTTTCTGAACCTAACCATGCGATAAAGCACAGAATTACAATTCCAATTAAAGATATAAAGTTTAATAACAGATTCATTTGATTAGGGTTGAAGAAAGAATTTAGAATTTAGAATTTAGAATTTAGAATTTAGAATTACCTCTTCTTATAAATTAAGAGGATTGGTGAAAAGTATTTTTTTTCTTCTCTTGGTCGATTGGATATGGTTAGGAAACCCATCTATCCCTAGACCGCTTTTTTCTCCATGAATGGAGAGACTTTATACCTAAATTTTCTGTAATAAGGAAGAAAAAGGAAAAAGTGGATGGGGACTCAAACCCCAACCAATTTTAACGAAGTCAGTAGGGGCGTTACGAAGTATGCGCAAGCAAACGGCCGTTTGCGGAGCATAACTATCGTTAACGCCCGTACAGAAGTTGTTTTTGTAACGGGGATTTTGAGCAACCCCCAAAAACATTTTGTCTTATACCAATTCCTAAAAGTAACCCTATACTTGGGTAAGACTTGAGTTATTAATTAATCAAAACGGGTAGAATCACATTTTTGCTAATAATAGCCCAGTTAATGTTAATTACTCTTACTTTTTACCGAAGAATTAATAATTAAATAATTAAATAATTAAATAGTTCAGGTTTAAAGCCTCCCCTTTCAAGGGGAAAAAAATAAATTTTTTCCTTTTACTCAATCCTCTTCCTTTTAGGGAGAGGTAATTATCAATTATCCATTATCAATTATCAATTATTGAATTCTCCTCTACTCCCCTACTCCCCCACTCCCCCACTCCCCTACTTAAGATACGAGGGGTTAAAATATCCTTAGAAATTGCTTTTCTTTCGGTTTGACTATAAATCTAAGCAGTAATGCTGAGCACTGAATTGCCGTTTGCGGAGCATTCCGTCAGGAAATGCTTTTTAACTTTCAGCTACAATATTGACATAAGAAAATTTATATGGTATCCAGGATAAATCATGGAAGCATTTAGCCCAACTCCTCCTGAATGGACAGAATCTTCAATTCATGTGTTTCAGTTCTCCTGTCCTAAATGTGGGGCAGGTACAATAGATGCACAGGCAGTTTGGATTAATCGACGCTCCCCTGTCTATGGAGAAAATAGTCGTCGCAAATGGCAAGAATTTTATCATTGTAAGTGTGGTTGTAGTTGGTGGGCCTGGAGTAGCGATCGCCCACCTTCTAAGTATGCTCCTAGCGATCGAGATGAGGACGAATGTAATGATTTAGATCCTTTCACTTAGAAACTTAGGGTAGTCCTGCATAGTAATGGTATACAGCGAAATAGTATATAGCAAACAGGAATACCTGGCACGGGAGCAAGATGCTCCCACTTTTCTTGTCACAAACATTGCTGGACAATGCACGACAAAGCATTAGAATTCTACAATCAAGAATTTTATATCACCGCATCCCCGTGTCTCCGTGTCTCTCCCTCTCCATGTCTCCGCATCCCCGTGTCTCCCCCTCTCCGTGTCCCCGCGTCCTCAAGAACCTCCTCTCCGTGTCCTCAAGAACCCCTATCTACCAAGGACTACCAACCATAGTAAACCCTGCCCAATAATAAGGATGAGATAAATTATAATTCTCTATATTTTCTAACGCTGGAGGTAACGGCACTACTCCACGCACTCCACTTCCCCTTAACTCCCCATCTGCAATAACCACCTCTCCCCGCAACATGGCCAACTGCGCCTTTCTCAATGCCTCTGCCTTAATCTTGACATTATTCAAATGACTATAAAACTCCGTTATTAACCCCAATGTACCTTCATCATTCACATACCATACACTAGCTAACGCTGACTTCACTCCTGCTGCTATCGCTAACCCCGCAAAACCTAATTCCGCATTTCTATCCCCTATTGCAGTACGACAAGCTGATAATACTAACAATTCAACAGCAGGTTCATTCCAACCAAGTTCTCTCATTTCATTTAACTTTATTTGTTCAGTTCCCCACAATTGAATATAAGAATTACTGGCTTTTCCTGGGCGAAAATTAGCATGAGTAGCTAAATGAATAATAGGATAAGGATTACTTTCTCTTTGAATAACTAAATTATCAAGAGTAAAATCTTCATTGAGGAACATATTACCTTGCCATAAATGTTGCGCAATATTTTCTAATTCTACAGGTACTGCTGGTAAGGGGTTTTGTTCAATAAATTCAGAAGCTCCCATTGCTAATACTTGAGTATCTTGAAGTGGGCGATAGTTAGTATCCATTAAACTCACACTAGGAATTAAACTGAGACTGTATTTTTCTATGAGAAATTGTTTTCCATCGTGTAATGCAGCAACAGGTAAAGTTCGTAAACCTTCATCCATACTAAATAGTAAAGTCTCAATATTTGCTGCTTTTAATTCTGCGGATATAGGTGCGATTAACCAATCATATAATTTTTGTGCTGGTGAGAGATATTTATCAGTATTACGGTAATTCAGAGTTGTAACTTTAATTTTTAATTCTAGCACAACTTCCATAAGTTTTTGGCGGTCTACTTTAGCAATCGTTTTAATAATTGGTTGACCGGATTTGGTATATAAAATGATTTGTAATTGTTCGGGATAGGCATTAATATAAACAACTGCAGATTCTTTTCCTGTTTGATAGGCCATATCAGTTAAGATATCTCGAACATTTTTTGTACTGATAAATTGTTCGTTGAAATCTTTACCAAAGTAATTAGAATATTCGTTAGTACGGTTTTGTTCTAACATGGTTACTACTTGTTTTGAACCTGTTGCTACTGTGAGAGGGTTGGTATTAGGAGTGTCAATTATGTTTAATATTTGTTGAGTGTTTGTGGTATTGTTGATAGATGATTCTGTATGGTTTTTTGCAGTTGTTGTGTTGGTTGTTTGATTGTTGTTACTGGGGGTAGTAATTGGGATGATATTGTTATTTATCAGTGTTTGTTGGGACTGATTACTATTAGTGTTAATATTAGTTTGAGTGGTGTTTACAGGGATAGTTACTGAGGTATCTGTTGCTAAATCTACTGTTGTGGAGGGGTTAGTTTCTACTCTGAGAATAGGGTTATTAGAGGTATCTGTTGCTAGATCTACTGTTGTGGAGGGGTTAGTTTCTACTCTGAGAATAGGGTTATTAGTAGAAATAGAATTTGTCTGAGTAGGAATTATGGGTGTGGTAGTGTTGCTCCTTTCAGTATTAGTAATTGTTTCAGTTCCGTCTGGAGCGATCGCTCTTTGCTCTGGAATATTGATAATTTGCCCTGTATTGTCAATAGTAGCATTTCCACCGTCGGAAATAGCATTTTGATTATCTACATTGATAATTTGCCCTGTATTGTCAATAGTAGCATTTCCACCGTCGGAAATAGCATTTTGATTATCTATATTGATAATTTGTCCTGTATTGTCAATAGTGGCATTTCCACCGTCGGAAATAGCATTTTGATTATCTATATTGATAATTTGTCCTGTATTGTCAATAGTAGCATTTCCACCGTCGGAAATAGCATTTTGATTGTCTATATTGATAATTTGTCCTGTATTGTCAATAGTAGCATTTCCACCGTCGGAAATAGCATTTTGATTATCTATATCAATCTTACCATCTACTTGATTATTAATCTCCGCATCTCCATTAGTTGCTTCTGCTGTCTGAGTATCAGCTTTTAAACTTCCTTGGGTGTCAATATCAATTTGAGCAGGTCCATCCTCTGAAATGACAGTTTGGTCTTCAGTTGTTACATCTCCCGGTGCATCTATATCAATACCTCCTGCTCCTCCTTCTGAAGCAATTGAGCTCAAGTCGAGAGTAGTGATGGAACCGTCAGTTGCCTCTAGTTGGAGAATACCTGCACTGGTCGTACCTAAAGAACTTAAGTTTCCTGTGGTTATTTGACTGCCATTAATTATGACGTTGCCACTTGGTCCGTCTGCTTGTGTCTCAACATTTCCTGTTTCCACTTGTGCTGTGCGACTTTCAATTATCAAATTACCACTTTCTGTCATGCCATAAGATGATACATCTGCTAATGTTACACTTTCTGAGGCGTTAACTTCTACGTTTCCTCCTTTTCCTTGCTCTGAGTAGGAGTCAATATCACCTGTGGAGTAAATTTCTCCAATTTCACTTTCTACTGTAATATCACCTCCTTCTTTCATTCCTTGGGAACGAATACTGCTAATATTAATACTGCCTGGGGATGTAAGAGTGACATCTCCAGCAATACCTTCATCAGAATATGTATTTAATGCTCCTGCTGCATCTATACTGTTTTCACTATAACTATTGATAGTAATATCACCTCCCTGCTCCATTCCCTGAGACAAAATGGTATCTATATGGATATGACCTTCTGCTGTAATATTTACATTTCCTGCTGTACCTTTTTGGGAGAATGT
This sequence comes from Okeania sp. KiyG1, assembly GCF_014132355.1. GTDB lineage: Bacteria > Cyanobacteriota > Cyanobacteriia > Cyanobacteriales > Microcoleaceae > Okeania. Next base: position 60,974 of record NZ_BLZO01000109.1, read on the forward strand.
TTCTATTGCTTGGGTAGCATTAATTTCTCCCTGTTCACTGGTGATGTTGACATCTCCGCCTGTGGTAGGTTGGTTGGGGTTGAGGGCGCTTGCTTCCAGTTTGCCTGTGGTAATATTTCCTCTGGCGTTGAGGGTAATATTTCCGGTGCCGTCTGGAGAACGGGAGTTTATGGTTCCGGCAGTGGTGTCTATAGTGCTGTTGTTGCTGTTAAGGGTGATGTCTCCTGCTGTTCCTTGGGTAGCTTCTCCTTGCGGTACGGGAATTAGGGTGAAGTTTTCGTTGACTGTTACTCTGTCTCTGACAAAACCTGATGCTAGGTCTATTTGACCTGTTTCTATTGCGCCTTCTGCAATAATATTAATTTTTCCTGTGTCGCCGTCGTCTGCACCGGAATATATCATGGCAGTTGTGGTGTTAATGTTGTTACCTGCTTCGAGAATAATATCTCCCCCTCTCCCCACTCCCCTGCTCCCCCTCTCCCCCTCTGGGGGTTCAGATGCTGAGATAATATTACTGTTTTCTTTGATGTTAATGTCGCCTCCTGCTTTAATACTTATTTGACCTCCGTCGGCGTCAGCAAAGGAGTAGATGTTGCCGGTGGTAATATTTCCTTGGGGTGCTTCTAGGGTAAGGTTGCCTGCGTTGCCTCCTCCTGAATAGTTGGCAAGAAAGTCACCATTGCTGGTGTCAATATTTCCAGTTTCTGATATAATAGTTATTTGACCGCCTTCCTGTTGTCCGTGGGAACTAATAGTATTGGTTATTATGTCTGTTTTTGCTTGGAGGGTGACATTTCCAGCGTTTGCTCCTTCGGAAAATGATTGAATTGGTTGAGTAGCATTAATTTCTCCTTGTTCGCTGACAATACTAATGTTGCCTCCGTCGGCAGTTTCTTTTTTATTGTTGGCTTCGGAGGTAATAATTCCTGTGGTAATATTTTCTTGGGCAGTGATATCTATTGTGCCTGCGTTTCCAGCGTCGGTGCTTTTGGCCGAAATGGTGCTGTTGGGGGCGTTCATTTCTCCTGTGTTGATGGTGATGGTGCCTCCTTTTCCTGTACCTGTGGTTTCTGTTAGTATTTGACCTTCTAGTTGGAATGTTTGAGTAGGGTTAATATTAATTCTGCCTCCGTCTCCGCTATCGGATGTGGATGCTGATATTTCTGTGTTTTCTGCTATTGTTAGGTTTTCTGTTTGGATGTCGATGGTGCCAGCGTTGCCAGCTCCTTCAGTTTCTACTGTTATTCTACCTTCACCGGAAATATTGATGTTTTCTGGAGCTTTGATGTTGATGTCGCCTCCGTTTCCAGTTGAGAAGGTGCGGGCGGAGATGTAGCCGTTTTCTGTGAAAGTAATATTGAGGTCTGGGTCTCCATCTCCCCTCCTGGGAGGGGGAGGGGCGAGGGGTGGGTTTCCTTCCCTATAGGGGTTGAGAGTAAGTGTTCCTGCTTTGGCTTTTCCTTCAGTTTCGGCAAATATTCCCAATTTTCCTGAGATTAATAAGTCGTTAGTGTTGATGGTGATGTTGCCTCCTCCTTCATTGTTAGTTGCTTTTTCTCCTGCTGTGGCACTTATTTCTGTACCTTTACCTATGGTGACTGTTTGGGAGTTGATGTTGATGTCTCCTGCTTTTCCGGCACTGTTGGTTTCTGCACTTATGGCTACTTGCTCTGATAGGTTAAGGTTTTCTGTTTGGATGTCGATAGTGCCTGCGTTGCCTTTACCTGTGGTTTCGACTGAGATTTTTCCTTCTCCTGAAATGTTGATATTTTCTGGGGCAAATATATAGATGTTACCTCCGTCTCCTGTGGATGTGGTGCGGGCGGATATGAAGCCTTTTTCTGTGAATGTAATATTGAGGTCTGGGTCAAAATTTCCCCTCCTGGGAGGGGTTAGGGGTGGGTTCTCTCCGCTCCCAGGAGGGGTTAGGGGTGGGTTCCCTTCCCTATATGGGTTGAGTGTGAGGGTTCCAGCAGGGCTTTCTCCTGCTGTTTCGGCGAATATTCCGAGTTTTCCTGAGATGAATAGTTCGTTGGCGTTGATGCTGATGTTGCCTCCTGCTTCTGTGTTGTTTGCTCCTTCTCTGGCGGTGGCACTTATTTGGGCGTTTTCGCCGATGGTGAGTTTTTCTGTGGTTATTTCTATGTCTCCTGCTTTGCCTGCGCTGTTGGTTTCGGTGGTGAGACTTGTGCCTTTTTCTAGGGTGAAGTTTGTGGTGTTTATATTGATTTGACCTGCGTTACCTTTGTCTTCTGTGGAGGCGGATATGGCTACTCCATTCGATATGGTGAGGTTTTCTGTTTGGATGTCGATAATTCCGGCGTTGCCTGTGCCTGATGTTTCTACAGCAATGAAGCCTTCCCCTGAGATGTCTATGTTTTCTGGGGCTGAGATAAATATGTTGCCGCCGTTACCTGTGGAGGAAGTAGAGGCGGAGATGAAGCCATCATTGCTGAAGTTGATGTCTAGGTCTGGGTTGTCTTTGTAGGGTGAAAGGGTGAGGATACCTGCATTGGCGCTGGCTTCAGTTTCGGCGAATATTCCGAGTTTGCCTGTGATATTAAGTTCGTTGGTGTTGATGGTGATGTGGCCTCCGTCTCCAGTGCTGGTTGAGCCTATTAATACTGTGGCACTGATTTGGGCATCTTGCCCGATGTCTAGGGTTTGGGCTTCGATGGTTATGGAACCTGGGTTGCCTGCGCCTGTGGTTTCTGTAATTAGGCTGGTGTTTTGGTCTAGGTTGAGATTGTTGGCTTGGATGTTGATGGTTCCTGCGTTTCCGGTAGCTTCTGTGCTGGCTTGGAGTCTGCTGCTGTTAGTGAGTTGGATGTTTTGGTCAGTTTCTAAGGTTATTTGGCCTGCATCACCTTGGGCGTTGGTGGTGCTGAGGATGTCGGTGTTGTCGAGGGTGATGTTGCCGAGGCTGTAGATGTTGACGTTTCCGGCGGGTTGGTCGCCTTTGGTGTCGCTTTCAATGGTGACATTGTTGAGGTTGATGTTGCCTGAACTGAGGATGGAGACGGGGCCTGATTGGCCTTGGGTTGCTCCTACGTCTATTTGTATTGTTTCATTTTCACTAAGTTTTATACTTACTTGTTTACTGGTAATGATAGATGAGTCACTAAGTAGAAGATTTCCTTGTGGTTGACTTTCTATTGTCACTTCCCCTGAATTGGAGTGGGTAGATAGGGTGAGTATTTCTGCGTTGCTGAGGTTGTTGGTGGTAATGTTCACGTCTCCACCTTTCCCTGATTTATTTGTTCCGAATGAGAATGTTTTGATTGCTAGTCTAGTGATATCGCCTCCCGCAAACACAGAAATAGCTCCCCCATTCCCTGAATTGCCACTATTTGAAAAGGAATAAGAATTGAGCGATGTTGTAGAGGTATCGCCTCCCGCCTCTATAGAAATGGCTCCCCCATTTCCTGAATTGCCACTATTTGAAAAGGAATACGAAAAGGAATAAGAATTGAGCGATGCTGTAGAGGTATCGCCTCCCGCCTCTATAGAAATGGCTCCCCCATTCCCTGAATTGCTTGATGATACAGAATAAGAATTGAGCGATGCTGTAGAGGTATCGCCTCCCGCCTCTATAAAAATGGCTCCCCCATTTCCTGAATTGCTTGATGATGCGGAAGAGGAATCAAGAAATTCTGTAGAAATGTCACCCCCTGCAGAAAGAGAAATGGCTCCACTATTCCCTGAATTGCTTGATGATACAGAAGAGGAATCAAGAAATTCTGTAGAAATGTCACCCCCTGCGGAAAGAGAAATGGCTCCCCCATTCTCTGAATTGCCAAGTGAATTAGAATAAGAATTGAGCGATCTTGTAGAGGTATCGCCTCCCGCCTCTATAGAAATGGCTCCCCCATTTCCTGAATTGCTTGATGATGCGGAAGAGGAATCAAGGGATGCTGTAGAGATATCGCCTTCTGCAAACACAGAAATGGCTCCCCCATTCCCTGAGTTGCCTCTCTGCGAATTGGAAAAGGAAGCAAGGGATGCTGTAGAGATATCGCCTCCTGCGGACACAGAGATGGCTCCCCCATTCCCTGAATTGCCTGGCAAGGAATTGGTGATGTTAGCTCCCATTGAAATGCTATTAACACTCACAGATAAAGAAACGAATTTCCTATTGTTTTGCTTGACTCCATTTGAAAAGTTTGAAGAGGAATTTACACTGGAAGAGGAATTGAGAGATGCTGTAGTGATATCGCCTCCGGCCTCTATAGAAATGGCTCCCCCATTTCCTGAGTTGCCTCCCAAGGATAAGGAAAAGGAATTGAGGGATGTTGTAGTGATATCACCTCCGGCGTTCAGAGCAATAGTTCCACCATCCCCATCATAAGAAGAGGAATTAACAGATGCTATAGTCATATTACCTCCGGTAGTTATTGTGGTGTTCCCCCCGTCTACTAACCTATTACTATCCAATGAAGTCTGTACCAAATAAGGTTTACCTTCAATATTAGCAATATAATAGGGTTCCCCTTCAATAATAATATTACCTTCGCTGTCAAGTTCAACATTAAACCCATAAACAGCATCTACTGGAATAAACATATCCCCACCAGAATAAACAGGCAACCAAGATGTATCAATATTCCCCAAAACAATACCAGCACCAGCAATAGTCAAATTCCGCCCATTGGTCTTAATAGTATCCGCCCCATTCTCAAAGGTATTCGGATCGCTCCCAACATCTACCTCATTATCCAACATCTCCACAACACCTATTCCATCCCCATCCACATCCGCACGAAATTCTATCTCTCCCCCCCCAGACTTAAATTCCAACACATCATCCTCTATATCCTCCACAGTAATATCATTTCTCGCCTCCAACTTAACATCCGCATCCCCAGAAGTCTCCTCAAATTCATCATTTATCGTAATATTTTTCCCAGACAAAGAAACACTTTCACCACCACCTTTTATTCCACTACCCGTAGCAACAATATCTCCCGTAGCTTCAATATTTATCGAACCACTTGTATCAGTAATTTCTGTATTTTCTGTCGCCTCAACTGCTTCGATCCCCCCTAACCCCCCTTGCGAAGGGGGGGATATTTCTGCTTCTGAATTATTCTCCACTGTTTCAATAGTAGAAATAGTCTCCGTTAATGTCACATTTCCATCACTCTTAATATCTATATCTCCCCCAGCAGTAACAATACCATCCACATCCTCACTCACACTACCAATATTCACATTTCCTACATCAAAAAACACTCCTCCACTGCCACTAACTGCCTCTAAATTTTCTACATCCAACCGCAAAGGTGCATCAGTTAAACCTATTCCTCCATCCCCTGAAGTTTGAAATAAAACACTCCCCGCATTAATAATTGAACTATCAGAAACTCTCGCAATATTTCCCCCATTAGCATTAACTAAAACTTCTCCTGTTGTGGTTAAAGAAGCCAGATTTATATCTCCTAAATCTCCTAAATTTCCCAACTCAATATTAATCGTGCCACTGCCAGCATTTAACGTTGTTCCATCTAATTGATTGATCGAAGCTTTCCCGTCAGAACGGTTAGTCAAATTCATCTCATCATTATTACCAAATATGTCAATATTGCTATTACCAATTGATGTGTTAATATCCCCATTTATATTAATACTTTTACCTGCTGTTAATTCGACAAACCCAGCAGTTTCTATTAAATTATTAACTGTTATATCATTGTTAGCTAAAACAAGAAAATTACTTTCTGAATTTTGATTTGATAAATCTATATTTCCCGATAAAAATACATTTCCTGGTGTATCGGCAATTATTGTATTATCTGTTAATACCAATTCACCATTATTATTAACAATTATGGATGTGGCGTTTGTTTCGGCTCCACCTGTTAATAATTCTGGTAAAGATAAAGTGTCTAAATTAGAAATATCTTCTATTTTGGAGTCTATGTCTAAACTTAATAAATGTCCTGGTTGAGATATTCTCAAGACACTACCGCCTTCTACTGCGGCAATGGTAATATTTCCATTTGTTGTAGAGAGTTCTCCTGTATTAATAACCGTGCCGCCTAATAAGGTTAAATTTTCTCCAGAGTTTAAATTTCCTTCATTAACTATTGCGCCTGGGTTTGATACGTCAAATCTATAACCACTGGGGTTTCCGACTAAATTTGAATAGTCGTTTGTTCCCATAGCTTGAAACCAGAAGTTGTTGTTGTCAAAACCAATACCTGTGGCGGTAGTAACGCTGAATGAGGCGGGTATATTTAGCCTGGCGTTTGGGCCGAATATTATGCCTGCGGGGTTCATCAAGAAAAGGTTGGAGTTACCCCCGGTGACTTGAATTATACCGTTGATAATGGAAGCATTTCCTCCTGTAACTCGCCCTAAAATGTTGCGGGTATCTGGGGTTGTCAGGAAATTTGCGGTTTGGCCAGAATTAACGTTGAATTGGTCAAAACTGTGGAAGAGGTTAGCGCCATTATGAGTGCCACCTTCGATGTTGAATTGATTGCCCTGTGGTGTGACAATTGTACCTGTACCATCGTTTGCCGGAGTTATGGGTTGAGAGAAAGCGGGTGTTATGGTAAATGAGCCTAAGATTAAACTTAGAGGTAGGATGCTGTAAGATTCTAATTTATTTGTTTTCATTCAAAATATGTAGATATCTACAGTTGTTGAGTGTTTGATTAATATAATAATTTCATATCTAGTCTCATTAATTAGCCATAATAAAAATTTTATTTTATCTCAAGAGAATATTCTTCAAATTTTCCCTTTCTCCCTTCCTTACCGAAATATTGTGGTTTAAAGTCTCCCCTTTTAAGGGGATAATAAATAAAAATTTTCCTGTTCGTCAATCCTCTCCTTGAAAAGAAGAGGTAATTCTAAATTCTAAATTCTTAATTCTAAATTCTTGAAAAAGTCTTTTTAAGGAGTAGGGGAGTGGGGGAGTAGGGGAGTAGGGGAGTAGTTAGTGGTACTTAGGGTTTGCTGAATAAATTGGTTGGTGGGGGTAGGACACGGAGACGCGGAGACGCGGGGACGCGGAGACGGGGGAACAGACAATGGTTTCGCCATTTTATGTGAATAAATTTTCTTGAATTTCAGCAGAAAATTTCAGCAAATTGATGCAAATAAGAGCCAATAACTTAGGAGATAAATTGAATATAAAAAGCTCCATTACCTTAACTAGCCTGATTTTTAGCTTTATTCAGCAAGCCCTACTTAGACATTTTTTGGTAGGAAAAATGCTTCAAAATCAGTCTAGATAAGGGAATTACGTCGATGTCTTAAAAATGCCTAGAACCCTTGTTCAATAATTGATAATTGATAATGGATAATTGATAATTACCTCTCCCTAAAAGGAAGAGGATTGAATAAAAGGAAAATTTTTTCTTGTTTCCCCTTGAAAGGGGAGGCTTTAAACCTAAATTATTTAATTATTTAATTATTTAATTCTTAATTCTTCGGTAATTCAGGATTTATACCTTTTTGAGGTAAAAGCCTCTGCCCATCTATATTTAAGCCTATTTTCTGGCTTTATTTTGTGTAAGTCCCATTAGGAGAAACGAGGAATTTTGAGCATTTTAAACTGAAAAACAGACACTTTTTTAGATATAAAAAGGCTAAAGAATTTATCTGTCAATGGTTTTAGATTTAATCAGCAAGCCCTAATTATTAATTATTAATTATTAATTATTAATTATTATTCGTACCAAGCTTGTAATGCCATTTTCTGTACTTCCATCAAAGGAATATTCTGCTGTCTAGCTAATATGGCACAATCTTCATATTCAGGTTGCACATTCACAATTTGATTTCCCATCTTTGCCACTTTTAACCGCACTGCTCCATAGTCTGTCTGCACCTGATTAATTGTTCGCTCCAAAATAGCCCGTTTTTGAGTAGACCGACGAATACCCAGAGTTGTAGTCTCTCGAAATATTACCTCCTCACAAACAGATAACTTTTCCGGTAGACAAACCACAGTAAGTAACACTCCTAACCTAGATTTTTTCATTGTCACAGGTTGGGTAAAAACATCTAATGCACCTACTGCAAACAGAGCATCAAAAGTATAAGCGATCGCTTGAGGAGTACAATCATCTATTTGAGTTTCCAACACCATTACAGTTTCCAGGTGTGGATCTGGGGAACTGGGAGAATGATATTCTGTAAGTTGAGAATGTGGAGTATTAACCTCCCCTGCTCCGATCCACAAACGTAGAATATTAGGAATAGCTAAATCGCGAGAACCCGCACCCAAACCCACACATTGTAGAGACATTGACGGTGGCGAGCAAAAATTACTGGCAAGAGTACAAGCGATCGCGCTACCTGTAGGAGTACACAATTCTTTTTCAATGCCATTACTATAAATAGGAACCTGATGCAACTCCCAAAGTTTTAGCACTGCTGGTACAGGTACAGGTAACCGACCATGAGCCGCCCTCACAGTACCCCCACCAGTGGGCAAAGGCGAACAATATAATTGGTCAATATTCAACCAATCTAATCCTAAACAAGTTCCCACAATATCAACAATGGCATCAGTTGCCCCTACTTCATGAAAATGTACCTTATCTGGGGCAATACCATGTACGGCACCTTCAGCTTCAGCCAATTTGTGAAATACAGCCAAACTCCAAGCTTCAGCACGTCGGGGCAATCCTGCTTTTTTGATTAATGCTTCAATTTCTGGCAAATGACGGTGGTGAGAATGATTGTGTTGTTCTGTACTTTGGTCATTATCTGAATGGTGAGAATGATGATGGTGGTGGTCAAAAGTCAGAGGTTCCCCATTTTCAGGATTTGCAGAAATTAGATTGACATGAAATTTCGTAGCTAGTAAACCATTGCGATGCACTTTTTCAGTGCTTAACTGATATTCCTGGGAAATGCCGAGAAGATTGAGTTTTTCTATCAGATATTCTAGGGGAACACCCGCATGAACTAAAGCACCCAGACACATATCGCCTGCAATACCAGTGGGACATTCAAGGTAAGCTATTTTTTTCATGGATAAAAGTCAACACCAAAAAGTTTCAAGAATATAGGTATAATTAGGGTTTGCTTATGGAAGTCTTTTAGTCAGGGGAGGAGTCAGGAGTCAGGAGTCAGGAGGAACGGGGAATTATAAAGGAGATAGTAGGAAGAATTGTTCTTTGATTTTTCTGTCCAACTCTTGACCAAAATCCGCTCCTAATTGAACCATTACCACCTAAAACCTCGCACTTTTTGATACTTAAAAAGGCTAAAACCTTTATATGTAAAGACTTTTATATTTAATCAGCAAACCCTAATTATCTCTTAATCCTAACGCAACTTCTCTAATACCTCTAGTGTAAAGGGATTTTCTTCTTTTTGCAGCGACTCAACCCAAAGCGACCGTTGTACTTTTTGCTCTGAGTTTTCCACCTGCTGAATAAACACTTCAAAGTCTGCAACAGCACCCTGGAAATTATTAGTTAATCCTCTAGCTAAACCTCGACTATCCCTAAACTGGGGATTTTTTGGCTCAAGGTTTACTGCATTGTCACAAGCAAACAAGACATCATTAGCATGACCATATAAACTACCATATCGACAAAGTATATCCCAATGCTTGCCAAGAATTTGTAATTTGGGATGGTACTCTTGAGCCACATTATAAGCATCAATTGCTTCCTTGATTTTACCTTTTCTTGCTAATATTCCTCCTTCATCGCGCACACCTGGTGCTGCAATCATTTTGGCTTCTGTTAATGGGTCAAATTTCAAGTTAGGATCTAGTTTTAATGCTTCTCGGTATTGAGCAGCAGCACCATCAACATTACCATTACTGGTAACTATTCTGTTACCTTTTTCTAGAAAAAGTTGGGCTGAAGGTTTAACATCATCACAGAGATGCTTGTTGGGGTAGTCTTCAGGTCTACTTTTGAGATAGTTATCCACCCAGTTGCAACTCCTTGCTAATAGATCGTCAAGGTCTAAATTCCATAGTCTGATAGTTTTATCATCACTAATTGAAATTATCTGGTTACGGTTGGGGTTAAAAGCTAGACTCTCAACCTTCTGTTCATGGCCACTAAGGGTAAGTAGTGGAGTGCCATCAGGTTTCCAGACTCTGACTGTTTTATCGTTACTTGCTGTAGCAATTAAGTCTCCCTTGGAGCTAAAAGCAATACCAAGTACTGAACCAGTATGACCTATCAAGCTATGTTTGACAGTTCCGTTAGGTTTCCAGAGTTTGACAGTATTATCTCGACTGGCAGTAGCAATGAGGTCTCCCTTGGGACTGAAAGCAATACTGTAAATAGAGCCTCTATGTTCTTTAAATGTATTTACTAGCTTTCCATCAAATGTCCAGAGTTTAGCATCCCCGTCAAGACTAGCAGTAGCAATTAGGTCTCCTTTGGGACTGATGGCAACATCGGTAACTTCATGGCCATGTTTTGTGTCTATTTCTGTGATCAAACTACCATCAGCTTTCCATATTTTAATTTTTCTGTTTAGACCCGCAACAATTAGGTCTCCCTTGGGACTGAAGGTAATATTATAAGAGTTGCGATCGCGTAATTCTTGATCGGTCAGCTCAAGAACTTTTGTACCATCTGGTTTCCATAGTTGGGCTTTGCCGTTATGGGTGATAGTAGCGATCAACTCACCGTTAGGACTAAAGGCAACATCTGTCACCCAATCATTGTGTGTGATGTTGGGCTGTATTATAGTACCATCAAGTTTTCGGAGTTGAAGTGTATTTTCGTAATAACAACCCAAAGCAATGAGGTTGTTGGGACTAACGGCAACACGTCTACAATGATAATTATCAAGTTGGCTTTTTCCGAATGTGTGTTGATAAGGAAGAATGTTCCAAAGTCTTACTGTTTCGTCAGCACTAGCAGTAGCAATCAAATTTTCTTTAGGACTGAAAGCAATGCTATAAATTTTCTCCTTATGTCCTTCAAGAGTGTCTACAAGAGTACCATCAGCCTGCCAAATTTTAACGGTATTATCATCACTAGCACTAGCTATTTGTTCGCCGTCGTTGCTGTACACAACACTATAGACTCGATCGCTATGCTTAAGAGTTGTCGAGAGAGTACCGTCAGTGTTCCAGATTTTTACAGTGTTATCATAACCAGCAGAAGCAATTTGGTCTCCTTTAGGGCTGAAGGCAAGGTCTAAGACGAGTTTATTATTATGTCCTTCAAGGGTTTCTACTAAACTACCATCAGGTTTCCAGAGTTTAACTTTGCCATCACCGCCAGCAGTAGCAATGAGGTCTCCTTTGGGGCTGAATTCAATATCATATATATTACCGTTATGTTCCTTAAGAGTTGCTATTAGGCTACCATCAGATTTCCAGAGTTTGACAGTGTTATCAAAACTACCAGTAGCAATGAGGTCTCCTTTGGGGCTGAATGCAATACTGCGAACCTCTTCTGTATGTCCTGTTAGAGTTTTTACGAAAGTACCATCAGATTTCCAAATTTTGGCAGTGTTATCTTTACTTGCAGTGGCAACTAGGTCTCCTTTGGGGCTAAATACTACTCTGTTAACTTCCCGATCGTGATTTAAGGTTTTTACTAAGCTACCATCAGAAGAATTCCAAATTTTGGCAGTATTATCTTGACTCGCAGTGGCAACTAGATCTCCTTTAGGACTAAAGACTGCTCTATAGACTCCTCTGCCATGTTCTAGGTTTGCAACTAAAGTACCATCTGGTTTCGATAGTTTAGTAATACCATCACCACCTGCAGTAGCAATGAGGTCTCCTTTGGGACTGAATACTACGCTAATCACTTCTCCGTCATGATTTAGGCGATTATATTCCATCTTCCCCTGCCAAGAAATTATCTGTCGTAACGTATCTGCACCTAATAGTCGAGTCTGAGCTTCTGCCCAACCAGCATTTTTTAATTTTTTCCCCTGTTTAATACCCTCAATCAGTGTATCCCAAGTTTGAGTGGAATTGAAACTGGCTTTTAGATGCTCAAAGTCATTTTTCATTGTGATATTTGAGTTGCTAACAACAGCACGCCGCCATTGTAACCCAGCAAATCCTGACAGCCCTAATGCACCGATCAAGCCAGCAATTAGTCCAAAAAGAATACGTTTTCTTAAGCTTTCCCGTTCTTGTTCGAGGCGCTCAGTTTCTGCCACACTGGCATCAATAAATTCATTTTCCTCCGATCTTAAGCCACCAACATTTTTAAACGAATCTTTCTTCCTCAGCTCAACAACCTGCTTTAATCTAGAGCCTTTTAACAGTTCTTGGCTTGCTTTGGACTCATCCGAGTCGCGAATTTTCTGCCATCGTCTTGTTTCACTCGCCAGCCAATTTTTGAGAAGAATAGTTTCCTTTTCCTCTTCAATCCAGCTTTTTAACTTATCCCAAGAAGAGATCAAAATCTCATGGCTAATTTCTACAGTTGCCGATTGTTTTGTGATTTTATTCTTAGTAATTTGTAAGTTTGTTGCGCTTAAATTTTCATCACTACTAACCAGCAAATTTTTATCAATAAACCTTAGAAGAGTATTATTTACTAATTCACCGACAAATTCACTACGATTAGCTCTTCTGCTAACTGTTGTACTCCCCCAATCATTTTTAACAATGGTTACCAGTTTAATAAATATTTGTTTAGTGGCTGACTGTCCCTCTTGGTCCAGATGATCATAAATACTATTGACTTGCTTTTGTAGTGCACCCCTTACTCCCCCCAATTTGGCATAAGTTGCTTTATTTAAAATGCGGTCTTTAATATTAGAATAACCATCAGAACCAATAGTCAGACACTCACACCAGAGACAATCTAAAGTGTATTGTAATAAGGGAAGATAACCTTTTTGTCCTTTTACCTCTTTAATAATTTGTTCAACTAACCCTTCTTCAAAAACTACTCCATTCTTGCTTGCTGGTTCTTCAATTGCCTGTCTTAGTTCATCTGGGTGCATATCTGTTACCAGATGAAGATTATTTTGATTGACAATTATCCCTAGTTTTGGATAAGAACTTAACTGCTCCAAAAAATCAGCCCTCATTGCCAATATAATCTTTACAGAATTATTTTGAGAGTTAGTAACATTAACAATATTTTCAATAAAATTATTTCGTTTTTCTAGGTCATGGCAACGGGTGAATAATTGCTCAAATTGGTCTATAAAAATTAGCCATTGTTCATCCTCTTTTTTTAAGATAGTAATAACTTCATTTAGTGTATTTACTTCGGATTTGCAAGCAATTTCTGCCTCATAACTGCTGAAACTATAGTCTTTTTCGTCATTGATAAGACAGCGATATAAAGATTCAAAAGGGTTTTTGTCCGGTGTGAAAATAAAATCATAAAATTTATTGTTTTGTTCTATAGATTCCTTGAATTTAGGAATTACACCTGCACGAACTACTGATGATTTACCAGTTCCAGAAGCTCCCAAAAGCAAAGTCAAGCTACTTTGATTGACTGCTGTAAATAATTTAGTAATTAAAGCATCCCGACCAAAAAAGTATTGTCTATCTTGAAAGTTAAATTTACTTAGTGCTTTATACGGGGATTTTTTAATCAGTGGTTGCTGAATAATCTTTTCAGAACTACCATAATTATGAGTAGATTGATCGATATTTACATTATTTGCTGAATTCACAAAATTAATATCATTTTCGTTACCAGAAATCTCGATATTTCCAGTGGTTTGGCTTTGATTAGGTGGAGATTTCTTATTTTGTTCTACAATCATAATCTAATTAGTTAAAATGTTTTTAGGATAATTAAATAAGTAGATAATAAAATTTATAACTATGTCATTGCGTTAGCAATTTTGTAAGCATTCAACTATTAGCAGTCAGCTCTTCGGTGCGGAATACTGCGCAAACAGCTTTAATGAATGAAGTAAAATTTTGTTTAACTCATACTACATTTTCTACCCATAAATTGAAAAATTTAAGCACCAGAAAGACTTGCTTTGAGTTTTTAATCTATACAATTCAAGCTAATGAAGCTGATAGCTGACGGCTGAATGCTTACGTTAGTTTAATATTTGTTAAGGCTAAATTATATCCAAACCTTCTAATTCGGTATCAAAAAATGTTCCATCTTCAACCATTACCAAATATTTCTCGATTTCCCCATTCACTAAAGTCAAAATTCAAAATTCATGCATTCAAAAGTTAGAAGTTATAAGTGATATTTTATATCAAATATCTCCCCATCCCTCCATCTCCCCATTCACTAAAGTCAAAAGTCATGCATTCAAAAGTTAAAAGTGATATTTTATATCAAATCCGTTTAATTCGGTATCAAAAAATGTTCCATCTTCAACCATTACCAAATATTTCTCGATTTCCCCATTCACTAAAGTCAAAATTCATGCATTCAAAAGTTAAAAGTGATATTTTATATTAAATCCGTTTAATTCGGTATCAAAAAATGTTCCATCTTCAACCATTACCAAATATTTCTCGATTTCCCCATTCACTAAAGTCAAAATTCATGCATTCAAAAGTTAGAAGTTAGAAGTTAGAAGTGATATTTTATATCAAATATCTCCCCATCTCCCCATCCCTCCATCTCCCCATCTCCCTACCTCCCCATCCCCCCATCTCCCCATCTCCCCATCTCCCCATCTCCCCATCTCCCCATCTCCCCATCCCCCATCTCCCCATCCCCCATCTAATTACACCGATGCTACCGGATTTGATATTAAACCCAAACTTTAGCTAAAATTGCTGCAACTTTCATCACAGGTCCAGCTAGAACTTCGACACCTTCTAATCCTTTTTTAGCGCTTCAACCGCTTCATCTATTAAACTTTTATTAGGTTGAGATTTCTGTAATTCTGTTTCTATCATTTTAACGGGAATCTCTGCTTGTTGTTTCTGAATTGAATTGAGAGAATTTGTTGCAGCAATTTCCTGTTTCAATTCTGTCAGTGCAGCTAATGCTGATGCTAATTCTGATTCGGTATTTTGCCCAATAATTTCGGTGCGACTCTGGTTTATATTTACATCACCACTTACGCTATTTATTGGATTAAAATTATTACCTTTCCCACTAAAAGTGATATTGCCAAAAGATTGAGATTGATTGGAAGATTGAGGATTTGATTCAGGTGATTGATTATCAGGTTTATCTTGAGAATTCATTGCTAATTTTTCCCCTCTAGGTTGATATTTTAGTTGCAGTTTATTTTTAAATCAATTGTAAGCATTCAGCTATTAGCGGTCAGCTCTTCGGTGCGGAATGCGCTCGCTTCAGCAATAAAAATGAATGAACCAAGCACTTGCTTAACTTCTACTAGATTTTTAAACAAAGAATTGAAGCACAAGAATAACGAGCTTAAATTGTCAACTAAAGGTAATAAAGCTGATAGCTGATAGCTGATAGCTGACTGCTGTTTGCGCAGCATTCCGCAGGAAATGCTTACAATCAATTAAAGTACAGTTTTATAGACAAACTCGACATACAAATACTGATTGCGTGGTAATATTCTAAGTCATATTTGATAATTATCTTTTAGTCTGAAAAAATAATTGACGACCATAGTAGATACCACAATTTATTAGTTTATGGGACTCGGAACCAAATAAACTTAAGTACTGATTTCAATTCGTTATTCGGGTTAATTAAATTTTGCTGACATCCATAAATAGGCATTCTGTATATCGCCCCCTCGAAAGATGCTATATATAAGTATACAAATATCTACTGTCTGACACAATGCCTTTCCGAAAAAAACATAAACTAGTGTTGTGTCAAGCCTTAAATGTTGTATTAGAATTTTGGACAAAAACGATATATATAAATTTTGCCATTTTCCTATTACCTTATTTTAAGCTTGACGCGCCACTAGGGTTTACTACTGGCACAAAGAAATCTCTAACGACCACAGTCTGTTTCAAATTAGTATGACTTCATTCTTTATTTTCTAAAATCTAAAATAAAAATTATGGCAATATTCTATGAACTTCATCCTGATACACCCCAACAAAGACGTGTAGAACAAATTATTAGCGATCTGAAAAATGGGGCAGTGATGCTTTATCCCACGGATACCGTTTACGCAATAGGTTGCGACCTCTATGCTAAATCTGCTGTGGAGCGAGTCAGACAAATTAAACAACTGTCTAATGATAAACCTCTGACATTCCTCTGTTCCTCTCTGTCCAATATCGCCAATTACGCTATTGTGAGTGACTCAGCCTACCGAATCATCAAACGTTTAATTCCTGGCCCTTACACATTTGTGTTGCCTGCCACAAAGTTAGTCCCACGACTGGTGATGAGTCCTAAGCGAAAAACAACAGGTATTCGAGTTCCAGACAATCAATCTTGTTTGTCTTTGTTGGAAACTTTGGGCAATCCCATCATTTCAACATCAGCTCACATTACCAGTGAAGCGGAAGGAATGGCCCCAGTAGATGTAGGAGCAGTTACTGGTAAAGCGGAATTATTTGATTGTCTAGAAAATGTAGTGGACATCATTGTTGATGACGGTTCTGACCCTGGATATCAAGTATCCACTATCCTGGAATTAACTGGCCAAGAGCCAAATCTGATTAGGCAAGGTCTTGGAGTTGAAACTGTCACAGCTCTGATTGGTTAATATAGCAGAAGGCAGGAGGCAGGAGGCAGAAGGCAGAAGGCAGAAGGCAAAATCTGGCTCTGTAAGGACGTCCCTACTCCCGGCTCCCTAATAAATGTTATTTGTGGTTATTCAAAGAGACATGATATTAGGTGGTAGGTCGTAAAATTTTTCCTTCTTCCTTCTTCCTTCTTCCCTCTTCTCTCTTCCTTACTTCCCTTCTTCCTTCTTCCTTCTTCCTTCTTCCATAAAACCTACAACCTAAAACCTACGACTGTGCCACTTGTGTTATTGTTACACGGGTGGCACTGCCAATTTGAATATTGTCACAGTCTCTTTGAGTTGGATAATTTGGTAAGTAAAGTTCTGATTTTCAATCTATATCTAGCTTTCGTTGATTTTAGACCTAAATCCGGAAAATATACTTCTGATAGTGAATTGGAGAATTGGTTGTTAACAGAAAAACCACATCATAAAAGTGTAACCTTCCTCCACAAATAGTTGGGTGAACTTTCCTATAGTCGTAAGTGTAGAGGAAAGAAAGGAATCACACAGATTTCAACCAATACTTAATCGCTCTACATGATTACTTCGTACACCTACCGTGCATTATCCAAAGGTAAAATCAAATGACTGTTAAGACTGCTCACACCCCCAACTCCCTGAACACAAACACTGCTATCGCTCCAGAAGTTAACAATAACCAAGTTGAAAATGACACGACAGCGAATACTGTATTAGAAATGAATACTGAAACTTTAGCTGCTGTAGTTTTGAAAGAATTGCAAGGTACTTTAAAAAGTAAGCCCGCAAAAGCTGAAACCGTAACTACTCGCATCGCCCAAGAAGTAGAGCGGATTTGCCAAAAGAGTAATAGAATTCAAAATTCTGGTGAAGTTCAATCTTGGCAACTTAGTTTGGCTCGTCATCGCTGGCAAAAGTGCGTACAATACTACAAACTTGGTTCTAAGCAAGGTCGGGTAGAATTACACTCTCTGCTTGCTTCTATGATTTATCGTCATATTGCTTCTTTTAGAGCACAGTTAAGTTTCCAAGGTCGCTATAACTTGATTGAGGATTTTCTACAAGGTTTTTATATTGAGTCTCTAAGAGCTTTCCGCCGGGAACACGGCCTCGAACAAAACTATACTCCTAGAGTAAAGTTAGAATTGGCAGAATATATGGCATTTACTGAACAGTACGCCAAGCGTCAAATTGGCTTGCCAGGCCGGAATCGTCAAAGATTGATTGTACTCCGCGCTCAAGGTTTTGCTAAGGGTCAACCTCCTGAAACTTCTCTTGATATTGAAATGGCAGTTGAGTCTCCTAAAGGTGAAGATGCAGAAGCTTTTAGTCGGTCTTCTGCTGTACAACAGGTACGGGAGCAAATGGTTTCTGAAGCTGTTGACCCTGCTGAAGCTGTATTGCGCGATCGCGTAGTTTCTGAATTAATCAATTACTTGGAAGCTCAAGGTCAAGACCAATGTATTGATTATCTGCGTCTAAAATTGCAAGATTATCAAGCATCTGATATTGATAAGGAGCTAGGTATAACTTCTCGTCAACGGGATTATTTACAACAACGTTTTAAGTATCATGTTGAAAAATTTGCTTGTTCTAAAAATTGGAAGTTAGTACATCAATGGTTAGGTGCTGACATTGACCAAAAATTAGGTATGAATTCTAATAAATGGGAAGCTTTCCAAGCAACTCTTTCTCCTGAACAACAGCAAATTTTACAACTCAAGCGCAATGGTGAAGATGAACAAGCGATCGCGAAGACTATTAAATGTACTCCGAAACAGTTACAAAAACGTTGGGCAAAATTGTTGGATATGGCTTGGGTCTTTCGCAATAGCGACCAAAGTTAGTATGGTATTAAAAATGAAACAGATTCTTTTTACTCATCCATCAATTAAAGTTTGCGATCTGGGTCATCCTGCTTCTGTCTAGGGTGGGCATTGCCCACCTTATAGAAGTCAGAAGTCAGAAGTCAAAAGTCAAAAGTTAGAAGTTAGAAGTGAAAGTTGATAGAGTTAAAGTATTAACGCTTAGAATAATTTCAGCCTATTATTCCACATCATTAGTTGCTGACTATTTGTGACATCCTCAGAGTTAATCGGTATTACATTCCGTCTGTTAAGGATTTTTATGTTATTTAAAATACAAATAAATTGGGACTAATATCATATTCGGACGATCGATTATTATTATACTTACTAGCCAGTAGCCAGTTAGAGTAGCCGTCAAATTACAGAGATACAGTAGTCATTAACTATCTCAAATTTACTATTAGCATTCCATAAACCAATAAAGCTGTTTGAACTATTACTAATTACTAATTGCCAATTACCTATTTTCACAGCTATTATTAACCATTCAACCGAAAATAATTTAATCAGTATAAATACCCTCTTATTTTCTGATAGAAATTTTTCCCATCGTTCCCATAAAATTAATCATATTTAATCAATTAGATATTTTTAAATATAAAATTTTAATATATTAGTTAGCTAGAGCTAATTAGCAGTTTTGGATAAAAATTAGATATATTAGATAAAGTAACGATTTATTAAAATATATGTCTATCAATATAGCTTTGGCTCCTGATGTGACTAATCGAGTGGCCTATAACTACTCTCAAATTAAGCAAATCTTTGAAACTATTGATGCTCATAGCTGTCCATACTCTTATAACTTTCATATGCATACAATTCACTCGGATGGACAGTTAAAACCTGAGAGTTTGATAGAACAAGTAATTGCGATCGGCCTTAAAGGTTTGGCCATTACCGATCATCATACTGTTGCTGGTTATCAAGTAGCTAAAAATTGGTTAGAAAACTGGAAATCTACTAATGGAGATTGCGAGCGTTTAGCGCCAATTCTGTGGAGTGGAGTAGAAATTAACGCCAACTTAATTAATATTGAGGTACATATTTTAGGATATGGCTTTAACCCAGAACACCCAAGTCTAGAGCCTTATTTGACAGGAAAAGCTACTAAAGGTCAAGAATATCAAGCGGATAATGTTATTGCTGCTATTCAACAAGCTGGTGGTTTAGCGGTGCTTGCTCATCCCTGTCGTTATAAGCGTTCTGCCACCGATCTAATCAAAGCAGCAGCTAATTTAGGTATTGATGGTGTAGAAACCTACTACGGTTATACTCACACTAAACCCTGGTGTCCTAGCCCAAAACAAACTGAACAAGTGAAAAAACTCAGTGCTACTTATGGCCTACTTAATACCTGTGGCACTGATACTCATGGAAAAAATCTTTTAGTACGTTTATAGGGTGGGAATACCTCTACCCCACCCCAATAATTAAAGCTGTATTGATATACTCTCGATGTTGCGCTTAGGCGACACCGCAGGATTAAACTCCCACACGGAATTGAATTGAATCGCCAGACCTCTTTATTTTACTTAGAGGGGTCTATTGTTTTTTTTAACTTCCATTTGCTATCATAATTGTTGTCACAAGCATTACCCCAACGCTCATTAGCAACAAAACAATTCCTAGAGATATTGACTGGCCTAGATGTAAGGGTGATTTTGATACTCTCATAATTTTTATCACAGTTTTTTAAATTGATGTATTTAGGATAACAAGTGTTGTAAGAGTTCGAGGCAAATATTAATATTTTGTGATTAAACGTATATTTTCTTGATATTAGACATCTCCAGATAAAGAGGGAGTAGGAAATAGAATTAGCACGCTATTTAGCATTAATTATTATATTTAGGACTTAGGTATGAACGCTATTGATAGTGGACTGACACAGCTAAAACTGTGCAATAGATTTTTGTTTCTAGTGTCTTTTTCTCCCCACCCTCCCCACACTTCCCACACTCCCCACACTTCCCACACTTCCCACACTCCCCACCCTCTCCATCTAATGCACCATTTAAGCTGTGTCGGTCCAGTAGTGGATTGTTTCACCTAAAATAGTGCAGAGCGCTTTTTCGTCACCCCATCCCCCCATCACCCCATCCCCCCATCACCCCATTTTCTAATGCAACATTTAAGATGAAACAGTCCAGTAGGGTGTGTTGGCAGTAGCGTAACGTACAAAACCCTATATATATTGTCAGTGGGTAAGTCCTGATATTATTATGTTTACTTCTCCCCACTCCCCACTCCCCCACTCCCCCACTCCCCTACTCCCTTGCTCAATAAAATGTAGAGCAGTGGGAGCATCTTGCTCCCTTGCTAGTATCTTGCTACCATGAAGCGCTGTTGTTCATCCTCTTCTACCATTACGCGAGCAGGACTATCATACTATTTAGTTAATCCATGTTCTAGAGCATAACGAACTAATTCTGTGCGGCTGTTTGTACCAGTTTTAGTGAATAATCTACTTACATACTTTTCTACATTGCGAACACTGGTATTTAGGTCTCTAGCTATTTCTTTATTCATTAGTCCTCTAGCTACTAAATCTAAAACACTTTGTTCTCTTGGGGTTAAGTCTATTTTAATTGGTGATGGGGTTTGAGCGATCGCATTTTTCCCCATTAACATTGCTTTAATTTCAGCAATTTGACTTGCTAAAACAGCAATATCTGGAGTATTTTCCCCTTCATTTTGGCTTGTTGCTACCACTCTACGTTCTAACAAATTTTCGACTATAGCTACTAACTCTTCAGGATCGAAGGGTTTAGAAAGGTAAGCATCACAACCTGCTTGATAACCTTGAATGCGGTCTGTAGTCATTCCTTTAGCTGTCAAGAATACTACTGGTAAAGCTTTAAATCTTGGATCTTCTCGTAATTTTTGCAGAAATTGATAGCCATCTATTTGAGGCATCATAATATCTGTAATTACTAAGTCCGGTAAATATGATTGTAGGATATCCCATCCTTGATTAGCATTACTGGCAACGTTTACATCAAATCCACTATCTTCTAAGTAAGCTTGTACAGCTTCCCGTAATCCTGGTTCATCATCTACTAATAGTATTTTTCCTGATATTTTTAATTTTTCTTGGCTGTCGTTTTCGGCTTGAATCATTTGAGATATCATAAATTATTTTAATTTTACTACTGTTTATAATTTAGCTAATTTTCATTATTAAAGGGGTGAAAATAATATAAGGTTAACAATACTTGATTAAAATTTGTTTTTGTGGTATTCAGGACTTACGCAAAATACGAAATAATATGATGTCCGTTGGGGCGCGTTTGTGTATAGGGGCAAGGCAACAGGGAAATACATTTGGGTTTGCTGCTTCTATTCATGTCAAACACCTTAATGCCTAATGCTATAAAAGCTAGGGAAATATCTACCATATTTAAGGTTTTTCCTTCTTCTTTCTTGCTTCTTCTTTCTTCCTTCTTCCTTACTTTAGCTATACAATACCGATGCTACCGGACATGATATAATGCACCGTTTGTAGGGGTTAACGGCCGTTAACCCCTACAAGATGTGGTGGTTATGCGTGAGTCCTGGTATAGCAAGGAATGAGTTAGTGTTTGACTTATGTTGATGATGAACCGTAAGACACCAGAAATACTTTTCCCACTGTTCCCTGTTCCCTGCTATAAATTAGCTGAAAACTACTGTAATACCTAACATCTAATTTGGGAGCGATCGGTCAAAATTTCATAACCAGTATTTGTTACCAAGACTGTATGCTCAAACTGAGCTGAAAGAGAATTATCAACAGTAACGGCAGTCCATTTATCGGATAAAATTCGTGTAAACCTAGAACCAGCATTCAGAATTGGTTCAATAGCTAAAGTCATGCCTGCTCTTAGTTTTACATTTGGCAAACTTTTAGTTCTAGAGTTAAAAACTGAAGGTTCTTCATGTAAATTTCTTCCCACACCGTGACCTGTAAATTCTTCGACTACACGAAAACCATTTGCTTCTACATGATCTTGAATAGCTCCTGCAAGATCGAGTAGATAAGCACCAGCTTTTACTTGTTCGATACCTTTATACATTGCTTCTTCTGCTACACGAATTAGTTTGGCTGCTTCAGGAGCAACTTCAACTACGCCAATGGTAATACAAGAGTCTCCATGAAATTCTTGATAGTAAGCTCCTGTATCTACTTTTAAAACATCGCCAACTCGAATAACTTTTTTCTTACTGGGAATGCCATGGACAACTTCGTTATTTATGCAAGCACAAATAGAACCAGGAAAACCATGATAACCTTTAAAACTTGGCGTTGCGCCCATTTCTCGAATGCGTTTTTCTGCATAAGCATCTAGGTCAGCAGTTGTCATTCCTGGTTTAACGATCTGAGAAATTTCTTTGAGTACGGTTGCGACTATTTTACAGGATTGTCGCATAATTTCTATTTCTCGTTGAGATTTGATTTCTATTCCTCGACGTTGTTTTTTCTTAACAGTAGGACGTGGTTTGGGTTTTGCTGGAGCTGCAAGTAGATTACTAAAAATGTTCATGTTTTCTGACAAGTTGTTAAATATTATCTATGATATCTTAAAGTTTAGGTATAACTAAAGTCAAATGTCAAATATATACCTTAACTGAGACAAGATAAATTGAGGATATTTTAACTCAACTTGGAATTGATAGATTTATTTTTTTGACTAAAATATCATGAAATTATTGGTTTACTTATTTTTTTGATGCTATAGTGTTTTCAAATTAGTATAAATCTAGATGGAGGTTTTTTGATGATAAAAAAGCTAGCTGATTGATTACTTTATATCCTTGTATTTACTACTATTTAATGCTATTTTCCCTCCTCTACTATTCCCTATTCTCTTTTTAATTGTATAGCAGAAGAAATAAGGAAGAAGAAAGAAGGAAGAAGGAAGAAGGAAGAAGGAAGAAGGAAGAAGGAAAAGTATTACTTTGTCTGAGTTTTAAGCTTTTTATCTGTCCTAACTTTTGCTTCGACTGCTATACTTGATTTTCACATCTCAGATAAAAATGCTATAGCGTTTCTTAGTAAGCTTGAGGTACACTCTTGTCTTTACTTCACTATTACCTGTTACCGAAAAATTGTGGTATAAAGCCTCCCCTTTTAAGGGGATAAAAGCGGTCGTAGCGGAGCTTCCCGTAGGGTGGGATAGCTCGGAAACCTGCGCCATATCCAATCGACCAAGAGAAGAAAAAATTTCATGATTAGTCAATCCTATCCGTTTTAAAGGAGAGGTAATTCTAAATTCGCGCATTCTAAATTCTAAATTATTGAACTGTTGCCTAGAGTTTTGTACCTCACTCTTTTTGGGAATTTATATATATCTACTCTGAATTTTTAATAATTCTAATGTTTGTTTCATAATTTCCTTTAAAGTTTAAAATTACCAGGAATGAAGTAAAGTATGTGACGCTTTGCTTTATAGTATTTTTTTCTGGAAACAAGACTGTCACATACCACAATAATTAAATGCTGTATTTTTAAAATTTTCAGAGCATTGTGCAATTTACTCTAAGGATTTAACTTTCTAATAAATTCTAGAGGTAAACCATCACAGTCAGCAATAAAAGCAACTTCATAAACATTATTTCCAATCATTTGTTGAGTCGGTTCTAAAAGAATTTTCAATGGTTGAAAAATTTCTGGTTGTGATGCTGCTGTCGCAGCAAATTGCTGTTTTAAATCATTTAGCCAACCAGGTAAATCTGTAGTCTTTTGAGTCAAATCAAACGATAAATGATAATATCCAACATAATGCTCATCCCCAAAAGTATCAGGAGCAGGTTTTGGTTGAGGAATTTCAATTAGTTCAATTCTGCCATTTAATCCCTCCATCCAACAAGCTAAAGTATAGCCTGTAGTAAAGCGCTCGCAGACCGTAAAACCTAGTTTTTCATAGAAAGCGATCGCTCGATGAATATTGGCTGTCCGAATCGAGGCATGGTGCATTCTAGTTTAATATTTTTAACTTGATTTTCAGCATTAATTTTACACCAAATATAACTAGGTTCAATAATTAAGAATTAAGAATTTAGAATTACCTCTCCTTTAAAACCGATAGGTAAGCATTCAGCTATTAGCCATCAGCTATCAGCAATAAGACCCTGTGCTTAAGGACGAGGTCTAAATGAATATAAACTTTGGAGCTGACTTTTATAGCAAGATTTTTCTAGCTCAATTAAATATTACTTTTATCACTCACTAAAAGCAATAGCTGAAGTTCGCAGTTCCTCCGATAGGAGGCTAGCTGATAGCTGACGGCTGAATGCTTACACGGATAGGATTGACTAATCATGAAAATTTTTATTTATTATCCCCTTAAAAGGGGAGGCTTTAAACCACAATATTTCGGTAAAACCCATTTATTTTGGCAATAAAAAAGATAACTTTTCAACAGAAAAGGGAAATACTTTTCAGCTATCAACCATATTCAATAAATCAATATTTAGGGTTTGCTGAATAGCTTAGACATCTCCATAAAAGAGGGAGTAGGCAGTAGGCAGTAGTAGGCAGTAGGGAGAAATAATTGATAATTTCTATGTGAGAATTGATTTTATTTTGGATTTTTGGAGATGTCTCTTATTCAAACAATCGAAAATAGGGATATCGAACGGGTACTCCTGCTTCTTTGTCCAATTGAAAATTGATTACTTCCCAGCAAGGCTCATCCTTGGGGTCGGGACTAAATTCTACAGGTAAACCATAAAGCTTGGGCTTACAGGAAGAATCAGAATTAGAACGCCAGGGGGTATTACGTTCCAAATAAGTACTAACCAACTCCTGATATCTTTGAGCAATAATCACACGAGTGGCTCTATATCCTTTAGTATAAAGTCGATCTAGAGCTTCATGGATTTCAAACCTAATACCGTCGGGATGAGTATGTTGCCTATACCACTCATCATTCCATAAACGCCAGTGACGGCCAGACTGAAGATGATACAACTCACCAGTATTTGGATTGGCTTCAAAAGCCCCATGACGAGGACACAAATAAGTATCTGTCAAGGTGAGAGCTGGTATGGTCTGACGACAGTGGGGACACTGAATTTCAGGGCCAAACATTGGGTATTGGAGGGCAGGATTGATAGAGAATTGGGTCATAGTTTCTAGAGAGTTGTGGTGACTTAAATTATAGTTAGCTTGGTCAAAGAATCTGAGCCTAATAGCTATAGAGTTGTTACTAAAGTACTACATCAAACTCTTAACTTATATTATGGGGTAAAAACTTTGCTGGGTCGTACCACTATTGACAATTATGATGTTCTATGCAGTTTACTATGTAGCTGTAATTTGTGAGTAACTTCAATAATTTCTAGGTTTAATTTTGTAGGTTGCCGACAGTTTCCTAGCTGAATTCTTTTTTGATAAAATTCCAATCGAGCAAACATCACTAATATTAACGAAGATAATGTCAAATCAGCCCTCTTTTTGGTCTCCTCCAGATTTGTCCCAAGCTGCTTTTGTGGCAGATAACGCTGTGGTTATGGGTGTCGTTGAAGTAGGAGTTGGAGCTAGTATTTGGTATGGAGCTGTTGTCCGGGGGGATGTAGAAAAGATTGCGATCGGAGACCATAGTAATGTCCAGGATGGGGCTGTGCTTCATGGAGACCCAGGTTTAGTAACTGTGTTGGAAGACCATGTGACAATTGGACATCGAGCTGTGATTCACTCGGCTCATATAGAAAAAGGTTGTTTGATTGGCATTGGAGCTGTAATTTTGGATGGCGTGCGGGTAGGGGCAGGTAGTATTGTGGGAGCTGGGTCTATTGTCACTAAGGATATACCGCCTTTGTCTCTGGTTGTGGGAGTACCTGCGAAAAAAGTTAGGAATATTTCAGAAGCAGAGGCTGCTAATTTGATTGAACACGCCCAACGTTATGAAAAGTTAGCTTTAGTCCACGCTGGCAAGGGAACCGATGTTGGATTTACCGAGTAAAGTCAAAAGTGTATTTGAAGTCAAAAGTCAAAAGTTAAAAGTCAAAAGTTAAAAGTTAAAAGTCAAAAGTTAAAAGTTAAAAGTCAAAAGTTAAAAGTTATTTGAATAGTTGTGAAGTCAAAAGTGTATTTGAAGTCAAAAGTCAAAAGTTAAAAGTTAATTGAAGATCGTATAAAATTGAGTCAACAGTTAATTGAAGCTTACTTATAAGTAGTCAAACAAAATTAATTGTATATTTGATGGTCAGGTTAAATGGGTAAGAAAAATGATTTTTAGATCGACTGCTCAAGTACACAAATATTTTTTATCAAAATAATTAAGTCTAAAACCTCGCCTTTTAAGGCGAAATATTTTTGGAGCGAAGTTCAAATCCTCTACTTCCCTCCTGGGAGGGGAGGGGCGAGGGGTGGGTTGGGAGGGGTTAGGGGTGGGTTAACTTCTAACTTCTGACTTTTGACTTTTGACTTCTGACTTCGTTAATCCCTATTCCCTATTAAAATTTTGCTCAAAAACTTAATTTTAGATTAAGATTATAAGAAATGATAAATCTTTAAAAATCTTTAGGAGGGGAGTAAATGGAATTTGACTTTCGTTTGTTAATTGTTCTATTACCTATAATTGCTGCTGGTGGTTGGGCAGTATTCAATATTGGAGCTTTAGCCATTCAACAAGTGCAAAAGTTCTTAAACAAAGAAAATTAGATTCAACCTTAACTCTTTACTTAAAAGCCGACTGTTTCTTGCACTCAGATAACAGTCGGTATTTTATTGATTAATTTTATACCAAATTTAGGGGTAATATATGGCTTTAGAAACTGCTGTAACTGAAACAGTTATTGAGCAAAATATAGAACAATTTCTGTTAGTTCTTTCTGTTTCTCTGAGCGTAGCAACTATCTCACGAGTTTTTAGCTTGTTCCGTCGAATTCCGTTTACTTTATTATTAGTAATTGCCGGATTAGTTCTGGCATTCATTGATGTGAGATTAGTTAATTTATCTCCTGAATTAATCCTCGAAATTTTCTTGCCTCCCCTATTATTTGAGGCAGCTTGGAATTTGAATTGGCGAAACTTAAAAAGAGATTTAGTTCCCGTGGGATTATCTGCAATTATTGGTGTAATTATTTCAGTAGTTGGTATTGCTTATGGTTTGAATTTTTTCACCGGAATTCCCTTAGCGATCGCCTTTCTCGTCGGAGCTAGTTTATCAGCAACAGACCCTATTTCTGTAGTAGCTTTATTAAAAGAATTAGGAGCAAGTAAACGCCTACGCACCTTAATGGAAGGAGAAAGTTTATTTAATGATGGGGTGGCGGTTGTTGCCTTTACTTTGCTAGTAGGAATTCCATTAGGAACAGTCGATAAATTTTCTATTTCTGACTCTCTATCCACTTTTCTTAGTTTTGTTGGCATCGGTGTTGGTATCGGTTGCTTAATTGGTTTTGGCATTTCTTACCTCACTCAACGTTTTGACTTACCTTTGGTGGAACAGTCACTAACTTTAGTTTCTGCTTATGGCACCTATGTAATAGTAGAAAAATTTGGGGGTTCGGGAGTTATTGGGGTTGTCACCGTTGGTTTAATTTTAGGTAACTTCGGTTCCCGCATTGGAATGAACCCCCGCACTCGGTTAATAGTTAGTGAGTTTTGGGAATTTGTGGCATTTTTTGTCAATTCTATAGTGTTTCTGTTAATAGGCGATCAAATTCGATATTCGATTCTGGCAGATAATATAGTATTGATAGTAGTAGCTATTGGAGCAGTTCTGGGCACGCGAGCAATTTCGGTTTATAGTTTGAGTGCTTTGAGTAATTTGGTAGTCAAGTCAAATATTGGTTTAAAGGAACAAACGTTACTTTGGTGGGGAGGTTTACGGGGTTCTGTTTCTATTGCTCTAGTGTTGAGTGTACCTGTGGTTTTGCCGGGACGAGATGAAATTACCGCAGTTGTGTTTGGGGTGGTATTGTTTACATTGTTGGTGCAAGGTTTAACAACTCAGTCAATGTTGAAAGTATTGGGTTTAATAGGCGACCAACCGTTGCGTCAGGAATATATGGAAACGACCGCTCGTCGTGTAGCTTTAAAACGAGTGCTGAATTATGTGTCTGAGTTGGTCAGGTTGCAAGAAATTGACCCAGAATATTATCGCTATCAGGCAGAATTTTTGCAAAACGAATTGAAACAGTTGCAGGAGAAAATTGATAAAATGCAGGCGGAACATTCTCAGTTAGTGGCGCTGGATATGGAGTTATTACGGGAAGAGTTGGTAGATATTGAGGCGGAAACTTACGCTGAATTTATTCGAGCAGGTAAGTTGAATAGTAATGTATCACCATTGTTAGCAGAAGTATTTGCAGAAAAGGAACATGAATAATATCATGTATAGATCGAGCGATCGCTTTTTACAGCGGTTTTCATTTCAGTAGACCACAGTAGGGACGTTGCATGCAACGTCCCTACAGGGTTTTGGTTATGGCGATGTGGTTCATCAAGAGCGAAAAGCGCTGTAGATAATTCTCGAACATCTGAAGCAGTTGAGGGCAAATAACAATTCTAACGTCACTTCCCTATTATTCCTCTACTCCCTCCAAAACTACGTCCTCATAAAGCATCTCGATGGGAAAGCTAAAATCTACGGAAGTTAAAGTTACTTCATCGCCTTCCCCATAATTATAAAGTCCCTAAACACCATTTTCGTTAGATCGAAAACACTCCACCGCCATCTCTCGCGCATCAATTAAAACGTATTCTTTTAAAGTAGAAATGCGGCGATAATTTTTAAACTTTTTGCCCCTGTCAAAAGCTTCGGTTCCCGGAGATAAAACCTCAACGACTAAGCAAGGATGATAAATAACTTTAATCGCGCGTCGGTCTCTTTCATCGCAAGTTACCATCACATCGGGATAATAAAAAGACCCTTTTTCCGATACCCCTAGTTTGGCATCTGCCATTAATACTTTACACCCTTGACCGCGCAGATGAATTTTTAAAGCTGTCGCCAAATTATAGCGGTTTTCAAATAGATAGAGTACAGTGGCCAAAGCATTTTTCTACTCTCTACTGCCTACTCCCTACTGCCTACTCCCTAAGCAAAAAGAATTTTGTAGTCTACTTAAATGAAAACCGCTGTAAGAGCAATGTCATTATGAGGAATAGTTCCCCCAGTCATGGCAAAAACTCGACCGTTCATATATTCATATTTAATTGGTTGTTTCTCCTCCCAGTCGAGATATTCTTGGGGAGTCATTTTTTCGGGTTTGGGAGCTGCTACCATTGTTTGTATCCTGGCGGTCTAGGTTCGATCTAATTTTAACATATTGGGGTTGCCTCTTGCTTTCTGTATGGGGATCGCCCTATTTTCTAGTAAATAGATAAAGCGATCGCTTCTTTCTCAAAACTGTTGACAATCTGGGGAAGAAGAGGTAAAATATAGAAATTGTTATGTTCAAAAATCGTTAAATAGGTGAAGTATTATGTCAGCAACAACAAATACTAAGAAAACAACCATAACTTTAACTCTAGAACCAGAACAAAAACAACTTTTAGAGCAGGCGGCTGCCTTGAGATGTTTGACTGTCAGCGAATATTTGCTACAACTTGCTTTAGAGACTGCGAGTGAGGAAACAGCAGAGCCAGAAGTTATTGTAGCCAGCGATCGCGACTGGGAAATAATAGAATCGGCAATTTTGAATCTACCCCCTGCTAAGGAAGCTTTGAAGGCAGCAATTAACGAGAATCAGCAAGAGTAAGGAGAGGCTTTAAACCTTAATTATTCGGTAAACTATAAGAGCTGTTTTATTTTATTGTTGGCACTTTTCATTAATGTCTAGACGGGATGATTTACATTTACCACTACGTCATACTTTAGAAAAAGACGGGTGGATTATTACAAAAGACCCATTAATCTTAGTGTTAGAACAAACAGCATTAAAAGTAGATTTAGGAGCTGAAAAGTTTTTTGCTGCAGAAAAAGAAGGACGGAAAATTGCTGTGGAAATAAAAGACTTTGATTCTCCTTCACCTATTAGCGAATTGGAAAAAACAATAGGACAGCTTCAGCTTTACCAATTAGCTCTCGAGGTTCAAGAACCAGAAAGACAGCTATTCCTAGCGATTAGTCAAGCCAAATACCTTGAACACTTCCAAAAACCAATTTTTCAGCTAGTTGTCCGGCGTAATAGAATTAATTTATTAATTTATGAACCAGAACAGGAGATTATTGTTCGATGGATTCTTCACTAAATTATCTAGATATCCTCAAAAAAACTGTGCAAGAAGCAACTCGCGACCAACCAAGTTTACAACAGATAAAGCTATATCCTGTCTGCGATTTTGATTCTGGTCACTTCCTTGTAGTAGGGACAGGTTTAGATAAGCAAGGCTGGATCGACTTTATTCTCTTTCATGCTCGTGTGGTCGATCGCCAAGTTATAATTGAAATGGATAACTTTGAGGATGGGTTAACTTCTTCTCTGATTGACGCTGGTATCCGAGCGGAGGATATTATCTCTGGTTTTAATTATCATAGAAGCAAAGAGGTTCTAAACTTCAACTGATATCATGTTCGGTTGAATACTTACAGTTTGAAAAAGTGTTTTGTCACAAGAGAAATTATGGAAACTATTCGGAAAGTAGTCTATGTCGGGAGCGATCGCCAACTGGAAATTAGTCTACCTGATACTGTATAACCAGGTTTAGTAGAAGTTGTGGTGGTAGTACAATCTTTACCGCCAGTAGGAGAAATTTCGCCAGAAAAGGAGGAAGTTTTAGACCTTTTTGGTTTTTTGCCAAAACGCATAGATCCTCTAGAATTTCAACAAGCGTTAAGAGCGGAGTGGGATGACTAAATACTTGCTAGATACTAACATCTTTATCTGTTATTTTAATAGGATAGGAATAAACCATGATTCAAGAATATTTACAAAAAGCAATGCAGGCAGCTAACTACGATATCCTGGAGGAGGATCAAGGTTTTTATGGGTCGATTTCTGGTGCTGCTGGGGTATGGGCAACGGGTAGCACCCTCGAAGAATGTCGCCAGGAATTATTGGAAGTTTTGGAGGAGTGGGTACTTATTGGTGTTGCAATGGGTCACGAACTCCCAGAGTTTGATGGGGTTAGTTTGAAAGTGGAGTCTGTTGCCTAATGCCAGTTTTTGGTTTTATATCTCGTCGAGAGTTAGTTGCTGCATTGAGAGCGGGTGGTTTTTCCGGTCCTTACTCTAGAGGAAAGCATCAAATTATCAAAATAATTGGGTCTAATACCACGCCTTTTAAGGCGAAATATTTTTGGAGCCAAGCTCAAATACCCTACTTCCCCTCCTGGGAGGGGTTAGGGGTGGGTTAACTTCTGACTTCTGACTTCTGACTTCTGACTTCATTAAGGTGCGCGATAGTTTGCGAGTTCGCATTCCCAACTACTTCAATATGGCAGTATTGACATACTCCCGACGTTGCGCTTACGCGAAAACGCGGGATTCTTCAGTCAGCAAAAACTGACCGCTGTTTTAACAGAGGTGATGTCCTCCCCCTGTGATGACGCTTATAATAACAAAATCCTCCTAGCTTGTCAAGGGCTTATGAACGTTTAGCTTATGGAGGTATCCGAATCTTGGCCCTGGCTTTCATCCCGACGCTCCCCTGCGGGAGAGCGCGGGACTTCCCGCCAGGGAAGTTAAATTTTACAAACAAAAACAAGAGGTACACATGAACGTTCGCGAAGAAACGATTGCTAAGATTAATCAACTTCCTGAAGAACTTGTGGGTGAGGTCAATGATTTTGTCAGTTTCTTGTTGATGAAACACGATAGCAACCGCTGGCAGTTGTGGGAGTTATTTGCCGAGGGTAAAAAATTAGCCGAATCTGACTTTTCTGATTATTTATCTAATTTGGAAGAGTACGAGGAACGTTTAGCTAGTGGAGAAATTCAATGGTAAATGTTATCCGGGGCGATGTGGTATTATGCGATCTTAATCCGGTAATTGGGACTGAACAAGCAGGGATAAGACCTGTAGCGATCGTACAAATAGACCGGGTTAATGCAGTGAGTCCTCACACAATTATTGCACCCTTTACGAGTAAGATTAATCGGGCACTTTTGCCTTCTCATGTATTTGTTTCTGCTGGTGTAGGTGGTTTAAGTTTAGATTCTGTGATTTTGTGCGAGCAGGTTAGAGTAATAGATAAATCTCGAATTATGAGAAAGCTGGGTCATCTAGATGATCCCTATCTGGAAGAATTAGCAAGAGCATTGAGTATAATATTGGGGTTGTCGCTATAGGTAACAGCGATCGCTGTTTTCAGGAGTTTTAAAGTAGGCGATCGCTGTTGTTTTGACTATTCTACAAAAAAAACTAATACTGTCGGCAGCGAGGAAGCAGGGAACACAATTAATTTTTGTTGATATCTCCTTGATAACTGATAACTGATAACTGATAACTGATAACTGAAACCTAACTCTCCATCTGCGAGATAATCTGCAAACTCTTTTCATCAGATAACTCCCCTTGCCGATTTTCGCTCGCAACTTTCTGTAAAAAATTTTGATAGTTCTGCCGAACTTTCTGAGTATTAGGATGCTCTTCTCCTAGTTTTGAAACAAAAATAGTTACAGCTTCCAGATACAGCAGTTCTGCTTCAGCATATCGCCCCAGAGAGTTGTAGAGCTGGGCTAAGTTATAGAGGCTGGCTGCCATATTTGGATGTGTCGATCCTAGCAGTTGCCTATTAATCTCCAAAGCTTGGAGATAAATCGGTTCAGCTTCACTGTATCGTTCTTGAAAGTAGTAGAGAACTGCCAGGTTGTTAAGACTTTGGGCAACATCTGGATGTACAGAACCTAGCAGTTGTTTTCTGATCTCCAATGCTTCGAGATGTAGAGGCTCGGATTCCCTGTATCGCCCTTGAGAGTCGTAGAGAACTCCTAGGTGGTTGAGACTATCAGCAACATCTGGATGTGCGGAACCTAATAGTTGCTTTCTCATCTCCAAAGCTTCCAGATACATGGGTTCAGCTTCAGTGTATCGCCCTTGACGCTTGTAGAGAACCCCCAGGTTGCTAAGACTTAGCGCAACACCTGGATGTGCGGAACCTAACAGTTGCTTTCTCATCTCCAAAGCTTCCAGATGCAGAGGTTCGGACTCAGTGTATCGCCCTTGAAAGTCGTAGAGAACCCCCAGGTTACTAAGACTTTGAGCAACATCTTCATGTATAGATCCTAGCAGTTGCTTTCTGATATCCAAAGCTTCCAGATGCAAGGGTTCAGCTTCGTTGTATCGCCCTTGAGACTCATAGAGCTTTGCCAAATTATTAAGACTTTGGGCAACATATAGATTTGTAGAGCCTAACAGTTGCTTTCTGGTATCTAAAGCTTTCAGATACAGAGATTCTGCTTGGCTATATCGTCCTTGATACTTGTAGAGGTATGCCAGGTTGTTGAGACTTAGAGCAAAATTTTGGTGTGTAGGCTTCAGACGTCTTTGAGCAATGTTTACACATTGTTGATACCAAGGTTCGGCTTGGTCATAAAATCCCTGACCTATATAGAATTTACCTAAACCAGCGAAAGGCTCGATTAGATTATCATCGGTCAACCAGTCCGTCAGGTTGTCCACAACTTCGGCAAGATGGGGAATCGCCGACTCAAACATTAAAATATCCTCGCGAGTAGGTGTATAGGGAATTTCCTTTGCCTCTGCTACCATCACCCGACAAATACCTTGTTTCATCTCCTCAACCGAGTTCGACTCTGACAACTTCCCTCTAAAAAATTCTCGAATCAGTGGATGCAATTCATAACTCCCCTCACCCACCCGTTGCAACAGACTTAAATTCACTAACCCATCATCTCGCCAATCCTCCAAATCTTCCTCATCCACTTCTAGCAAACACCCTGTCACCAAAGACCAAGGAATAGCTGCCGGAGCAAACAGACTCAACAACCGCCCCAACTCCCGCTTATCTTCATTCAACTCTTGCCAACTCAACTCAAAAGCAGTAGCAACCCCCCGCTCCGCAGTCATATCTTGAGAAAATCGTTCTAGAGATTTATGCTCTAACCATTTTGACTTTAACCGTTGCCTTGCTTTTGCCACAGATAAATCCGGTTTCCGCTCCAAATAACGCGCCACCAACTCCAACCCCAAGGGCAAAAATCCCAGATCGACACACAACGCTTTTGCCTCTTCCAGCTCCTGTTGTATCCGAGTCTCCCCAACAAAAGAAACCAACAATTCCAAAGCTGCATCCTCATCCAGCACCTCTAACTCTAACCTATGGAAAAATTGCCCCAAGTATTTTTGACGGGTAGTTATCAACACCTTAAACCGAGCTTCCCCAGGAGGTAGAAAATCCGAAATCTCCTGATAATCAACCACATCATCAAAAATTACCAGCACATCACCCTGCAACCAGTTACGCCAACAGTAAGCCACTTGAGTCTGCAAGTTATCATCTTTTGAAGGATTTAAGTTAAATTGCGACTTAGCAAAATTAACAATCTGAATTCCTACATCCACACCACGCCCCTCCAACCAACAAACCCCGCTAGGATAAGTCTTTTGCTGAAGGTGATGGTGAGCATATTGGAGAGCAAGTTCAGTTTTACCGATACCACCCATACCAGTAATAGAAGTAATTGCTACTCGTTCGGTTGTTTGTAACTGTTGGTGTAGGATATCCATTACCTCATCCCGACCAACAAAATTCTTAGCGCCACTCCGGCGACTAAAATTTTCAGGAATGCCTTCTGGCAGTTGGGTACTTTCCTTTGTCGGTGCCCATCCCGACGACTGCAGTCAAAAGTGATTACCACCTTGACCGAAAAAATGGGTCTCAAGCCTCGCCCATAAGCGGGCGACTTTTTATTGCGGGTTGATTTTTTTCAATAAATATGTTAACCTATATGTTAGTTTGATGCGTCAAGTTATGAAAGCTAGATTTAAGTACCGTATATATCCAACGCCGGGACAAAAATACCGATTAGCCAAGCTATTTGGCTGTGTCCGTGTGGCGAGTGAATGATAGTCTAGCTTTCTGCCAACAGAGGTATAGATCAGGAGAAAAGAAATCTACTAATTCAGAATTACAAAAGCTTTTTATTACTCAAGCTAAAAAGACTGAAGAAAGAGAATGGTTGTCAGAGGTTTCTAACATACCATTGCAGCAATCATTGAATGACTTAAACCAGGCGTTGCTCTAACTTTTTTAAATCAACTCAAGGGAAGAGAAAAGGTAGACCTGTTAGACCTCCTAAATTTAAAAGTAGGAAATCAAAGCAAACTGCTAGGTTTAGAAAGGGTGGCTTTAAGATTGGTCAGCATAAAGTTTATTTAGCTAAGATTGGAAAACTAAAAATAGTTTGGTCAAGGGAGTTACCTGCTGCTCCATCATCAGTAACAGTAATCAAAGATTCCGCCCATAGATATTTCTTGAGTTTTGTAGTAGAAATACAACCAGAAATCTTACCTCAAACTGATAATTCAGTAGGCATAGATTTAGGTATTAAAACCTTTGCTACATTGAGCGACGGTACAAAGGTTGATGCTCCTAAGCCACTGAAGAAACGAATTAAGAAGTATATAAAGTTAAGTAAGTCATTATCTCATAAAACTAAAGGGTCTAAAAGGTATGAAAAAGCCAGGGTTAGAGTGGCTAAATTCCATGCCAAACTGAAAGATACAAGGACAGATTTTCTACATAAATTATCTACTAAAATAATTCGTGAAAACCAAACAATTGTTTTAGAAGATTTAAACGTTTCTGGAATGGTTAAAAACCGTAAATTATCCAGAGCAATTTCTGATTTAGCTTGGAGAACGTTCAGGACTTTTTTAGAAGGAAAAGCAGAAAAATATGGTCGCGATTTCAGAGTAATTAGTCGCCCTTGAGCCAACATCCCAAGTTTGCTCAAATTGTGGCTTTAAAGGTGGGAAGCTAGACCTTCAGGTTCGAGAATGGGAGTGTCTCAACTGTGGTGCAAAACATGATAGAGACGAGAATGCAGCGATAAATATATTAGTCGCGGGCGGGCAGTCCGAGACATTAAACGGACGTGGAGGTAAGCGTAAGACTAGCGTCAAGGTAGCAGCAGCCAGTGTTAGCGGCAGCTATGCGAAGCAAAACGTCAACCCGCCGAGGAGTTACGGCTCGGTAGGAATCCCCGCGCCTTTAGGCCGGGGAGGATGTCAACACCATAAAAGGTATTTCCTTGAATCACATTTCTAATTGTTTCCGCTAGCTTGCCATAATTGTGTACAGTGGGCCCTTGAGACTTAATTTTTTCAATCTCAGACTCAAGATTTTTAACATATTCTGAATTTTCCTGTTTTGCGACTTCAACTACATCAATAACAGCTTGCTTAACTTCCTGGTCTTCATTAGCAGCAGCTTCCAACTCTTTTATGGCCTGATTAATATATACAGGAAAAACTTCTGTTTCAGCAGACTTCAAAGCAGGTAAACTTCCCGCAGGCTTTCGTTGTATGAGTTGCCACAACTTACCCGCTTGCTCCAAAGTCTTTTCCCCTAAACCTTCCCCTGTCTTTTCTACATATTTAGTGAGGAAAGAAGTGGCGATCACTGCTAGGCTCAATTCTATAGGTTCCATTTTCTATACTCCTTGTTGAAATATTGATAATTATAAATTATATAGAATTTCTCAGTAAGTGTGAGGTCTACTATTGGAGATCCCCCCTAACCCCCCTTGACAAGGGGGGAAACTGGAAGTCCCCCTTAAAAAGGGGGATTTAGGGGGATCGTTCATCTACCTCACTCTTGACAAGGGGGGAAACCGGAAGTCCCCCTTTTTAAGGGAGATTTAGGGGGATCGTTCATCTACCTCACCAGGAGATCCCCCCTAACCCCCCTTGATAAGGGGGGAAACGGAAGTCCCCCTTAAAAAGGGGGATTTAGGGGGATCGTTCATCTACCTCACCAGGAGATCCCCCCTAACCCCCCTTGATAAGGCAGGGCTAATTCATTGTCGCCAGAGAAAAATATTGAGGAGTACAATGATTGTTGTCAAGTATTGAGTTAAGCTAACTATTCTCAATATTAGGGCTTAGATAGAAATGAACTTATTACAAATATTGGCCCAATTACCAGATTTTCGAGCTGCTAGAGGGAGACGTTATCCATTATGGTTAGTATTACTGTTAGTAATTATGGGTACAATGAGCGGTTGTTTCTCCTATTGTGCCCTAGAAGATTTTGCTCGTCGTCATCATCTGGCATTACAGCAACAACTAGAGCTATCGCCTTTGAGTTTTCCAACTGAAGTCTACATTTCGGCGAATTATGACCAGAATTGATTTTGCTCAATTAGCTCAAGTATTCAATCAATGGGCTCAACACCAAATAACAATTCAAGAGGCCGAATGGTTAGCAGTGGACGGTAAGAGTATTAGGTCTACTGTCAGTGACTGTTATGGTTCTTACCAAGACTTTGTCAATGTTGTTTCTGTGTTCAGTAATTGTCAAGGAGTACCTGTAGCCATAGAACAATTTCACGTGGGAAGAAAGTAGTGAAATTGCTGTTGTCCAAGCCATATTGGCTAGTTTAAACCTTGAAGGAGTAGTTTTTAGTTGCGATGCTTTACATTGTCAAAAAAAACCGTCAAGTTAATCATTGACAGAGGTAACCATTACACAATAGCAGTCAAGGGTAATCAAAAAAAACTGTACCAGCAAGTACAACTAACAACTGAACAAACACAACCAAGTAGTGTTGATATATCAGAAGATAGATCTAGAAATCGTGTGGTTTGTAGAACAGTGTCTGTGTTTAATAATCTGTTGGGAATTAGCTCTGAGTGGGAAGGAATTAAGTCTGTGATTAGAGTTGAGCGTCAGGGTACACGAGCAAGTGTTGACTATTATCAAACAGCTTACTACATTAGCAGTCTGAAATTAAGTGCAGCAGAATTTGCAGTAGGAATTCAGGGACATTGGGGAATTGAGAATCGACTACATTGGGTTAAAGATGTAGTGTTTCGAGAGGACACAAGTCTAATTCGGCACTCTCAAGCTGCTGCTAATTTTTCTGTGATTCGTCAGTTGGCGATCGCTATCTGTCGCCTTCATGGTTATTCTTCCCTCACTACTGCGATTCGTACCATTGCTCACGATTTGGAGCAGATTTTTCTGATGATTATAAATCTAGAACTGTAGTCATTGAGAATTGAAATTGGCCCATACACAGAACCTCACTCCCCCCTAGTTTTCGATTTCAATAGTTCTGGTATTGGCGATCGCGACTGATATTAGCGATCGCGACTGAGTCTGTGACATAAATTTTTCCTGTATAAGTATGATAATTTAGGGGAAAAGACTATGAAATACTTGACAATATGGCCAAACTTGTACTCCTCAATATTTTTCTCTGGCGACAATGAATTAGCCCTGCCTTGATAAGGGGGGAAACTGGAAGTCCCCCTTAAAAAGGGGGATTTAGGGGGATCGTTCATCTACCTCTATCCCACTCTTATTCATCAATTCTTTCTCCCTCTTCCTTCTTTCTTCTTCCGATGTAGTCGATGAGGATATCGCTATCCCTCACCTCTACTCCAAAACCGTACATGAGAGTTTCCATCTCATACGGCTCCTAACATTGCAGGATTCTTCAAGGTTGGTTACACCTATTCTCGCACCTAATATTTCAAGGTTTGTCAACGCTTGTTGGCCTCGGTTTTCACTACTCTTTGGCTTGGATACCTGGAGATTTTTCACGGGCATGAGTCTCCTACTCTCGACTTGAGCCTACTTACCCCGGCGAATGCGTTTTGGCTTAATACAATTTCGGTTTCACGGCTACCTGCAGTGCCTCCCCACGTCTGCATATCCTGAACATTACTCCAGGCTTGCTTCGCAGGAGTTTCCTTATCCCTAAAAGACATTGGTTAAACTTTTCCTACTCAGAGGTTAAGGTCTGAGAGTCTTAAGGGGTTACTTCGTTCCCTAGTATCATTTCTCGTTACATTTAGGCTCCTAGTGTCGTCCGACCTCCAACTAGATGTGATAACGCCGAAGAACTACGTTACCAGTTATGTGAGGTTTCCCGTTTTGGGTTTGGTGTATCAGGCTTAATTTCACCAATCGAAGATGACGAGCGGTTATACTAGATTGACTGTGCGTTAACCTTATGTAACTCCCTTGGCCACGATAACCAGAAAAAACCTTCTAGTTTTAAGGCTTTAAGTCCATGCACTGAGAGACCAAGTTGTTACCTTGGAATCCTGAACTTCAGAGTCACTCTACATCCCAGAGGGCAGGAATTCAACCTGCATGACTACTAGAGTTATCCCTTTTTTGAGACTGGCTAACTTACATAGAAGCTTGTTTAGCCAAACGAATCGCACTTCTTCCTTCTTCCCTCTTCCTTCTACTACACAAATAAATTTTCAACAGCTTGAAGCAACTGACCTTGACTCCAATCTTGATATAAATGAGCCGCGATCGCACATCCTCCACAACCCACACCTTCTTTAACATATCCCTGTTCATAAGCTCGTAGTTGAGGATAACAAGACTCCGCAAAACTAAGTTGTGTTGCCATCAAAGGCACAAAACCAATTTCTCTAGCCAACCCCACAGTATCTCCCGTCGGGTCTTCAGCAACCCATCGAGTTGTTCCCACTACAATATTCTCAGGTAGCCAAGATATAGAATATTTTGCTGCTAATGCTTGCATCAAAGCATAAACAGCCAACATTTGTGTACCACCAGCTAACATCACCCCAACTTTGAGACTTGCTGTCATTGCCATTCCTGCTACTACTATTTGCATCGGGTCTCCCACCGCAGCAACCAATTTTAGAGGTTGTGAAAGCGGAGGTAAAGAATTCAAACCAGAAGCTTGTAAACCCTGTTGCACCACAGCCAATTTTTGAGTATGATTACATTGAGGATGACTGCTATTCACTTTACCCGCAGCAGCAATACCTAAACCCAACAAAATTGCTAAAGCAGTAGTTGTACCTCCAACCACACATTCTCCTAAAATTAAATAGCTATCCTTTGCTTCCGCAGCTAACTTATATCCCCAACTCTTGCCAACTTCTAGTAAATGTTCAACAGTTGCCATATCTAAAGCACGACCAGAAGTTAAACAACGAGCTGGAGTACCTCCCAAATCAATTGTTGGTACAGTGGGTTGATGAGTTAAACCAGCATTGAATAAGTAGAGAGGGATATTCAGAGCATCAACAATTGCTTTTGTGATTAAAACTGGAGAAGCACCAGCATCAAGGGGTGGTAATGGATATTTGGGTTGTGGTTGAAAACCATTGTATAAAAATTCTACATCTGCCAAACAAGTATATTGGCGGTCTTTTGGAGTCGCCCCTGCTGCAGAAATTCCCGGTATTAGACCTGTATCTGTAAATCCTAATATACAGGCAAAAATTGGTTGGCGTCTCCGATACCTTTGCAGCCAATTTTTTCCCTGTTGCACCTGAGTATAAACACGAATCATTATTATTAGTAAGTTTAGGTAATAGATTATTTAGATATCTTCAGAAAAGAGGGAATAGGAAAAAATAAAAAATAATTGATAATTGATGGATAAAATTGATTTTATTTTTGATTTTTGGAGATGTCTATTAGAGGTTATCTGAGAAGTCCCATTTGCTACATCCAAGCCCCCTAAATCCCCCAATTTTGGGGGACTTAAAAGCAAATAGACTCTTGTTCCCCCCAAAGTTGGGGGGCTAGGGGGGCAAAATATAGACTCTTTTTCCCCCCAAAGTTAGGGTGCTAGGGGGGCAAAATTCAGTATCAAAAAACTTTTCAGATATCCTCTTAGAAATCAGAAAAGTTTACTTATAGCACTACGCAAATAGGGCGCGGAAATTTATAAATCAGGACTTACGCAAATTTTTAGACAATACGCTATCCCTGGAGGGCGTTAGCGGAGCTTTGCGTTAGCAAATGCCATTCGCCCCTACTAGATATGACGGTTCTGCGTAAGTCCTGTAAATGCTCAAACTCAGTCAGATATTACTTTTAACTTTTAACTTTTAACTTTTAACTTTTAACTTTTGACTTTTAACTTTTGACTTTTGACTTCCGCGTAGCGGCACTACTCATAATCAAGCAAAACTCTTACCCATTTAGGAGGTCTAGGAATAGGGTTGCCGATGCGGTCTAGTAATAATAAAGCTACCAAATGTACAACAAATAAATACACAAAATTATTCACAAATACCATGACTAAAGCAAGTGCTTGAATTAAAGGCAAACTAGGTTGAGCTAATAATCCCAATTTGATAAATACCCATTCTAGGAATTCTGTAACTTGTGTAGTTAAATATATCCAGAGGTCTTGTCCCAACAAAAGTGAAAGTAACCAAAATCGAAAAAAGAAACCAATTGAGCCGAGTATAGAACCTAAACCTATAGAAGTTAACCAATTTCCTCCTCGTTTCCATACTCCCCCTAACATTACTCCCATGAAACCAAAAGGAATGACAAATAAAATACTACGAGTTGGCCCCATAAGCACAGATAAAAGTAATCCTGATACTGCTGCGCCCATCCAAGCTGCACGGTTTCCCCATCGTAAATATAGTAAAGCAATTG
This sequence comes from Okeania sp. KiyG1, assembly GCF_014132355.1. Taxonomy (GTDB): domain Bacteria; phylum Cyanobacteriota; class Cyanobacteriia; order Cyanobacteriales; family Microcoleaceae; genus Okeania. Next base: position 102,926 of record NZ_BLZO01000109.1, read on the forward strand.
GTACTGGGAAGAAAACTCTTAATAAGGGTCCCAAGGGAAAGTAATAATTGATAAACCAAATTAAACTAGCTGTACTGGCCAGAAAAGCTGTTTCTACCAGAACTATTGGTTTATCTTCTTTGCTGGTGGATGATGGTATTGGATCTGAAGTTGTTTTCACAGAATTGGTTTGGCCTTATAAGTTTTGGCTAGTGCCGCTACGCGGAAGTCAAAAGTCGTAGGGGCGTTAACGATAGTTATGCGAAGCAAATGGCATTCGCCCTCAAAAGTATTGATTGGTAAAGTTTTTAAGATTTTGTAATTGACTTTTAATTTACTCCTTAGATTAAACGGCGTTGCTGATTATTCAATTAGTGGTAAATTTTCACCCAAAACAATAGTGGGAATATATTTATATTCTGACTCTAAAGTCACCGAAAAACTCTTTTCTGACTCCTGACTCCTATCTCCTGACTTATGACAAAAAATAAGGTCTCAAGCCTCCCCTTTTAAGGGGATGAAAAAAAATAAGGTTCAATATTTCAATCCCAATACTTCAGGTAGAGGTACTGATAACTGATAACTGATAACTGATAACTGAAATGACTCCTGACTCCTGTGAAATCATACACTTAATCAGTAACCCTGACTAAACAAGTGTACGTTCCAGTGCGTGTATATCAGGAATACATAATGTATCGCGATCGCGTTTGATTAATGACTTTTTTTCTAACTTGCTTAAGACTCTGGTAACAGTCTCTCTGGCCAACCCACTTAAACTACTTAGCTCTCTATGAGGTAAATTAGGAATTTCTTTTCCTTGTTGAGAGTCTATACCTTGCCCTTCTGCTAAAAATAGTAAAATATCTGCTACCCTAGCCTGAGCATCTGCTTCTCGTAGTCTAAGTCGTCGATTCACTTGTCGTAAACGTCTGGCCATTAATTGGGCTAATCTAATTCCTGCTGTGGGTTCAGTATGAATTAGATGAGCAAAATCTTGAGCTGGCATATTACCAATTAATGTGGGGGCTAAGGTAATTACGTCAGTAGAGCGAGGTACTTCATCTAAAGCGGCCATTTCTCCAAATAATTCGCCTTTACCCAAAATATTCAGCGTTACTTCTTTACCATCCAAGTTATAGGTGCGAATTTTTACCCACCCATCCAGAATGAAGTATACAGATGTCCCCCAATCATTCTCTAGTAAGATTACCTGATTTGGTGGATGTTGACGACTGACCACATGAATTACTGCTTTTTCTAATGCTTCTTGTGGTAAACCCTCAAAAAATGAGGTAGAAAGCATTAATTCTTTAATATTTAATTGGGGGTCGCGATTATACCTTTCTTCCATAAAGTTATTTTTTCAATATTAATCGGGCAGTATATTTAGCCCACAAAGCAACTATAAATTAATAATTAAAATTAATACATATTATATTATTAGCCAATTGGCCGACTTTAAATATCCTGAAAGTCAACAACTTTGTGGAATCTATGATAGGGCTTTTACAGTATGGTAGTACATAGGTATCAGTACAGGATTTGTCAAAAACCCAAAATATCAATAATAAATCCGGAAACTTTTACTACTGCTTCCAGTTAAGCGCTCCTTGACGGGTTAAACATCCACAGGGTCATAATACTATTTCCTAATCCTAAAAAATTTTCTAAACAGCTCAATTTTAGGACTATTTATGACTATTATAGTTAATAAATATTATTATGTATGTAGTAGGTATAGAAAGTAAAAGTACTTAAATTATTAATTTAATAATATCGTGCTATTGCCACATCAGGCTATACATTAGACTAAAGAGTCTGAAAAAACTTTAAGACTGTTAATCCAATCTATCTCTAATTTGTACATCTTGTGTGAAAGAGTAATTTTAAAGTCAGTTATGCTCTCATCAGTTTTATAATTCTTAATGATGAGTGACAAAGGTGAAACTCTTGAATTTCCAGAATAAGCAAATCAAATCAATAATCAGTGAAATAGATGAGGTGCTAAATCAGCCTAGCACTAAAAATTATCCTAAAGTCTTAGAAAAAACACTCAGAAAATCTCAAAAGACACTACAGCAGGTGCTGAACTATCTGAGTCAGAATGTGGATACAACCTCAAGTCTACAGCTACTCTCTGTTGACCCACCTTCAAATTCGGAAAATGTTATTGACCAGACGACTAAGGAACATCCACAACAGCTAGAAGAGTTTTTGACTCCTATTAATCGATATTTACAAGAAGATTTTCAAGTTCTTAAAGAACAACGACAAGCTTTGCAAGAAGAAATTAGACAACTTGAGAAGCAAAGACAAGATAATTATTCCCTAGCTCAACAATATGCTAAACAGGAGCAAATTATTTCTGAGTTTTCTCAGGCTTTACTTGGCCCAGTGCAAGAAACATTGGTGGAACATTTGTCTCAGTTAACCAACCAACATTCATATCCAAGTCAGAGCGCTTTACCTATTGAGCAAAATCTCGATCCACAGACTTCTAAGAATATTGAACCTTCTGAAATGGGGACAAATTCAGAGGGTATACTGAAAGAAGACGATAACTTGGACCACTCATTTATTGATGAGTTCAATACAGAAGATAATGAAGAAACACAGCCAGATCCAGAAAATTTTATAGCATCCTCTCATGTTAGTCCTCAAAATATTCAAAATCCAAAACTATCTCCTCAAATAAATGAATTACATGAGCCTAACAATACAGATGTATTTCCTTATCCAGGATATGAGTTTGTTTCTAAAGTAAATACAGAATCAAAAACAACTGAAACAGATAATTCAAGCCCTCAAGAATCATCTATTCAAAATGAACTTAATCTTGATGAAGAGCAAGATTTAGAAGTTATTAAAAGTCAAAATGAGCAAGATAAAACTTTTGTTCAACTAGAAGCTCCTAGTTTTGAAGAGGAGAATACAGAGTGGCAAGAATCTCAAAATTATACTGCTAAAATAGAAGATGCAGAAATAGCAAATACGATTGAATCACCACTAAATTATGAGTTAAAGTTAGACAATTCAGAAAATGTAGAAAACACTGAAATTATCGAATCTCTCAGTAATCTCTTTGGTGAATTAGAGATAAATGAAGCAGAAACTAATCAATTAATTGCTTCTCTAGAACCTAAGCAAGAAAAAACAAATTGCAGCAATAAATCAGAAGAAGAAGAGTATCTTCAGGCATCTGCTAAAGAAAGTCTCTTGCCAGTACAAGAATCAGATGAAACACAAGATATAGAATTATTATTAGATACTAATATCCTCAATAATTTGCGTTCTGATTTAGAAAATTTAGAAGAATTTGACTTAGATGAATTAGCAGAAGATCCGCAACAAACTGAGCTTCAATTAGGAGAATATTCACCTGTATCTTTAGAAGAAAGTAGTCTTGAATCGACTGATGTTTCTGCTACTTCGACTTCAGAAGCAGAAATTACTAACTTAGAAAGTTTATTTATAGATATTGGTGATGCTTCAGAAAAATCAAATCTAACGAACCAAGAAAATACTTACAATTCAGCAGAAAATATAGAAAATGAACACATTCTAGAAGATATTTTAGATAACTTAACATCTTCAACAGAAGTAGAATCAACAGATACAAATGAGCGAGAAATTTTACCTCTAGAAACCCTACTTCAAGACTCTCCAGAGACAGAAAAAAAAAATTGAATCCCTTGAAAGAGACAGATAGAATACCAGAGAAAAAACCTTCACTATGGTATTTAGGAATTGACTTTAGTACTACAGGTATTTCTGCCGCATTATTTAATCGTAGCAGCAGTGAAATTTATCCTATATATTGGGAAAGGGGAGCAACTAAACAAGGGTTAGATATTACTGAAACAAATCAAGAATTTGCTCTATCAACAAAAATAGCTCAAACAACATTAAGTTCTACTACAAAAACAAAAATATATAAGCTACCATCAACTTTATATATATATCAAAAATCATCTAAACAGAAAACTATAGAAGAAAAACCCTTATTAGTACAAAACTTGAAGCCTGCTTTAAAAGTTACTATTCCTTACATTTCGATTAAATTTGAAAAACAACAATTTCAGGAAAACCAGATAAATCTTTTCTTCTAGATTCTAACTTTGTTGCTACAACTGCCCATGAACCAATTTTACAGTTGTCTGAACATCAACAAATTCCTCTTAATTTAGTTAAGCAAGGATTAGTAACTTTATTAACTACCCTTCAGACCCAAGCTGTTGTCCAAGACTCTATTTCTCTAACTGATGGAGAAACTCAAACAATAATTACTTTACCTCATGATTATACTTGTGGCGCAGTAGGATTAGACCAAGAAACATTTGTTTCCGCTTTGGCACAATTAAAATGTGTGTTGATAGGTAGTCCAACTAATTGGCCAGAAGCCTATCATTTCAATCTCAGAGAAGCAGTTTTAGAAGCAGGTCTTGTCCAAGGTGTCAGTCAAGTAATTGTAGTTGAGGAGGCGATCGCTACTGCCCTATCAGAATTAACTTCAGTAACAGAAGATCCAAAAACATCTACTATCTCAGAATTTAGAAAGGGCAAAATTTTAATTGTGAATGTGGGAGCAACTACAACAGAAATGGCCTTAGTAGATTTTCCTGATGATGGCCAAAATTTAACTTACTCTCACTTCCATTGCCATAGTTTTGCTTATGGGGGTCAGGCCCTAGATCAAGATATTGTTTGTCAACTTTTATTAAAAAACGAAAATCTTTCGCCCCAGACCCAGAAAGAAAAGAATCAAGAACAATCTACTCAATCATGGCCACGGCCAGGCTATCCAGATTTATCAATTAGGTATCAACTACAGCAATGGTTACAAAGTTCATCCTACAGACAAGAATTATTAGCAGCAGCTCGTAATTTAAAAGTAATTCTGCCATCGGAAAAAGAATTTATTTTGAATATAGGCGATCGCCAATGGAATTTACAACAACAAGATTTAGAAAAAAAGTATTAGGACCTTTTATACAACAATTAAATCAGGAGTTAAATAATTTTTTGAGTAGGGTGGGAATATCTCCGGTGGGAATTAACCGTGCTTTATGTACTGGAGGTAGTGGGAGTTGGAGCGGGATATCTCGTTGGTTACGTCAAAAATTATCTAACGCAATTATTGTTCAAGATACAAAAGTTAATTCTGAAAATATAGAGTTAGAGCAAGAAAAGTCGCAGGGATCGGATAATTATTTATCTGAGATTGAAGATATTAAACTAACTATCGGTAGGGTTGCTTATGGTTTAGCTATCTTACCTCTTTATCCACAAATTATAGATATACCTCAACAACAGTACAACGACTATTTTTTACTGTGGGAAATACTGCGAGTTTTTCCTGACCGTCCTTTATCTCTAAAGGAAGTTTATCAATTATTAGAGGAACAAGGAATAAATACTCGTGTTTGTCAGGAGAACATTAAGACTATTTTAGACAGTAAACTACCTCCTGGTTTAATGCCTTCGGAAGAAGATGTAATGCTATTAAGTGAAGCTTCTCGACAAAATTCTGACTATCAAAGTTTGAGAGCAAAGCCACTTTTTTGCCAAGAAACTGATGGTAGTGGATATCGTTTGAGTGGGGAACAAGCAGAATATTTAAGAGAATACTTAAATAAGTTAGTGGCTAATACTAGGCAAAAATTTGAGGAACCCACAGTGAGAACTGGGATAAAACTTATTAATTATGACTAATCAGGACTTACGCAGAGACTCTATATATAGAGAGGGCGAATGCCATTTGTTAGCGCAAAGCTCCGAATTGCGCCCCTACAGATGGTGGTTTGACAGTCAATTTGCGTAAGTCCTGCTAATTTTGATTTGTGCTACTCACTTCTGCGATAAATCAATTCAATATCTGAAATCAACAATTTTATCTCCCTATTCCCTATTCCCTCACAGCAGTGCGCATCCCATCTCTTGGTCGCAGGGCTAATTCTTTGTCATCAGAGAATATTTACAACTCTATATTTTTGGTTAACTAATTCTAGCAAGATGTACGAAATTTCAAAATTTCAAAGGATACAGTTTTTCTCTAGTGACGATAAATTGACTTTTGTAAAACTCCCCCACTCCCTTTTTCTCTAGTGATATCAAATCCGTTTTATTGAACATAACAAAATTCTCCAATCGTCATAACTACCCTCATCTTTGTAATTCTCTCTCCTCCTGACTCCTGACTCCTGACTTCCCCTCCCCTCCTCGGAGGGGTTAGGGGTGGGTTGACTCCTCCTGACTTAACTATTCTATGGCTGTTTAACCGGATTTGATATGACAATAAATTGACTGATAACTGATAACTAATACAGGACTTACGCAAAATGTGAAATTATACACCAATTGTAGTGGGCGCCATTCGGAGCTTTGCGGAACGCAAATGCCATTCGCCCCTACTAGATATGGTGGTTATGCGTAAGTCCTGTAATAACTGAAATGACCCTGCTCTCTTGGTCGGCGTTCCCATGGCGAGGATACCTCAATGGGTTCCGACCGCTTGCGTATGTCGCGTCCCGCAGGGTAACACCGCTATTCCTTGACTTCTACAAGGAGTCTATTAGACATCTGGTAAAAATAAAAAATTCAATCAATTCTTATCCATAAATTATCAATTAATTCTTCCTGTTCCTTGTTCCCTCTTTTTTGTTCCCTCTTTTTTAGAGAGGTCTATTGTTGACATCCTCCCCGGCCTAAAGGCACGGGGATTCCTACCGAGCCTTAGCTCCTCGGTGGGTTGACGTCTCACAGGCTGCTGCTACTTTGGCAGTAGTCTGACGCTTGCCTCCACGTCCGTTTAGAGTTTCCGAGTGCCCCCGGCAACTAATAACACTATAGCATATATTCAATTCACTTAACATAAAAATAAAAAGTCGCCCTACAAGGGCGAGGCTTTAAACCCAATTTTTCGGTAAAAAACATCTCAGGATTTCTAATTACAAGTACTTGTGCTAAATTATACTATATTTTTGTGATTTTAATTACATGATGTCTAAAAACTCCATAACAAACAAAAAGCACAATTTTAAATTATACACAATATTTTTTAGAGATAAAAAAATAATAATAAATTTGGTAAAACAACACAGAAACTTTAAAAAACAGCTAAAATTTGTGAAGATTCAGTAAAGTTGACTAGATAACTCTACCACTCTGAACTTAGCTACTCTAGAATATAGGTATAAAAGTTTTCCATAGATTACAGCGGTTTTCATTTCAGTAGACCACAGTAGGGGCGAATGGCATTTGCTAGCGCAGAGCTCCGAATTGCGCCCTTATAGATTTTTGGTTATGACGATGTGGTTTATCAATCTGAAAAGGGCTGTAAAACATGATTTCAGAGTGCAAATCTTATGAATACCTCTAACTTATCAGTCTCCTCAGATATGAATTCTCTATTAGTTCTAGAACACAAATACTCAGCTAACTTATACAAACAAGTAGCTCATCCCTCTGTCAATAGTCCAATCAAACGCCTGATTGATATTTTAGGAGCCTTAGTCGGGTTAGCGATCGCAGGGATACTTGCAATTCCTGTACTTATATTCATGCAATTTGATGGTCCTGGCCCGCTATTTTTCAGTCAGGTTCGCTGTGGTTTTAAGGGTCAAACTTTTTGGATCGTGAAGTTTCGTTCAATGGTTGTTGATGCAGAAAAACTGAAGCACCTAGTCAAAAACGAAGCAAAAGGTAACATCTTTAAAAATGAGAAAGATCCTAGAATAACTCGTATAGGCCGCTTTCTGCGTCGGACTAGCTTAGACGAGCTACCTCAATTCTGGAATGTTCTCAAGGGAGATATGAGTTTAGTGGGAACTCGCCCCCCCACTGTCGATGAAGTTAAAAATTATGAAGCTCATCACTGGCACAGACTAAATGTCAAACCTGGTATAACTGGAGAATGGCAGGTTAATGGTCGTTCTAGTGTGAAAGACTTTGAAGATATAGTGCGTATGGATATTGACTATCAGCAAAAATGGTCTATCGCATACGATCTCAAGTTAATATGGAAAACTATTTGGGTGGTATTTAATAAATCAGGTGCGTGTTAGTTATACTATTTTATTAGGAGTTCAATGATGCATTTCTCAAAAATAAGTAGGTGGTAAAATTTACAAGTATTTCCGTAAAGTGGAAGGTTTGCGTAGCATTTCGGACCGAAAGCAATATAAAGGGTATTAGGTGCATCAACATTTCGTTATTATAGTTAGATTTATTCACGCCTACCTACTTAGATTTGAAATGTTGTTTAATGCTACTAGAAGTAGGATAAGAAAAAATTCTGATTATTTAATGCAAAATTAGATTTAATTAGTTATTAGTTACCAATAAAGATTAAATAATACTGGAAAATAGAGAAGTTTGTGGTTGAGCAGAGCTTTGTTTCATGAAAGTTGCGATTCGCTCCGCCCGTTCTGAAATCGCAAATTACTCCCACTAGAGGGGGAGACTAGATGTCTAATAATTCTCTTATTTTTGACTATGAAATGGGCAACCACCAGCGGTTAAGTTTTTGATAAATTTACTATTATCAAAATAATGTTCTACAGACAAAATTTTTAAATCTTCAGTTAATCTAGCAATACTCATACCAATAATTTCTATTGTTTCGCCAGTAGGTTGATAGTCTTTAAAATTACCTTGAAAAGTCCCCCAATGTCTCCATTTAAAAGTAACATTTGGCGGTCCAGAAAGCACTTCTATTACTTCCCAGAGAAACCCTTTTGGAAAAGCTTTATTAAAGGTTTTAAAGGATGATTCAAAAGTTTCTTCCTCAGGGTTATAATGTTTGTTTTTACTAATAAAAAGATTATATGTTCCGTGTTCTCCTGCTTCCTCAGCAGTATATTCTTTTCCTCCATTACTACTCATACGAAACTTATCGGCAACAACAGATAACCACTGTTCAGGATTAGTTTTATTAGATGCTTCCATCTCAAAAGTTCTGACTAGGTTATGAGCGATCGCTTCTAAAGACCCTTCTGGATGATGATATTTACTCTCTTGTTCAAAAACTCGATCGTTGTGAGAATAATCTGGTCGTTTTCCGCCTCGCCATTCCACACCGATATCATTAGAAATTACTTTTTCTCGGTCCTGCACCCATAGGGGTAGATTTTTAGAATTAGTATTACTCATATAATTTTTATTCCTAGGATGAAGTACAAAATTTTTGATTTTAGAGAACATACAACAGGATAAAAAAAGTATAATCCTTTACTTTATCTGCCATAAAAATGCTATATTTGTTCTCAACTATCTGAGTCGATTCAAACTTTGATTAATTTACTCGATGATTTTTGGCAACCATAACTTATTACATAATGATTTAATTTTTTGATGATGAGTCATTTCAGTTATCAGTTATCAGTTATCAGTTACCAGTTGTCAACGAGAATAAAAAAATTGGGGTTGGTTAATCAACATAATAATTAAGATATTTGGGCAAACCGTAATTTAAGATATGAATTATAAATACCCCTTTCACTACTTGCTCCTGAACAACATAAGAACGAACTAATCTGTACGGACGTTGCATACAACTCTCTATTCCCTATTCCCTATTACCGAATAATTAATAATTAATAATTAAATAATTTTGGTTTAAAGCCTCCCCTTTTAAGGGGAAAAAAAGTGCTAGGATATTTCCTGATATTCAATTCCGTAACGGTTAAAACCCGAGGTAATTATCAATTATCCATTATCAATTATCCATTAATGAACTATTCCCTAAGCACAAAAATCATCTTGACTCAAACTATATTTAACACCTTGTTGCTGAGATTCTAAATAAACAAAATTTCGCTCAAATTTTAATCCCACTTTTTCCATCACTCGAATAGATGCTTTATTTTCTAACAATGCACTTGCTGCTACTTGCTGTATTTTCAACTCTAAAAAACCTTTCTGAATTAAAGCTTTTGAACCTTCAGTTGCATATCCTTTTCCCCAAACTTTTCTTTGTAACCGATAACCAAGTTCAATATCATTCTCTTGATACAATGCTGCCCCCATATAACTATCTAAACCTGGTCGAAAATGAAACCAACCAACAAATTTATTACTTAACTTTTCAATAGCTGCCCAAAAACCATAACTCTGATATTGTTGGTAATACCTGAAAACTTTAGGCAAAAATCCATTTTTAATCTCATCGTAGCTTGTAGGTGTTCCTGAGCGATCGCCTAACTTTGTATATCGAGTTACTTCTGGATCGCTATCCAACTCAAATAATAATTCCGTGTCAGCTTCAGTAAACTGTCGTAAAACTAATCTTTCTGTCTCTAGAAAAATCTTCATTATTTTATATATAGCAATATGATTTGAGTTGTGAGATATTGGAAACTTTTAGGGAAAAGGGAACACTGGATCTAGGAACAGAGAAGAAGAAAAAAACGTATCATATGAATATAGCAATTATTATATTCTATAACTTTTAAGGAACACCTCAATTCTCACAACTGATTCCTGATTGCTATATTAGAACAAAATAACTCCATCAATACCGACAAAATTTCAATTGTTTCAGTAGACATCTGTTCAGCAACTAATAATTAATAATTAGTAATTAATAATTAATTATTAATAATTATATCATGTTCGGACGGGTCAGTTATATAGCAGAAGAAAGAAGGAAGAAGGAAGAAGGAAGAAGGAAAAGTATTACGTTGTCTGAGTTTTAAGCTTTTGACCTGTCCTAACCTTTACTTCGACTGCTATAAATAAAATTTAAGGACTGACAGTACGGACGGTAGCAAAGAAATACTGAAATTATCAATACCCAATCTCCAATATTTCCTCTTTTTCTCCTTTCTTCCCCTCCTGGGAGGGGCGAGGGGTGGGTTGACTCCTGACTCCCTCCCCTCCAGGGAGGGGTTAGGGTGGGTTGGGAGGGGTTAGGGGTGGGTTGACTCCTGACTCCTCACAAAATTTATTTATAAGTATTCAACCGAACATAATATTACCTATCCTTGAAAAGAAGAAAATTGACGCTTAAGAGAAATTTGTTCTCATTTAAAGGAGAAGCTTCAAACCTTAATTATTCGGTAAAACTCAAAAATCAAATCAATTATTATCCATAGATTATCAATTACTCCCCTCCTGGGAGGGGTTAGGGTGGGTTCCCTGTTCCCTGTTCCCTGTTCCCTGTTCCCTCTTCCCTCTTCTAAATAAAACCGTTTTCACTCAAAAATTGTGGTGTAATATCTTGGAAACTATTAACATGAGAATTTCCTACCAAAACTGAATGGTTATTAGAGTTCTGATGTAGAAACTTAGCCACATATTTACCAAGAATATCTACCTCAATATTCACTAAACTACTTGCTTTTAAATGACACAAATTTGTTTCATTAAAACTGTGGGGAATAACTGCTACCTCAAACCAATTGCCATCCACATCACAATCTGCCACAGTTAAACTAATGCCATTAACTGCTACACTCCCTTTAGACACAATATAGGGAGCTATCTGACGTTGCCACCTGTCGTCCCTTATTTGTGAAGCAGTAAATCTCATTTCCCAGGCATTAATAGTTTCCACAGAGCTTTCCAAGCGTCCAACCCCGTCAATATGACCAGTAACAAAATGGCCTCCTAACTTACTACCTGCTCGTAATGAAGTCTCAAGATTCACATACCTATCCGATATTTGGCCTAATGTACTACGTTTTAAGGTCTCAGGTGATACGATCGCCACAAATCCTTGAGCTAAAATGTCTATTACTGTTAGACAAACACCATCTACAGCGACACTATCACCAATGGCCAAATCTTCCAAGATGATTTTACTGCTACTAGATGATGCCAGAGAAACTAAAATTTGGCTTTCTTCTAAAAGCTTAATTTTTCCTAAAGCTTGAATCAATCCTGTAAACACTGTTTTTCCTCTGATTAATTAATTAAATATTAGTTAAATTTTATGAACACAAACTCTATTCATATTCTATGAGCAGCAATGCTAGTCTTGAAATTACACGGTTTGTATATCATGGTGAGCCATTAGTCAAGGTAGACACCATACTCTCAAAGATCGAAGATAATAAATGAATGTAAAAATGACTCATATAGGTAAATATCAAGTAATACTAAAAATTACTCGATCCCGATCTATATCTATACTCACTTACATTCTATACAGCTTGACAAAAATTACTATAAAATGAGGCCGAGCCAATGATTGAAATGAAAGTAGCAGGAATAGCTTTGGATGCATCAACACGCAATCCAATTGTGTTATTAAGAGATGGTACGGAGAGACGTGCTCTACCTATCTATATAGGTCAAGACCAGGCCAAAGCAATTATTAGCGCTCTGGAAAACCATCAGCCACCACGTCCATTGACTCACGACCTCACAGTCAGTATTTTAGAATCACTAAGTGGGGTCTTGGAAAAGGTGGTAATTCATTCATTGCAAGATAACACCTTCTATGCGGCGCTGATTATGAAGCAAGGAGAAACTAAAAAAGAAATTGATGCTAGGCCCAGTGATGCGATCGCTATTGCTCTCCGTACAAATAGTCCCATCTGGGTAATGGAAGAAGTTGTAGCAGATGCCTCAATTCCAGTAGACCGAGATGCAGATGAGGCAGAAAGGCAAGCTTTTAGGGACTTTATATCAAAACTTCGCCCTGAAGATTTAATCAAACGTGGTGGTTCTAGCACTGGTGGATTATCATAATACTATTTTAATAGAATTGAAAATGCAAAAGTAAAAGAAGATTTATTTAGCTGAAAACTTTCTGAAAGTTTATTTGAACCGAAAAATTTGGGTCTGAAGTCTGCTCTTTTAAGAGGATAAAAAAGGAAGATTTCATATTTTCCATCCCAATGCTTTCCTAGGTCATGCTGCGCAAACAGCTAGAGGTGCTGATAACTGAAATAACCTTGGCCAACTAATAAATATTAGTTAGGACTCAGGTATTGCCTATGGCAGATTCTATTATATTGTTTGATTCACTTAAACTTATAGGCATTATAGGCGAACTGCTATATTAAAATACCTAGGGAGAAGCGACCACTAAATAGCAAAACTAAAAACTAAAGTATATAGGTGCACTACCGCAGGTTTGGCAAAACGAACTTAAACCTCTCAGTTTTTTCTTTGGGAACTATGCGATACTTGGTATCTCAGGAAAATGCTGTAGAAACGATCAAGCAAGCTGTGAATATGGGAATTAACCATATAGAAACAGCTAGAGGTTATGGTAAAAGTGAAAAATATTTGGGTGCGGCGTTGGTCTGTGAGCTGCAGCGTACCCAACTTTATATCACTACAAAAATTACACCCACAAAAGATGTCGGTTTGATAGAGCGCTATATAAATGAATCTCTAGAAAACCTAAATACAGACTATTTAGACTTTTTGGCTATTCACGGCATTAACACTTGGGAACATTTAGAAATTACCCTTCATGGAATTAAAGCAATACATAAAATGCTTGATGATGGGCGAGTTAGACACATTGGTTTTTCTACTCATGGCCCTTTAGATGTAATCTTAGCAACTATTAATACTGACTTTTTCCAATTTATTAACTTACATTACTACTACTTTTTCCAACGTAATGCTCCTGCAATAGAGTTAGCTAAACAAAAAGATATGGGCATTTTTATTATTTCTCCAGCAGATAAAGGTGGGCAATTATATACACCATCTCCTACCCTTGAGAAATTATGTCAACCTTTTTCTCCATTAGAATTAAATTATCGATTTTTGTTAAGTGACCCAAGAATAACAACCCTCAGTGTGGGTGCTGCTAGGCCACAAGAATTAGAATGGCCTTTGAGTCTTAGCGATCGCACACAACCTCTCACTCCTCAAGAAATTGAAATATTTCAGCGTTTGGAAACTCAGGCTTTAACAAGGTTAGGCACAGAAAAATGTAGTCAATGTTATGCTTGTTTGCCATGCCCAGAAAATATTCACATTCCAGAAGTTTTGAGATTAAGAAATTTGACTGTAGCTTATGATATGACGGAATTCGGTAAGTATCGATATGGGATGTTTGAAAATGCAGGTCATTGGTTTCCAGGTAATAAAGGAAGTCGATGTACTGAATGTGGCGAATGTTTACCCAGGTGTCCAGAAAATTTAGATATACCGAGTTTGTTGAAAGATACCCATCAAAAACTTAAAGGTTCCTCTGGTCGTCGCTTATGGGAATAATCTAATTATGGCAGAAGGAAGAATTCATTAATTGATAATTGATAATGGATAATTGATAATTACCTCAGGTTTTAACCGTTATGGAATTGAATATAAGGAAATATCCTAGCACTTTTTTTCCCCTTAAAAGGGGAGACTTTAAACCAGAATTATTTAATTATTAATTATTAATTATTAATCATTAATTATTCGGTAAGACTGAAATGACTACTCCCCCACTCCCCACTCCCTACTCCCCTACTCCCCACTCCCTCACTCCCTACTCCCCTACTCCCCACTCCCCCAATCCCCCACTCCCCCACTCCCCACAGTCCATCCTAGATAAAAACGCTATATTGTGCAAAATCTAACAGAAAAAACTATCAAACATTCTGCACAATTGAATGTATAAGCTCGAATAAAATCTGTTTTTCTAGACATCTATTAACTCAGAGTTTCAAATCAATAACTAAGATGAACAAGCAGACTTCTACAGAGAAAAAGTTTTACTACTTTGCCTATGGATCTTGTATGTGTCCTGTAGACTTAAAACGAACCTTGGGAGAAAATACCCATCCTTACGTCATCGGTCCGGCTACACTTAAAGGATATAGAATTGGATTTTATCGTTATTCAGAAAAGCGTAATTGTGGAGCATTAGATGTAGTAAAAGACCCGAATTCTAATGTAGAAGGAGTGCTTTATCATTTACCTTTAAGGTTACGCCCTCGCCTAGATGAAAGAGAAACTGTAAAATTCGATTTTATTAAACAAATTCACTGCGGTGGTTATCGACCAGAAATAATTAAGGTGTATAGTCAGGGGAAATTATATAGCGAGGTTTGTACCTATACTGTTATAGATAAATTACCCCAGGAATTAGCTCCTAACGATTGGTATCTTAATGTTGTACTTAGAGGAGCTATAACTTGTGGACTTTCTGAAGAATATTGTTGGAAATTGTTTGAACACATGCATAATTTACAGCATCAGAAAAGACAGCAATATTTCTTGTCAGCAGCTTAGATATCAAAATTCAAAATTCAAAAGTCAAAAGTCAGTAGGGGCGAATGGCCATTCGCCCCTACAAAAGCGAGTGCTAATTGGCGAGGTTTCTATTTCCTGCGGAAAGGCTACGTCAACAGAATGTAAGACGCACTAAAGACAGTCAAAAGTAATCTCTGACTTACTTTCACCATTTAGTATTGCCCTAACCTAATTGTGTAGTGCCACATATCTCTGGGTTAAAAAAGGCTAAAGATGAAAATTTATCAAGAAATTTAGGGGGTTTTTAACGACCCTCTAAATTCTGGCGCTTCACGTTTTGATTGAGATTTAAATTGAGATTCTTTTTTTCTTCTCTGATATCAATCTAATTAGGGTTTACTGAATTAAAGTCTTTTGGTAGGGGTAGGAGTCAGGAGTCAGGAGAAATGGAAATTATAGAGGAGGTAGTCGGAAAAATTGTCTCTTGATTTTTCTGCTATAATCGTCCCAAAATACTAGCTTTTTGAGTTTTTTCCACTGAAAAGCTGGCACTTTTTGAAACAAAAAAATGCTACAACCTCTACCTGTCAATGGTTTGATATTTAATTAGCAAGCCCTAATTACTCTATAGCAAATAATGGGTTCGTTAGTACATAGAATGAGAATAAACCGTAAGACAGGAAAATATTTCCCACCGTTCCCTGTTCCCTGTTCTCTGCTATAACAATTATTCCTCCTTCCTACTCCTGATAACTGATAACTGATAACTGATAACTGAAATTACTCCTTCTTCTATTGATGAAATAACATAGTTATTAAAGGGAAAAAATTTAACAATACCCAACTCCAAAACCAGTAATTATTTTGTTGTATAGAAAAATCTGGTTCCGCTAACAACGCATCAATTCTTTCCGTCAAACGGTTAGGGGGAGTGGTACAACTAAATGCCGCAGCAAAATTAGCTGTCTGAGTTAAACGATCGCTCACCATTAACAACAAAGTCTCCGCCAATAATAATCCATCAACTTGTTTTCTTGCCCACCGATCGGCACGAACTTCTCGAAGAGTCAAAAGTTCATGCCACAACATTTCAGTCTTTGGTAAAAAAGGCGCAATTTTTCCTAACCAACCTAACCAAAAAAAACAAAAATTATCTCGATAATAATAATGTGCTTGTTCGTGATTTAAAACTGCATAAAGTTGATCGGAATTTAATCTTTCTACAAGTCCTTTACTAACTACTAACTGAGAATTCCAAAAGCCTATTTGGGCACTAAATAAAATAGGATTATCCAGTAAACGCACTGATTTACCCTCAATAATTATCTGAGGATAATTATTCACCTTTTGTACAGACCGCCAACCTTGATAACCTAAAATCAAACCTAAAATAGCTGTCCATCCACAAAAGCTCCAGGCCAATAAATAACTAAACCATCCAGTAGATAGTCCAAGCATTTCTCCTTGATGACCCATACAAATAACTGCAATGGCCGTTGTAATCAATATTATGGGAGGAGAAATAAATAACAGCAGCGATCGCTCCCAACGTTGGCCCCAATTAGATGGAGCAAAAAAGTCAGCTTTTCTGAGACCATAAGATAGGCCAATAGCTGCCAAAATAATAATGAGGTGCATTATGGTTTCTCCTCCCTAACTTTGCGTATAGCTTTTAGCTTTTCGGCGATCGCTTCTATTTGTTTGATACTAGCAGAATCTAGACTATCCGCAAAAGAGGCCACCAAATCTGGGTTTCCCACTTCCAGAAATTTATTTAATTGTTGATGCGCTTTTAACATTTGAGCTTCTCGACGAGAAATTAAAGGTCGCCACACAAAAGCACGCTCACTTTCATCACAAACTAACCAACCCTTTTGAGTCAGGCGACGTAGCACTGTAGTTACTGAAGTATAAGCTAGTTCTCGGTCAGGGTCAGCCAGAATATTTTCATGTACCTGTTTAACTGTGGCACAACCTAATTTCCAAACAATATTCAAAATCTCTGTTTCCAGAGGGCCTAAAGACATTTGTTGTGGACGGTGATCTGGTAAAGAACTCATTATTTTTTATTTCTTAGATTTTGACAACACAGTAGGTAAAATTTATCCTTTTTTCTGGTAAATTATTTAAGTATGACAATCTGTCGTTTTACGATTAAAAATCTCCAGAAATTAGATTTTCACCCTGAGATAATCAGGGTTTCAGGTTTTTTCGGAGATATCTATTGTATAATGACCCGTGAATACATAATCATCTTAAAAAAACAGGAGTAAAAATGCGTTTTATTTCTTCACTTTCTAAGTCTGTAGCACTACTAGCTTCTGTAGCAATGCTAGTTATTGGTAGTCTAGTATTTTCTCATCCAGCACAAGCCGCAAACTATGAAGTAACAATGGGTGCTGGTGGACTACAATTTAGTCCCAGGAAAATAGCTGTTAAACCAGGTGATACAGTTACATTTAAAAATGGTATGCTCGCACCTCATAATGTAATGTTCAATTCTGGTAACTCACCAGATTCAGATCTAGCCAAATCACTTTCCCACAAAAACTTGGCCTATAAAGCTGGAGAAAGCTTTGATGTAAATATTCCAGCAGATGCTGAGTCTGGTGATTACGAATTTTTCTGTACTCCTCACCGTGGAGCAGGAATGGTGGGCCATATGGTTGTAGAATAATCGCAGAACTTAAGTGTGAGAAACTACTTTAAATTTGCTTTACTGTAGTTTATCAAGGTAATCACAAGAATACTTGTTCTTGTGCAAATTAGTGACATACTCCCACACTAAGCAGGCGCTATAGTGTGGGCTTCTCGTTTCGCAGCCCCGGTATCCCGTCGGGCAAGCGCGTGCTTTAAGGACGGAATGCCCTGCCGCCCTATTTTTGATATTGATCGCCGCGTTCAAATCGCGGTCTATTACAATACCGCAATGTGGGCAACAATGAGTTCGCATGTTTAATTCTTTATCGACTTTTTCACCACAATTTGAGCAATCTTGGCTAGTATTTTTGGGGTTTACTGCTATAGTCTTCTGTCCAGCATTTGCCTCCTGCGGAGGAGCTGCGCTAACAGCTTTGACATTTAAAATAGACAGGAATTGTCCCCATCCAGCATCGTTAATTGATTTACTCAAACGAGTCTTTGTTAGCCCTTTAATGTTTAAGTTTGCCTCCGGCACGCCGCGCTCCGCGTCTACATGGGCGATAACTTCTGCTTTTGATAACAATTCATTGGCTGTTTTGAAATGAAAATCTTTACGTTTATCGGCAACCTTTTTATGTTGTTTAGCTACAGCTAGAAGAGCTTTGAGCCACCTTTTACTTCCTTTTTTCTTTCGAGATAAACGTTTCTGTAGAATCTTTAATCGCTGCTGAGAAGAGCGATAGTATTGAGGGATGGGAACAGATTCTCCTTCACTTGTTACTAAGAATTCCTTCAGTCCCATATCAATTCCCAGAGTGTTTTTTAATGTAGGTTCAACTTCACAACTCAAAGCTGGAACTGATTTTTCTTCTAGGGATAAAGTCAGATAATAACCATCTGCTTTACGACTAATCGTCACAGTTTAAGAGTGAAAACCATCAGGTAACGGCCGATGTTGAATCAACTTTATCTTGCCTATTTTGGGCAAGTTGATCTTGTTTTCTTGAATGCAGTCTTGCTTGATTTGAGGATAAGTAAAACTGCGGTAACGCCCTTTTCCCTTAAACCTTGGTTTCCCTAATTTATGTCCATTTTTGTCTGCCTTAAACCATCTATCAAAGGCAAGTTTTACCCGTTTTATGCAATCCTGTAAAACCTGAGAATGTATCAACTTGTACTCAGGAAACTTGTCTTTGGTATTGACCAAATCTTTTTTTTGAGAGTAATAATCTGGATTATCTCTGAGTTGAGGAATTGGCACCACCAAGGGACAAGCGTTAACCGGACAGCGATTTTCTGACCACCATGAGAACCGCTCGCCTAACCGATAGTTGTACTGCCGACGCAACAATTCCAACCACATTTCTATGATGGCTATTTGTTCTTTGTTGGGCCTTAATTTATATTGGTAGCCAGTGCGCATGGTGGAAAATTTCCAGGGCTATTGCAAGATAATCATACAAGTTTTTCAACTAGGGCGAAAGCTTCTGCTGGGATAGTATGCAAATTGAATGGGCATCGAACCCATTCAATTGGCCACCTATTCATCTCACACTTTTCTTTAAAATTATGGTGTGAGATGAATCGGCGGTTTAGCTAAAAATTTCTCTGCCACAAGTGTTAATAAATTCCACAATTAATTCTTGTGATTTAGATATTTTAGAGGGAGAATAATTATTTTTATTATTAATAAAGCAGTGGCAGGAAAGGTGAGGGCAGTTCAAAAGTTCAAAACTCAGACATCGTTAAGAATTTTCCTTATTCCTTCTTTCTTCTTCCTTAGTTCCTTCTACTATAAAGCACATTAAAGCATCAGTACAAATTAAAAATGTAGCATTCAAAACTATTCGATCGTGATTAATTTTATTTTTATGTTTGACAAGCTGTCGTTTGACTTAATATAAAGGTGCAATTTACAATCTACAACGCAGATTTAATAATTTTCTGTATTTGTATTCAGAGAGGAGAACTAAATTGAAAAAATTACTATCAATTGTGGTATTGGCCATAGCTTTCTTTGTTGTTGCTGTACAACCCCCCGCTTTAGCTGCAGACTTAGCTCATGGAAAGCAGATATTTGGAGCTAATTGTAACGCTTGCCATTTGGGAGGTAAGAATACAATCATGCCAATGAAAAATCTGAAAAAGGAAGCCTTAGTAAAATACCTTAAGGACTTTGAAGCAAAAGGTGTAGAAGCGATCGCCTATCAAGTAACAAATGGTAATGGAGGAATGCCAGCTTTCAAAGGTCGTCTCAAACCTAAGGACATTGAAGATGTTGCAGCTTATGTTCTAGATCAAGCTGATAAATGGAAATAATTTAGGTAAAAAATTAGCTTCATCTTGAAATAAGTTGGACTGGACTTGTTCGGTTAATATCAACTGCCGTAAACACAAGGTAATTATTGGTTAGTCAAAAATTGCTTATGTTTCTCAGAAAGTTCTGACCATCTTCAAAAAGTATCAAAAGTCTACACAGATGCACCAGTTTTCTGTGTATGTAATTCATTAAACTATCAAAAATGTTGAAAGAGGACTCCCGTTATAATCGCGCTGATTTAACGGCGAGATGAATTTCAAAGTAGTAAGTTAATTGAGGGCTTGCAAATTAATCCAGCATCAGTTATCGTAATTAATAGCCGTGGGGCACACGGTTAGAGAAAAGCGCACCGCCTGCGCTGATGTTTCCTCAGCGTAAAGACGGAGCAAGAAAGCTTGTGGAGATGGTAGTAGCGGGGGTACAACTCAACTTGTTTGATTTGTTACCAAGCTTACGAATCTGGGAAACAAGAATCTCCCGTTATAATCTTTGATTTAACGGTGAGAGTGTCAATAGCGAGAATAATTTTCTACTTCACAATTGAAAATTTTCTCGTCTTCATAAATTTTTCTTTAATAGTTAGTTGGGGTGAAAATTTAGAGCGAAAGAAACTGTTGAGTTAGCTCTATAATTTTACCCCAATATTAATATTGGGCGTTAGTGAATCAACATAAGAATTAAGATATTTGGACTAACCGTAATCAACATAATAATTATGAATACTCCTTTCATTACTTGCTCCCGAGCAACCCGTAAACGAAATAATCTGTAGGGACTTTGTATTCAAAGTCTCTACCTATTCCCTATTCCCTATTCCCTATTCCCTATTCCCTATTCCCTAAGCACTAAAATCATAGCTAAATTCACCAACGCCTAATATTGAAATAAATATAATAAATTTAGATAGAACTCGAATAATCAGTTGTAATAAAAACTATTGGAGGCTGATTAGCATTTAATGTAAAAGCCATAGCTTATTATCGCCAATAACTATTATCAATCTTCACAGATATTATGAACAACTTTTATCGATTTCTATTAAGCATTGGCATAGTTTTTGCAGTAATCTTTTTTTCATTCTCCCCACCAATGAAAACTGCAACTGCTATCTCACAGAGCGGAATTTATAAAAAATTTTTCACCGAAGGTATAGCTAATACTCAAGATAAAAACTATGAAGAAGCAGTTCATAATTTCACCAAAGCAATAGAGCTTAATTCTAACTTTGCCAGTGCTTATAGTAATAGATGTTTAGTCTATCTTCAACAGGAAAAGTACCAGCAAGCGATCGCTGACTGTACCCAAGCTATTAAACTCAACCCAGAAAATCTAGAAGCAAATCTTAATCTAGGTTTAGCCTACTACAAAATTGGTAATTACCAACAAGCTATTGCAGAATATACCAAAGTCCTTAATCAAAATCATAATGATTTTCGTGCTTTATACAATCGAGGTTTAGCTAATTTTGAACTGAAAAATTATCAGAAAGCTGTAGTTGACTATAACCTAGCTTTAGCAAATACCAAGCAAGACAATAATTTTAATCAAGCAGATATCTATAACGAGCGAGGTTTAGCATATTTAATGTCAAAAAAAATGCACAAGGCAATGGCAGATTTTTCTTATGCTATTAATATTGATGCTAATAACTCCAGAGCTTATTTAAACCGAGGTTGTGTCTGTAGCAAGATGGGAAATATAGAAGGAGCAATGGAAGATTTTAGCAAGACTCTACAACTTAATCCCCATGAAGCTCAAGCTTATTTAAACCGAGGACTATTACACCACCACCAGGGACTTTATCAAGCAGCAATTGAAGACTGGCAAGCTGCAGCAAAATGTTTCTGCGATGGAGGGGATATGATAGCTTATCATCACACTCAAGCTTTAATCGATCAACTACAAGCATGGCTCCTATCATCTAATCAAACTGCTATTGCTTGATAAACTACCGAATTTTTCATGGTCTAACCTTGATTTTTCAACCTCTATCTCTATAGAAACCTCACAAAATTCACCCCAGAAATAGAAAAAATAATCGCCTCAGCCTCCAATTCATCATTTTATGAAGCTCCAAGAAAGGTGGCGCAAGTTTTTTTTGTCTTGCATCTCCCAAAAAATTGTGAGATAATTTATATATTGGGAGTCGTTCGCCCCTACACATGACTTTTTATTCAACGCAAAAACCGGATTTTCTCCTGACCATCATCAAAAGAAAACTATCCACTTTGACAAAAAGACAAACAGGGTTTCTATAGAATGCTAGGCTCACCGCTCAACTAAACTTACTCAAACTGAACGAGAAGGTCTGAAAGTCTAGTCAAACGCAAGTGGATCAACCACTACAGGGTTAAACGGCAAACCCTTTATTCCTTGGTCCAAGACATCAGGAATTACTTTTCTAATTATATTAAATGACCCATTTACATCTGCATTTAATAATTTATTTTCCCTGGTTTTATACAATCCCCTCGTTACTCTTTTTCCACTAAATTTCGGTTTTTTATCTCCATATTTTGGTAAATTATCCCCATCTAAGCAGCTTGATTGAGATGTATAGGATTCTTCTGTAATTATTACTTTTATTCCTCTTAGTTGGGCTTTATATGTTAACATCTCTATTAACCTATAGTGAGGGATGTTCACAAATTGTTGATTGTTCTTTTTACCTAATTTTATCTCTTGTTTCCAAGTCTGATTATGCCCAATAATTAAGGTTCCTATTTCATGGTTTACACACCAGTCTATTACTCTTTTACTTGCTGTATGGAGATAGTTTTCTACTCGACAATTTCTTTTGTGAGTTAATTTTTTTAACCGATGAGAATTACTTTGATTGTGGCTATTTAATTGAGATTGTAAACAAGAGCGCTGTTTATTATAAAAGGTGTTAATTGCTTTTAATGGTCTGCCTTTAATCAAAATAGGTGATATTCCTGTTTGATTTGTCGTTACAGCTATTAAGTTATTTACTCCTAAATCTATTCCTGCTATTTGTTGATTATTTGTTATTTCCTCCTGTTTTTCATAGACTATTTCTATTAGATAACAGCTACTTTTTGGGACGATTCTTGCTTCTATTATTTCTGTCTGTGAAGTGGGGATTTTTATTTCACTCATAGACAGGTGACAAATTCCTTTTTTTAAGGCTTTTTTATAAATTGATTCATCTGGATAGGGCAGAATATTTCGGCCTTTTGTCTTATGTTTATATTTGGGGATTTTTGGTTTCCCTAAAAATTTATTTGGCTGTTTTTGCCAGGCTTTTAAGGCTGCAAAATAACTACTCCAAGCTGAGTCTAATATCAATGATTATTTGCTTACTTACTTTTGTAGGTAAAGCTTGATAATCTTCACTTTTAGATACCTGGTGATACAGTTGATTAAAGCTTAGTTTCTTTTTGTTTTCAAAGAAATGTTGGCGATAATAATAGTTAGCTAAATTGAATAAATTTTTCGACAAAAAGCCTTGTGGTCTATTTCTGACCACAAATAATGTGATTTGGTAATAACATGACGTTCAACTAGCTTCATATCCTAATTGTAGCTGATAACGACTCAATGAATAGACAACTGAGCAAAATTACTAATTTTAGTTTGATAGCTATAATTATGAGTAAGTTTGATGAACTTTAGATAAGTTTTTGGTTTCTGTATTTACCCCCAGAAATACAGAAAATAATCGTTTCAGCCTCCAAATTATCATTTTGTGAAGCTCAATAGGCGCAAAGTTTTTTTTGCCTTGCATCTTCCAAAAAGTTGTGAGATAATTTATATAGTGGAAGTTGTTCGCCCCATGCATGACTTTTTATTCAACACAAAAAACCATACTTTCCCCTGACCATCAACAAGAATAAATAATCCACTTTGATGCAGACATGAATATCCAAAAAAAAAGTTGAGGAATATTCCCCAACTCCAAAAGGAGATGAACTTAGATGGATGCAAACAAAACAAATTTTTACACGATGCGATAGATGTTACTATTCCCGGCTAAACAGTTGCCATTACTAGAGTCGAAAAATATCTCAAATTTAGGAATTGATTCAAACAACTCGTAACAACTTTAGCGTAGATGGTTAGCCAGATTTAATATCAACCTTCAAATTTCAATATCTAAGCAGGTATCAACACAGCACTTTTCGTGCCTACAAAAATGGGGCGTAACGCTTCAACCCACTGTGTAATTCTCTCTTCAGTTAACTCACTTTGATTAACCTCATCAATAGGCAAACCCACAAATTTATCATTACGCACCGCTGAAGAATGTTCAAAACTGTAACCCTCAATAGGAAAATCTCCTACTATAGTTGCACCAAGTTTCTCGAACTGGTCACACATAATTTGCAGCGCGCCAACAAAATGCTTCCCATGACCAACTTGATCCCCAGCGCCAAACAAAGCAATAGTCTTTCCAGTAAAATCTGGTTTTTCAATATCCATCTCAAACAGTGGTTCGCGCCAATCATTCTGTACTTCCCCAGCACCCCAGGTCGAACAACCCAATAATAAATAATCGTAATCAAGAAGTTGACTATATTCGTCGAAATCTTCTTCCATACTATAAAGATCGCAAATTTCTTCCCCGAATTTGTCGCGCAATGCTTCAGCGATTTCTTCAGTTACACCTGATGTGCTACCATAAAATATGCCAATTTTTGCCATGATCAACACTCCCGATCAGTTTTGGTAAAATTCATTAAATCTGGTGAGTCAAAAAATCTCACTAGCTCGACCCAGATTTTTGATGGTTTTCGGTGATTAATACAAGTTATTTGTAGAATTTTCCTGCTTAAAATTCCTCATATAGATTAGTCTCGTTTTCAGCTAAATAAGAAGTAGTTGCAATAAAATCAGCAATTATTTCTTTAACTGTAGGGGCGAATGGTATTCGCCCTATTAATAATTAGAGACTACTCTTCAAATAACCCCCGAATAGACAGGAATTTTTCTATCAACCCTATCTAATCTTGAATATATCGGGTAAATTAGTTGAAATCTGTATCAATTGTAGTTGAGAATTCTTTTGAATAAGTTTATAATAGATCGAAAAATTATTAATTGATTTGGGCTTAGGTTTACCTTTGTCCATAGGCTTCTTTTTGTCAGAGCCACAATTAATAAAACATCTCATTAAGCCTCACATACACCTTTTTTAAAGCGCTTGTAGGAACGTTTCATGGAACGTCCCTACATTTTTTTGGGGAATTTTTCCTCAGCCCCCTTAACGAAGTCAGAAGTCAAAAGTCAGAAGTCAGAAGTTAACCCACCCCTAACCCCGACCGTGGAGGGGAGGGGAAGTAGGGGTTTTGAGCAAGCCTCCAAAAACATTTCCCCTTAAAAGGGGCAGGGCTGTTTCAATAAGAGCGAAAAACAGAGAAAGAGATAGAAATATGGGTATAAATGGTAAATTTTGGCACACATAGTCAGGATTTAGGCAAAATTTCTCAATTATCCTTGAAGGTCAAAAATACGAATTGTTGTAATTTGAGCCAATTGAATTAGATATTTAGCCAGAGTTTAACCATACTCCAACACTAAAAAATCGGCAAATTTAGGCAAATGCGTGGTAAATTTTCCTATTCCCCTACCCCCTCATCTCCTGTTCTCCTTAAATCGTTAACTTACGATACTTTGAAACAGCCCTGCCTTAAAAGGCTATGCTTTACCAACATCTTTCTTAACATAAAACTTGACACAATCGACAAGTTATGTAGTAGACTTTCAAAGATTTTTGCCAGAGAAAAAGTGAATTATACCAAATTCAAAAAAGGTCGCTACAGTATTAATCTCAAAACTCCTACCAACAGAATAAAGTACTGTAAAAGTATTTTTTGAAAATGGTATTAAAAAGTAGATTTTTTTGATAACTTAAGTAGTTTTTCCTATCTACTATGATTCTTTCTCCCTTCTCCCCTGCTCCCTACTCCCCTTCCCCTCCACCGGAGGGGGAGGGGCGAGGGGTAGGTCACACAAGGTTTTCAGGAGTTCCTTATAAGGGATAGCTTAAAAGGGGGGGTTGCGCGACCCAATCCTGTTTGATAATTTGATTTTTGAATTATCAGGACTTACCCATGAGGTACGAAAAAATTAGGGTTTGACATTGCTTCCCTGTCGGTCGCAATGTCGCAATGAGGAAAATACGTTGTACTGCGCAAGTCCTAATTATCTTAAACTACCGCACAAATTGTGGCATAACTTCCGCAGCAGTAAACAAACCATAAAGACCTCTTTGATATAAGGCAACTCCAGCTTTCAAATAGCCAAATGCCGGACCACAAACATTAGCCGCCATGCTTGTCTCATCCCCCAATGTAAAAGTATGTGTAGAAATTTTGCCCTCAAAAGTGCGACCAGTCACCTGAACATTCGTACTCAAAGGCTTTTTCGGGTTGCGAGTATCAACAATACCTCCCACACTTACCCGGTCGCGATCGCAAATTCCCGCCAACTCCAACATAATATCGTCAGCGTGTTCCATATTTTCCAACTTCAACAGACCATTGGTCTCCTCCAACAAAGCCTCAACTTCAGCATCAGTCATCGCCTTAGCTTTTTCCACATCATATCCAGGCAAATGGCCAATATCCTCACGAATTGTAGCTCGGTAAGCTTCCCAATTAGCAATACCCACTCCAAAAGTAATATTCACACTATGAATTTCAGCATAACTCTGAGCTGCAATAGCCGCTGCTGCAGTTAATAAACCAGGAGTTGCGCCACAACCAGTCATATAAGTAATACCCGCAGCTTGTAGCTCATCTTTCAAGGCCAATAATTGTTCAACAGCACTGGTACGCTTAATGGCATCCACCAATACACCCCGCCAACCAGCAGCAATAAACTGTTTCGCAACACTTGCCATAAAAGTATTAGGCAAGTTTGGTAAGGCCAGAAAATAACCATCTACAGTATCAGCAACTTTGATTAGTTCCTCAATACTGTGACTACTTAAAACGCCACCAGATTCTAAATGACCTAAAGACCCCTGAGTATTGTACATGGTCATACATTGGTCAGGATTTAATCCTTGAGTGTTGTAGGCATAACCTTTTTGGTCAGCAGCAGCAACCCAGAGCATTTCTTGTTTGGGAGCAAGTACCCTAGCAGCAGCTTGACCCAGGCCACCGAAACCTAAAACACCTACACGAATTTGATTTTTTGAACTTGGAGTTTGCATTATATTCATAGCGTTTGATTTAATTGGACAGACCTTTATTATCGGTTATGGGGCGTTACTGTGGAAAACGAAATTGAAGAAGGAAGAAAGAAGAAGGAAGAAGAAGGAAGGAAAAAAAAGTGGATGGGGACTCAAACCCCAACCAATTGTAAGAGCTGATTTATAAACTTAGCTAAAAGTCTTACATCACCAAGGTTTCAGGAATTTGAGGTCTACAGGACGATAACGAACAAAACCTAAGTATAGTGATAAATTCAGCCTCTTAATATTTACTTTATAAATCATCTCTAAAAGGGGAAGCTTTAGACCAGAATTTATCGGTAATTATTAATAATTGAATGAAGCTAAATAATTAATAGTTTTACTCAAGTCGATAATAAATCAAAGCTATTCCACATATTACAGAGTTTATTTTAAATTCATTACGATTGATTATTAATTTTCAGGCAGTAATTTATGTCAATTAAATCTACATAATAATCTGTATTTTATTTAAACTATTTATCTCAACTAAGAAAACACAAAAAAACTTCTTTCCTTCTATTTTGTGCCTTTAAATTCTTAAGTTTACCATCACAATAATTTTGAACATTTCTCCAATTATCTTTTGATTTTGGGTTTAATTCCCTACCGTCTATACGGTGTTTACAAACTTGTTGGGACTTGAGTCCCCATCCATTTTTTCCTTTTTCTTCCTTTCTTCTTTCTTCTTCCTTCTTCAACTTGAAAAGCAATAATTGACCCACAGATCCAAAAATATTGATTAGAACAGTTAAGGATAATAGGGATCGACCGTTTTGCCATAACAGCTTAGGTGATAT
Source organism: Okeania sp. KiyG1 (assembly GCF_014132355.1). Classification (GTDB taxonomy): domain Bacteria; phylum Cyanobacteriota; class Cyanobacteriia; order Cyanobacteriales; family Microcoleaceae; genus Okeania. Next base: position 131,019 of record NZ_BLZO01000109.1, read on the forward strand.
TTGTCAATAACTTTGAGCTTAAATATTAAAATAAGTTGAAAGTTTAAATTCTAAACAACTACTTATCTACCAACGTCACTTCCATAACTTGGTCCAATATGTTGACGGTTTGAGAAATATACGTCAAACTTAACAAATAACTGATTTATTGCTTCTGATTATATTAACTTTTGTTAAGTAATGACTCGTAATCTATCAATTAGTAAAAATTGATTTAGATTAAAAAAGTCATTTAACTAAGAAGCAATTTCAGCAGACATCACTTTCAAACAATTGATGTCAGCATATAGTCCTACAACTGTTGTTCATAATATTTAGCTATGAACATGGAAACTTTAGAGTTCATAATTTATCCAGATGGTCGAGTACAGGAAAAAGTTACTGGCATTGTCGGTACATCCTGTACAGAAGTAACTAAGGCAATAGAAGAAGAATTAGGAATTATTCTCACTCAAGAATCAACTTCTGAATACTTTGCTCAACAGCAGCATCAGTCTGAGACTGCTACAACGCAAGTTTCTTCTTTCAGCAACTGGTAAAATTCTTTTTTTTGTTGAGTTCAATTTATTTCTTTTTAAATAACTATGTCACACTTTAGTCAAATCAAAACTCAAATTCGTAACTTGAAGTCTTTGCAGTCCGCTCTCACAGATTTAGGTATTGACTGGAAATCTGGTCCTACAGAAGTTCGTGGTTATCGTGGACAAACTAGCACTGCTGAAGTAGTTGTAGAACAAAATAATGGGTATGACCTGGGGTTTGCCTGGAATGGTAATGAATATGAATTGGTAGCGGATCTACAATTTTGGCAACAAGCATGGTCTGTAGATCGGTTTATCAGTATGGTGACTCAGCGCTATGCTTACAGCACTGTAGTTAATGAAACTACTAAACAAGGATTTCAAGTTACCGAACAGCAAAAAAACAAAGATGGCTCTATTCGTCTAGTTGTTCAGCGTTGGAGTTCTTAAAAGGCAGAAGGCAGAAGGTAGAAGGCAGAAGGCAGTAGGGGGAAAGAATTGATATATCTAGTGTGATAATTGATTTGGCGTTGCTGATTATGGGTTTGATTTTGCCCCCCTAGCTCCCCAATTTTGGGGGAAGAAAACTCTAAAAGTCCCCGTGATCCCCTCCCGTCCCCCTTGAAAAGGGGGAAGCCAGATGTTGCTGCGCTTTTTGTTGAACGGGGGATTTAGGGGGCTTGAACAGAACCAAACAATCGCATTCATGATACTTCAATTCAGCAACGCCATTGATTTTATTTTTTATTATTGGAGATGTCTATTCTTTTTCTTTCCTCCTGACTCGGTCTTCCCCCTCCACCGGAGGGGTTAGGGGTGAGTTGACTCCTAAGTAATGATGTCTATTCTTCTTTCTTCCCTCCTGACTCGGTCTTCCCCCTCCACCGGAGGGGTTAGGGGTGGGTTGACTCCTAAGTAATTAAGACTAATATTATACACTGATTCAGCAACACCATTTATTTTTGCCAGAGGTCTAATGCTAGATTTTTCTCCATCACCTCCTGAGTCTAACACAGAACGTTCAGGTTTTGAACCGGAACTTGGTGGAGTGTTACGCAATACTCCCGAACGTTCAGGTTTTGAACCCGAACTTGGTGGGATGTTGCGACAAAAGGGAGTTTACGTTGATGAAATTACCTGTATCGGTTGTAAACACTGCGCTCATGTTGCCCATAATACTTTTTATATAGAAGCAGATCATGGGCGAGCGAGAGTTTTTCAGCAAGATGGTGACTCTGAAGAATTAATCCAAGAAGCGATCGACACTTGTCCTGTAAATTGTATTCACTGGGTTGATTATACCAAACTAAAAAACTTAGAACAAGAGCGCAAGTATCAGGTGATTCCTATTGCTGGTGGTCCTGTGGATAGCGGAGCGGCTCGTATTGCTAGTCACAGAAATAAGCAAAATGCAGAGAAAAAGAAAATTTGATTCTTGTAATTAGTTTATAAAACTGTAGGTTGGGTTGCGCAGTTAGATTAACCCAACCACAATATTTATTTTTTATGAAAGTAAGGGAGTAGAAACCCACCCTAACCCCTCCCAGGAGGGGAAAAAGGGAGTAGGGAAGAAATTGAAAAAGTAAGGGAGTAGAGATTAGTTAGTTAACGATCTAAGGAGCCGTGTAAAAATAACTTGAACAAATTACCTCCAAAGCTAAATAATAAAAGTATCACGTTTATTGTTGGGTAATATGTCTGATAACTCTGTAGTCAAAACTATTCAAGACAAGTATGAATTGTTGTGGCCTTACTTAAACGAAAAAACACGACGTATATGGGCAGCTATTGAAGCTCAAAGCCTGGGTTGGGGAGGTCTCACCTTGGTGGCCAAAGCAACTGGACTTTCGCGGACAACAATTCATGCTGGTATAGATAATCTCTGTAAATCAGATGGAACAACAAGATCGGACTACAGCGATCGAATTCGTGAATTTGGTGGTGGCCGTAAACTACTAGAGGAAAAAGACCCAACTCTGTTAACAGATTTGGAATTACTGATTGAACCCGCGACTTTAGGAGACCCAGAATCTCCTCTGAAATGGACCTCAAAAAGTGTAGCTAAATTAGCAGCAGGATTGAATCAAGGGGGACACAGAATCAGCCCTAAAAGTGTTTATAATTTACTGGAGTCTCTTGGTTACAGCCTACAATCAAATCGTAAGACTCGCGATCGCTCATCTCACCCAGATCGAGATGCTCAGTTTTTACATATTGCTCAACAAGTTAGATATTTCCAATCTGAAAATCAACCAGTCATTTCTGTTGATACCAAGAAAAAGAATTAATTGGGGATTTTAAGAACTCTGGTCATGAATGGTGTGTTCATGGACAACCAATAGAAGTACGAATGCACGACTTTGCTGACCCGAAATTGGGTAAAGCAATTCCCTATGGAATTTATGACTTAACTTTGAATACTGGATGGGTGAATGTTGGCATTGACCACGACACAGCCTGCTTTGCAGTGGAGTCGATTCGCCATTGGTGGTACTCAATGGGTGAAGAACTTTATCCAGATAGTCAAAAGATAATGATTACAGCTGACTGTGGTGGTAGTAATAGTTATCGCTCCCGACTATGGAAGTTAGAACTACAAGAATTTGCTGACGAGATTAATCGAACTATTCATGTGTGTCATTTCCCTCCCGGTACCAGTAAATGGAACAAAATTGAACATCGCTTGTTTTGCCAGATCACCCAAAACTGGCGTGGCAGACCCCTAAGTAGCTTGCAAGTCGTGATTAATCTTATTAACAATACTACTACCACACAAGGATTGAATGTAGTTGCTCACCTAGACGAAAATTTTTACGAAACAGGAATTAAAGTAAGTCGCGAAGAATTTAATGCCATTAGAATTGAGCCAGACTTTTTTCATGGTGAATGGAATTATATGATTAAGCCGAGAACAATAGCTTAAATTGTTCAAGTTATTTTTACACGGCTACTAAGTACAAAAATTGGGATAATTTATTTTCTGCTATTCCCTTAGAGGTTGTCTGAGAAGTCTTTGCTACATCCAAGCCCCCGCGCATCCCCCAATTTTGGGGGACTTAAAGATAGCAAATTGATTCTTGTTCCCCCAAATTTGGGGGCTAGGGGGCAAAATTCCCAAATTTGGGGGCTAGGGGGCAAAATTCAGTATCAAAAAACGGCGTTGCTTATATTGAAGTATGAATGCGCGATTGTTTGGTTCTGGTCTACGCCCCCGCGCATCCCCCAATTTTGGGGGACTTAAAGATAGCAAATTGATTCTTGTTCCCCCAAAGTTGGGGGGCTAGGGGGCAAAATTCCCAAATTTGGGGGGCTAGGGGGCAAAATTCAGTATCAAAAAACGGCGTTGCTTAATTGAAGTATGAATGCGCGATTGTTTGGTTCTGGTCTACGCCCCCGCGCATCCCCCAATTTTGGGGGACTTAAAGATAGCAAATTGATTCTTGTTCCCCCAAATTTGGGGGCTAGGGGGCAAAATTCCCAAATTTGGGGGGCTAGGGGGCAAAATTCCCAAATTTGGGGGCTAGGGGGCAAAATTCCCAAAGTTGGGGGCTAGGGGGCAAAATTCCCAAAGTTGGGGGGCTAGGGGGGCAAAACTCAGTATCAAAAAACTTTTCTCAAATAACTAACCATGACTACAACACCAATAAAACCACAACTTACTTTTGAACAATTCCTGGAAAATCTCCCTGATGCAGAGGGACGTTATGAATTTGTTAATGGAGAAATAATAAGAATATTACCAACCAGAAGACATGAAACTATCGCTGAGTTGATTACCGACTTGATGAAGGATGAAGTAAAGCGCCTGAATCTCAATTATTTTGTTTCTGGCAGAATAATTATTAGAACTTTTCGCAAAGATGGCAAAGAGCAAGGTCGTCATCCTGATGTAAGTGTGGTTGATAAAACAATTTGGTCAGCTAATCCAAGAGCTTATTCTGCACTTACCGAACCGCTTCAGTTGGCTGTAGAAATTGTATCTACAAATTGGGAAGATGACTATATTGATAAACGAGATGAATATCAACGTTTGAGAATTATTGAATATTGGATTGTCGATTATTTAGCCGTGGGTAGTCGCGATATTTTAGGCAACCCGAAACAGCCGAGTATTATGGTTTGTTTACTCGATGAAAATGGAGTTTATCAAACTAATTTATATCAAGGTAAAGATAAAATAGTATCCCGAACTTTTCCATAGTTAACATTAACTGTGGAACAAATATTAGCAGCTTAATTGAAGAAGTTATATCATGTCCGGTTGAATACTTAAAACCTACATTCCGCACGACAAAATTGGGTAAACTGCACTAAACTTGCTTCAACCCAACCTACGCCTAATCCTTCAGTTTCTCCAACACCTCATCAGTAAAGGGGTTTTCACCTGCCTGGAGCGCTTCGATCCATTCTTGGCGTTGAGCTTTATCCTCCTCATCATCAGTCCATTCTACAAATACCTGAAAATCTGCGATCGCTCCTTCAATATTCCCTGTTAATGCCCTGGCAAGTCCGCGACTATCAGTAATATTGCCATCTTTTGGGCTAAGGGCGACTGCTTTCTCACAAGCAAACATCACATTAGCGGCTTGTTTGTAAAGACTGCCATTCCAACAGAGTGTATTCCAATTACTAGCAGAAATTTGAGTGGGATCGATTTTTTCTGCTTGTTTGTAGGAGGAAATTGCTTCCTTAACTTTACCCTCTTCCACAAGCTCGCTCCCTTTATCCAACATTGCATCGGAAGCCTCATATTTTGCTTTAGCTTCTGGATCGATATTTTTTAGATTAGGAATGTATGCCACTTTGTCAAGTTCTTTTGCTCGTTGATACTTTTCTACTGCTTCCTCAGTTTTTCCTTCTCTTGCTAATTTCGTACCTTCCTCCATCAGCTTTTCTACCTCAGCTAATGATGTTGCGATAATTTTTGGGTTCAGGTTGAGGTCGGGATTCCATTTTAGTGCTTTCTCAAATTTAGCAACTGCTTGCTCGAGTTTTTCTCCAACTTCACTGTTTTGTCATCACTTGCAGAAGCAATAGTCTCTCCACCAGGACTAAATTCTATAGCATTGACCCAATTCTCATGCCCGGTTATAGTCTGCAATAATTTCCCCTGAAGGTCCCACAACTTCACCGTTTTATCACGACTTGCAGAAGCAATAGTCTCCCCGTCCGGGCTAAAGGCTACACCATAGACATAATTCTCATGCCCGGTTATAGTCTGCAATAATTTCCCCTGAAGGTCCCACAACTTCACTGTTTTGTCATCACTTGCAGAAGCAATAGTCTCTCCATCCGGACTAAATGCTACACTCAAGACCCTATTTTCATGCCCTTCAAGGCGGTTACGCTCTCTAAACTTCTCCTCTTTGTTGCGTTGATAAACTGCTACTCGGAGAGCATTTGTAATCTTGCTAGCTTTATCCGTTGGCTCAAATTGATCATCAATTTGTTTTTGCCTAGCCTCCATAGCAGTCATCAGGCCATCCCACCGCTCACCCGAAATAGACAACCCTCTAGACTCATTTGCTTCAGCAATAATAGTTTGCCTTTCTGCTCTTCTACTTTCCTTGTGTTCCTCCAAGGCAAATATTGTCATCCCTCCTGCCAATACTGCCATCCCCAATGCAGCACCAACCGAAACTCTAACTACCCGCTTCTGCAACTGCTGTCGTTTTGACTTTTCCTGTTTCAGTTCTTCTAATATTTCAGGGCCTTTCCTTTGCCGAATAAAAGCAACTAAATAATCATGTACTAACTGATAACGATTTGCTGGTTTTTCTGGCGACAAAAATACCAAACCAGACTCGACAAAAATATTTAATACTAACTCTAACTCTTTCACTTTAAACTCACTTTCTTTCACCAACTCCGCCTGAGTTTTCAGTGGGCGAGTATTATTTTCATCGGTCAACAACATCAACACCAACCAAGCCGATTTTTCATTTTCTTCACCACAGTATTTCACTACTTCTGCTAAATATCGCTCTACTAATTCTGCCTTGGGATTATCTCCTAATTCTTGATATTTTTCTATAGTAGTAATATTCTCTGTCTGCAATTGTGACCCGACAATTTGTAACTCAATCGGACGAATATCTTCTGTCTCTTGGGCTAAGTCTTTTACCAACTTTTCCGTCAGATTTTCATCTATTTTAAATTGAGAGTTTTTTGTTAATTCTTGAATAACTGATTTTCCCTGTTCCTGGGAAAAATTACCCAAGTAATAGAGAATATCTTTACTTAAAATATCATTGTTAATTACCTCCAAATCTCCTAAACGATTAAATTCTAATAAATGATGAATATAATCTTCTCGCAGAGATAAAATAATTTTCGTCAAGTGAATATTCAAACAGTCTTGGAGAAATTGAGCAAATTCTCGTTTCTTCCCTGGTTCAGTATTTTCAAAGAAAAATTCCTCAAATTGGTCAAAAATTATAACTGTTGGTAGATTTAATTTATCGTTATTTTGTAACTGAGCTAAAATTGCCTCAGTTGAATTAAGAGTATCTGAATTAACTGCTAATTTTTTAGTTTTTTGTAGTTGTTCTGCTAAATTTTTTCCCAACCTTGAAACCCATTCAACATAAACTCGCTGCAAAACAAGCACTACATGACGGGTATCAATTAATTTTTGCTCTAAAGCAGGAATTAATCCTGCCTGCAACATGGAACTTTTACCAACTCCTGATTGTCCATAAACAACTATTAATTTACGTTGATTATCCCTCAGTCTTTTCAACAGTTCTTCTACATCAAACTGCCTTCCAGTTTCCGAAGTTTCTTGAGTAGAATTTTTGGGATTGAACTTAGGAAAAGTCGGATTAATATTTTGCTTTCTATGCCTCAAACGATTCGCGCCAATGAATGCCTGAAACCCAAATTCCTGTTCAATCTTTTTTTGACTTTGTTTGTATTCAAAAGCTTTCAAGTATTCTTTTTTCTAAATAAATTTCTTGTAATTCTTTGTATATAGAAAAATAAAGTTTTGGGTCGTATTCAACTTTTTCTTCTGCGAGCGCTGTGTTTAGAGTTTCTATAGCTCCTTTGATGTTACCTAAACATTTATTTGCTTTTCCCAAAGAAAATAAGTACCAAACTTTATGATATGAACGTTCCCAATCTAAAATTATTTTGTCTTTATCTGAAGTAGAATGAGACGCATTCTTCAAGGTATTGTTACAAATTTTGAGAGCTTTTTGAGCATACTTTTTTGCTTCTGTGTAGTCATTTTTTGCTAGTTTAACTTCTGCCATAAAACCATTTGCCTGTGCTTCCCGGAATTGGTAAGAATAAGCTTGATGTAATTTAATTGCTCTATTGGCGACATTCTCTAACTGATTCCAACGCTGCAAATATTGTAAAACCACTCCCCAAGCATTGATAAACTTGGCAACCAAGTCAGGGGGCTTAACTTTCTCAAAGGTTTCTACCGACTGCTGAAGATAGGAACAAGCGAGATTGTAAGATTTTTCTTGTTCAGCTCGATGCCAAACTCCATAACTGCGCCACCACGAGCCTAGATAATAATGAATGTGAGCAACTCGCACAGCCTGATTCAGTTGTTGCCAAAGTTCGAGACTGCGTTGATCATGCTCTAGTGGTTTTTTTGTAGAATTATCTGCTGCTGCTTCATAAAACTGATATAAAACGTCATAATTAGTGACATTTTAATGTTTACTTCCTGCTTCTACTGAGGCCGTCGGCGGTTACTCATCCACAGGCATTGACGGTCAAGCCGACCGCATTTCTTAAATTTATACTTGCATTCAAATCACGGTCTATAGATATTCCACATTCAGGGCAGTCATAAGTTCTCAGGCTTAATGACATATCTTGGACGTGACCACAGTTAGAACAAGTCTTAGAAGATGGAAAAAACCTGTCTACTACCACTAACTCAGAACCGTACCATTGGCACTTGTACTCAAGCTGTCTGCGAAATTCATAAAACCCTTGGTCTGCAATTGACTTAGCTAGCTTATGGTTAGCTAACATTCCACTCACATTCAAATCCTCAATCACAACAGTGCCGTGGTTGTTATAGTCGATGTGGCGTATTACCGCCCGCACCTCTACTTCAAAACCCTGCGTGCGACTTTCACCGCACAAGGCTCCTAGCAGTCTATGGCAACGTATCATGTGAGATACAAAATCCTTTGATTAAGACTAAACTTGGTCAGAGTCCAGTGATTCCTAATCTTCCACTATTGTTTTCAAGGAGTGTCTAATCCTACCGCCTTGGAGCTTCTGCTTCCGGGTCGCTTTGCATTCGACTAACGAGCAAGGCAATTACAGGTTAAAAGCTTCTGCCCTGTACGCATAGTTTCAGCGAGCTTCACTCTAGGTGTCTAAGCATCATCACCTATCCAACTACCGTTTCTCGACTGCCGGGGGCAATTCTGTTCCCCCATCCTACCCGTCAAGTGAGAATTCCGAGCTTCCCTCCTACTAACTAAATAACCTATTTTAGTCAGACTCACTTGCCGTTTTTCCTCGTTCCGAGTTACAGATTATTTTGACGGTTTAGGGCTGTCCAATTCGCCTACACGATTCCCAGGGATGCGTCTAATGCCAAAATATTACGCGGGATTTCCTCGTGTGCGGTCAAGAGATAAGAGGTGGTTCTTGCCGTACTTTGAGGCGCTTTTTCAGGACATTCCGCCCCGGTACCCATGCCGTCTCCCCATTACCCCCAGTGTGCCTACCACTATACGCTCTGGTTGGGGCCTGTTGCCAGCTTCACTCTGCTAGTGGAAAGGTCTAGCTCGGTGTGGCCAGGTCGGGAGTCTGCCTTCCCTTGGCAGGTGGGACTTTCACCCACATCCGTGACTCAGTTATTCATTGAGCTTAATTGCTCTTTGAACCCTGTTCATACCCCTCTAGTTTCTAGAGGCTCCTAACAGGAACGAGTCGCACTTTGGCTAAGTATGTTGTCAACTTATCAAGTGCATCTTTACGGATATTAGCTACTTGTCTATGCTGCTTTGCCAACTTAATTACAACTTTGTACCAATTGTTTGAATGCTTAACTTTCCTACTCAGTTGTCGTTGTAACTTAGCTAGTCTGTTTTGGGCTTGACGGTAAGGCTTCACACTCTTGAATATTTCACCAGTACTTAGTGTTGCTAGTGTCTTAATTCCTAAATCTACACCTACAACTTCTGTAGTTTTTGAAGTTGCAGTCGGAGTAAATTCATAACTACAGCTTAAGTACCAATCCGAAGCTTGTCTGCTAATAGTTATTTTTTGAGTTGTAGCTTCAATTGGTTCATAAGTTTTGACCATACCAATAAAAGGTAATTTATGATTCCATCCATTTAATTCTATTGGTTTTCCACAATTATCTATTGTGAATGAATCAGACCTACCTTTCTTCTTAAATCTTGGATATTTACCTAATCCTTTAAAGAACCTTTTAAACGCTTCAGATAAGTTGATGAAAGCATATTGATAAACTTTAGACGACAAGTTTTTCATCCAGGGATAAAGAGGTTTTGTGTGATTGGTAAACACATCTCTAAGCTTACGAGCATTTGGCTTGAAACCATCCTTGTAAGCAGCATTCCACAAACTTAAACCCCAGTTATAGCACCATCGAGAGTAGCCAGCGTGTTGAGCCATCAGAGTTTTCTGCTTATTATTTAATTTGAGTTTGGTTCTAATGGATTTCATGTACGGGTTAGCGCAGCCTGTCTAAAAGTATGCTTATTAACCTATTATATCGTTATTATTTGATTAAGTCAATGCTCCCCTCGATCTACAAATAGATATTCTGGTTGAGTTTTGTTCTGATATTTAAGAGTATTATCAACCTTATCAAGGTTATCAACAATGACGACTAATCCATTTTTGTCATACTGTTTCAGCTTTTCGTTAGCAGGTTCAAACAATTCTTGGTTAATAGTTTCAATAATGCCACTGGTGCGGGGTCCGAGATATTCTCTGAGTTTACTACGAACTTCAGGGCTAGCTTTGGCCTCGGTAGTTATTTTGCCAATTCCAAAAGAGAGTTCAATCTTAGATATTTCAATTTCTGTCTGCAATAATTTGGCAGCTCCCTGGAGTATACCTTTCAGTCTGTTGGGTTCATTTATCTTAAAATTTTTCAAGTCCTCTAAACTTTCACTGACTTGTTGGACAATAGTTAGAAGGATATCACCTACATCTACATCTCCCATTTCTAGGTTTTTGTCAGACTCAACGTAGACAACATGAAAGCCTTCTATTTCCAACTGTTGCTTGAGCCGCCACAATTCTGTAGATTTACCACAACCAATATGTCCAGTAAATAGTTGACAAGTAGGTCGGCCTGAAGACCAGAGAATGGTCTTTTGTAATTTCTTAATAACTTGTCCTCCACGCACAGTCGAGAAGTCAATATAGTATCTATTGTCAATTTCTGCATTGTCTATAAACAGAGGAATGCCAGGGTCTGTTGCCTGAAAAAAAGCTTTGGGATCTAAAGGCATAATTATTTATGAGAAGCTACTTGCTACATTGTATCGCAGGGAATAGGGAACGGGGAATAGGGGAGTAGGGAGTAGGGGAGTAGGGAGTAGGGAGTGGGGAGTAGGGGAGTGGGGAGTAGGGAAGTAGGGGAGATAAAGACACCTTATAAATAACTAGGGTTTGCTGAAAAAGTCTGTTAGTGAAGAAAGGGAACAGGGAATAGGGAACAGGGAACAGTTTAAACTATCTGCTACGGTCAAATTTTCGGCATTGTCAGGGTCAAAACTTTACCATTTTGAGACAACAATAGCCAAAAACTAGGTACTTTTTCAGAACGGAAAAATGCTAAAACCAATATCATATCATGTCCGGTAGCATCGTTTGTGTATAAAATCAAGGTGACAATGGTAGAAAACCTTCTGCCTCCTGCCTCCTGCCTCCTGCCTTCCTTCCACCAAAGTCTAATTATTCAACCGGACATGATATCAGTTAATACTTTGAGATTTAATCAGCAAACCCTAACTATCTAAAATGAACTGGAATAACTATTTTTAAGCATATCTCATCGAAGTCTTCCTTTTTGTAGCATTCTTTTTTCAAATTGGTATAATTTCTAAAACTCTCCAACACCTCATCAGTAAATGGGTTTTCACCTGCCTGAAGTATTTTTATCCATTCTTGCCGTTGCGCTTTTTTCTTCTGATCATCAATCCATTCAACATATACCTGAAAATCTGCGATCGCTCCTTCAATATCCCCAGTTAATGCCCTAGCAAGTCCCCGACTATCAACAATAGAGCCATTTTCAGGGTCAAGGGTGACTGCTTTCTCACAGGCAAACATAACATCAGCAGCTTTGTTATAAACACTGCCATACCAACAAAGTGTACCCCAATTATGAGCAGGAATTTGAGTAGAGTAGATTTTTTCTGCTTGTTTGTAAGAGTTAATTGCTTCCTTAACTTTACCCTCTTTCACAAGCTTCATCCCTTTAGCCAAAAACGCATTTACTGCCTGATATCTAGCTTTAGCCTTAGCAATATTTTGCAGAGTAGGCATGAATGCTAGCTTGTCTAGTTTTGCTATTGCTTCTTCATACTTTTCTACTGTTGCTTCTTCTATAACTTCCTCCATCAGCTTTTCTGCCTTAAATAATGATTCTGCAAGAACTTTTGGCTTGAGGTTGAGGTCGGGGTTCCATGTTAGTGCTTTCTTAAATGTGACAACTGCTTCGTTAACCTTCCCCTCTCTTGCCAACTTCTCTCCCTCCATCACCCAACTACGAGAGGCTACTTTCTTGCGTCCGTAGGTTTGGCAAATTTCAAGTTCCTCTAACTCTTGGGGATGGGAAGTCAGGTAATCCTCTAACCACTTGCAACCATGCTTGGTTAAATCTTCTATGCGCCAAGTCCACAATTTCACTGTATTGTCAGCACTAGCGGTAGCAATAATCTCTCCATCCGGACTAAATGCTACACTATATATCTCATTCTCATGTCCGGTTAAAGTCTGCAACAACTGTCCCTGAAGGTTCCACAATTTCACTGTATCGTCAGTACTCGTAGAAGCAATAGTCTCCCCATCCGGGCTAAATGCTACGCCAAAGACTGAATACTCATGCCCAGTTAGAGTCTGCAACAACTGTCCCTGACGGTTCCACAATTTTACTGTTTTGTCACTACTGGCAGAAGCAATAATCCCTCCATCGGGACTAAATGCTACACCATTGACCCAATTCTGATGGTGGGTGAGAGTCTGCAACTCCTTTCTCTTAAGGTTCCACAATTTCACTGTTTTGTCACTACTCGTAGAAGCAATAGTCTCCCCATCATTGCTCAATGCTACACTAAAGACTGAATACTCATGCCCAGTTAGAGTCTGCAACAACTGTCCCTGACGGTTCCACAATTTCACTGTTTTATCACTACTGGCAGAAGCAATAATCTCTCCATCGGGACTAAATGCTACACCATTAACCCAATTATTATGGCCGTTTAAAGTCTGCAATAATTTCCCCTGACGGTTCCACAATTTTACTGTTTTGTCACTACTAGCAGAAGCAATAATCTCTCCATCAGGACTAAATGCTACACCATTGACCCAATTATCATGGCCGTTTAAAGTCTGCAATAATTTCCCCTGACGGTTCCACAATTTCACTGTATTGTCATGACTGGCAGAAGCAATAACCTCTCCATCAGGACTAAATGCTACACCTATGACCAAATCATCATGCCCCTGCAAAGTCTGCAATAACTGTTCCTTTTGCTTCCACAATGTCACTGTATTGTCACGACTGGCAGAAGCAATAGTCTCTCCATCAGGACTAAATGCTACACCCATGACCGAATCATCATGCCCCTGCAAAGTCTGCAACAACCGCCCCTTTTGGTTCCACAATTTCATGGTTTTGTCAGCACTAACAGTAGCAATAGTTTTTCCATCAGGGCTAAATGCTACAGAGTAGACCCAATTTTTATGCCCCCTCAGAGTCTGCAATAACTGCCACGACTGCCTCAAAGGAATTGGCCACAACTTCCCCTTTTGGCTCCACAATTTCACTGTTTTGTCAGCACTAACAGTAGCAATAGTTTTTCCATCAGGACTAAATGCTACATCCCTGACCTGATCATTATGCCCAGTTAGAGTCTGCAACAGTTGTCCCTTTTGGCTCCATAATTTCACCGTGTTGTCAACACTAGCAGTGGCAATAGTCTCTCCATCAGGACTAAATACTATACCCCTGACCTTATCCTTATGCCCAGTTAGAGTCTCGAACAGTTGCCCCTTTTGGCTCCATAATTTCACCGTGTTGTCAGCACTAGCAGAAGCAATAGTCTCTCCATCGGGACTAAATGCTACACCCAAGACATGATCCTCATGCCCCACTAGAGTCTGCAATAAGTCTCCCTGATGGTTCCACAATTTCACTGTTTTGTCATCACTAGCAGTGGCAATAATCTCCCCATCATTGCTCAATGCTACACTATTTACCCACTCCGTATGGCCTAGCAGAGTCTGCAATAAATCTCCCTGACGGTTCCACAATTTCACTGTGTTGTCACGACTAGCAGTGGCAATAGTCTCTCCATCGGAGCTAAATGCTACACCCACGACCCAATGTTTATGCCCCTGGAGATTGTTAAAGTCTCTAAATTCTTCTTCTTTGTTACGTTTGTAAACTGCTACTCGGAGAACATTTCTAATCTTGCTACCCTCTTTACCAGTTAGATCAAATTCACCATCTACTTGTTTTTGTATAGCTTTCATAGCAGTCATCAACCCATCCAATTGATCGCCTGACATTGATAAGGCTCTGGACTCATTTGCCGTAGTAATAATAGTCTGTCTTTCTGCTCGTATACTTTCCTTTTTAGCCCACAAACCAAATATTGTCATACCTCCTGCCAATACTGCCATCCCCAATGCAGCACCAACGGAAACTCTAACTACCCGCTTCTGCAACTGCTGTCGTTTTGACTTTTCCTGTTTCAGTTCTTCTAATATTTCAGGGCCTTTCCTTTGTCGAATAAAAGCAACTAAATAATCATGCACTAACTGATAACGATTTGCTGGTTTTTCCCGTAACAAAAATACTAAACTAGACTTGACAAAAATCTTTAATACTAACTCTAACTCTTTCTCTTGAAACTCACTTTCTTTTACCAATTCAGCCTGAGTTTTTAGTGGTCGAGTATTATTTTCATCGGTTAACAATATCAACACCAACCAAGCCAATTTTTCATTTTCTTCACCACAGTCTTTCACTACTGATGCTAAATATCGATTTACTAATTCTGCCTTGGGATAATCTCCTAATTCTTGATATTTTTCCACAGTGGTAATATTCTCTGTCTGTAGTTGTGCCCCCATAATTTGTAACTCAATCGGACGAATATCTTCTGTCTCCTTGTCTAAGTCTTCTACCAATTTTTCTGTCAATTTTGAATCTATTTTAAATTGAGAGTTTTCGGTTAATTCTTTAATTACTGATTTTGCCTGATTCTGGGAAAAATTTCTCAATTCATAACGAATATTTTTACTTAAAATATCATTGTTTATTGTTTCTAAGTTAGCTAAATAATTAAATTCTAATAAATAATGAATATAATCCTCTCGCAGGGATAAAACAATTTTCACAAAAGGAATTTCCAAACATTCTTGCAGAAACTGAGCAAACTCTCTTTTCTGCCCTGGCTCTGAATTAACAAAGAAAAATTCCTCAAATTGATCGAAAATAATAACCGTCAGTAGATTGAATTCAGCATTATTTCGTAGCTGATAAAAAATTGCCTCAGTCGAATTAAGCATTTGTGAATTAACTGCTAATTGGGGAATTGTTTTGAGTTTTTTAGCTAAATTTCCCCCCAATTCTGAAATCCAATTAACATAAACTCGCTGCAAAACCACTACTACGTTACGGGTATCAATTGATTTTTTTTCTAAAACAGGTATTAATCCAGCCTGCAAAATCGAACTTTTACCAACTCCTGATTGTCCATGAATCACTATCAGTTTATAGTCAGGACGACTAATTCTTTCTAGCAATTCTTCTACATTAAATTGACGCCCAGATGCAGAAATTTCTTGAGTAATTTTTCGTCTATTAAGTTGAGGTAAAGCCTGGTTAGTATTTGGTTTTCTATACCCCAAACGATTTGCACCGATAAATGCTACAAACCCAAATTGTTGTTCTATTTTTTGTCGTTCTTGCTTCAGTTTAAAAGCTGTTAAATATGCCTTTTGTTGGTAATATATTTTTCGTAATTCTGTGAGAATATGAATATAAAATTCAGTTCTGTATTCAGGTTTAGTCGTATTTTTTGCTTGTTCAAAATTGGCTATTGATGCTTCAAATTTACCTAATTTTTTTTCGGCTTTTGCTAGAGTAAATAAATATTTTCCTAGATGAGAATAGCGCTCCCAATCTAAAGTAATTTCGTCTTTTTCTGAGCTAGGAGGAGATACAGCATCTAGAGTTTTGTTAAAAATTTCTATGGCATTTTGAGCAAGTTTTTTTGCTTGTCTATAATGATTTTTTGCCAGTTCAAATTCTGCTAGAAAACCATAAGCACGAGCTTCACGAAATGCCTGGGAATAGGTTTGATGTAATTCTATTGCTCTCTTGGCAACAGTTTCTAACTCATCCCAACGCCCTAAAGTTTGCAAAACTTCTCCCCAAGCATTGATAAATTTAGCAACTAAGTCTGGGCGGTTAACTGTCTCAAAGCCTTCTACCGACTGCTGAAAATATGAACAAGCTCTCTCACAAGCCATATTTTTCTCAACGCGACACCTAAGTGCATAACTACGCCACCATAACCCCAGATAATAATAAGTGTGAGCTACTCGCACCGAGTTGTTAATTTGTTGCCAAAGTTCGAGACTATGTTGATAATGCTCTAGTGCTATTTCGGTAGAATTATCAGTTGCCCTACCTAAAACAAATTCCAAATTTGCTTCTAATTCAATCTCTAAGGTAACTTCTCGGTTTAACAATTCTTGCCTTGCGCCCACCAACTCTTGATAAGCAGACTCTCCCAGACCAAGAGCAGTATCATCTAAAAATATTCCTGTCCCACTTTCTAAAACTTTCTGATAAACACTCTCACTGGTCTGCTGAATAAAATCAATTAATTCCTGAGTGGCAGTTTCAAAAACGGTCAGACTTGACCAATTTTCAAAGTCAGGAATTAACCGAATAAATTTACGAGAAATTTCTGCGTCTATCCATAAAACTATGGGATAGGGACAATTTTTCCTAAACTCTTCGCGCACTAACCCCATTGATACGAGCAATTTATCAATATCCCTGACAGACTCTAAACCCCAAACCATCAGAGCATCTGGTTGTTGGTCTCCTAACTGTTTTCTGATAGTTGCATAAAGTTCATCGACAGACTCATCCAACTGCAACTTTGCTAAGTCTTCAGAAAAAGATTCCCGGAGTTGTGAAATTAGGCGATCGCGCTGGTTCAAATTATTGCACTGTGCCAGAAATAGGCGAAATTGTCCTTGAGACATTTCCATGCCTCGGATTAATTTCTGCAATAATTTTTGATGATTAACTTCCTGTAACTAGGCATAAATTTTTAAATATAGTTAATTAATGCTCAAAATTAGACATCCCCAGAAAAAGAGGGAACAGAGAGAAATAATTGAAAATTTATGATAATCAGGACTTAGGCAAAACATCGTATTTCTGTCATTGCGAGCGACAGCGTTTGCGGAGCATTCCGGAGGAAAGCAATCTCAAACGCCGAAAACTCGTTCCTAATACGTAAGTCCTGATAATAATTGATTTTATTTGTAATTTTTGGAGATGTCTATTATAAAAAAATTCGGCATTGCTGAATTAAGGTATGAAAGTAGGTTTATAGGTATGGAGGAAACAGTTAATATTAACAAGTAGTTCAAACCATCCAAAATCCAAAATCCAAAATCCAAAATTATCAAATCATACCCAGAATCAGCAACGCCAAAAATTCTTTTTCATACCCTAAAGTTGGGTTTATCCTACGGATAAGCTCCGCTAACGGGGGGGTGCCTCAACCCAACCTACGCCCTCTACTCCCTTATATTTAGGGTTTTATTATTAAATGTCAAAGCGTTTACATATAAAGGTTTTAGCCTTTTTCTGTCGGCAAAAAGTATGCCTGTTTCAGCTCTTAATGCTCAAAAAGTTAGTATTTTCGCTGCTGAGTTGGGCAAAAAAATTACTCCCCTACTCCCCTACTCCCCTACTCCCCTACTCCCCGCTCCCCTACTCCCCTACTCCCCTTTTCCCCTCCACCGGAGGGGTTAGGGGTGGGTCCCCTACTCCTTAAAAAAGACTTTTTCAGCAAACCCTATTTAACTCCGGCGCATCTTTCAACATAGGATTAATATCAAACCAAGGGCCAAGTTCATCTTGATACTCATAAACAAACATACTCCGAATTAAAATTTGGTATCCATCATCTCCCGTTACTTTTTTTGTCTGAGCAACTTGGCGCAATAATTCCCACTCATGGTCATCTACAGCTAAAAGTCGTTGATTGCGATAAGTTTTAATTACATTGGCAACACTAGCGCGGGAGATGGGAATATCCCCTTCTTCCATAATAGCCTCATTAACTATTCGCAATACATTCCTCACATGGCCACCACTAAAACGACATAAGTAGTCTAAGGTTTCCTGACTATCAAATATTTCGGTAACTTTTGCCAAACGTTGCTGTGGGTCTAATTCTGGAAATGCCCTTGCCAACACTAACTGTCGCATTAAGTTCATTCCTTCAACACATTCACTACCATCGCGCAACTGTGTGGCCACCATTGGCAATATTTGAGGGTCTCTCTTAAATCTTTGAGTTAATGTGGCGTAGTCATTGGAAAACCTCAGTGCCATAGGAAGAGTATAAATCAGATGACAATGGAGACTCATCAGTTGTTCGCCCCGGTCAACAAATAGATATTCTGGTTGAGGTCGCCCCCAAGGTTTAGGTGAACTATCAACTTTTTCCAGGTTGTCAACGATAACCACTAATCCTTTTTTGCCATACTGTTTCAGCTTTTCGTTAGCGGGTTCGAGCAATTCTTTGTTAATAGTTTCAATAATTCCGCTGGTGCGGGGCCCGAGATATTCTCTAAGTTTACTACGAAGTTCGGGACTAGCTTTTGCCTGGGCAGTAATTTTACCAATTCCTAAAGCTACAAATTCTAATCCTTTTTCATCAGCTTTGACTTGACCAACTCCAGGCAAACCGACTTCTGCTGAAAATGAACCTTCACTGCTAGCTGCCACTTTACCCACACCAGGAATATTAGCTTCTGCGGAGAGTTCAATTTCTGTCTGCAATAATTTGGCTGCTCCCTGAAGTAGACCTTTTAATCCTTTTGGTTCCTCCAAGTTAAGTTTTTCCAACTTCTCCAAACTTCTGCTAACCTGTTGTGCAATAGTTAGAAAAATATCGCCTACATCTACATCTCCCATTTCCAGGTTTTTGTCAGACTCAAAATAGACAACATGAAAGCCTTCTGTTTCTAACTGTTGCTTGAGTTGCCATAATTCTGTAGACTTACCACAACCAATATGTCCGGTGAATAGCTGACAAGTAGGTTGGTCTGAAGACCAGAGAGTAATAGTATTTTTTAATTTTTCTATAACTTTTCCTCCACGCACGGTCGAGAAGTCAATGTAGTATTTCTTGTCAATTTCTACATTATCTATAAACAGAGGAATGCCAGGGTTTGTTCCCTGAAAAAAGGCTTTAATATCTATGGTCATTTCAGTTATCAGTTATCAGTTATCAGTTAGCCTCCTATCGGAGGAACTGCGTTAACAGTACCTCTAGTTAAAGTCAGAGGCTTGAAATATTGAACTTTAGTTTCTCTTGGTCCATTGGATATGGCGCAGGTTTCGGAGCCATGCCACCCTACGGGAAGCTACGAAGATAGAACTCCGTTCCGAGATGCGCGTTTCGCGTCAGCGTTGCGTTGCGCCAGCTTTGCGTTGCGCCAGCTTTGCGTTGCGCCAGCTTTGCGTTGCGCCAGCTTTGCGAAGCAAAAGCAAAAGCAAAAGCAAAAGCAAAAGCAAAAGCAAACGACCGCTTTTATCCTCTTAAAAGAGGAGGCTATTGACCTTATTTTTTGGTCATAACTATTTACTATTTATGAGAAGCTACCATCAATTTTATCGCAGGGAAAAGGGAACTGGGAAATAGGCAACAGGCAACAGCTCATCTGGCAACAGTGACAAAAGCTTTTCTGTGTCTCAGGTCAAACATAATATGGCTGAATGAAGAAGGACAATTTTGCGTCTGAGTTTTAAGCTTTTGATATGTCCGCGCCCTTTCTTTCCACTGCTATACTTCTGGTTTTCTGCCAAGAATAAAATAAACAATTACAATTATCAAAGAAAACTTTATATTTACTAATAATCATGGTACCAGCAGTTTTAATCGAAAACCTTCAGAAAAGTTATGGTTCAGTTACAGCAGTTAAGGACGTTTCTTTTCAGATAGAACCTGGAGAAATATTTGGTTTACTTGGCCCTAATGGTGCAGGTAAAACAACAACTCTACGCGCTCTGTGTACTTTAATTACACCAGACGCTGGACGTTTAGAAGTATCTGGTATTTCAGTAGTTGACCAACCGAGAATAGCTAGACAACGTCTTGGCTATGTTGCTCAGGAAGTGGCCATCGACAAGGTACTGACAGGCCGAGAACTACTGGAACTACAAGCAGCTATATACCATATTCCAGGCAAATTGGCAAAAGAAAGAATCGAAGGAGCGATCGCCCTCTTGGGTATAGAAGATTGGGCAGATAAAAACAGGCACTTACTCTGGCGGTATCCGCAAACGTCTAGACTTAGCAGCAGGTTTATTGCATCAACCAGATGTTTTAGTTCTGGATGAACCGACAGTGGGTTTAGATATTGATAGTCGGATAGCAGCTTGGGATTTTTTGCGTCAGTTACGAGACTCAGGTACAACAGTTTTGATTACCAGTCACTATCTGGAAGAAGTCGATGCTTTGGCAGATAGGGTAGCTATTATTGACCAAGGTGTGGTTATTGCTTCGGGTACTCCTTTTGAACTTAAAGACAGGGTGGGAGGCGATCGCATCACTCTCCGTGTTAGGGAATTTTCTTCTACTGAAGAAGCAGAAAAAGTAAAAGCATTACTAGGAAATTTACCAATAGTTCAAGAAGTTATTGTTAATGCTGCTCAGGGTAATTCTTTAAACTTAGTGGTGACACCCCAAAGTGATGCTTTGATCGAAATTCAACAGTTATTGCGGGGTGCAGGTTTACCAATTTTTGGTATTGCTCAAGCGCGACCAAGTTTGGATGATGTTTATCTGGCAGCAACAGGAAAAACTTTGATGGATGCAGAATTAGCTGCTGTGGGTAGTCGTGACTTAAAAGCTGAGAAAAAACAAAGTATGCGTTAAACGTTTTCGTGAATTGGAACTTTGTAGGTTTGGTTGAGGTTAAAGAAACCCAACAACGCTTGTTGTATCTGTTCAACGCTTGTTGCATTTGTTGGGTTGCGAGATACGCTTAACCCAACCTACTGAAGGTAATTTTCAAAGTAATTAGCAATTTGTAGGTTGGTTTGACGTTTACGGAAACTCAACAACACTTGTTGTATCTGTTCAACACTTGTTGCATTTGTTGGGTTGCGAGATACGCTTAACCCAACCTACTGAAGGTAATTTTCAAAGTAATTAGCAATTTGTAGGTTTGGTTGAGGTTAAAGAAACCCAACAACGCTTGTTGTATCTGTTCAACTCTTGTTGCATTTGTTGGGTTGCGAGATACGCTTAACCCAACCTACTGAAGGTAATTTTCAAAGTAATTAGCAATTTGTAGGTTTGGTTGAGGTTAAAGAAACCCAACAACACTTGTTGTATCTGTTCAACGCTTGTTGCATTTGTTGGGTTGCGAGATACGCTTAACCCAACCTACTGAAGGTAATTTTCAAAGTAATATCATGTCCGGTTGAACAGTGATAAATAAATAACTACGGAGTCCTCAGGAGTCAACCCACCCCTAACCCCTCCCAGGAGGGGAAGGAAGAGGAAGAACTGGAGTTGAAGGAGAAAGTTTTTTTATAACTAATTATCCGGACATGATATAATTAGCAATTTGTAGGTTTGATTGAGGTTAAAGAAACCCAACAACACTTGTTGTATCTGTTCAACTCTTGTTGCATTTGTTGGGTTGCGAGATACGCTTAACCCGACCTACTGAAGGTAATTTTCAAAGTAATTAGCAATTTGTAGGTTTGGTTGAGGTTAAAGAACCCCAACAACACTTGTTGTATCTGTTCAACGCTTGTTGCATTTGTTGGGTTGCGAGATACGCTTAACCCAACCTACTGAAGGTAATTTTCAAAGTAATTAGCAATTTGTAGGTTTGGTTGAGGTTAAAGAACCCCAACAACACTTGTTGTATCTGTTCAACGCTTGTTGCATTTGTTGGGTTGCGAGATACGCTTAACCCAACCTACTGAAGGTAATTTTCAAAGTAATATCATGTCCGGTTGAACAGTGATAAATAAATAACTACGGAGTCCTCAGGAGTCAACCCACCCCTAACCCCTCCGGTGGAGGGGAAGTCAGGAGTCAGGAGGAAAGAGGAAAGAAAGAAGAAGAAGAACTGGAGTTGAAGGAGAAAGTTTTTTATAACTAATTATCCGGACATGATATAATTAGCAATTTGTAGGTTTGGTTGAGGTTAAAGAAACCCAACAACACTTGTTGTATCTGTTCAACTCTTGTTGCATTTGTTGAGTTGCGAGATACGCTTAACCCAACCTACTGAAGGTAATTTTCAAAGTAATTAGCAATTTGTAGGTTTGGTTGAGGTTAAAGAAACCCAACAACACTTGTTGTATCTGTTCAACTCTTGTTGCATTTGTTGGGTTGCGAGATACGCTCCGACCTACTGAAGGTAATTTTCAAAGTAATTAGATAATTGCGGTTTAACCGAAATTAATATTATATACGCAGAAGAGCGCGATCAAAAAACTTTCTCTTTCTTCTTCTTTCTTCCCTCCTGACTCCTGATATCAAATCCGTTTAATTCGGCACGTAAAAAATGTTCCATCTTCAACGATTACCAAATATTTCTCCATATTCCCCTCCTCGGAGGGGTTAGGGGTGGGTTCCCATCCCCCATCCCCCATCCCCCCATCCCCCCATCTCCCCATCTAATTACACCGACGCTACCGGATTTGATATGACTCCTTATTTATAAGTAATCAACCAGACATAATATAATAGAATCAATGGTACTGATAAGGAAAGTTGAGTAGTTTATGCATTTAATTGATTACACTATTGTCGTCATCTACCTGCTGGCGATTGTCCTGTTTGGCATATTTCTCCAGCGCAAAGCATCCGGTGGCATAGACTCTTACTTTCTGGGCGATCGGAATATGCCTTGGTGGGTATTGGGGGCATCCGGGATGGCTTCCAATACGGACATTGCCGGGACAATGTTGATAACAGCCTTAGTCTACGCCTTGGGAACGAAGGGATTTTTTCTGGAACTCCGGGGTGGCATTGCCTTAATTCTAGCAATGTTCATGATTTTTATGGGCAAGTGGAACCGCCGCGCCCAAGTTATGACTTTAGCGGAATGGATGCATTTGCGTTTTGGTGTGGGACGGGAAGGAAATATCGCCCGGATAGTTAGTGCTGTTGCTGCTATTATCTTGACTATTGGTAGGATTAGTTACTTTGCCATCGGTGGGGGCAAATTCTTAGGAGAATTTATTACTGTCGATGCCCGCATAGCCTCTATTTTAATTATCTTCCTGGCATTGATATACACTGTCCTTAGCGGTTTTTATGGGGTGGTGTTAACAGACCTATTTCAAGGTGTTTTGATTTTTGTAGCTATCATCTATATCTGCGCGATCGCTCTGCAACTTCCTCCTCTCCCGGAGACATTTGCCATTTCCATTCCAGGAACCGAGCAATTGCACGAGTGGAATTTTAGCGAGTGGAGTAGTATATTCCCCTCCATGGAAGTAGACTTACCCGGAGACTATGGTCGTTTCAATTTGTTCGGCGCTATCCTTTGTTTCTATCTGCTGAAAGTATTGATGGAAGGGTTTGGCGGTATCGGTGGTTATATGATGCAGCGCTATTTTGCTGCTAAAAGCGACCGGGAAGTGGGGTTAATGTCTCTGTGGTGGATATTCTTGCTTTCCTTTCGCTGGCCTTTAGTAACTGCTTTTGCAATCCTGGGCATCAATTACGGTATTACTAACCAAGTAATTCCCGACCCGGAACTGGTGTTGCCAACAGTTATTGCTACTTACCTACCAGTGGGAATCAAGGGATTGGTATTAGCTTGTTTTATCGCCGCCGGGATGTCTACTTTTGACTCCTTAATTAATGGTGGCGCTGCTTACTGGGTGAAGGATATTTATCAAGCTTATCTCAATCCGCAAGCTGACAACCGCAAACTACTGGCTCAAAGTCGTTGGGCATCGGTTATCATAGTTATGGTGGGATTGCTATTTAGCTTCAGTATCTCCAATATCAATGAAATTTGGGGATGGTTGACTCTGGGATTGGGCACTGGTCTAGCGGTTCCTCTGCTGTTAAGATGGTATTGGTGGCGGTTTAATGGTTATGGATTTGCCACGGGTATCGCTGCTGGTATGGTGGCCGCAATTGTTACTAAGGCGATCGTCTTACCTTCCTTCCCGAATCTGCAACTTGCTGAATTTATCCAATTTCTAATTCCTAGCAGTTGTTCTTTGGCAGGATGTATCGTTGGCACTCTGTTAACCCCGGCAACAGAGCGGTCAGTTCTGGAGAATTTTTATACTGTCACCCGTCCCTTCGGTTTCTGGAAGCCGATCGCTGTTAATATTCCCCGCAATCTCACGGTCAATATTGCATTAGAGAACAGGCGAGATTTGCTGGCAACTGCGATCGCAATTCCCTGGCAAATAGTTTTGTGTCTCACGGGAATTATGTTTATGATGAAACGTTGGGATAATTTCCTAATTCTATCTCTGTTGCTGCTTGTACTTTCTATCTGTTTGTATTTTGCCTGGTACAGATATCTGTGGAAGTCAAAAGTCAAAAGTTAAAAGTTAAAAGTAACAGGAGTTACGCAAATTGACTTTGAAACAACCATCTGTAGGGGCGAATGGCATTCGCCCTCTCTATATTCTATATGTAGAGTCTCTGCGTAAGTCCTGTTGATTTTATTTTTGATTTTTGGAGATATCTAATAGGGAAGAGAATTGAGAAAAATTTGACAATGATTGAAGATAGAAACCTGGTTTGTGTTAGATGTCTTGCTATACTCA